>JAJZGY010000112.1 GCA_021804785.1 Pseudomonadota bacterium | reverse complement strand
AGGTGCCGCCGTCAGTATCGCTGCGACCTCGCTGTCCCATACCTCAGCCAGAGGGTCAGGGCGTCGCCGGCCCCGGGGTCCCTGCTTCTGGGTGGGAAGCCTTGGATCGGTCTCGCTCCGCAATGCCGTCGCCCGGCTGAAGCCCGCTTTGGCCGCGGCAGCTGCCGCGTCGTGGGTCTTTCGATAGGTCATATACAGCCTCAATTGGAGGTCTGTGACGTGGAGGCCGGGCACCTCTGTTCCCCCTTTGCAAGAGAAACAGAGACTTACCCCGCCGCTTCACGGCCGCCAGAGGCTGCACCCTCAAGCAGTAAAGCTTCCGCCCGAGAATGGCCGTCGTTGGCGCGGGCTGCGCCCGCGCTCTCTCCGCCCATTCTCGGTCCAGTCTCATCCTGATTGACGCTGCGCATTCTGGGCCTGAGCTTCTCTCGGGAAGGCTCGGGGGCCATTGATGCCGGCAGGCTGGAACGCGGCGCGCCAGCGTGCGGGGGCTGAACAGTCCTCAGGACAGGGTGCGCCGGAAGGCGCGTGGCGAGCAGCCATGGGTGCGCTGGAACCAGTGCGAAAAGGCACTGGCCCCCGAAAAGCCAAGATGTTCGGCGACCGCAGCGAGGCTCCGTCTGGGATTTGCCATCAGCGAGCGGGCCAGTTCCATGCGCATCTGGTCCATGAGTTCTGAAAAGCTTGTCCCTTCGGCGACCAGCCGGCGATGCACGGTGCGGCGGTCCACGCCCAGATGGCGGCTGACGCGATCTGCATTGCACACCCCTGTCGGCAGCAGGAGGATGATGAGCTCACCTACTGTCTCGCGCGCCGAATGGCCCACGCCCTGGGCGAGGTGATCGACGTACCGGGCGACCTCCTTTGCCATCGCCGGATCGGCACTGGGGATGGGGGCGTCAAAATCGGCGCGGGTAAAGACGATGCCGTCGAATTCCTGGTCGAAGAGCGGGTTCACACCGAAGAGGCGGCGGTACGGTGCAAGATCTTCCGGTGCCGCATGGGCGAAGCAGACCGCCTCCGGGCGCCACCGCTCGCCAAGGAGTGCGCGCACATTGCGACAGAGAGCGCCCACCGCAAGTTCGCTGGCCAGGCGTGTGCGGTGTGGGCCTGCGCCAACGACGTCGAGCCGGACCACGCCGATCTCCGCGGATTCTTCAATATGGGCGTGGAGAGCTTCGTTCTGCAGCCACTGGTACTGCACCATCACCTCGAGCGACTTGCGCAAAGAGGGCTGTTCGCGGGCGATCAGCCCCACCGCGCCCATATTGGAGAGGCGACGGGTTTCCGCGAGACGGATGGCAAAATCGGGCAGGAGGCAGCGCGCCGCGGCCGCTTCAAGTATCCAGGCCACAGCACTTGCCGGGATCTTCAGATCCGGATCGAAGAGGGCGGCGGCTGGCACGCCGGCCTCCGCGGCCAGGCGCAGCGGATCCTGTCCGCGCGCCCGCACCAGTTCGGCGAAGCCGGTGAGCGCTGCGGCACGGCACAGCTGAAACCCGGGAACCCGTTTCGTCATGTCTCAATATATCAACTAATCATCCCAATTGAGCAACTCCTGTGGCCGGCGATTTCGTACTCTGTCCTGGCCAAGAGGAGACTGCGCACATGTCATCGTCATCGCTTGTCGAGCGCATGTGCGCCTCAGGTGAGTGGAACGCGGCCTGGGATGAGATCGCCAAGATGGATCCCGAATGGCTCGAGAGCTTCCTTGCCATGGGGATGACGCCGCGTTTGCGCGGTGTATTGGAGCCCAAGGTCTGGGAGCTGATCGCCATCGCGGTCGATGCGGCGACTACCCATCTCTATGGTCCCGGGGTTCGGCGCCACATCAAAAAGGCACTCGAGCTTGGTGCCAGCAAGGACGAGATCGTGGCCGTGCTCGAGGGTGTCGCCGTGCTCGGCATCCACAGTTGCGCGCTCGGCTTTCCCATTCTCGCCGAAGAGCTTGAGACCCGCGCCAGGACCAAGACCCAAGACTGAACCAGAAGGAAAGACGCCACCATGCATTTTCTTGACGATTCACTGTTTCCCGAAAACCAGGAGCCGCTGGTGATCCAGGCTGCGCCCTATGGTCCGGAGTTTTTACCCGGAGATTCGGACGACATCCCGGTGACCATGGAGGAGCAGGTTCAGAAGGCGGTGGATTGCTGGAACGCCGGCGCGAGCGTGTTGCATGTTCATGTGCGCGAGCTCGACGGCAGTGGCTCCAAGCAACTGTCGATGTTCAACGAGATGCTGGCACGCCTCAGAGAGGCTGTCCCGGACATGCTCCTGCAGGTCGGCGGTTCGATTTCATTTGCGCCTGAAGGTGAGGGGGAGGCAGCCAAATGGCTATCGGACGATACCCGTCACATGCTGGCCGACCTCTCGCCGCGGCCAGACCAGGTGACGATCGCCATCAACACCGTGCAGATGAACGTGACCGAGCTCATGAGCCAAAGCGATGTCGCCGGCACCTCTCTGGCGCTGCCAGCCTATCAGGCGGCCTATCGCGAGATGACCGTTCCGGCGGGCCCCGCTTTTGTCGCCGAGCATCTGAAGCGGCTGGAGGCGGCGCGGATCCAGCCCCATTTCATGCTGGCCTATGGGGGGCAGCTGGAAACCGTGGAACGGCTGATCCGCCGTGGTGTCTACCGCGGTCCGCTCAATCTGAACTGGGTGGCAATCGGCGGTGGTGCGGATGGACCCAATCCCTACACCATGATGGATTTTATCCGCCGTGTGCCCGATGGTGCGGTGCTGACCCTTGAAAGCGTCATGCGCAACGTTCTGCCCGTCAACACCATGGCCATTGCCATGGGCCTGCATGTGCGCTGCGGGATTGAAGACAATCTTTGGGGCAGGAAAGGGGAGCGCATCAGCTCCGCCCGCCAGGTGGAGCAGCTCGCCACCATCAGCAGTCAGCTTTACCGCAAAGTGGCCACGGGCAAAGACGCCAAGCGTATCTATCGCATCGGTGAGTGGTACCAGAGTGTCGATGAAACCCTGACCAAACTTGGTCTGCCACCCAACCGCGAAGCCGGCGTTCATGGCAGTCCCCTGCGCCTTGCATCCTGATCCTGCTCTGCCCGGCTTTGGCGCGCGTGCCAGAGCCGGGTATTGTGCCATCGTGGCCCCATACCACGCTGCCAGTCATGAATGATGGAGCAGGCGCGATAGCTTGCTCCTTGACGCTCGGGCTCCTGGTGTGCCGGCACAGGGCTTGGCGAGCGGCGGTACGATGCTCGCCCCTCAGCTCTCCTGGCCTCTCAGAATCTGGCGATATTGGCGGGGCGAGACGCCAAAGCAAGCGTGACAGAAACGGCGCAGGCTACGCTCATCAGAAAATTTCAGCTTTTCCGAAATGTCGGCAATGGGAATGTCCGTCGCCAGCATGTTTTGTAACTGGGCTCGCCTGGCCTGCATCAGCATCTGACGGAAGCTCGTGCCTTCCAATGACAAATGCCGTCTCAGCGTCGCCACACTCAAGTTCAGGCGCTCGGCCACCATGGTCTCGCAATCCATGCCCTGGTTCAGGAGCTGAGTGACTGCCGCACGCGCAGGATTGGGTATTGCGGCAGTCTGTTCAGGATCCTCTTCCAGCATCGCACGGAAGCTCTCAAATTCCTGATCGCCCCAGGCTGTGTATTTCTGTGACAGGATCGGGGCGCGGGCGTCCTTGAGATCGTAATGGATGGTAACCCCTTCACCGCTGCGACGGACCGGAACATGAAGCGCCGCCAGCAGTCCGTCGCCCAAGTGGGCGAGCTGAGCAGAACCACGTACCATGAGAGGATCCAGGCGTCTTCCGGTCATCCAGCGCAGCGCGCAGTGGATCACGATCACAAAGCACTCGACATAGATCTCGGCGCGCACACCGCCAGGTTCGGCGGGCAGGGCGGTAAAGAGCAATGCGTTGCGGCTGCGTCCCACCGTGAAGCGACATTCCTTCCGGATCAGCCGCGCAGTTGCAGCAAACCGGCCGAGGGCCTCAGCCAGCGTATCGGCTTCCTTTGTCGCGGAGAACAGCACGGATATGCTCCCGCGCGGTACCGGCTCGGCGGCAATCCCGTGGCTTTCATCATCGTGGTGCTGGATGTTTTCCGCGCACAGCCGCCAGAACGTCGCGGGATGCAATCTGGACGGGAACTCGCCGCTTTCACAGTCAAGCTTGCTTGCAGAGAGCAATGTTGCCGCACGCTTGTCACCGACCAGATCTACGAAATAGCGGCTGTCGATGTCCCTGATCATCTGACGCCCATGCCTCCGACGCCCCATGCCTCCGACGCGAAGCGCCGCCAGTAATCCGCAATTGCTGCAATCCTGTCAATGCGCGAAATTGTCCGCTTCTGATTTCAAGCTTTCGTCCTCCTCTAGCTAGCGAAGGGCGACTAATTTGCCCGCTGCTTGGGTGCCGCGTCGCTGCCGTATGCTGTGGTCAGGACATGCCTGCCAGAATTATAGAGAGTCGGGACCGTCGCCTGCAGGGGATTCAAATTACGATGCGTTCGGGGGAAAAATTATGATTCGCAGCAGGAAATCGGCGCTTCTTGCCGGCTTGGCCGTAGTGGGTCTGAGCTGGCCGGGCGCGGCTACAGCACAGCCGAGCAGCAGTCAGAGGGCGGCACAGGACAACTCCATCGAGACCGTGGTTGTCACCGCATTGCGGCGCTCGCAGTCGTTGCAGCGCGTAGGCGGTGGCATCACCGCGCTCACATCCGCTGACCTTGCGCAGATGCACGCGCACACGCTCGCGGATTTTGCCTCGACGGTGCCCAGTCTCAGCTTTCAGGCCAACAGCCCGACCAACAATCTCGTGGCCATCCGCGGCGTTGCCTCAAGCACGGCGGAACTGGGAAGTGCCGTCGGCATCTACCTCGACGACATTCCGCTTGGCGCCAGCACCCAGTTCGGTCTCGGGTCGCAGGCCTTCAATGTCAACCTGTTCGACATGGAGCGTGTGGAAATCCTCGATGGTCCGCAAGGCACGCTTTACGGCGCCAATGCGCTTGGCGGTGCGATCAAATATGTCACCGTCAAGCCGCAACTGGGTGTCTATTCGGCAAAAGGCGAGATCGAGGGATCGAGCACAGCCCATGGCGGGCTGAACGATGGCTTGCGCGTGGCGGCCAATTTACCACTCTTCGGTGACAAGGCGGCATTGCGCATCGATGCAATGCAGGAATTTGACAGCGGCTACAGCAAGGATCCGAGCCACAACCGCTCAAATCTTGGTGCCGCTCGCACTCTGGGTGGTCGGGTTTCATTGCTGGTGCAGCTGAACCCCGATCTGAGCGCCCGCCTCAGCATGTTCATGCAGGATATCAATGCCAACGGACTCAACCTTGGCATGTATAACATTGCCACCCAAAAGCCGGTCTCGGGAACCTATGATCAATCCTTCAGCGTTCCCCAGCCATCGGAGAATTCGCTTACGGTCTATTCGGGCGTGGTGAACTGGAACATGCATTTTGCCAAGTTCACTTCGATAACCGGTTACCAGATCAACCGCGGCAGATATGATAACGACGTATCGTCATTCTACGATCCGCTCTTTTTCATCGAAAACTATTATTTCAATGCCGTTCCGGCCTCGTTTGCAACATTGCCATACAACCTCTATGTCAACACTTTTACCAGGAAATTCACCCAGGAACTGCGTCTGTCCTCTCCGGACCAGAGGCCCTTCCAATGGGCCATTGGAGGCTTCTATGATCTCGAACACACCAACGAACTGGTCGATCTGCTCAACGCGGACGCCACAAACGGAAACCTTCCTGCACCCTATAATGCATATGCCTTCTACGGCTACCTGCCCAGTCTCTACCGCGAGTTAGCAGTCTACGCTGACGGCACCTACTATTTCGGTCACCATTTCGATCTGACACTGGGGTTACGCTACAGCGACCAGCATCAGTACTACCGCTCGAATATCTGGTGGCTCCTCTACGGCCCCCCTTACGGTCATGTCTATCCCTATGGCGCACCATCCAACCAGAGCGTGGTGACCTATCTGATCAATCCGCGGTATCGATTGAACCACAACGTCATGTTCTACGCCAAGGCGGCAAGCGGTTACCGTCCCGGCGGCCCAAATTTCTTTCCGCCTCCGTTTCCAGCGACCTTCAATCCCGACAATCTGTGGAACTACGAACTAGGCGAGAAGTCGACGCTCTTGAATAACACGCTTACCGCGGACGTCGACATATACGATATTGAATGGCAGGGCATTCAGACCACAGAGAACGTCAATGGCATCAACCAGCTTGTCAACGCCGGCAAT
>JAJZGY010000041.1 GCA_021804785.1 Pseudomonadota bacterium | reverse complement strand
GGCTCGTCTCCTTCATGCAGTACGATCTCGGATACTTCGACTTGGAGCAGAAAACCTTGCAACCCCTCGACAACCCGTTCGGCCCGAGGTTGTAACCTAACTATCCGGTACGATCCGTGACCTATGTCTTCGGTCCGTACACAACCCGTTCGGCCCGAGGTTGTAACCTATCTCTCCGGTACGTTCCGTTACCTATGTCTCCGGGTCAGACAATGCTTGTTTTGGTCGGAGCGGCGGGATTTGAACCCACGACCCCCAGTCCCCCAGACTGGTGCGCTAACCAGGCTGCGCCACGCTCCGTTACCATCCGTCTGTGCGCCGGACTTTCATCCCCGCACTGACCTCGGGTGGGGTACCCGAGGGCGGCGGACTATAGTCAGGGGGGATCGCTGCGGCAATCGCCGAAACCAAATTTTCCGCTTATTCGGCGGCAAGCCTCCAGGGCAGGCTGTGCAGCCGCGCCTTCAGGCCTTCGAGTTCCGTCAGGACCTGAGCAAGACGGCCGCGCACGGCCTCATCCAGCGCCTCCTGCACCACCGGTGTGGAAACCAGAAGCGCATCGGGATGGGCCGCTGCAACTGCTGCAATCGCCGCGCGTGCGTGCAGCGGGGCCTCCTCGCCATCGTCCTGCGGCGTTGAAGGGCTGCCCTTCTGCGACAGCTGACTGATGAGAGAACACTCGTTGCGGCCCAGAGAGGCTACATAGCGTACCCCCTGCTCGCGCAGCAGCTTCTGTACTCCCTTGATGGTAAACCCATCGGAATAAAGCAAAGCGCGTATACCCCGCAGCAGGTCGACATCCTGCGGTCGGTAATACCGACGATTGCCGCCGCGCTTGACCGGTTTGATGTGAGAAAATCGCTGCTCCCAGAACCGCAATACGTGCTGCGGCACATCGAGTTCGGCAGCGACCTCACTGATGGTACGGAACGCTTCCGGCGCCTTTTCGCGCTGACCGGGTTCAGCGTCGTCGAGCATCGCTCTATGCCTCGTCCGCTTCAAATTCCGGGGTCTGACCATTGATGACAGACTTCAGTACATGACTGGGGCGGAAGATCAGCACCCGTCGCGGCGAGATCGGTACCTCGTCACCAGTTTTGGGATTGCGGCCAACCCGCTCGGATTTCTGCCGCACGGCAAAAGTACCAAAGGACGAAAGCTTAACCGTCTCGCCGACAGCAAGGGCTGAGCAGACTTCCTCCAGCATATCCTCGACCATCTGGGCCGATTCATTTCGCGACAGGCCAACGGCCCGAAAAACCGCTTCAGTCAGATCGGCTCGCGTGAGCGTTCTGGTGGTCATGCGCTGCGCGACTCCTTTGGCTAAACCAAAAGGCTATGCGTTCGACGATTTTCCGTCAACGCATGAGGGGAAGCGAATCCTCCGTCTACCCACGCCAACGCCTCAATTACCAGCGCACGAGCGCTGAACCCCAGGTAAATCCGCCTCCCATGGCCTCAAGAAGCACGAGGTCACCTCTCTTGATCCGTCCGTCGCCAACCGCCGCGGCCAGGGCAAGGGGCACCGAGGCAGCGGAGGTATTGCCATGGTCCGCGACGGTCGAGATCACCTTCGCGGCAGGAATGCCGAGTTTGCGGGCCGTTCCGTCGAGGATGCGCTGGTTGGCCTGGTGTGGCACAAACCAGTCAATGTCACTCACGCTAACTCCAGCCGCGTCCGCGGAGGCCTGAATCGCCGCCGAAATATTGGTCACCGCATGCCGGAATACTTCCTTGCCCTGCATGCGCAGATAGCCCGTGGTCCGCGTCGAAGACGGCCCGCCATCTACATAGAGCAAATCATGCAGGCGACCGTCCGAATAGAGCTGTGTATTCTGGACGCCCCTGTCCGCGAGGCTTCCTGCCCCTGTCTCGGCGCGCAGCACCACCGCACCGGCGCCATCGCCAAACAGCACGCAGGTGGTGCGATCGTTCCAGTCCATCAGCCGTGACATGGTCTCCGCACCGATCAGAAGCACAGTTCGGGATTGACCGGCGCGAATGAAATTGTCCGCCACCGAGAGCCCATAGATGAACCCCGAGCAGACCGCCTGTACGTCAAAGGCAGCTCCACGGGTCATGCCAAGGCGAGCCTGCACCCGCGTTGCCGTGGCAGGGAAGGTCTCATCCGGGGTGGTCGTGGCGCAGACGATAAGGTCGATCTCATCAATACCGACCCCGGCGGCCTTCAACGCCGCTTCACCCGCCTTGAGCGCCAGGTCAGAGGTCACCTCACCGTCACGGGCGAGGTGACGGCGGCGAATTCCGGTACGCTCGAAGATCCAGGCATCCGAGGTATCGACGCGCTTGGCCAGGTCATCATTGCTGACGACATTGTCCGGCAGATAGGCGCCGCAGCCCAGTACTACAGATCGGATCACGCTCACGAGGCAACTGCCCCTGTTCCATCGGGCTCGCTTGAGGGCGGTTGCAGCGGCGCAGTCACCACGGCCCGATCAGCCACGATTTTGGGAATGACATCCGCCCGGGCCATGTCGATCGCCATATCGAGAGCGCTGGCAAAACCCAGCGCGTCGGTGCCACCATGGCTTTTGACGACGACGCCGTTCAAGCCCAAGAAAATGCCGCCATTCGCCGAACGCGGATCAAGCCTATGCCGGAGTATCCGAAACGCGCCGCTGGCCAGGACCGCTCCGAGCCGACTCAGCAGCGTGCGCCTGAGTGCTGTGCGCAGATAATAGATGATGAGCTTGGCCGTACCCTCTGCGGTCTTTAGGGCAACATTGCCGGTGAAGCCATCGGTGACGACCACGTCGACTGTACCCTCAGCGATATCGTCGCCTTCGACGAAGCCCGAGAATTCCATCGGCAGATTGACACTGCGCAGGATCTGGGCGGCCTTACGCACCTGCTCATTGCCCTTCTGCTCCTCCTCCCCGACATTGAGAAGGCCGACACTGGGACGCTCCAGGCCCAGAATGGCGCGGGCAAAGGCCTCACCCATGACGGCGAAATCGACCAGCTGCTCAGCATCGCTATCCACATTGGCGCCGACATCAAGGACGACCGTCTGACCCCGCTTCGTTGGCCATAACGCCGCGATCGCTGGTCGGTCTATCCCCTCAATGGTCCGCAGCTGAAACATCGCCATGGCCATCAGCGCACCCGTATTGCCGGCAGAAACGATAACCTGTGCCTTGCCCTTGGCTACGCTGTCGATGGCGCCCCACATAGACGTATTGCGCCCGCGGCGCAGCACCTGGCTTGGCTTGTCCTCCATGCGCACGCGCTCCGGCGCATGGCAGATCTCAACCTTGCCATTGAGCTTGGGGCGGCGCGCGAGCAACGGCCGCAGCACGGCTTCATCGCCATGCACGAGAAAATGTACATTGGGGTGCCGCAGGATCGCACGGGAAAGAGCAGCCATGACCACACCAGGTCCGGCATCTCCACCCATCCCATCGATTGAAACCGTCAAGTCCCCGGCCACGCTCGACTTCCCCTGCGCAAAGGCGGCCGGTTTCTCCCGGCCAAGTCACGCAGTCTATCAGTCTTCGGCCTTGACGATTTCACGATCGCGATAATGGCCGCAAGATGGACAGACATGGTGCGGGCGCTTCTGTTCGCCACAATTCGCACATTCCACGTGGGAGGCTGGCGCCAGACGATGGTGGCTGCGCCGCATGTCCCGCTTGGACGGAGAGGTTTTTCTTTTGGGAACCGCCATGGCGGTATTTACTCCTTCATCGGCCCGAACCTGCGCTCGCAACAGCGTACCGCACCGTGGCGCGCACTCCGGCGAACCCGGGGGCAAAACAAGGCGCGGAGGTAACCTCAAACGCAGGCCGGAGGCAAGCAATTTTGCGCAAGTCCCTCATTTCCTCCGTCTGAGCTTGGCCAAAGCGGCAAAAGGGCTGTCCTCGGGGGCCGCAAGCTCGTCCGGCGGAGTGAATTCCACGCCCTCCGCCCGTGGATAAGGGTCCAGCCCCAGCGACAATTCCTCCAGCAGCGGCAACGCCAGATCGTAGCGATAGCTGCTCAGCTCTTCATGGGTGTCGTCCTCGTCGAGGGCCAGGCTGATTACCCCGGCCTGGGCAGCACTTTCCGCACGCCGGCGATGGCCGCCATGCACCTCGAGCAGCCGCCGCACCTCAAAACGATAGGTGCGCGGCACCGGGGCCAGGGTGACAACACAGGTCTGCACGACCAGCGCCTCAAGCTCGGCGTCATAGACAAAGCGATCGGCCCCGTGCCGGCGCAGGCGCACCTCGGCCTCAAAGCGGCGGGCCTCCGCAACCCCCAGCCAGTCAGCAAGGCGAAGCAGCTCCTCGTCATTCGCACTGATTCGGAGCTCTGCGCCACCCGCACTGAGATCAGACAGCTCGTAAGGACGGCTGAACGGAAGTGGCCCGGCATCGATATGCGGTGTAGCCATGGATTTACCCCTCTTCGTCCGGAAGTGGCGCGAAGGCGACGACGCCGGCAGCCAGCACAGCTGGCTCAAGGCCCAGACGAGCCCGCTCCATGTAGGTGGCAAGCTTAAGGGCCTGCGTCTGGAAGCGTCCATCCTCTCCATAAATGTTGCGCAGCAACACCGCGGCAATCTCTTCGCGGGTGCTTGCCGCCCGATAGGCCTCCAACCGGCCATAAAAGGCTCCGGCAATCTTCTGAATGCGACGTGTCATCCCCATGTCGCCCGCACCCTGGTCACGCAACGCATCTTCAAAACTGTGAAACAGCGCATTCACGAGGTCCTGTGACAGGTCACGATCGGCGTCGCCCTCAAGAACGCTCAGGACCAAAAATGCGTGCAGGCTCACCATATCAAAACGGCCATTGAAGGTATCGGGAACCGCGAAGAGCCGGTAAAAGGACGGTGAGAGCCCGCGCCTGACAATGGCGATAGCGAGTTCCGAGGCCGTCCTGCGGCGTGCGGCTGCGCGACGCAAAGCCTTCAACATATTGAACAACTCCCCTAATCTGGCCCTTGCATAGGGCGGCGGGCGAGGCTAGCACAGTTGCGCGGGGTGTTGGGGCGTCCCTGCTCGAGAACTGGCCCGCGGGCAGGAACCTGCGACGCCCACTTCCAAGCAGGGCGCATAAACGAGGTTGACAACAATATGGCCATTCCGCGCCTGAAAACCCTGCTGATGGCAAGCCTGCCTGCCTTCTTCGTCCTCACCTCCGGCTGCACACCCGTGATTTCCAAACGCGGCTACCTGCCCGACCCTGTCGCGGAAGCCTCGATCCTGGTCGGAAAAGACACCAAGGAGACCATTGAAAAGAAACTTGGCGATCCCACGACCAAGTCCAATTTCAACGGCCGCAGCTGGTATTATATTTCCAGCGTGCAGCAGCAGGTAGCATTCTTCCCGCCAACTATCCTTAGCCGCGACATTCTGGCCATCCGCTTCAACAAAAACGGCAAGGTGACGGGCTTGCGTCATTACGGGCTTCGTGACGGCCATGTCGTCGCCTTCGACACCAGGAAGACACCAACACCTGGCCGCGAAGTGACCTTCCTTCAGCAGCTGCTGAATGCAACGCCCGGCGTACCGCTGGGCCAGGGAAGCGGAGGCATAGACCAGCGTAATCCTGGTGGAGGCCATTAGGCTCTCTGGGGTGAAGTCCCCCTGACGCATTCCTGCGTACGCCTGTGGACGGGCGCGGGCGTGCTTCTGCCCGCGGGTAAAGCTGCGCCCCAGCGATGCCCTCCAACACGCCAGCCAGCAAAAAGGCGCGGACGATTGCTCGTCCGCGCCTTGAGACTTGCGCTTGGGCGCAATCAGAAGTGAGCCAAGGTCGCCAGCAGCAGAAGAGCCACGATGTTGGTGATCTTGATCATCGGATTGACAGCAGGACCCGCAGTATCCTTGTAGGGATCACCGACGGTGTCTCCGGTGACGGCCGCCTTGTGAGCCTCGGAGCCCTTGCCACCAAAATTGCCATCTTCGATGTACTTCTTGGCATTGTCCCACGCACCGCCACCACTCGTCATCGAGATCGCAACGAAGAGCCCGGTGACGATCACACCGAGGAGCATGGCACCAAGGGCGTTGAAAGCCTGGGTCTTGCCAACAAAGCGCTCCACCAGAAGGAAGAGCACGATGGGCGACAGTACCGGGAGCAATGACGGCAGGATCATCTCACGTATCGCCGCCCTGGTCAGCATGTCTACAGCCCGACCGTAATTGGGCTTCTGCGTACCCTGCATGATGCCAGGCATCTCACGGAACTGCGTGCGCACTTCCTCGACCACGGCCGCAGCGGCACGTCCTACCGCCGTCATTGCCACGCCACCGAACAGATAAGGCAGCAAGCCACCCATGAACAATCCCACCACAACCCAAGGATCGGCAAGCGAGAAGTTCGGCACCGCGACATTTGCAAAGTAGGTGTAGACGTCCGAATGACGCGTGAAGAAGGTCAGGTCCTGGGTGTAGGCAGCAAACAGTACCAGTGCGCCAAGACCCGCCGAACCAATGGCATAGCCCTTGGTCACGGCCTTGGTGGTGTTACCGACCGCGTCGAGCGCATCAGTCGTCTTGCGCACGTCACCTTCCAGCCCACTCATTTCGGCAATGCCACCGGCATTGTCCGTGACCGGACCAAACGCATCCAAGGCTACGATCATGCCAGCAAGCGAGAGCATCGTCGAGACGGCGATGGCGATACCAAACAGTCCGGCAAGTTCGAAGGCGGCCACAATGCCCATGCAGATCACAACAGCCGGCAGTGCGGTGGCTTCCATCGACACCGCAAGGCCCTGGATGACATTGGTACCATGACCAGTTACCGACGCCCGTGCGATCATTTTCACCGGACGGAAATTGGTACCGGTATAATACTCCGTGATCCAGATGATGGCGCCAGTGACGGCAAGGCCGACAATGCCGCAATAAAACAGATCGGCGCCGGTGATCTGCAGCGACAGGTCCGCCACCGTCTGCAGTGGGTGATGCATTCCGCCTACCGTCCAGCGGATCAGCCACCACAGGCCCGCCAGTGACAGCGCGCCGGTAACGAGCACGCCTTTGTAGAGCGCGCCCATGATGTTGTTCGAGGGTCCCAGACGCACAAAGAATGTGCCAATGATCGAGGTGATAATGCACATCGCGCTGATGGCCAGCGGCAGTAGCATGAGATGGGTACGATCGGCGCTCGCGAAATCCAGCGACGCCAGCACCATGGTGGCCACTGTGGTGACGGCAAAGGTCTCGAAGAGGTCTGCGGCCATGCCGGCGCAGTCACCCACATTGTCGCCCACATTGTCAGCGATCGTAGCGGGATTGCGCGGATCATCTTCGGGAATGCCCGCTTCGACCTTGCCCACCATGTCACCGCCGACATCCGCGCCTTTGGTGAAGATGCCGCCGCCAAGACGGGCAAAGATCGAGATCAACGACGCGCCAAAGCCCAGCGCGACCAGCGCATCGGTGATGGTGCGGGCATCATGTTCGACACTCATGTCCAGCCCGAACCCGAAGCGCAGCAGGGCCCAGTAGCCGGCCACCGCAAGAAGTCCCAAACCCACTACGAGCATGCCCGTCACCGCCCCGGAGCGGAACGCGACTGACAAGCCGGAGGCCAGCCCATTACGGGAGGCCTCGGTGGTCCGCACATTGGCACGCACGGACACGTTCATGCCGATGTAGCCAGCGATGCCCGAAAAGGTCGAGCCAATCAGATAGCCGATCGCCACCTGCCAGCCGAACACTACCCAGGCTGCCGCGAAGATCACAACGCCGACCAAGGCAATTGTCGTATACTGCCGGTTCAGGTACGCGGCTGCGCCCTCCTGAATTGCGGCGGCTATTTCCTGCATGCGCGCATTTCCGGCGCTCATGCTCAGCACCGACCGGATGGTCCATGCTCCATACAGCAGTGCGAGAACCCCGCACGCCAATACCAGTTCAAGCTCCAAGCTCATCGCTGTTTCCCCGAAAGGTCCAATTTTCCTGGATGACCTGAGTTGGCCGGCCGCTTGCTGCGCACCGCTTCCCCCAAAATCGCAAGCCCTGCCGACCAGCCCGATTCGCAAGGCCAGCAAAGGTGCGCGAACATGCCAAAAGAGGTTAGCCCTTGCAATGCTTGGATTTAGTGTGTCGGCGAAACCGGAGGCTGATTGGTCACGCCAACCCCGGGAACGATCCAAGCGATCTGAATCTGGCTGAAATTCACCGCGGTTACATTGCCCTCGCCCACTACGCGCCGCGAATCCGCCAGGAGGCGGGTTTGTAAGTCTTTGATATTTAATGCGTTCGGGTTATCTTGGCGCTGAATGGAGGCGGCGTTTACATCGCGCACAAAGGCGTCCTGAAGGAACGGCGTGCGGTCGCGGATCTGCAAAGCTGCGGCATCACTCGCCGCCATGAGCACAGGATTGAGGTAGGCATAGCCAATCAGCCGGCCCCCTTTGCTCATCGGGGCGATCAGGATCGGCATGTTGACGGCGTGCGAATTCGCGGGCTTTGCGGCCACGGCCGGGGCCACGGCAGCGAGAAGGACAAGCACGAAGACCAGAATCGAGCGCATGGTGTCATTCTTCCAGCTGGTGCCTAACAGCCGGTTAGCGGCGCTAGAAATGGCGCCAGCCTCTCTTGGTCAACTTTTCAGGCCGTCCCTGCACCAGGAGGCGCACACCTGCGCCAGCCTCCACCCGCCCAATTTCCGTGATGGGAGTATGAACAGCCTTTGCCGCGGCGATCACCCGTGCCCGCCGGGCGGCGGGGACGGTGAAGGCAAGTTCATAATCATCGCCACAGACCGCAGCCCGCACTGCCGCTTCCTCTCTCCAGAGGCGCCTCACCGCGGGCGCAAGCGGCAAAAGTTTGGCTTCGACGACAATGCTGACCCCACTGACCTCGGCGATATGCCCAAGATCAGCAATCAGGCCATCCGAAACATCAAGTCCGGCACTTGCCAGCCCACGCAGTGCCCGTCCCAGTCCCAGGCGCGGTTCGGGAACCCGGTAGCGTGCAATCAAGTCAGCCGGCCCGGTTTTGGCCGCCTGCGCCAGCTCAAGTCCGGCTCCGGCATCACCAATCGTACCGGACACGAAGACGAGATCTCCTGGCCGAGCACCGGAGCGATGGATCATGCGTCCCCTTGGAACCGTGCCAACAGCAGTCAGAGACAATGCCAGTGGACCTGACGTTGACGTCGTGTCGCCGCCCAGTATCGGCACTTCAAACCTCTCGCCATCGCGGGCAAGGCCACGGGCAAACCCCTTGATCCAGGCAAAGCTGCGATCCTGAGGCAGCATCAAGGTGAGAAAATAGCCGATGGGCTCAGCCCCTTTGGCGGCCAGATCCGACAGGTTCACCCGCAGCGCCTTGCGGGCGACGCTGTCGGGCGGATCCTCCGCCAGGAAATGCACGCCCTCCACGAGACCGTCGGTCGTAACCACGAGCTCTTGACCCGCACGCGGCCTGATCAGGGCTGCATCATCCTGAAGACCAAGCGCACCTGGCGCTCCACGCGTCAGCGGCGCGAAGAGTTCGGCGATCAATTCGAATTCACCCGGCCTTGCCCTCATGGAGTTCCTGTTGTGACGGAGCGTCCCGCCTCTCCCGCGAAGGCTTAGAAAGGCAGTTCACCCAGAGGCGGCTCTTCGCCGAACTCACGCGCCCGTTTGCGCCGTGCCAAGCGGTCGAGCACGGCATTGACAAAACCGGTTTCCTCAGCGGCGAGAAAGGCATGGGCCACATCGAGATATTGGTCGATCACGACCTTACCGGGAACGTCGGGACGCGCGATCAGCTCGTAGCCGGCACAGCGCAAAATCGCCCGTGCAATCGAGTCGATTCGCTCAAGTTTCCAGTTCACCGCCAGCGAGCGCGCCAGAGCGCGATCGATTTCAACCTGAAAGCGCGGCACGCCGCGCACGATGTCCGCAAAGAACGCCCTGTCCGGGGGCCCTACCGGAATATCGCTCGGCGTGGCAAAACGGTGGTCGACAAATTCCTCAATGGTGTCCTCGGCAGCGTTACCGGCAAGCTCCATCTGATAGACCGCCTGCACCGCGGCAAGACGTGCAGCCCGGCGTGCCGCAGTATCAGCAGGCTCCAGCGAAGGCGTGGCCGTCAATGATGCCCTCCAAGACGGCCACGAGTCGCAATCAGGGCCAGACATGCGCGTGCCGCGTCGCCGCCCTTGTCCAGCTCGCTGCGCCGCGCACGGCGCAGCGCTTGTTCCTCGTTTTCTACCGTCAAAATGCCATTACCGATGCAAAGATTATGGTTGACACCCAGATCCATGAGACCGCGCGCCGATTCATTGGCGACAATCTCAAAATGATAGGTTTCGCCACGAAGCACACAGCCGAGCGCCACATAACCATCAAAATGCTGGCCGGCTCCCTCTCCCGCTTTGGCCGCAAAATGGATCGCAGGAGGGATTTCAAGCGCGCCAGGAACCTCGATGCGTTCGACCTCTGCGCCAGCCGCGTTCAGGACCGCTAGCGCTCCCTCCAGAAGGGCATCGGAAATGTGCGTATAAAACCGCGCTTCGACGATCAGGATATTGGGCTTGCCAATCATGATGTTCCCCCGCGAATTGGATGGGTCGCCACGATATTAAGACCGTAGCCGCTCAAGGCCACCGCCTTCTTTTCTGGGGTATCGGTGAGGAGGATCATTTCCGTGATGCCCAGATCCAGAAGGATCTGGGCCCCTACGCCATATTCCTTGATACGGGCACGGTCACCTTCTTCGGAGACCCGGCGCAGTATGATATCCGAGACGAAGGTTGGCCGGTTCTGACGGAGCAGAACCACCACGCCCCGGCCTTCGCGTGCGATGATGTGCATGCTCTCCTCGAGCACCCGCTGTACGTAGTTCTTGTAGCCGAGCAGGTCCGAGAAGATGTTGAGGCTGTGCATGCGCACCAGCACTGGCGCATCCCCAGAAATATCACCCTTCACAAGCGCTATGTGCTCGGCATATTCGAGGGTATTGACATAGACCATCATCCGCCACATCCCGCCATGGTGGCTATCGAACTCGGTTTCCACCGCCCGTTCGACGAAATGGTCGCAGCGGCGACGGTAAGCGATGAGATCGGCAATGGTCCCGATTTTGAGGCCATGGAGTTGGGCAAACTGCACCAGATCCGGCAGCCGGGCCATGGTGCCGTCGTCATTCATGATCTCGCAAATAACGCCGGCCGGATAAAGCCCGGCCATGCGCGGGATGTCGACCGCAGCCTCGGTGTGGCCGGCGCGCACCAAGGTGCCGCCATGGCGGGCCACCAGAGGAAAGACATGGCCGGGCATGACGATGTCATCCGGCCCCTTGGTCGGATCGATGGCCACCGAGATCGTGCGGGCCCGATCATGTGCCGAGATGCCGGTTGAAACCCCCTCCTTGGCCTCGATCGATACGGTGAAGGCCGTCTGATGTGGGGCCCCGTTGACCTGCGTCATCATCGGAATGCGCAAGGTATTGGCACGCTCCTGGGTGAGTGCCAGACAGATCAGTCCACGACCATATTTGGCCATGAAATTGACTGCCTGCGGCGTGCACATCTGTGCGGGGATAACGAGATCCCCTTCATTCTCTCGATCCTCAGCATCGACGAGGATGAACATGCGTCCGTTGCGTGCTTCCTCGATCAGGTCTTCAATCGGCGAGATATAATCGTGAAACATGGCTCAGCTCTGAATAAGGCGCGCAACGTAGCGCGCCATAAGGTCGATCTCGAGATTGACAGGCTGAGAAGGACGCAGAGCCTTGAAGCTCGTCGCCGCCTGGGTATGGGGTATGATGTTGACGCCAAAGCGCAGTCCATCAACTTCGTTGACCGTCAGCGAGACGCCGTCAAGCGCGACCGAACCTTTGGTGGCGATGAAGCGGGAAAGCGCCACCGGAGCTTCGAACGTCATGCGCACGGATTCGCCCTCGGGGTGCAGATCCTTGAGCTCGGCAACACCGTCAACGTGCCCGGTGACAATGTGGCCGCCAAGCTCGTCGCCGATACGCATCGCCCGCTCCAGATTGACAGGATCACCGACACGCCAGTGACCGAGCGTGGTCCTGGACAAGGTCTCGCCCGAAGCCGTCACCACAAACCAGCGGTCCGAGGCCGAACCGCGATCAACCACGGTCATGCAGATTCCAGAGCAGGCGATCGAGGCTCCGAGCGCGACGCTCGAAACATCATAATGCGTTGCGATCACGACATGGGTATCGCCGCGCGCCTCAAGATGGCGCACCTGGCCTACATCGGTAATGATTCCGGTAAACATGAAACCTCTTTTAGGCTCTTGCCGAGTAGCTTTCCAGCAGGTCCGGCCCAAACACCCGCACACTTTCCCTTACGAAACGCGGGGCCTCTTCGAGGCCCAATGCCGCAAGCGCGCCCACACTGCTGTGACCGGCCGCTCCAAGCAGCATCGGGGCGCTGAAGACTTCCAGACGGTCCGCCCTGCCCCGGTTGATGAAGCTTGCCTGCACGCTGGCGCCCCCTTCCACGAGCAGACGCGTAATGCCACGCGCAGCCAGTGCAGCCAACACCGCATCGATATCGGGTCGACCGCGCGCATCACCCGCGACCCGCAATACTTCAACTCCGAGGTCGCTGAGCGCAGGACGATCCTGTGCTGCGGTGGTAAATACCAGGCTTGATACCGCAGAGGCGGTCTGGACGAGCCGACAATTGTCCGAAAGCCTTAAGCGGCTATCCAGCACCACCCGCAGCGGCGAGCGCCCTTCAAGACCGGCCAGCCTGCAAGTCAGCAAGGGATCATCGGCAAGCACGGTTTCGATGCCAACCAAAATGGCATCATGCTGCGCCCGAAGCAGATGGCCATAGCGCCTTGCCTCCTCCGAGGTGATCCACTGGCTTTCGCCCGAGGCGGCAGCATTATGGCCATCCAGGCTATGCGCGATCTTGAGTGTCACCAGGGGGCGAGCTTCTTCCACCCGTAGTACAAAACCCTGATTTAGTTTGGCAGCATCAGCCGCCAACAGGCCTGTCTCCAGCTCAATTTTTGCGTCACACAAGCGCGCAAACCCAGCTCCCTTCACACGCGGATCAGGATCCGTCAGAGACGCCACGACCCGGGCGATTCCGGCGTCGATGAGCGCATCCGCGCAGGGCGGTGTGCGGCCGACATGGGCGCAGGGCTCGAGGGTCACGTAGGCAGTCGCACCACGTGCCCGCATGCCGGCCTGGGCCAGTGCCTGGGTTTCAGCATGGGGGCGCCCCCCTGACCCGGTCCAGCCACGCCCGACCACCTGCCCGCTTGGCGCCACGATGATGCAACCCACCGCGGGATTGGGGGCGACCTGCCCCAGTCCGCGCGCGGCGAGAACAAGCGCATGGCGCATATGGCGCAGATCTTGCCGATTGGGGCTCATAATTGCAGCTCAAACCACTTTCCAGGCAGCAAAGGCCGCAGGGGGACCCCGCCCCCCAAAAGATGCAAAAGGGTCTGCCACCCTTGAGGAGCCCCGCCCACCTGGCAGCACCATAACCTGAGGTGTCCGCGTGCCCTAGTCCTTGTCTCCGGAAAGCGCCCCAATCAGCGTTTCGAAGTCCTTGGTCTCGCGAAAATTCTTGTAAACCGAAGCAAAACGCACATAGGCGACCTTGTCGAGACTGGCCAAGGCCTGCATCACCAGCTCGCCAATCATGGTCGACGGAATCTCATTTTCCCCCATGCTTTCGAGGCGGCGGACTATTCCCGTGATCATCCGGTCGACGCGCTCCGGCTCGACCGGGCGCTTGCGCAGCGCATGCATGATCGAGCGTTCCAGCTTGTCTCGCTCGAAGGGTTCGCGGCGGTTGTTCTTTTTGACGACAATGAGTTCGCGCAACTGCACCCTCTCAAAGGTGGTGAACCGTCCACCACAGGCAGGACAATGCCGGCGCCGCCGGATCGCTGAATTGTCCTCGCTGGGGCGCGAATCCTTGACCTGGCTGTCGTCATGGCCGCAAAACGGGCAGCGCATGGTCTTGCTCCTATTCGTAAATGGGAAAACGGTGGCACAGCTCGAGCACCCGTGCCCGAACCGCCGCTTCGACTTGCGCATCACCGGCTGCACCGGCGCGGGCGGTCGCATCGACGACCTCCGCGATCCACTGGCCAATGGCGCGGAATTCGCCAGGGCCGAAACCGCGGGTCGTACCAGCGGGAGAGCCCAAACGAATACCGGAGGTCACCGCCGGCTTTTCCGGATCAAACGGTATCGCGTTCTTGTTGGTGGTGATGTTGGCCCGATCAAGGGCTTTCTCCACCTCATTTCCCCTGGCCTTCTTGGGACGAAGATCGACCAGCATGAGATGGGTATCTGTTCCACCCGACACGATATCAAGACCATGCCCCTGCAAGGTGTCAGCGAGAGCCCTGGCGTTTTCGACGATCCTGCGCGCGTAATCCTTGAAGTCGGGCCTTAGGGCTTCTGCGAAGGCGACAGCCTTGGCTGCGATGACATGCATGAGCGGCCCGCCCTGCAGACCAGGAAAGATCGCCGAATTGAATTTTTTGCCCAGCTCGGGGTCACGCGAGAGAATCATGCCGCCGCGTGGCCCACGCAGCGTCTTGTGCGTCGTTGTTGTGGCAACATGGGCGTAGTCGAGGGGGTTGGGATGAACCCCACCCGCCACCAGTCCGGCAAAATGGGCCATGTCGACCATGAAATACGCCCCGACACTGTCCGCGATCTCGCGGAAGGCCTTAAAATCGATGATGCGGGGATAGGCCGAACCGCCGGCGATGATCACCTTGGGCCGATGTTCCTTGGCCTTGGCCGCCACCTCGTCCAGATCGATGCGATAGTCCTGACGACGGACCCCATAGGAAACTGGCCGAAACCACTTGCCAGACTGATTAACCGGAGAGCCATGGGTGAGATGCCCGCCTGCCGCGAGATCCAGGCCCATAAAGGTATCTCCAGGCTGCATCAGAGCGAAAAATACCGCCTGATTGGCCTGCGCTCCGGAGTGTGGCTGGACATTGGCGTAGCTGCAGTCAAACAGCCGCTTGGCCCGCTCAATCGCCAGGGTTTCGGCGATATCGACGAATTCGCAGCCGCCGTAATAACGCTTGGACGGATAACCTTCGGCATATTTGTTCGTCAGAACCGAGCCCTGGGCCTCCAGGACCGCCCGCGAGACGATATTTTCCGAGGCGATAAGCTCAATCTTCTCGCGCTGACGCCCCAGCTCCTGATCAATCGCTGCCGCAAGTTCCGGGTCCGCCTCATGGAGGGTCTGGCGGAAAAACTGAGAATTCTGCGGCTGAGCCGCACCGGACATCGCTGCCATCATCACGCCTCTTGGCTTTATCGGGGCTGTACGGCGCGGGGCCAACGCTGCCCCCCCCAGCAACCTCTATGGAACGGGTGTGTAGCTGCTCCCGCGCACCAAATCTAGGGCCGCAAAGCTTCACACCGCCCGAGGTTCAACCCGCCCGTAATCTCTTATGCGCTAAACACACAACCATAGGATGCTATGTCGATTTTTGAGTATAGGGGGAGCAATGCCAAGAACTCTGCTTATACGATTTAGGCACATCGTGGGGTTGTTAGAATGACAAATGAAGAACTCAGGTAACCCAGGCGGTAACAGGATTGGCAATTTTTGATATTAAAGTGTTTCTTCGGTTGACTTGTAGCCTGTACGCTATATTGCTTTCTATACCTATCTGACCAATGCAGGTTGCACCGGATTTTTTCTCCGACAACCGCCCAGGGGCCAATAAATGACCAGTCTGAACGACAATCACCATTCGAAAGCCGATGATCTGCTCAAATTAGCCAGCGACATCGTGGCCGCCTATGTTAGCAACAACCCGATCCCGGTCTCGGAAGTTCCGGGCATGATCAAGAGCATTCATGCGACATTAGGAGGGCTGACGTCAGGTATACCGGCTGAAGTCCAGACTGCGCAAAAGCCGGCAATACCAGTCAAGAAGTCGGTCAATGCCGAATACATCGTATGCCTTGAAGACGGCAAGAAGCTGAAAATGCTGAAGCGCTATTTGCGCTCCCGCTACAACATGACCCCTGATGAATACCGGGCCAAATGGGGCCTGCCGGCAGATTATCCGATGGTCGCGCCCAATTACGCTGCGCAGCGTTCGGAATTTGCCAAGAAGATCGGTCTTGGCCGGTCGGCTCCGGTTACCAAGGGTCGCCGCCGCGGCAGCTGAACGAGACTGCAGACTGGGACTTGGGCGGCGCTGATGGCGCCGCCTGTTTATTGCCCTGCAGACAGCTTCCCGATGCCACCCCGTCAGGCGCTTTGGCGTTCAGCTCTCACGTGATCCGATTCACAGCGGGATGTGAAGGCTCATGCCGTCATAGGCAGGCTCCACGCCAGGCGGCAATTCGCTTTTGAGCCGGTGATAATCCAGGTCAAGGTGCAGGTTCGTCAGCACCGCCCGCCTCGGCTTGACGCGCGCAATCCATTTGAGCGCGGTTTCCACATTGGCGTGGGTCGGATGATGGGTGTAACGCAAGGCGTCAACTACCCAGCAATCAAGACCATCAAGACAGGAAAAGCTCTCGTCAGACAAGGCGCTGACGTCCGGGGAGTAGGCAAAGTCGCCACAGCGAAAGCCCAAAGACCTTACCTTGCCGTGTTCCTGTTCGAAGGGAAGGATCGGAATCGAACCTCCTGCGCCGTTGATCTCAAACTGGCTGAAGGGCTCTGGCAGCACATGGCCGTTGAGAATGGGCGGATAGTCACTGCCCGGAGGGCGTTCAAAAATATAACCAAAGCGCCGCATGATTCCCGCAAAATTGATGGCATCAGCGTAAAGATCGATGCGTCGGCGTTGCGTTAGAACCAGGGCGCGGAGGTCATCAATGCCGTGTAACTGATCAGCATGGTCATGGCTGATCACAACTCCGTCCAGAAACCCGACCTGAGCCTCTAGCAGCTGCTCGCGCATGTCCGGCGCGGTATCGATCAGGACCTGCGTCACTCCCGCATCACTGCGCCGGCGCAGCAGTGCAGAACAACGACGGCGACGGTTTTTGGGCTCCGAGGGGTCGCAGGAACCCCAGTCACCAGCCCCATCCGGACCACCAAGCCGCGGTACACCCCCTGATGAGCCGCATCCCAGAATTGTTACTTCAAGCATCGCGCTCACGATGGCCTCTGGGCACGCCTGAAGAGACGAAAGAAATTATCTGTGGTCGCGGCAGCGAGTTCCGGCTCAGAGACATGTTTGAGTTCAGCCAGCAATTTTGCAGTGTCCGCAACAAAGGCCGGTTCATTGGTCTTGCCCCGATGTGGCATAGGAGCAAGGTACGGCGCATCCGTTTCCACCAAGAGCCGATCGAGCGGAACCTCGCGCAACGTATCGCGCAGCGCGGTGGCGTTCTTGAAGGTGGCGATACCCGAGACGGAAATGTAAAAGCCCAGCGCGAGCGCCCCATCCCGCAGCGCATCACTTCCGGTAAAGCAGTGAATAAGGCCGGTAAAAGCTCCCTTGGCCATTTCCTCTCCAAGAATTTCCAGAGTCTCGCTGTCGGCATCGCGGGTGTGAACGATCAGAGGCAAATCGAGTTCGCGCGCAGCGGCGATGTGCCAGCGGAAATTCTGGATCTGTGCCTGCCGCGGAGCATGGCCATAGTAATAATCCAGACCTGTCTCGCCGATTCCGATCACCTTAGGTTGGGCTGCGCGCTCGGTCAGCGGCATGGCACTCGTCAACGGCTCTGCGTCCGCCTCATGCGGATGAATTCCCACTGAGCACCAAACCTGGGGAAATCGCTGTGCGACCGCGGCGACATTGGCAAAGCGCGCCAGCGTCGTGCCGATACTGACCATAGTACTGACACCACGAGCTTCCGCGCGCGCCACCACCGCATCAAGCTCAGTGGCGAACTCCGGAAAGTCCAGATGACAGTGACTGTCAACAAGCATCAGAGATTTCCGCTTCGGGCGGCCTCGCTCAAAAACGTAGCAGCCGAAAGAATTGTCTGGCGCGGCTCCAGATGCAATGCCGTGCTTCGTTCAAACGCATGACGCAGTTTCTCCCAGGCTTCCACCCAGGGATTGAGCGCGTTACCTGCCCCGGCACGTGCGCGGGCGGAGATCCGGGAACTCAGATTTAACACGAGATCCTCGCCCAGTGCTGCAAGACCACCCTTCATCCGACCAATCCGATCGGCAAGCGCAAACAGCTCGAGCAGATCAGGATTGTCTGCGCTGTCAATTAAGCGCTGCGCCTCCTTCGCGATGACCAACCCATCACCCTGCGTCAGCATCAACGCCAGACCCAGCGCACCCGCGCTGAGCTGAACTACGGCATCACGGTCCGCGTCCGACAGGTGTGGTTGCCGCACAGCCAATTCCTGTGCGAGCAAGGACGCAGGCAAAGACTGCATGCGAAGCAGCTGGCACCGGGACCGTATGGTGGGCAACAACCTGCCCGGCGCATGAGACAAGAGCAGGAGGATAGACCGCGCCGGCGGCTCCTCGAGCGCCTTCAAAAGAGCGTTTGCCGCTTGATCATTCATCTCATCGGCGGTGTCGATGATGGCCACCCGCCAGCCTCCAGCCCCCGACGTAAGACCAAAGAAGCTGGCGAGCTTACGGATCTCGTTCACCGACAGCACGGTCATCGGCTTGCCACTTTCCGGATTAAGACCTCGCGTCAGGACCAGGAGGCCAGGATGTGCCCGGCTCAAGACCTTCAGCGACACCGGATCGCTGGGTGGTACGGCAAGATCCGCAGGCCCCGCATCTGTAGCGTCATATTTGAGAAGGTAGCGGGCGATACGATAAGCCAAGGTCGCCTTGCCGCTTCCTGGCGGACCGCACAGCAGGAGCCCCTGCGGTGGGCGGCCGCCACGTATCGCCGTCGCTGCAATACGCAAGACGTCGTCCTGTCCGATCAGCTCAAAGGTTTCCCGCGGATGAGCCAGACCAGGTATGCGATCAAATTCGGGGTCTTCGTCCTTGTCCGCCCGCGCCATCACTCCACCTTCAGCCGGGATGCCACCGTCGTCCAGATGCGCTGCGCAACCTCGTCCTCGCTGCCAACTGCATCGATCACGGCACAACGATCCGGCGCACGCCTGGCCAGATCAAGAAATGCCTGCCGCAGTTTGTCGTGAAACGCGAGATCAAACTGCTCAAAGCGGGAAGCGACAACATCCCGGGCCATGGCTCGCGACAGACCGTCTTGCGGTGGCAGATCCAGTATGAGCGTCAGATGAGGTTTGAAGTCACCCAGCGAAACCGCCTCTATGCGCCTGATGGTTTCCCGGGCAAGGCCGCGCGCCACTCCCTGGTAAGCGTAGGTGGAATCGGTAAAGCGATCACAGATTACCCAGTTTCCGACAGACAGTGCCGGGCCGATGGTTCGCTCAATGTGGTCAACTCTGGCGGCATATAGGAGAAGCGTCTCAGACAGGGCACTCCAGCGCCCGGGCTTTCCTTCGACGAGAAGTTTGCGAACATCTTCGGCGCCAGGTGACCCACCCGGCTCCCGGGTCAGGATAACGTCGTGCCCCCTGTCTTTCAGCGCCGCGGCCAGACGGCGGGCCTGGGTGGACTTTCCTGCCCCCTCTCCACCTTCCAGCGTGATCAGGCGTCCGAATTGCTTTTCGCTTCTGCTCTTCATCGACATCAATGCGCCGGCTCGGGCGACAGCCCCAGCAACTCGCGCATTGCCATGGCCATACGGCCAAACAGCCCCGTCTCCGAAACCGTGCGGCCTGCATAGAGGGGGACCGACATACCCGGCCAGCCAGGTGCGCTCAGATTCAGATGGGCCACCACAGCCCCCTCCAAAACCGGAGCCTTGAGCGGACCGACATAGTCTATCGCCATCACCATATGGCGGTGGCTGTGGACCTGCATGATCGCCGTCACCGGTTCTTTGACGATCAGCGGCACAGTGGGTTCGTTACCTGCCCAGACATGGGCATTTCCTACCTGCTGTCCCGCGTGGAACAGAGAGTAGGAACGAAAGTTGCGGAATGCGAGAGTGAGCACACGGGCGGCTTCCTCGCCACGACGCTGCTCGATCAGCCAGTCCTTCTTGCGCGGGGGATATTTGCTAAGATCAGGATAGCGCAGACCACCGAGAACCAGGATAAAGCGCTGTCCATTGCGGACCGCCGAGGTGATGATGCCGTAGCCGGAGGCATGCGTATAGCCCGTCTTGAGACCATCAGCGCCCGGAAAATACTGAAGCGCGGTATTGCGATTTGCCTGGGTTATTCCACTCCAGGTGAAACTGCGTTCACTGAAAAAATGATAGTATTGCGGATATTGAGTAATGATATCGCGGGCGAGGATCGCAAGGTCATGCGCACTCATCAGCTGGCCTGGAGGCTCAGGTAGCCCATCCGGGTTGACGAAGTGAGAATTCTTAAGACCTAGTTCCCTGGCCCGGCGGTTCATCATCTTGACGAAGCCATCGATGGTACCGCCGAGGGCCTGGGCCACAACCACGCAGGCATCATTTCCGGAATCGATGATGATGCCCTTGATCAGGTCACGCACGGGGATCTCGGTGCCTACCCGGACAAACATCTTGGAGCCACCTGTCTGCCAGGCCGTTGACGATACCGGAAAGGTGCTCGACAGCTTCACCCGACCATCCTTGAGTTCACTAAAGAGGATGTCCAGGGTCATCAGCTTGGACATCGAAGCCGGTGGGAATGACTGATCGCCGTCCTTGTTCCACAGCACTTGGCCCGTCTGCGCATCCATCAATACCGCGTGCATCGCGTTGGTCGCCATCTGGGCCGAAGCCGGTGGCGCAAAGCATGCAGCCAACATCAGACCAATCGTCAGGATGTAAGATATAGCGCCGGCGCGGCGAAACCCTGGCATGAGCATACTCCTTGAACGCGCAAAAGCCGTGAACCTCACATTACCGATCGACGACGATTGCCGCATCGCTGCTACCGGCCCTGGTAAGACGGTCAAGGGCAGCATCAGCCTGCGAAACCCGATCGTATGGGCCCAGACGCACCCTATAGAATCGCCTACCCCTTATGTCGATTGAAGAAATTTTGAGATGACCGGCTGCCCGCAGCCGCTTCTGCAATCGTACCGCGTTCGAGTAGTTGATGAAGGCACCGGCTTGAACATAAATATGAGTAACCGCCGGGACAGGAACCTTGGTGACCACCCCTGTCACTTGGTCATCAGACGGCAGCACGACGGTGGGCAAGGTGTTCACCGCAACCTGATTGGTGGCTGTGCCTGCAACCGAAGTGGCCGGTGCGCCGGGTAGTGGTGCAACCGAGACGGAGCCAGTAGGGACAGCTGGCAAAGCCGAGGCGATTTGCGCTGGGCTCTGGTTGGTCGCCGGAGCGGAAGGATTGAGAGGAGCCGGCCCGATATAGGTGACTCGCACCCGGGCTGTTCCTTTCCTGTAAAAGCCGAGCAGCTTGGCTACCTCAGGGGTCACGTCAATGATGCGGCCCTTCACAAAGGGGCCGCGGTCATTGACCCGGACCACCAACGAACGCCCGTTTTCCAGATCCGTAACCCGGACGTTGACCGGCAATGGCAGCGTACGATGGGCCGCTGCCAACGCATCGGGATTGAAAAGTTCGCCATCCGCCGTGCGTTTGCCGTAAAAGGTGGGCCCGTACCAGGAGGCTATCCCGGTTTTATCATAGTGCGGTTGTGCCCGCGGGTAGTACCAGGTTCCGTCGATCTCATAGGGGCGGCCGATCTTGTACACCCCGGCAGAAGCCGGAATACGCAGCCGGGGCGCTCCTTCAGGCGCCTGCGTGGCACAAGCGGCCGTGAGGGCCGCCAGCGCGCACACGCTGAGGACAGTTCGTATATGGCGAAGCAAAGCTAAGCCCCTCTTCGACGAAGGTGATTCGAACGCTACCTTAAACGCCCTCGCTCACTCAACCTCCACAGGGCACCCTCACCCCGCCATAATAGCCCTCACCTCGCCATAATAAATGACATCCGGGCAGAACTAGCACTTCCAAGACTTGAACGAGATGCGCCCACGCTAAAGGGTCTCTGGGCCGATGGCTACGCGGCCGGGCGATCCAAGATTGAGGCGCCGTTTCACAGACCGATGGAGGGCCTTGGTCCCCCATCTGTTCTCGTGTCCGACTTGGAAAGATCGCAGGCAGGGCTCAGACCGTGGCGGGCATGCTCCGCCTCCGTGAACGATCGTGGCGGCTCCTGGTCAATTCGCCCCCCTCCTTGCGTCAGCCGGCGTCGGACAGTAATTGGGGCTTCCTTGGATGGGTGGCCGAGTGGTTGAAGGCACCGGTCTTGAAAACCGGCGTGGCGGCGACGCCACCGTGGGTTCGAATCCCACCCCATCCACCAGAACCCAGTTGTGTACGGACCGAAGACATAGGTCACAGATCGTACCGGATAGATAGGTTACAACCTCGGGCCGAACGGGTTGTCGAGGGGTTGCAAGGTTTTCTGCTCCAAGTCGAAGTATCCGAGATCGTACTGCATGAAGGAGACGAGCCAAATACCGTCGTCGACCTCCTTGATGCCGACGGTTTGGCCGGCGAAGACCGTTGAGAAGTTGATTTTCTTGCGGTGCAGGCAGATCCGACCGCAGGCGGTGACCAAAATGTCCCGGTCATGGAAGGGGTATTTGAGGTCCGGCAGCCCCTGACAGGGTCGGGTTGAAGGGGTGTAGACCTCAGCCGGGCATTTCATGGCCAGGGCTTCGTGGGGTCGCTCGGTATTGAACTCCTGCTTGAAGTCATCGAACTTTGCCTGCTGCTGAAGGCTGTTCATGCCAGGCGGCCGAGTGGCTTCCTTTTTCAGTGTCAGGTGCATGCGCTCGTGACGACCATTCTGCTGGGGATGGCCGGGCCGGATACGCTCGATCTCGATGCCGAGCCGCAGCCACCACACCGAGAGTCTGGAGAGATTGAAGAGCGCATTGGCGGAGGCAAATGGCACGCCATTGCCGGTGCGGATGGTCATGGCTCCGCCGCACTTGGCGCAATGAATGAGGCCGGTAAGGAGGGTCGGGCCGCTGACGACGGCGGAGGGCGTCACCGCGGGGTGCCGGGCCTTCAGCAGCTTCTGCATCGTGTCGAAAGTCTCGCGGTCGATGATCGGCGGCACCGGCACGACCACGATCTCGCTGACCGGCTTCAACGCCTTGGATTTGGACCGCTTGTTGAACTCATGCTCGCCCATGTAGGTGCGGCGGGTCAGGATGCGGTGAACCTGGCCGATGCCCCAACGGCCGCCGTCGCGGGTGAAGATGCGGTTGCGGTTGAGATAGCTGACGATGTTCTTGACGCCCATCTGGCCCTTGGCGCCGTCTCC
>JAJZGY010000111.1 GCA_021804785.1 Pseudomonadota bacterium | reverse complement strand
TGGCGGGCGGCTGACGCTGATCGAAGGCCGTTTTTCGCAGATGGAGACGCTGCTGGACAAGGTTGCAGCAGGGCCGGTTGATGGCGTGGTCCTCGATATTGGGGTGTCCTCGTTTCAGCTGGATGAGCCACAGCGCGGTTTCTCCTTCCGCGATGATGGTCCACTCGACATGCGCATGAGCCGTGAAGGGCTCAGTGCCGCCGATGTCGTCAACGACACCGACGAAAAGGAACTTGCCGACATCATTTTCCAGTATGGCGAGGAGCGGCATTCGCGGCGTATCGCCCATGCCATTGTCGCGGCCCGTCCGATCGCGCGCACCTCTGAACTCGCCCAGATTGTGTTTCGGGCCTACGGGTCCAAGGCTGCCAGTCAGCCCATTCATCCAGCCACCAGAACCTTTCAGGCGTTACGCATCTACGTCAATGACGAACTGGGCGAGTTGGAGCGCGGTCTGGCTGCCGCGGAGACCGTGCTGCGCGCCGGTGGTCGGCTTGCGGTTGTTGCCTTTCATTCGCTGGAAGACCGCATTGTCAAACGCTTCTTCAGTGCCGCCAGTGGCGCTGAGCCGCAAAGTTCGCGGCATTTGCCGGAGCGCACCCGGCCTGCGGCCTCATTCCGTGCGCTGACCCGCCGCCCGGTGGTGCCTGGCGCCCATGAAATCTCCCTCAATCCGCGTGCGCGTTCCGCACGCCTTCGCGCAGGAGAACGTCTTGGCTAGGTCCTTCAGTCGTGGAACCGTGCTGACGGTTGTTAACTTTGCCTTTGTTGCTCTCAGCGGCATGGTCTGCCTCAGTCTATATCATGTCGCCGAAAGGACGCGTGTCGCCAAAGACGAGCTGCATCACGTCAATCATCAGATTGCCCAAGAACAGAACGAGATGACGGTGTTGCAGGCCGAATGGGCACGGGTCGCCGATCCGTCGCGGATCCAAAGGCTGGCGCAGGCCTATCTGGGGCTGACCAACAAGCCGACGGTTGAACTTTCCTCCTTGACCATGCTGCCGAAGCGCGATGGCGGCGAGGGACCGGGCGGCGCCAAACTGCGTACGGCCAGTGCCCGCGAGAACAGCGCAACTGCAAATTCGAACTTCCGCCTCGCCTCGGTGCGCATGCGGAACTGATGTGGCTATGGATGTGTCAGCGCGGCCCACAATCATTCAACGACGTATCGCCATTGCCGCGCTGATCTGTGTGACGGCATTTGCCGTGATCGGCTTTCGCCTCTTTGACATCATGGTTCTTTCGGGTGGCTATGTGCGCCACCGAGGGGTTGCCCCGCCCATCACCACCCGCGCCGATCTGCTCGACCGCCATGGTGAGTTGCTCGCCCGTGACCTTCCGGTTCATGACCTTTATGCCCAGCCACACTTTCTCGTCCACAAGCGGCGCGCCGTACGCGAATTGGCCAAGGAAACCGGAGCCGGGGTTCAACGCCTGACCCGCATCTTTGCCAGTCATCATCGTTACGTTCTGGTCGAACGCCAGATTTCTCCAGATGCGCAGGCCCGCGTCATGTCTCTGGGATTGCCAGGGCTCGAATTTCAGCCGTCCTACAAGCGCTATTATCCCCAGGGCGGCACTGCCCAGATCGTCCTCGGCCACACTGATGGCAATGGCCGCGGCATTTCCGGACTGGAACTTGGGTTGAACAAGATGTTGGAAGGGGGCCTTCCCGGCAAGGACGGGGTACGTCTCTCACTCGACATGCGGGTGCAATACGCCCTCGCCCAGGAGATCGAAGCCGCGCGCGAGGAATTCACCGCCCGTGCTGCCGGCGGCATCGTCATCAACGTTGACACCGGGGAAGTTCTTGCCCTCGTCAATCTGCCCGACAGTGCGCCGGGGGTACCCAATTACGGCGCCAATCCCTATCGCGACCGCATGGCGGACAGCGATTACGAACTGGGATCGGTGTTCAAGATTTTTTCCTTCGCGATGGCACTTTCTGAACACACCATCACCCCCGATACCACCTTTCCCATCCCCAAGGCCCTCAAGGTCGGGCGTTTCTACATCCACGATGCGGATCCCATGCCCCCGGTGATGACCGCGCGCGACATCCTCGCCCAGTCCTCCAATGTCGGCACCTCGCAGATCGTGCTGCGCTCCGGTGCCGTTAAGCAAAAGGCATTTCTGGCCAAGCTGGGGCTCTTGAGCCCGGTCAAGTCGCAACTCCCCGAGACCGCCCGGCCGCTCTATCCCAGTGACTGGGGGCAGATCGAGACCGCCACCATCGGCTTTGGCCAGGGGATCTCGATCACGCCCCTGTCCTATGCTCATGCCGCGGCAGAAGTCGTCAATGGCGGGCGGGCGCTCAACATCACCTTCCTGCGTCATCCTCAGGACGCGCGTGGAAAACAGCTCATTCCGCGCTCGGTCAGCCTGGAAATGCGCTCACTCCTGCGCAATGTCGTGGTCAATGGGACCGGAAAAACGGCCAACATTCCGGGCTATGATGTCGGCGGCAAAACCGGATCGGCGCAGGTTGCGGGGCCCGACGGGCGCTATCTGCACGGTCCGCTTCGGACCTCCTTCTGCGGCATCTTTCCGATCGACCACCCGCGCTACTTGCTCTTTGTTCTGTTGGACCAGCCCCATGGTACCAAAAAGACTTTTGGGCTGATCCTCTCGGATTTCACGGCGGTTCCGATGGCCGGACGCATCATCGCCCGGATTGCGCCATTGCTCGGGCTTGTTCCCCAACTGCCACCGGCCACCGACGGCGTTGAGACTGCGGCGAAAGACGCCCAGGGAAATCCATAATGGCAACATATTCCGGCGTCACAAGCAGCGCGATGATGAGAGCAGAAAGCGCCATGGTGCCAGGTACAGCGCTCAGCGGCTTGACGAGTGACAGCCGCCTGGTCAAACCCGGCTATCTTTTTGCCGCCTTGAATGGCGCGCAGACCGATGGTGCCCGCTTCATCGCCGATGCCGTGGCGCGCGGCGCGACCACAGTTCTGGGTGTGCCGGCGCTTGCTCCCATGGTGGAAGCCTTGGGCGTGCGCTTTATCGCCGACGAGCAGCCGCGGCGTCGTTTGGCCGAACTCGCCGCGGATTTCTACCGCGCCCAGCCGGAGGTGATTGCGGCGGTCACCGGTACCAATGGCAAGACCTCGGTCAGCGTCTTCTTGCGCCAGATCTGGCAGCGTCAGGGCTACAAGGCTGCGAGCCTTGGTACTATCGGTCTTGTCAGTTCCTTTGGCGTGCAAAATCTGGCCCATACCACGCCTGATCCGGTCGAATTGCATGGTCTGCTCGCCGAACTTGCCGGCAAGGGTGTGCAGCATCTGGCGCTGGAGGCTTCCAGTCACGGCCTCGACCAGTATCGGCTTGATGGCGTGCGCCTTGCTGCCGCCGCCTTCACCAATATCAGTCGCGACCATCTCGATTATCACCCGGACTTTGCCCATTACCTCGCCGCCAAATGCCGGCTCTTCCGCGACCTGACGCCGCCTTCGGCGCCGGCTGTCATCTTTGCCGATGTGCCCTATGCCGAGATCGTGCGGGCCGAAGCCCAGGCACAGAACCTGCGGATCATCAGCATCGGCAGCGGCGGCAACAACGAAATCCAGATCTGCGAGGCGCAGAGCATGCCCTGGGGGCAAAGTCTTCGTCTCAAAGTGATGGGTCGGCAGGTTTCAGTAAGGCTACCGCTTGTCGGCGACTTTCAGGCGGCAAATGCGTTGGTCGCGGCCGGCCTTGCCATAGGACTGGGCGAAAACGAAGAGGCGGTGTTTACCACCCTCGCGGAACTTCGCGGTGCCCCAGGACGGCTCGAGAAGGTAGCGATTGCCCAAAATGGCGCGCCGATCTTTGTCGATTACGCGCATACCCCTGATGCGCTCGAAAATGTGCTGCGCGCTATGCGTCCCCATGTTGCGGGCAGGATCATCGTCGTCTTTGGCTGTGGCGGTGATCGTGACCGTGGCAAGCGCAGCGTGATGGGAGCTGTGGCCGCCCGTCTTGCTGAGGTGGTAATCGTCACCGACGACAATCCGCGCAGCGAGGATCCAGCAAGGATACGCAAAGAGGTGCGCGAAGGCTGTCCTGCAGCCCTTGAGATCGGCGATCGCGCAGAGGCCATTGCTGCGGCCATTGTCCAGCTTCAGCCGGACGATGTCCTCATCATTGCCGGCAAGGGCCATGAGAGCGGACAGATTGTGGGAAAAGAGGTTCGCCCCTTCAGTGATCACGTGGTGGCGCGTACAAGCGCAGCGGAAGCCGGCGGCCATGCTGTCGTCACGGAGGCGACATGAGCGCGCTGTGGCATTGGGCAGAGGCGCAGCGGGCCTGTCTGGGAAAGGCGAGCGCAGCTTTTTCCGCGACCGGTGTCTCCATCGACACGCGCAGCCTGAAGCCAGGTGACCTCTTCGTCGCTCTCACCGGCGATGCCCGTGACGGCCATGACTTTGTCGGCTCGGCCCTTGCTGCCGGGGCGTCAGCGGCGCTGGTCTCGCGCAAGGGCATGAGCGCAGGCCCTCTCCTTGAGGTCGGCCATACCTTGCGTGCGCTGGAGGATCTTGGCGATGCCGCGCGGGCACGCCTGCTCGGACAGGTCGTTGCTGTCACCGGCAGCGCCGGCAAAACCACAACCAAGGAGATGCTGCGTCTGGCCTGCTCGGCGCTGGGCCGGGTTCATGCGTCCGCCGCCTCCTACAACAATCATTGGGGTGTGCCGCTGACCCTCGCGCAGATGCCGCGCGACAGCGAATATGCGGTGATCGAAATCGGCATGAACCACTTCAACGAGATCCGCAGCCTGGTGCGTCTGGTCCGTCCCCACGTGGCACTGATCACCACGATCGCTCCCGCCCATATCGAGTTTTTCGGAACTCTGGAGGGAATAGCAGACGCCAAGGCCGAGATTTTCGAGGCGCTGGTGCCCGGCGGCTGCGCCATCCTGCCGGCCGACAACCCGCTTTATCCGCGCCTGGTCGAGCGGGCGCGTCGAGCCGGAGTGACCCGTGTGCTCAGCTTTGGTCGCCACGATGGTGTTGACGCCCGCCTGCTTGAGACCTCTGACGCGAATGATGGCCAGCAGATCGTGGCCGACATTGCCGGCCAACCGGTACGCCTGCGGCTTGGTGCCAAGGGAGAGCACATCGCTACTAATGCGGTGGCGGCACTGCTTTGCATTGCACAGCTGGGTGGGGATGTGCTCAATGCGGCCGCTTCGCTCAGCAGCTTTACTGCCCTCAAGGGTCGCGGCGCCCGGCGCGTGCTGCGGCTGAAAGAGGGCGAGATCGAACTGATCGATGAAAGTTACAATGCCAATCCGGCCTCAATGCGTGCGGCACTGACGATGCTGGGGCGGGCAAGGGTCAGCGGACGGCGGATCGCTGTTTTAGGCGATATGCTCGAGATGGGGGAAAGTGCGCCCCATTATCACCGAGCCCTGGCCGATGACATCGCTGCGCAGGGCATTGACCTCGTATTTGCCTGCGGTGAGGCGATGCGGGCACTGTGGCAGGCGCTGCCAGAGGCACGCCGTGGCGGCTATGGGCGTTCCTCGCAGGAGCTGGCGCCGCAGCTGGTGGCGGCGCTGGCACCGGGCGACATGGTTCTGATCAAGGGCTCTCTGGGGAGCAAGATGGCGGTCATCCTCGACGCACTGACCGCAGCATCAGGGTAGGGGAATGTTTTATTATCTGGCTACATTGTCGTTGGAATTCAGCGCACTGAACGTTTTTCGCTACATCACCTTTCGTTCGTTTGGTGCGGTTCTCACGGCGTTGATTCTGGCCTTCGTGCTTGGGCCGCGCACGATATCGTGGCTGCGCGTACGCCAGGGCAAGGGCCAGCCCATCCGCAGTGACGGTCCGCAGCGCCATCTCATCGAGAAGCAGGGGACGCCCACGATGGGCGGACTGCTGATTCTTGTGCCAGCCATCCTCGCCACGCTCCTGTGGGCGGATCTTTCCAATCCCTATGTGTGGATCGTGCTCGGAGTAACGACGAGTTTTGGCGCGCTGGGCTTCATCGATGACTACAAGAAGGTCACCAAGCGCTCGAGCGCCGGGATCAGCGGGCGTACCAAGCTCATTGTGCAATGTCTCGTCGCCATCGCCGCCTCCTATGGCGCCATGCATCTCGAGGATCCGTCGCTTTCTGGCACCATTGCCGTCCCCTTTTTCAAGAATGTGCTGATCTTCCTGGGCTGGGGCTTTCTCGTTTTTGGCGGCTTCGTCATTGTTGGCGCCTCCAACGCTGTCAATCTCACCGACGGTCTGGATGGTCTTGCCATCGTTCCAGTGATGATTGCCGCCACCGCGTTTTCACTGATTGCCTATCTG
>JAJZGY010000110.1 GCA_021804785.1 Pseudomonadota bacterium | reverse complement strand
TTTATGCCATTATCGAGGCCAAGGCCGGCGGCGTGTTTCGTTCCAATGATGGCGGTGCCACCTGGACGCGCGTCTTCCATAAATCTGAGCTCACACAGCGCGCCTGGTACTTTTCGCACATCTATGCTGACCCCAAAAGCGTCAACACGGTCTATGCACCAGAGGTTGGCGGCATCTTCAAATCCACCGACGGCGGCCAGAGCTTCACGCCGCTTCATCCGCCCCATGGCGACGTTCACGTCCTTTGGATTGACCCCAACAATCCCAAGATCATGATCGATGGCAATGACGGTGGCGCATCGGTCAGCCTCAACGGCGGCAAGACATTCAGCCCACAGGACAATCAGCCGACCGCGCAATTCTATCATGTGGCCGTCGACGACCAGTTTCCCTACCATGTCTATGCTTCGCAGCAGGATCGCGGCACCATCGAAATTCCAAGCCGCAGCGCCGGGGCCGGCATCACCAGCGGTGACATTCGTCACCTGATGGGTGGTGAAAGCGGCTTTGTCGTGCCAGTTCCTGGCAAACCCTGGATTACTTATGCGGGCGGGTATGACGGTGCCTTGTCGAAATACAATCGCCGTACCGGCCAGCACCAAGAGGTTGATGTCTGGCCAGATGATCCGATGGGCCATGCCGCAGCAAACCTGAAATACCGGTTCCAGTGGACCTATCCCATCCTGATTTCCCAATATAAGCCACACGACATCTACGTTGGCGCACAGTACGTTCTGCGCAGTAGCGATGGTGGCAGAAGCTGGACGCGGATCAGTCCTGATCTCACACGCAACGACAAGTCCAAGCAGGCTTCATCGGGTGGTCCGCTGACCCAGGACAATACCTCCGTAGAATATTACGATACCGTCTTTGCACTGGCTGAATCACCAGTGCGTCAGGGCGTGTTGTGGGCCGGATCCGATGACGGTCTGGTGCATGTCTCCAAGGATGGCGGTCACACCTGGATCAATGTAACGCCGTCAGGGCTTCCGCCCTTTGCCACCATCGGCACCATTGATCCGTCCCATTTCGATCCCGGAACCGCGTTCATCGCCGCACGCCGCTACCGTCAGGATGATTTCAGACCTTACATATATGAGACCCATGACTACGGCGCCCACTGGAAAAAAATTACCCACGGGCTGCCGGACAATCAGTCAAGTTTTGTCGTACGTCAGGACATGCGCGATCCCAACCTATTGTTCGCCGGTACCCTTGATGGTGTCTACGTCTCCTTTGATGGCGGCCGTGACTGGCAGTCATTACAGAACAACCTGCCCCACGTTCCGGTTCGTGACATGGTCATTCAGCCCAAGGCCGATCAGTTGGTCCTTGCCACACATGGCCGCTCGTTCTGGATTCTCGATGATCTCCAGCCTTTGCGCGAGCTTTCGGCCAAAGTTGTCAGGGCTAGTTCCTATCTCTTCCACCCCGAGGCCGCTTACCTGACCTATGGCTGGGACGCGCCGCATGCTGTCAAGCATGGGATGGGACAAAATCCGCCAAATGGCGTCGTGGTCTACTACGACCTCAAAGACAAGCCAGCCGCTGGCGAGAAGGTATCTCTGACATTCTCAACACAGAGCGGCGAAAAAATTGCCTCCTTCTCGAACCTGACCGACGCCGCGGGAAAGCCCCTCAAGACAAACAAAGACTTCTACGGACCAAAGGAGCCCAAGCAATCATATGTTGTGCGTACCGACGCCGGGATGAACCGTTTCGTCTGGCAGATGCACTATCCCAAAGCAACCAAAGTCCCTGGAGCAGTCATCTGGGAAGGCTCCATGCAAGGGCCCAAGATCGTGCCGGGAACCTATCGCGTGACGCTTTCCGTTGGCAGCGCAAGGCAAACGCAAACATTCGTCGTTCGTGAGGATCCCAGGAACGAGGCGACGCCGTCCGATTTGCAAGCACAACTGGCACTGGCGATGCAAATTCACAGGAAGCTCGACCTCACCGACCGTTCGATCCTGAAGCTGCGCGCGGTGCGGTCCGAGATTCAGCGTTATGTTGATCGTCTCAAGCATGAAAACAGCAACCCTGAAATCAGCAAAAATGCAAAATCGATCCTCCACCAACTTGACCAGATCGAGGCTGCTCTCATTCAGACGAAATCGCATTCCGATGAAGACCCGCTCAATTATCCGGTTCGCCTCAACAACAGACTGGCAACTCTGGCTGCAGAAGTGGATTACACTTTCGCGCGGCCAACAGAGCAGGATTACGCTGTGTATAAGGAGTTGGCTGGCCTCGTAGACTCGGAGCTGGCAAAGCTGAACGAGGTGCTGACCCAGCAGCTGCCTCAGCTAAACCAGTTGATCAAGAACAGCGGGGTGGAGCCGATCACCGCTCCGCAGCAGCAAACTTGAAGGTGATGACGGCAGGTGCATTTGGCACGTGCCGTCACACCGCCAAACTTAGAGACGTGAGCACATGGGTTGCGTGTGACCAATCTGAGAGCAGCCGGTCCGCGCCCGCCTGCTTCAGATAGTCTCCTCTGCTCTCCCCCATATGCCCGCCACCCAGAAATCCCCACACCCGCATGCCAGCCGCACGTGCCGCACATATTCCGTTGACACTGTCTTCAATGACCAGACAGTGTTCAGGAGCGACGTCTAGTGTTTCGGCGACATGAAGAAACAAGTCCGGGGCAGGCTTGCCCCGTCTGACGACGTCGGCGGAATAAACATGCGGTGCGAACGCGTCCCAAAGACCAGTGAGGGTCAACTTCAGCTTCAGTCCTTCAGTGCCGCTCGAACTGGCTACGGCCTTGCGCTGGCCTATTCTGCGTATCGCGGCAGCGGCTCCCGGAACAATTTTGAGTTCACCCTCACTCAGCGCAGTGCGATAGCGTGCGTGACAGGCTTCGCGAAACCCCGCAGGCAAAGTATGGCCCAAGCGCTGTCGACAATCCTCATCAAGAGCGCGATGCAAATCGTCACCACTCATTCCCATATACCGGTCGATGAAGCTATCCGGTGTATAGTCGAGGCCGATTTCGGACAGAGCCGACAATTCAATCTTCAGTGAGAGGACCTCACTGTCCACGAGCACGCCGTCGCAATCAAATAAAATGGCCTTCACCAACATCGCTGTTCCCATCATCGCACCGCACCCAGCAATGCGCACCACCTGGCCAAGACCTGAGCACGGATCATCGCTTTCGTCCATCGTAGTGGCTGCGTCCATGCCGCTTGGTCAAGCCGGCACGCGCGCTGCAGCGTTCCGCATCACGGCGACTGGCTGCTGCTTACGATCCCCTGTCACGGATCTGCAGTGAGGCGACCAACTTTGCCGCGATCCCGATGCAGTGCCGGGCCGTCCCTCAGGTGATTTCGTGGTCGAGCTGAAACTCTCCTCCCGCACGGATGGCGAGGTCGGGTCCAAACAGCGCCCCGGGCGTATATGCTCCAGGTCGCCCTTCGTCGCGCGCGAGGCGCAGCGCAATGTCGGCTGCGACAGACGCCGTGAAGGTCATGATCTCCCCGGTCCGCAACCAGCCCTGACGTATCGTGCCCGATGGCCATTCCACTCGAGCATGGGCCCAGGAATTCGTGCCAATCGGAGCGCCAGATTTGAGCTCCACATCGGCCAGAAGGCGACAGGCGAAATTGCGAAAGACACGAAACTGCCAAAGCCTTGCTGCCATCGGCAACATATGGCGCCACAAGGGGGAGCTTGGTGCAAGACTTGAGGCCGCAACGACAAAGTCGGCCCGGCCTGCACGCTGCGCTGCGACGAGCTCGCCACTGGGAACAGCAAAGGTCTCGATCCGCGCTCCATCGGGCACGGCCAGCACCTCCATGGCGCCAAAGGCGGGCACATGAGCTAACTGCGAGTCTGCGTATTGCAGCCCTCCCAGTGCAAGGCTGGAAAGAATGCTTCCAGCCATGGCCGAGCCGATCCGATAGGATGCAGCAGGCATCATTGGCACCGTCGTGACACGAATACGCCATGCTGCCGGGAGATCCTTACACAGTGCCATCACCACGCTTTCCGCAGCGAACACGCCAAACCCGGCTCCCGTTACGATCGTACGGTCAGCAACTCTCGCCTCTGCATCCAGCTCAAGAAGGGCGAGGATAGACGAAATTTCGTTGGACAAATCGACGTAATGCGTACCCGCAGGACAGGCCTGTGCCATTGGTAACGCGCTGTCACCAAACGGTCCGATGGTATTAATCACCACCTTTGGTGCGTTGCGGGCAATTTCGCCGATGACATCCTTGATTGTTGCGACCGTCACCACACGGGCATCGTCGCCCACTGCTGCCGCCAGATTGCGTAGGCCCATACCATCACGGCCGACCAGTACCGGCGACAGCTTGGCGCCCGCGAGATGATGTGTGATGGCCCGACCACAGCGTCCGTTTGCTCCCAAGATCCATACTTCGTGCATAGAATGCCCACCGCCTGTTCCCCAATCCGGCGTATTGCGGCTCAGCCCTACGCCGTCGCTGGCGGCGCCGCAGATCTGCGCCCCAACGCCGACCAGGATCCCCCAAAGGCCACACCAGCCGCGGAACTCTATCGACACGCGGCCGCCAGTTGCCTTGGGACTTTACTCGGGTTTGGAAATTCAACAACTGTGCCCCCAGCTGCGACGACAAGCGCCTTCTGGAGGCGCTAATCGTCCCATTTTCATCGCATAGCCGGACCGTGCGCCTTGTCTGGTACCATGGCTGCCGCGTATGGGCCTAGATCTTCGTCTTGGCCTGGGGCATCCATGCCTATGAGGGACGCTGGCTGCGTGCCTGCGCCAGGAGGCGAATGACATCATCATCATCGAGCTGACGAAAGTCCTGATAGTGGTAACCTATGGCGATCAGATCGTCCGGCGTCTCCAAGCAGATCACTGCATCAACCTCCTTGCGGAAGGCCTCCAATGATTGCCGCGCTGCCACCGGAACCGCGAGGATCATCGACTTCGGCTGCCGACTGCGAAGGGCCATCAGCGCAACCTTCATGGTGGCCCCTGTTGCTATGCCGTCATCCACGACTATGACAACGCGCTTCCCGGGATCGAGCGCCACCCGGCCTCCCATATAACGCCGACGGCGGCGCTCAATTTCGGCAAGCTCTCGTGCACAGGCATCGTTGAATGCCTCAGGTGAAATCCTTACCCTCGCCAACACCTCCTCATTTCGGAAAATAATTGGCTTTCCCCCGTCTATCACCGCGCCCATGGCGAGTTCCGCTTGCCATGGCAGACCTACTTTGCGCACGAGAAGAAGTTCAAGCGGCGCCTCTAAAGCCAATGCCACATCTACCGCAACCTCCACTCCACCGCGTGGCAGCGCGTAAACCACCGGATTGTCGGCCTTGTACTTCACAAGCGCTCGACCCAGCATTTGCCCGGCCTCGTGTCGATCACGAAACATCATCGGAACCTTTCAGATCGAACCGACTGTCCTCACCGGAGAATAGTCTTCGAACCAGCGTATAGCGCCTGCGGCGAGGTCCTCCAACGCTCCGGGCTCCTCAAAGACCCCCGGTATTACCTTCAACCGCTTCGGCCCCTTAAGAAAGACAAGTGCGTCCTCATTGAGTTCGAGAATAGCCGGATCTCTGCCTCCAACTATAAGTAGTACCGGTACGGCGATCCGGCTTAACCTTTCTCCTGCCAGATCCGGCCGTCCCCCCGCCCGAGATGACCGCAAATATGCCCGCATCCGGTCGCGCAGCGACCATTAAGCCCGCCGCTGCCCCTGTGCTTGCGCCGAAAAGCCCCACCGGAAGCCCAGCCAGCTCCTCTTCATCCCTCGCCCAGTGGAGTACGGCAGCAAGCCGCTCAGAGAGAAGCGCAATGTCGAAGACATTCTCCCGATCTGCTTCTTCCTCCGCAGTAAGCAAATCGAAGAGCAACATTGCCATGCCATGCGCGTTGAGTACGCGCTGCAGGCGGGGCGTGACGCTCTCACTCTTGTGGAAACGGGCCTCCGGCGGCCGCCCGAGGCCAAGCAGAAAGAGATGCTCGCGCTCGACCTCAGTCAGCATGAGGGCCCGCGCGATACGGTCGAGAACCTCCGCCGACGGCGCTCCACCCCGTACCTGTTCAAGCCAGGTGTACCAGGTCGGACTGATATTGGCGCGCTGCGCCACTTCCTCGCGCCGCAGGCCCGGGGTGCGGCGTCGCGCGACCCCAAACCCCAACGCGGCGGGATCGAGCTTGCTGCGTCTATCCTTCAGGTAAGCTCCGAGGCCCCCGGCACCCCCACCGTCCCTCTCGCTCATAAGACTATTTTACGAGTATAAACTCCGTGCGTTACCACAATAGTATCAGGTTCGGGATTTGTCGCCAGTTGGGCTGGCAAGGTCACCGTGCGCATGTTTGAT
>JAJZGY010000109.1 GCA_021804785.1 Pseudomonadota bacterium | reverse complement strand
CATAGCGTTCCATGGCGTAGGCCTTAGCCATAGCAAGGCACATGTCCGCACCGCCCACCTGTTCAAACGCTGTCAATATGGCGGCGCGGTCAAGCACCGCCCGAGTGACCGCCCAGCCTTCGCCGACCTGCCCGACGGCTTCGGCCTGAACATTGTCAAAGGTGATCTGCGCGTGCTTACGCGAGGGATCGATGGACTGTTCAGCGTGGCGGCTTACCCCGGCGCCGTTGAGATCGACAAGGGCCAGGCACAGGGCACGTTCTCCGGCGTCCTCGCTCGCCCGCGCCAGCACAATCGCGTGATCTGCAGCCATCCCATCACTCACCGCTCGCTTGACGCCGCTCAGACGCCCACCCTTGAAGCTGGTGCGCACGGATTTGGCCGTCAGAGGGCCGGCACCCTCGCTGCGGGCGAAGCAGCCGATCACGCTGCCATCAACTATCTTGGGCAACAGCTTGGATTTCTGGTCACGCGAGCCCGCACGCAGCAGCCCCTCGGCAAAGAGATAGACGCTGGACGCGAACGGCACCGGTGCCAGCACCCGTCCGAGTTCCTCGGCAATGACACAAAGTTCCAGATAGCCAAGGCCGAGCCCGCCAAATTCTTCAGGAATGCTTGTGCCAAGCCACCCCATTTCAGCGATTGCGGACCACAGCGCTCGATCATGACTGGCGTCGCCCTCCAGAACCGCCCGCACTGCCTTGGGCGGACAGCGTTCGGTCAGGAAACGTCGCGCCTGTTCACGCAAAAGCTTCTGGTCGTCGGAAAAGTCGAAGTTCATGCCTTCCATCCCGTTTTGTTTGACAGCTACGATAGACAGGCGTGCGAACAGCGCAATGGGGCAGTAACGGCAGGTTCGCACCAGCGGCAGGCCGCGCAGTGAGCCTGGTCTCTCAACTCGCAGAAGGGAAGGGCCCAAGCAGCGCATCCCCAGTGTCATTTCCAGCCAGCATGGAACTTCACGTCGCACTAGACACCGTTGTGCCGGCCTGGATCGTGGCCACAATGCAGCCGCCAAGCCCGAGCATCCGAAATGCTGTCAGGCAGGAATGCGGGCCAACCACAGCCTAAAGCGAACGCGCCCGCCGGGCTTGAGCCCGGCCATGGGGCGCAGGTCGGAAAGGCATTGGCGCATAGTTTTTCTGGGATTCTACTGTTCGCCGCCCCGAGGGCCGCCCACGCGCCCCGCGTGCCAGCGTGAACCAGAAACCAAAGGGGCGCCGCGCTGAGGGCGGCGAGCGACCCGCCTCCGGTCACCCGCTTGCGGCAGCGCCAGCCTGGCACGGAGTTGCCGCCGCACAGCCCATCGGGGGCGCAGATGCCAGCACGATTGTGCCATGACCGGGGCAGCAATGGAGGAGGGTTCTCCTGAAGACCTCGTTTGCGCCGTGATGAGCTATGGGTCTAAGACCAGACGGCAATCCCATCACCTCTGAGGGTTCCATGCGTACCGAGCAACCGCGGGAGATACGGCTTTCGGATTATCGCGCACCGGATTTTCGCGTTCCGCGGATTGAACTGAAATTTGTTCTCGACCCGGCCCGAACACACGTGACCGCCCGCCTGGAGCTTGAACGTATCGGTCCGGCATCGGCGCCACTGCTATTACAGGGAGACGGACTTAAACTTGTTGGCCTGGCACTGGACGGCAGGCCGCTTGCGGCCGGCACCTATAGGCTCGAGGACGAGGACAAAACGCTCGTTATCGCCGAGGTTCCCGATCGCTTTTCGCTCGAGATCCAGACCGAGATCTCACCACAGTCCAATACTGCCCTTGAAGGCCTTTATCTGGCACGGGGCATCTTTTGTACCCAGTGCGAGCCGGAAGGTTTTCGCCGCATCACCTATTTTCTCGACCGTCCCGACAATCTCACTGTGTTTACGACGCGGATTGAAGCCCCCAAGGACCAGCTTCCAGTGCTGCTCTCGAACGGCAACCGGATCGAGCACGGAGAGCTTTCGGGTGGGCGCCATTTTGTGGTCTGGTACGATCCCTTTCCCAAGCCGAGCTATCTTTTTGCTCTTGTCGCCGGGGATCTGGGGGTGGTCGAAGATCATTTCGTTACGATGTCCGGACGCACCGTCAAACTCTTCATCTATGTCGAGCACGGTAATGAGGACCAGGTTTACTACGCCATGGATGCACTCAAGCGCGCCATGAAGTGGGATGAAGAGGCCTATGGTCGCGAATACGATCTGGACATCTTCATGATCGTTGCCGTTTCCGCCTTCAATATGGGCGCCATGGAAAACAAGGGCCTCAATATCTTTAATGACAAGTTGCTTCTGGCCAGCCCACAGACCGCCACCGATGCTGATTACGAACGCATCGAAAGCGTCGTCGCCCACGAATATTTCCACAACTGGACCGGAAACAGGATCACCTGCCGAGACTGGTTTCAGCTCTCCCTCAAGGAAGGTCTGACGGTCTTTCGCGATCAAAGCTTCTCCGCAGATATGCGCTCTGCCGGTGTCAAACGCATTGGCGATGTCCAGTTGTTGCGGGCGAGACAATTCCAGGAAGACGCAGGTCCCCTGGCCCATCCGGTACAGCCGCAAAGTTACATCGCCATCGACAATTTCTACACCGCCACGGTCTACGAAAAAGGCGCCGAAGTTATCGGCATGCTGAAGACGCTCGTGGGACCTCAAATCTACCGCAAGGCGACCGATCTTTATTTCGATCGTCATGACGGACAGGCCGCGACGGTCGAAGACTGGGTACGCTGCTTTGAAGATGCCAGCGGACGGGACCTGTCCCAATTCCGTCTGTGGTATCGGCAATCCGGCACACCTGCTATCGACGCCGAGGGCACTTATGACGCTGCAGCCCGGCGCTATACTCTCACCCTCAAGCAGAGGCTGCCGCCGACGCCTGGTCAGCCAAACAAGCAAGCCATGCTCATTCCACTGCGCCTTGGCCTTGTTGGCGCCACGTCGGGAGCGGCCCTCCCCCTTGCGCTGGAAGGAGAAAATGCCCGCGGTCCCCTCGAAAGGGTCGTTGAGCTCTCCGGCTTTGAACAGAGTTTTGTCTTCACCGACATCGCTGAACCGCCATTATTATCCCTGGGGCGCGGCTTTTCCGCACCCGTGCATGTGCACACCAGCCTGAGCCGCCAGCAGCGGGCGGTGCTGATGGCCCATGACCCGGACGATTTCAATCGCTGGGAAGCTGGGCACGCTCTGGCCTGCGACGTCATGCTCGCAATGGCCCAGTTGGCGCAATCCGGCCGTGAGCCGCAGCCGGATTCGACCTATCTCGACGTGGCTGGAGCCGTGCTGGCCGAGGCGCACAAGGATCTGGCCCTGAGCGCGCTCATGCTGATGCTGCCGGGTGAAGCCGAGCTCGCCCAGCTAATGCATCCGGCCGATCCGGAAGCCCTGCATACCGCGCGCACTGCGCTCATTCGCGCCATCGCACGCCATCACGTAACCAAGCTGACAGCCCTCTATGACGCGCTGTCCGCACACAGCGCCTTTTCTCCCGATGCCGCCTCCGCAGGACGGCGCGCCCTGCGTAACATGCTCCTTCGTTATCTAACCGCCGCGGATGACGCGGCAGCTGCGGAACGCGCCCATCAGCATTACCAAGGCGCCACCAACATGACAGACATGATGGCCGGCCTGACAGCGCTCTGTCGCATGGATTCGCCCTTGCGTCCGCGCGCGCTCGCAGACTTCCGCGATCGTTTTGCAACCAATCCTCTCGTGCTCGACAAATGGTTAACGGTACAGGCGCAATCGCCGCTGCCCCAGGCAACCGCTGATGTCAGACGGTTGATGCAAGACCCTGCCTTCGACCTTAAGAATCCCAACCGAGTCCGCGCCCTCGTGGGCGCCTTCAGCGCCAATCATCTGCGCTTTCATGATGCAAGCGGTGCAGGATATGAGCTGATTGGTGAAGTCGTGCGACAGCTCGATCCGGTGAACCCGCAGGTCGCCGCGCGCATGGCGGGTGCGTTTGAGACCTGGCGCCGTTACGACAGCACGCGCCAGCAGCGCATGCGCAGCGAATTGCAGAAGATCCTTGGCCTCGAAGGCATCTCCTCGAATCTCTATGAAGTGACGGGCAAGCTGCTCGGTTGACGCCACTGGACGGCCGGATCGCCGCCGGAGCGAGGGAGACGCCTTCCGCGCCTCTTTGGGCCCGGATCAGTTCAAAGGCTGAAGGGTCTGCAGCAGCCTTTGGCCGCTGATCACCTTGGGCGGCTTTCCGGGTCAACAGCCCGGCCCGCCTCCTTCAGAGGTTCCGCTCTGTCGCGGCCCTGGGTTCCATGACATCGCCGTGATCACCCGGCACGGGTGGGTGAGCTCTGAAGGTTGCTTGGTGCATGCCAGCGGCGAAGACGAAAGGGGCGGAACCGGCTTGGTGCCGCTTCCGCCCCTTTAGCGCAGGCTTTTAGGATGTGGCGGATTAAAGAACACCGCGTTTGTGTTCGCCAATAACGAGCCGACCCGGATTGAAGGCTGCCTTGAATACGCCAAGGGCCTGCCTGGGATCCGCATCGCCGCACATGAACACGTCAAAGGCGGCGTAGCCCTTTTCGGGCCAAGTATGGACGCTGATATGGCTCTCGGCGAGTACGGCAACGCCGGAGATGCCGCCGCCGCCCGAGAATGTATGCAGATGGATGTGCAGAAGCGTTGCTCCAGCCTTGTCTACGGCATCGATCAACGCTTTTTCAATGCGGTTGCGGTCGTCGAGACCTTCCGCGTCCCACAAATCGATAATCAGGTGACTTCCCGCATAGGTCAGTCCGTTACGCGTGATGAAGTGATCCTTGCGGTCCTCATCCCCAGGGGGAATAGGAACCGGGACGGTCCTCGCCGGAGCGCGCACCTTCTCAGGCCGGGCTCCATTGATCGCCGCCACACCGAGTCCGAGTCGAGCCATCCTGGCACCTACCTCCTCAGAGTGTTGACACCTGTGGTGCCCATCTCCGCTTCCAAACGGTCACCGGGACACCGCTAAGAAGAAAGCGGCGCGCGGAAGGAACGCTTCCGGACGCCGCTTTGTCCCATCGCTGGGATAACGCGGAATATAGACACCCGCCCCCCCCACGCAAGGATGAATTTCCCCCCGAGCGATTTTTTTTTGACGCTAACTGTCACAATCCGAGAGCCGCGGGCCTCCCGCCACGGTGGACACCGTTCGGCCAGCGCCTTACAAGCCGCCTCATTCCAACTCCGCCGCATAGAGGGGAGCCTGCGATGGCGCCGAGCTTCAAGGAAAAGCTTCACCGTGGTTATGCCCAGGTTATTGAGCTGGCGGGCCAACCGCTCGTCGAGGAAAAGAGCAAGTATCAGCGCATTAAGATCTTCGACAGTGTCGCCAATGGCCGCGTCATGACACTCGATGATGTGGTCCAGATCACCTCCCGCGACGAGGCCTATTATGCCGAGATGCTGACGCATCTGCCTCTCTTCGAGCATGGTGCGGCTCGCAGCGTGATGATCGTCGGTGGCGGGGACCTGTCGATCGCCGAGGAAGCTCTGAAGCACAAACGCGTTAAGGAAGTGGTCCTGGTCGATATTGACGCACGGGTGGTCGAGCTCTGCCGCAAGCACTTTGCTGCCATCAACGCCAGCGCCTTTGCCGATCCAAGGCTCACGGTGGAGATCGCCGACGCCTTCGAATATCTGGGCCGCCCGCAGGCCAAGAGCCGGTTCGACCTGATCGTTGGCGATCGGCCGGATCCCATTGGTCCAGGCAAGGCGCTGTTCGGAGAAACCTTCTATGACCGCATCAAAAGGGCGCTGAAGCCCGGTGGCTTCGCCACCTTTCAGACCGGGGTTCCGTTCTACCAGCCCGACGAGGTGCGCGAGGCCCTGGCTGACCTCAAACGTTTCTTTCCCCAAAGCGGACTCTATCTCACGGTTGTGCCGAGCTATATCGGCGGCTTCATGGCCCTTACATGGGCGGGCAAGGGCGCCAGGCTCGGCACACCGGCTGGCCTCAAGCGCGCCCGTGCCGCCTTCAAGCGCGCCAAGCTCAAAACCGATTACTACAACGGCGAGGTCCACGCCGGCGCCTTTGCCTTGCCGGAATGGATTAGGCGTCTGAGCGTCTGAGCCTCCGAACGCCCAACCGCGGCAGCCATCGCCCCCATATGCACCCAGCACGAGGAACAAAGTCGTGGTCCAGAACCTGAACGAATCTCTGGGCTTTGTGCGGGTGCGCGAGCCCTCACGGCCAAATTTTGCCGCCGTGGAGTACCTCGCCACCCCGGCCATGTGCCACTCGGGAGGTATCGTCCAGGGCGGCTTTGTCACCGGCTGGATCGATGCAGCTATGGCCCACGCGGTAATGGCGGCGACAGCGTATCGCCAGTCACCACTCAGCCTTGAGATCAAGATCAGC
>JAJZGY010000108.1 GCA_021804785.1 Pseudomonadota bacterium | reverse complement strand
AAGTCCACTCAACCGGCTCGTTCTCCCGGGACTGAAGCTTCCCAGTACGGCCTCGTCAGGCCGGTGAACCAACATCCCCACAGCAATGGTATCGGACAGCATCGTCTGTGCCCGACCACTGGCCCTGGAGACCATGTGCCAAAGTGGTGTGGCATCAACAGCGCCGTGCGCATCCTCGGCGCCAGAGGGGATGATGATGGGTGCCTCACGTCCGACTCTCTTGTTGCCTTGGCAGCGATCGCGCAGAGGCAAAGCGATCTTCAGCCCTCGTCTTCCTTGTAATCCTCGGAAGAATGGCAATCGCTATGGAGGGTTGTAGTGCGGGATTTCACGCTACTTTGGGATAGGTTTTCGCATCGCCACGTTCGGGAATTGAGGAGATTTCATGCGGAAGACATCGCCGCTGCACTGCAGCGCACGATTACGCAAATGTGGCGTTCGTGTTGTTCCAAACCCGTCGGTCTGATAGTTTGGATCTGCCATGATCGCATCACGCGTGGTCCTGCAAGACCCCCCAGAATATGACCGGGCTTTCGCCCCGTTCATGCCGACTTCGCCAGACTGCAGGTGGAGGACATCTTGGACGCCAACAGCCTGGACGCGCGACTTGGCGACCCGCACCAGCCACGTGAGACATTCACGGCACAGGCGTTGCGATTGAGCTCGACTTTGGCGAGCTTTGGCATCGGAATTTTTGCGCAGCCCAGCCACGCGCATGTACAGCCTTTACTGCCCGTCACAAGCTTTCTCGACACAGGCGCACAGGATGCTGCACAGGACCGGACGCATGGGGGACTTTTCAGACTTGCGCCCAAGTCCAACCTGAAGAGCCCGCATGCCCGCACAGTGATCGGATTGGAATTCGCCGTCGTAACAACCTCGTCCATTATTTCGATCACCACTGATGCTCTGGGCATATTGGGCGCCGGCGCACTGGCAGCGGTGGCCGCGGTGCATCTTGCGCCCCGCAAAATGGCGCCCAATGGCTCTGGCATCGCGGACCCGTCTGCTCTTCAGTCCTGCCCTCGCTCCAGCCTACCCGTTCAACGTTTTCCGGCACGGATGAGGTCCAGCTCTATCCTGAAGGTTTTCTTTCCCATTCTTTGGCTGACATGATCAAGCAAGGTCTGACTTTACGGAAGCCCGGCCGGCCCATTGAGGGCGGCGGCGGTGTGCCGACGGTACAAGATCCCTCAGTACGGACAGGAATTGGGGCTCAGCGCGACAAAACCCAGCTGCTTTGCATGATCTGTTTGCGTAAGCTCAATGACAGCAGGCATGTCCCTGCTAGCCTGGGCCATGGTGTCATCGCCAAAAGTCGCACCGAGGTTGCACGCGAAGCAGGGACCAAGCCTGAAAAGGCTTCGCCGTTTCGCGTGAGACTTTCGGCAGGGAGCCTCCCGCGCGGGGCACGAGGTCTTGAGCTGGCCAAGCGCAGTCACATCGCTCACGCTGTTCCCCTTCAGACGATCGCGGTTGCGTGGTCGGACCTTTCCGCGCGCGCGGTTGCCAGAAAAGGCCAATTTTCCGGCGGTAGAGCCTGCAGTCAGGATGGACAGACGAGAGTTTTGCCCAAAGTGGGAATGGCTCAAAGGAAGGATCGGGGTCTGTTAGGATGAACGCAAAGCCTCTTGAAGGCATTCAAGCGTGTGTCTTTGATGCCTATGGAACACTCTTCGACTACGCCTCGGCAGCCGCACGCTGCGGTGATGTTCTGGGCGAAAAGCTCGAGCCGCTCAACAATCTGTGGCGCCGCAAGCAGCTGGAATATACCTGGCTGAGAGCCTTACAGCAGCGTCATGTCGGCTTCTGGGAGGTCACTGGCGATGCGCTTGACTTTACGCTTGATACGCTCGGTATCGGCGATACCAAGCTACGCAAGCGCCTGATGGACCTTTATCTCACTCTCGATGCCTTTCCAGAAGTGCGCGAGACGCTGCACCAGATCAAGACGGCGGGGCTTAAGACCGCGATCCTGTCCAACGGCTCCCCAGCGATGCTGGAAGCGGCAGTGGACAATGCCGGTATTGGCGATCTCCTGGATGCGGTACTGTCGGTTGAAGAGATCGGTACCTATAAGCCCCATCGTCACGTCTATCAGTTTGCAGTAGAGCGGCTCAGCGTGCCCGCAACCAGGATTTCATTTCAATCATCGAATGCCTGGGACGCCTATGCCGCCTCGGCCTTCGGCATGCGTGTGGTGTGGTGCAACCGCTATGGCCAGCGTCCTGAACGCCTTCCGGGAAGGCCCGACCACGAGATCAGCACCCTCGCAGATCTTCCTGCCCTCGTTGGCGCAGTATCTTGAGCCTGCCGTTTCAGCTGCTTTTCCCACGGCTTTTCTGCTGTTTGGATGCAGATGGGATAAATATTTTCATCACGGACGCCTATAGCCTTCGAGGCCCGCACTTGCCATGTCACCGCCCACCCCTGCGCACGGCGCAGACCATCACCCGCGTCGAGGGCCCCTTTCAGATCCAGGAACGGTGGCAGCCTTAATCCTATCTGGCGTCAGCTCGGGATTATCGGTTAACTGAATCGCCAACCACCGAGAGACCATTGATGAAAATTTCCGGCATCGAAATCTACCATTTCGAGCTTTCCTATGTGCACGGGGTCTACACCATGTCGGGAGGACGGGACATCACCACCCTGCCCTCGACGCTCGTGCGCGTCATCAGCGACGCCGGTTATGAAGGCTGGGGCGAGGTCTGCCCGCTCGGCTCAAACTATCTTCCCCAGCATGCCGAGGGCGCGCGCGCCGCACTTCGTCTCATCGCGCCCGCCCTCCTTGGCCTCGACCCAACGAACCATGCGAGCGTGTACGACACCATGGACACGGTGCTGATGGGACACGCCTACGCCAAAAGCCCAATTGACGTGGCCTGCTGGGATCTAACCGGAAGAGCCTGGGGCGCCAGCGTGGCCGAGATGCTGGGCGGCGTCCGGCAGGAGCGGTTTCCCCTGTATTTTGCAGTGCCCCTTGGAACCCCCGAAGAGATGACCAGCTATGTGCTGGCACGGCGGGCCGAAGGCATTCATCGCTTCCAGCTGAAGATCGGCGGCGATCCGGTCACGGACGCCAGCCGTGCCAGGCATGTCGTCGACAGCACGGGCCCGGAAGACCTCATCATCGGTGATGCCAATTGCGGCTGGCGGCTGAACGAGGCCCTGATCGCGGCGCGGGCGATGGAAGGCCTTCCGCGTTTCTACTTCGAACAACCCTGTCCCACCATGGAAGAGTGCATCGAAGTGCGTCGGCACACAGCTCTGCCCATGGTCTATGATGAAGTGGTAAGCGACGTCGCCACCTTGATCCGTGCGGTGCGGGAAGGCGGCGCCGGCGCCATCAATCTGAAAGTATCGAAGGTCGGCGGCTTGACCAAGGCGAAGTTGCTGCGGGATCTGGCACAGGAGCTGGGCGTACAGCTGACGATCGAGGATACCTGGGGTGGGGATATCGTCTCGGCGGCATCGGCCCACATCGCCGCCTCCACAAAGCCGCGATCGCTTTTGAGCGTGTCGTTCATGAATGACTGGACCAACGAACACGTCGCCGGCTATCAGCCGCGCAGCAAGGATGGCTTTGGAGCTGCACCCAAGGCGCCTGGACTGGGGATCGAGGTCGACACCACCGCGCTTGGCAAACCCCTGTTCCGCTGCACGGCCTGAGGCGCACCAAGCTGCGCAGAACACTGTCTGTGTCGTGTCACCTCAGCCATGCGGCCAGTCCAGCCGCGGACCGGGCCCGGTCCTCGCCGGCCGTCTCAGCGGGCAAATTTTTCGCTGAGGATGATCGAGCTTACGGTACGGGCGACGCCATTGGCCCTGCCGATCGCATCGAGACTGGCATCCATCTCGGCAGTCGTCTGGGCTTCGACCACAGCGATGAGATCAAAGGGACCCGCCACGGCCGAAAGACTGCGGACCTTCGGAATTTTCTTGAGCTCCACCACCACCCGCTCGGCGCGCTTGGGATCAGCACTGATCATCACGATCGCGCGCAGATCTGCCCCTTGTGCCACCTCCGCCAGCTTCAGCGTATAGCCCGTAATGACGCCCTCACGCTCCAGGCGGGCGATGTGATCTTGCACCGTAGAGCGGGCCAGACGGAGCTTGCGGGCAAGCGACGCCACTGGCTCGCGGGCATTGGCCCGTAAGAGATCAATGAGGCGCTGGTCGATCTCACGCATTTCGACGGCCTTTCCGGCGATTCGCCGGATAATACCCGAGCCTCTGGCAGATTGCCGCCTCCTTTTCGGCCGCGAAGCGGCCCATGCGTGGTGGTTCACAGCTCATGGAGAGGCGCGATGAAGAATGTGCTGCTTGTCGGCGGAGGCAAAATCGGCATTGCCATCACCGAGTTTCTCACCGCCACCGGCGAATACCGCCTCACGGTCGCCGACCGGGATCCGCACAGTCTGGAACGTATGCCGGCCAGGAACGTCACCCTCAAGGAGGTCTCGGTCAGCGACACCACCGCCTTTGCACGCGTGGTTGCAGGCCACGACATCGTTCTCGCCGCCACCCCCTTCGATCTCACCCCAAGCGTGGCCGCCGCCGCCAAACAGGCCGGCGCCCATTATCTTGATCTCACCGAAGACGTCACTTCGACCCGCGCGATCAAGAGCCTCGCGGAAGGCGCCAAGACCGCATTCATTCCACAATGCGGTCTTGCCCCGGGTTTCATCTCGATCGTGGCATATGACCTCGCCAAGAAGTTCGATCGTCTGCGTGACGTCAGCATGCGGGTGGGTGCCCTGCCACAGTTCCCCCACAACGCGCTCAAATACAATCTCACCTGGTCCACCGACGGTCTCATCAACGAATATTGCAACCCGTGCGAATCCATTCGTGACGGCCTTAAGGGTGAAGTCCCTGCGCTCGAGGAACTCGAGGAGTTCTCGCTCGATGGCATCGAGTACGAAGCCTTCAACACCTCGGGCGGCCTCGGCACCTTGTGCGAAACCCTGGAGGGCAAGGTCGAGAACCTCAACTACAAAACCGTGCGCTATCCTGGGCATTGCGAGATCGTCAAGATGCTGGTCCGCGACCTGCGTCTTGGCCAGCGCCGCAGTCTCTTCAAGGACGTGCTGGAGATGGCGATCCCGATCACCTATCAGGATGTTGTCCTTGTCTTTGTCACCGTCAGCGGCTGGCGCGATGGCAGGCTGACGCAGGAAAGCTATGCCAAGAAAATCTATGCCACCGAGGTTGGTGGACGCATGATGAGCGCAATCCAGATCACCACCGCCGCCGGGATCTGCGCCATGACCGATCTTCTTGTTCATGGCAAGGTGCCACAGCAGGGCTTTGTCCGCCAGGAAGAGACCCTGCTGAGCGATTTCCTGGCCAACCGCTTCGGACGTCACTACGCCTGACGCGCAAGGAGGCACGAGCTGCGTCTTGCCTGAACGGACGCTGCAAGAAATGAGAAGACCCACGACGGAACCCGCAGACAGGAGCCTCTCGGCCAAAGACCGGCTTGCGGTACCGCAAGGCCTTGCTTCGGCCTATAAACTTTAATTCGGCAGCGCCCGCCTTCTGCCAGCACATTGCCCCGGTGGCAGCAGGCGGCCCGGCTTGGACTTTTCCGCGATGCGTAAGGATATCTGATGCAGACACATCGAACCGGCGCGCAGGCGCTCATTGCAGCTTTGATCGAACACGGTGCGAGCCACGTGTTCTGCGTGCCAGGAGAATCCTATCTCGCCGCGCTCGACGCCCTCTACGACGCGCGCGCTTCCATCCGCCTCATCACCTGCCGCCAGGAAGGTGGTGCGGCGAACATGGCCGAAGCCTATGGCAAGCTCACCGGTTCGCCCGGCCTCTGCTTTGTCACCCGTGGCCCTGGCGCAACCAATGCGGCCATCGCCGTACACACCGCCTTCCAGGATTCGACACCCATGATCCTTCTCATTGGGCAGGCCGGGCAGGGGATGCTCGACCGCGAAGCCTTTCAGGAGGTGGATTTCAAGGCCATGTTCACACCTCTGGCCAAATGGGCGGCGGAAATCCGCGAGCCGAACCGCATCCCCGAATATCTCGCCCGCGCCTTCCATGTCGCGACCAGCGGGCGGCCCGGCCCGGTGGTGTTGTCGCTGCCCGAGGACGTGCTTCTTGGTCCCTGCAGCGCCAAGGACGCACGCCCCTATAAGCCCACTCTGGCCTACACCGATGCCGAACAGATCCAGAAACTGCATGCCCTGCTCGCGGCGGCGCAGCGTCCGCTGCTGCTCCTCGGTGGCCCAGGATGGACGCAGGCGGCAATCGCGGATGCTGCCGCCTTTGCCCATCGTCATGATCTGCCGGTCCTGACCTCGTTCCGCGCCAAAGACCGCTTCGACAATACCGATCCAAATTATTGCGGGGATCTGGGCATCGGTGCCGATCCCAAACTCGTCGCC
>JAJZGY010000107.1 GCA_021804785.1 Pseudomonadota bacterium | reverse complement strand
ACCGACATGTACTTGCCGAGGCTGAATTTGTCATCCACACGCCTCAGTTTCCGGACTCTTTCTGGTGTCGGACAGCAAGGATAACAGCTGACTCGCCATCAAAATGGTACAGCGCAACATAGCCGCTGCTGCCGAAATCAATCAGCCATTCCCGGAACTCCGGGTCCAAGTCTTCGATGGGCCGGCCAATCTGTGGCTGTTCTGCCAGTATATTGACTCCAGCACGAATAGCTTGGACGGCGCGCTGCGCGGCGCTGACATTCTTCGGCGCCAGGAAGCGATAGAGCCGCTGCACATCGGCGAGCGCTTCTGGCGTCCAGATCAGCTTTTGCACTTAGGCATGTCCGCATCTTCGCCGCGCTCCAGCTTGGCGAGCCAGGCATCGGCTTCTTCCTGCGTGACGTGCTGTCCTGTCGCCTGATACTGTGTCCAAGCGCGCAAGGCATCCTGTTTGAAGGATTCGCGCTTTTCCTCGCGGTCGACATACTGTTGGATCGCTTCACGCATGACCCAGTGCGCAGATCGGCGCCTGAGGTTGGCCAGACTCTGCACCCGATCCTTCAGCCTTTCGTCAAGTTTCAGCGAAGTCGCCATGGCGGATCCTCGGTATTCAAAGGTAGTACCTTTTGATATTATATGGGGCAGACCGGTATCTGTCTACCCCAGCTTCACCCAAGAAGGCTGCCATTTCGCAGGTCGGGCACGGCCTCGGAACTTCGCGCCAAAGAGGTCGAAGTCTGCGTTTGGGCGTCCCTCACAGGGCCCGAAATAGGCATCCACGCTCATGGGCCGCCTCTTCAGGCCGGCGCAGTTTTTCTTAAGAGCCGCCATCTTCATGGCGGCATTTCAGGGCGTCGTCCGATGCCCCAAGGGACAGTGCGCATTTTCATTCGTAACCAGACTACGTGCGCGCTTTGAACTTCTTCGTCTGCAATTCCTTTGCCTGCATCAGCGTCAGCACATGGCTGTAGTGCTTTTCGATGTAAGCAATCTATGTCCCCATGTTCTTGGCGAGGATGTGAACCGGGATGCCGGTGAGCAGACATTGGGTGCAATAGAAGTGCCGCAAGCGATAAACCGTCCGCCGCTTGCCCCAGCGATCGTTGAGCAACCCGAGCGTCGTCAGGATGGTTTCAAAAGATTTGTTGAAGCTTTCGACCGGCTCACCATCGCGATTGCCGAACACGAGATCGCCAGGTTCGGTGTGGTGGGACAGCTTTCGTAGCCGCTCGACATAGACCTGAGCACCTTCCCGGCAGACCACCGTTCGCGCACCGGTCTTGGTGGTCGGCGCAACTTCCACCACGAGCGCTGGCTTGCCTTCGCTGTCCTTCTCTATCCGCACGTCTTGCCAGCGGAGCTGTCTGGCCTCATTCGGCCGCAAGCCGCTATTGGCCATGAACAGGAGGTAGTTGCGGAGCAACTCACGCTGAAACCGGTGAAGCGCGTGCGGCCCGCTGCGATGTAGCCTGCCGCCATCCTTACCTTCAGTCGTGACGATCTTCTCTGCTGCCATCTCACGCATGTTTTTGTACACGCGCTTCCACTCCTCCTCGGTGAAAGTGGGACGGCGTTCGACACCTTTGGTGCGTTTGACCTTGGTAGCTTTGATCCAAGGCTCGCGCTTCACAAAGCCGACGCGCTTGCCCCAGCGAAAAATCTGCCGGAGCATCCCGGCTTCCATGTCGAGCGTCTTCTGGGCGGGAATGCGGACCGCGTTAACAGGGATGTCGCCCTCGTCTTCCCAGTTTTCTGGGTTGTGGTAATTGATCCGCCAATCCCAGTACTGCTCAACGAAGGCGTCGGGCATGTTGGAAATGCGCTCTTCGCCGAAGTACGGGATGAAATATTTATTGACAAACCCCTTATGTAGCCGCTGGCGGTGTTCCGACAGCCCAGTCTCGTGGACTGCATAGAAGCGCTTCCAGAAATCTTTGAACTTGAGGTTCCCAGCAATACGCACGTCGATGCCGAGCTTCTGTTCGGCTTTAAGGTCGTGGAAAAGATCCTCGGCCGACGTGAGCGCCTGGTTGAGGTCGCGGGTCTTGAGGGACTTGATGATGTAGCCAATGACGCCCGGCACCTTGAGGCAGGCCTGCCAGATTGGCTTGTTCCGGCCAGGACGTGTGTAGAGGACGATCGCCCCGTCCTTGAGGCGATAGGCATTCTCGTAAAAGCCCTGGCCGATGGGCGGCACCGCGTTTTGGTGAACGATTGGTGCAAAACGCTAACTGGAAGCTGCGGTTCCAGAAAGGCCTGGTCACGGATTGGTGAATAGCAAAACAGTGACCTACATCTCTGTAAGTCACTGTTTTAATTGTATAAATTGAAGATGCAGAATTAGCGCTTCGAGAACTGGAAGCTGCGGCGGGCTTTGGGCCGCCCATATTTCTTGCGTTCGACCGTACGCGGGTCGCGGGTCAGGAACCCTCCCGACTTCAGGGCCGCGCGCAGGGCTGGCTCGTAGGCGATCAGCGCTTTGGATATACCATGGCGCACCGCGCCGGCCTGGCCGGAAAGACCGCCTCCCTTGACGCTCACAATCACGTCAAACTGACCATCGCGATTGGCCGCGATCAGCGGCTGGCGCAAGATCATGCGCAGCACCGGACGGGCAAAATAGAGCTTCTCTTCCTTGCCGTTAACGGTGATGACGCCACGACCCGGCTTGATCCAGACCCGCGCGACAGCATCCTTGCGCTTGCCCGTGGCATAGGCACGGCCGAATGCATCACGATTGGGATGGGACGACTGAACCTTTTCCGCCGGTGTTTCCGGCGTTGGCGCCTTGATCAGCGTCGATTTCAGATCACTGAAGCTTTTCACTTCATCAGCCATGATCAGGCCACCTTCGTTTTGCGATAGTTTGTGTTCTTGGGATTCATCGAGGCAATGTCCACGGGCTCAGGCTTCTGCGCCTCATGTGGATGTTCGGCGCCAGCATAAACGCGCAGATTGGCGAGCTGCTTGCGACCCAAAGGTCCGCGCGGGACCATGCGCTCAACCGCCTTTTCGACGATGCGCTCAGGAAACTTGCCGGCCATAATGGCGCCTGCAGTACGCTCCTTGATGCCACCAATGTAGCCGGTGTGATGATAGTACACCTTGTCTTTGAGCTTATTGCCGGTCAGCAGCACCTTGGCCGCATTGATCACGATGACATTGTCACCGCAATCCATGTGGGGGGTGTAGCTGGGCTTGTGCTTGCCCCGCAGACGATTGGCAACGAGGCTCGCGAGCCGGCCGACGACGAGACCTTCGGCGTCGATGACGACCCATTTTTTCTCGATCTCGGACGGCTTGGCCGAGTAGGTTTTCATGGCACTGTTCTCCGGTGAGGGCGTTCACATAGCCGTGCGCTGCCTGTTCGTCAAGCAGAGTGCCCAAAAAGTCCTTGAACATGGGTCTTTTCTGAATGCGGTATTATATTACCGTTGCCGATGAACCGTGACAGCCCTGCTGCAAAGCGATGACCGCACGGGCCTGCGGACCGCCCGACCAAGTCCGGCCACGGGCAGCAAACGATACCCCCTTTGTGGTTGGTCCGGCTTCCGGCTGCGCATTGCCTGCGTCACTCAAATGGCGCAAAAAGGATGGCAAAGACCGCCTTCACCTCAGTCTTTTAGCCAGATCGGAAGGTCTGTCAGATGCGCCTGGCGGCGGTTGCAGGTGCCGCCAGAAAGCAGCGCAATGCCACAAGGAGTGAACGCAATGTCCTCGCCCCCCCTCGTCCTAGGCGACCGTCATGGTGCCGTCCTGCGTCTTACCCTCAATCGGGCGTCGGCGCGCAATGCACTTAGCTTGGAGCTCATGGAAGCCCTCAAGACGGAGCTTGCCACCGCGGCGCAGCTCCCCGACCTCCACGTCATCGTACTGGCCGCGGACGGGCCCACCTTTTCCTCTGGACATGACCTTAAAGAAATGGCGGCCAAGCGCAGCGATGGCGATAAGGGCCGCGCCGCATATGCCCGGATCTTCCAGAGCTGTTCTGAACTCATGATGGCAATCGTCCACCACCCGCTCCCGGTTATCGCCGAAGTTCAGGGCATCGCCACAGCGGCAGGTTGTCAGCTGGTGGCGAGCTGTGATCTTGCCGTGGCCTCCTCCGCTGCCCGCTTTGCCACGCCGGGGGTCAATATTGGGCTGTTCTGCTCGACCCCGATGGTCGCGCTCTCGCGCAATCTGTCGCGCAAGCACGCGATGGCCATGCTTTTGACTGCGGACATGGTCTCTGCCGAAGAGGCCCTCGGCCTTGGCCTCGTCAACAAGGTGCTTCCCCCGGAGCTCCTCACCACCGAAACCATGGCACTCGCCGAACGGATTGCAGCCAAACCCCGGGCCACCGTGCGGACCGGCAAGGAAGCCTTCTATCGCCAGCTCGAACTGCCGCTCAGCGAAGCCTATGCCTATGCCTCCCAGGTCATGACCAAGAACATGCTTGCCACCGAGGCTGAGGAAGGCATCTGCGCCTTTCTCGAAAAGCGGCCACCGAACTGGCCCGCATAATGCCCGCCCCGGACAGCCCTTAGCCCCCGTTTGCGACACGAGAAAGCGATGCCGAGCTATCCTGACAACCTGATCAAATCAATCCTGCGCTCGACCAGAACCATCGCCATGGTCGGCGCCAGTGGCAATGAAATGCGTCCCTCCTACTTCGCGATGAAATACCTTCTCGACAAAGGGTTTCTCGTCGACCCCATCAACCCCACCCTCGCCGGCAAGGAAATCCTGGGCCGCAAGGTTTATGCCAGCCTGGCCGAGGTTCCCGGCCCCATCGACATGGTCGACATCTTCCGCGGCGCCGACGCCGCACCGGGCATTGTGCAGGAGGCCATTGTCGAAAAAAACCGGCTCGCCATCAAGGTGATCTGGATGCAGCTTGGTGTCATCAGCGAAGTGGCGGCAACACTCGCAGAGGCCGCAGGCTTTACCGTGATCATGGATCGCTGCCCCAAGATCGAACATGGACGGTTTTCGGGAGAGATCAGTTGGATGGGCGTCAATCGCCGCGTTATCGATAACCGTAAACCCGCACTCTTCGGCAAGGGTGGCAGCCTCAACCGCGGCTAATGCCAGGCCATGGCTGCGCGAGGCATGTGATGATCGCTTACGACGGGCCGATCGGCCGAAATACCGGATAGGACAGGCTGAAGCGCACACCGCTCTGGAGCGGTCGGCTCTTTGATCACCCGTCACAACGACGCAAAACTGGAGCATCGAACACAAAAACTGTCCTGGCCGCAGTCAATGAGAACGGTTAGCTATATGCGCTCGCAGCCCAAACCGCTGTGGCAATCATTTGAATTCCTCAATCCCGTTGAATTGGGGGCACGTCCACCATATCGGCGCAATGCAGGACCGACCGAGGCAAAACGAATTAAGCATCTTGTTTCGAAACCACGGCGCCCACCTCCGGGGATGCGCCGATCCTGCGAAGATCAATTGCCCTGATAAGCTAACTCAGCAAATCGAAAACGGCCAGAATGCAACCAGGCCTGCGCGTATTGCCCCTGCCTCCCCAGCGACCAGTTCCGCATCGCGGTCGAGGCTCGCTAGGTCCCAACCCAAGACCTGCTTCGATACAACACGGCCAGACGCCAGACGTGACCTAATCCTTGCAACCGCAGTGCAAAATTCCCGATAGAACTGCGCTGACGCCAAACCGGATCTTGAAGCCCTCAAAATTCATGCTGATCATGCCCGCTTACGCTCGCTTTCTGTAGCTCTCTGGAGAGCCCTCGGGCGTAGCACAGTCAGCGTTCCTCCTATGCAGGCGACGAGACATGAGCGTTCCGTCGGTCAATAGAATAGCCCATATCGGACCTGCAGGATGTAGCCGGTCTGCACATTGACGAGCAGTGCGTCGTTCCCATACCGCACCCAGACATATCCGTAGGGCGCATTGGGCAGCCCGAACTGCCAATAATCCGTGATCCAGTACTGCTGCGTCCAGAACATCATCGGCAGGATCGTGCCAAACACCCAACGGCGATAATACCAGCCGGACGGACGGCGGTAAGACTGCCAGCGATACCGCCTTTCGGCGTTATAGTTACGCATCCAGGCCTGGCCATCGAAGTTGCGGTGAGCTTGCCAATCTGGCGGGCGCTGGCCGGGCCGGTACTTGCTCCAATCGAAGCGCCGAGGCTGCTGGCGGCGTTGCTGAATTTGCTGCCGCTGCTGATTTTGCTGCAGCTGGCGCTGCTGAAATTGTTGCCGCTGCTGATTTTGCTGCTGTTGGCGTTGCTGAAATTGTTGCCACCGCAGATTTTGCTGCTGCTGGCGCTGCTGAAATTGCAGCCGCTGATTTTGCTGCTGCTGGAGTTGCTGGATTTGCTGTGGCTGCGGCACTCGCAGCTGCTGACGCTGCGGACCTTGCTGCTGGCGTTGCTGAAATTGCTGCCACTGCTGATTTTGCTGCTGCTGGCGTTGCTGAATTTGCTGTGGCTGTGGCACTTGCAGCTGCTGACGCTGCGGACCTTG
>JAJZGY010000040.1 GCA_021804785.1 Pseudomonadota bacterium | reverse complement strand
ACCATACCATCCAGGGCGATACGGTGATGGTGGTACCGGATGCGCTGCGTGATCCGCGTTTTGCCAGTAGTCCTCTGGTCAATGATGATCCTCACATCCGCTTTTATGCGGGGGCGCCTTTGCGGCTTGCTTCGGGTCTGCGTCTTGGCGCCATGTGCATCTGCGATACGAGACCGCGGGAATTGAGTGAACGCGAACAGCGCCGTCTCGCGGTTATTGCCCAGATCGTGGTTGACGAGATGGAACTGCGTGTCAAAGGGGCACAGCTCGAGGAAGCCAGGGCGACGGCGGTGGCGGCAGCGCGGGTGAAGAGCGATTTTGTTGCCAATGTCAGTCATGAGCTGCGTACTCCCCTGACCAGCATTATTGGCTTTGCGGGCATCCTCAAGGCCACCGGTGAGCTTGGTGCGCGCGAGCGCCATTATGTTGAGCGGATTTATGATTCAAGCCAGAGCCTGCTCGCCCTGATCAATGACGTCCTGGATTTTTCCAGGCTTGAGTCCGGTCGCCTCAAGCTGGAGCGCAGTGATGTTGACCTGAAGGATTTCGTCGAGGGGCTTGTCCGGCAGTTCCGGGTTCTGGCCACGGAAAAGGGCCTTAAGCTCGAGCACGTGATCGAACCTGATGTACCGCAAATGTGGTTCCTTGAGAAGCAGGCAACCAAGCAGATCCTTACCAATCTTGTTGCCAATGCGATCAAGTTTACCGAAGACGGCCATGTCCGCCTTGAAATAGCGCTGGTCAGTGGCCGTCTCACTTTCAAAGTGTGCGACAGCGGTATTGGCATTTCCGAGGACCAGCTCGAGCGGGTGTTCGAGAGGTTTGAAAGAGGTGACAGCTCTACTGCACGCAAATATAGCGGTACTGGCCTTGGCCTTGCGATCTCAAAGCAACTGGCTGACCAGATGGGAGCGACACTGACCGTGTCCAGTGTCGTCGGGAGTGGTACAACTTTTACCCTCTCGGTGCCGGAGGTGCCCCGGTCGGAGCTCGGCTCCTGAGAGAGCGCACATCAGCTGTACCTGGACTGACAGGTAGTAAGCCCTGACCTGGGTTTTCATGGCGGATAAGTGAGCTCCTGGTGCCTGGCCCTTGAACGCGTCACAGAAACTCTGTGGCTGAGGACCGCCTGCCAGATGAGTGTTGAGCAGGGATCAGGCTGAAGGAGAAATGACATCCAGCAGCGGGTGGCCGCCATCAAAACTCTCAAGGCTTTCCGGCGAAACGGGATTCTATCGCAGCCTTGCGTCGGACTAGGGTGTGAGGACGCATCGCGTCTTTGCGCGCCCTGCGGTGTAAGGAGTTAGTCGGCAGCAAGCCCCCTGGCCCGCGCGGCCGCCAAAATCAGATCGGGTATGGCGGCCGTGCGGAATTTCTTCACCACAGATGAACGCGCTTGTCCGGGGGAAGATAATATTTGCTGCCCGGCTTGATGTTGAAGGCGCGATACCAGGGATCAAGGTTGCGGGTTGTTCCGATTACCCGGTATTCCGGCGGGCTGTGCGGGTCAGACAGCAGTTCCACGCGCAGCGCGTCGGGCGTGATCTTCATACGCCAGACCTGGCCGTAGGCAAGGAAGAAGCGCTGATCGCCGGTAAAGCCGTTGAGAATGGGGGCCGGTTTGTCATGCAGCGATAGATGATAGGCCTTATAAGCAATGGTCAGTCCGGCGAGGTCGGCGATGTTTTCACCGAGCGTGAGCTTGCCATTGATGTGAATGCCCGGCACTGGCTCATAGCTGTCATACTGGTCCGTGAGAGCTTTGGTGCGGGCATCGAAAGCGACCCGGTCGGCCTTGGTCCACCAATTGTGCAGGACACCGTGGGCATCGAAACGTGAGCCCTGATCGTCATAGCCATGACTCATTTCATGGCCGATAACCGCCCCGATGGCGCCATAATTGACGGCAGCATCAGCATTGGGATCAAAGAACGGCGGTTGCAGGATTGCGGCCGGGAATACGATCTCATTCAGCAGCGGATTATAGTAGGCATTGAGCGTCGAGGGGGTCATGTCCCAGGACGAACGGTCGACCGGCTCGTCCAGATGGCTGGTACGCCGGCGCCAGCGAAACTGTCCGGCGCGCTGCACATCTTCTAAAAGCTGGAGAGGACTGATGATGAGCCCGCTGTAACTTGGCCACTTGTCCGGATAGCCGATATGTGGGCTGAGCAGTTTCAGCTTCTGAAGCGCCTTGGCTTTGGTCTTGGCGCTCATCCAGGTAAGGGTTGGAATGTCCTGCTCATAGGTCTGGCGCAGATTGGCTACGAGCTCTTCGGCTTTTGCCTTGGCTTCAGGTGGAAAATACTTGGCGACATAGAGACGTCCGAGGGCAAATCCCATCTGCTGGTCGAGCAGATGGACAGCGCGTGTCGCCCGGGCAAGCTGTACCTTCTGTCCAGCCAGAGCGGTGCCATAAAAAGCGAAGTTGAGGTGCTCGACAGTCTGCGGCAGTTCTCCGGCGAAGGCATGGAGGTAATGCACCGTCAGATAGTCACCCCAGGTTGATGCCGGAGTGTGGGCGAAGATCTTGGCGAGGGCGGGCATCGCCGACTTGTCGGTGGCGATGATGATACGCTGGCCATGGGGCCCGCGCGGACTCACCCCTGACGCCGCAAGCCAGAATTTCCACGGAAAGCCGGGAGCAAATTTTTCCAGCTGGCTCACCGTCATAGGATTATAGTCTTTGAGTACGTTACGCCGTGCGGCCGCGGGCCGGCTCACCTTGGCGATCGCAAGCTCCAGCTGGTACACGTGCTGGGCCCGAACCTTGGCGTCTTTGAAGCCGGCGAGCGTCATCATCTTGACGAGCCAGGCCTGGTAGGCGTGGCGTACCTTAACGATGGCCGGGTTCTTGCTCAGATAATAGTCGCGATCGGGCAGACCGAGCCCGCTTTGGCTGACATAAAGTGCATAGCGCGACGGATCCTTGAAGTCGGGGCTTATCGAGAGGGCAAAAGGGGCGATCCGGGCGGAACCGCCAAAAAGCGGATTGTAGGTTTGTGCGGCGAGCTTGGCCATGTTGAAAGCGATTATTGCCGGGCTCGACATGTGCGCGTAGCGTTCAAAATCGAGCGTCGCAGGAAGCAGTCCCGTTCTATCGATCTCCTTGACATCCATATAAGCGGTATAGAGGTCGCGCAGCTTCTTTTCGTCGGGAGTGAGTTCGGCATAAGGCTTGGCACGCAGCTGCGCAACGATAGCGCCGAGCTCATGTTCTGTACGCTTGGCAATGTCGAGCCATACACCGGTCGAGGTGCGGTCCGCTGAAATCCTTGCGTGCTTGAGCCAGGTGCCGTTGACATACTTGAAGAAGTTGTTCCCCGGCGCTACGGCGGTATCCATCGCGCTCAGATCAACGCCCCAGGCACCGAATTTCGGCTTGCCGGCAAGGGCTGGCGCGGCAACCAGTCCTGCCACAACCGTACCGGCAAATAGCATCGGCAACAGACGCATCGTGTATCCTCCCCCACTGGCCACGCGTGACGTGGCCCCTTCCGTGCGCGTCAGGCTAGACCGGGCGCTTGCCGGTGCGCAACCTGCCTTTTGAGTACGGCGGGCCTGCGCGCATTGTGCGCCCACCCTCCGTGCCGGGTGCCGTCCCTGACATTTTTCCGCGGGTGATCAGGCTCGGGGCCGGGAGCAGGATCCCTTATCTCTGGGTGGATCGGGAGGCAGGCAGCCTCGGCGCGGCAGAATACTTGGGTCGTGTATCTCTGCCTGTTGGCAAACCTCTTCGCTGTGTTGCTCCGCGTCACGTACCGGCAACCGTGAGCGAACAGCTGCAAGCCTTTGACACGCTTAGGCCGCGCAGAGCCTGTGGCTCACCAAGGAGCTGCATCGAAAAATAGACAGCCTGAATGCCAATTCTCTTCGGGACAGCGAACTCCTAATTTCTCGATGATGCCAGATAGGATTTCGTGCTGCTGTCCGAGTGGTCGCAAGATTCAGCCTAGGTCAATAAGACTCATTCTCTGCAACTGTTGGCATCAACCGTGCACGAACATGCAGAAGCGTCACGGATACCACAATTGCAAAGCGAGTGAGTAAAACTGCTGCACGTAACAGATTTGCAGTATAGAGTTCGCGGCAGAGATCCGAACGGGCGAATGAAACGCTGTGCCAGGGGCCAAGACAGATCGTGCTGATGCAGAAAGACTTCAGCACACCTTCAATCGCTTCGTCGCCAAGCTCGACGCGAGCCTTACACCCGCGTCGCTACGTGACACGATGGCTGATGTGGCGTCCATGTTCGGTCTGCGCCACATCGCCTATCTGGCGCTGGCGCCCGGTCGCGCGCGTCGGCCGAACATCATTGCGACCTATCCGCAAGCCTGGGTCGAGCATTATCAGAAATCGCGCTATCACCGGCTTGATCCGGTGGTTGTCAGCCTCGCGGAACGCCGCGACCCCTTCAGTTGGGAAGTTGAGCGCGCTGTGGCGTCACCACGTTTGCGCCAGTTCTATGACGAGGCGAGCTTCTTCGGCATCAGGGCCGGGCTCACCATACCGCTCTACGATGCGGACGGACCAGTGGCGGCGCTGACGCTGGCAACGGCAGCGGGGCTGAATGAGTTGCCGCCCGGTCTCTTTTCAGAGGAGAATGTGCTGCAGCTGATGGCTGTGCTTCTGCACAAGCGTGCCCGCGAACGGATCGCAGGACCGCGTATCGTGGACGGTGTGAGGCTGTCGCGCCGCGAGTATGAATGTCTGGAATGGGCGACGGCCGGAAAATCCGCAACTGATATCGCAGTGATATTGGGTCTGGCGCCGAGCACCGTGATCGATCATCTGAGCCGGGCCAAGGCCAAGCTCGGCGTGCGTACGATCGTTCAGGCTGTTGCCCTGTTCGCGCGTACCGTCGCCATGCAAAAACCTCCCCAATCATAGGGCGTGTGTCATTGAACGAACTGGTCCTTCAATTGGGAGTGTCTCCCACCCGAAGGCTCAGATGGTTCTGCTCATTGCTCCTCACCGCCACCAGGAATTTTCCGGCATCCTCGATGAGACCTATCGGCTGCGTTGCCGGGTATTTCGCGATCGTTTGAAGTGGCAGGTCTACACTCAAAATGACATGGAACGGGACGGGTTTGATGCCCTGCGCCCGGTCTGGCTGCTGCTTGTGACGGCAGCCGGCAGGATCGGCGGCTGTGTAAGGCTGTTGCCATCGCTTGGTCCGACCATGCTGGGTGAGGTCTTCAGCGAGCTTCTGGATGGTGGCGCCCTACCGGCGCGGGAGGATATCTGGGAGAGCAGTCGTTTTGCCGTTGATCTCGACCAGGACCAAGTTGGGGCCGCGGGTCTTGGTGCAGCCACCTATGAGCTCTTTGCCGCGATGGTCGAGTTTGCACTGGCGCGCAGATTATCAGCAATCATGACGGTTACCGATGTACGTATCGAACGCATCTTGCGCCGGGCGCAGTGGCCATTGCAGCGTCTGGGAGGTGCCAAACCCGTTGGCGCCACCACCGCGGTCGCCGGTCTGTTGCCTGTCTCTGAAGAGGTGCTGAGACAGTTGCGTACGGCAGGGCGGTTGCGTGGACCGGTATTGTGGCAGCCGACCTGGGAGACGGGCCGGTGAAAGACGGCAGCGGGACGAGGAGGGCGGGCAGGCAGACCGAGGGTTGGGCTTCGCGTTCGTGGAGCGGACTGGCACGTCCGCCCGCCCTGTCGCGGGCGGCCTGGGCGTGGGAGTTTTGGCGGCGCAATCCCCGCTTTGTCAGCGCCCTGGCTGGCATAAGACCACTGTTTCAGGAAGGCGAGCCGATCGGTCGCTTCCGTGTTTTCAGCGCGCCGGAGCTGGCAGGGATTGGTGGCTCTGCCTGTCTTTACGCGTCCTCGGCGAGCGAGGACGCGGTGCATGCCGATATCGTATGGCATCCCGACATCTATGCGAGCGTTTTGAAAGCAGTTGCCATCGCGGCGCCGATCCGTGGTCGCCCACCTTTGCGTCTCGCCGAATTGCCGCTCGATGGTGTCGTCATTCGCAGCGGCGGGATCCAGCATCTGCTCGTACGGGATCGGCAACACAGTCTGCAGCTTTGCATCTCGGGAAGCGATTTGCGTCATCCGGTACACCTCTTTCCGGAGCCGGAAGCAGGACCCTTGCGCGGCGCCCCGCTGCGGTCGTGGTACCAGTTACTGGAGCTCGAACGTCATGCCTCGCTGCATCCGCTGCACCTTCAGCAACCGCGCTCGGCGGCCCGCCTGCTTCAGGTTCTGACTGCGCTTGATGGCTGGCGTGCCGGGGTGGCCCACCGTCAGATAGCCGTCGCCCTCTTCGGGGCTGCACGCGTCGCAAGAGAATGGCGTGATCCTCATGACTGTCTGCGCGACAGCGTCAGGCGGGCGATTGCCCGTGGCCGTCAGCTGAGTGAGGCGGGATACCAGCGCATCTTGGCTACGCAAAGGCTGTGAGGCCGACACTCCGTCATGGTCGCATATTTGTGGCGATGGCGGTTGAGCGCGCGATGCCAGTGATTGTCGTCAACGCTTGCCGCCGTTGTCCAGCAGCTCGATGGGCGCAATGAGCTCTGCCCCCTGGTTTCTGGGATTTCCGACCGCGCGGTCAACGGGCCAGATGTCGATGTCCTCGGCGGGTAGAGTGTGGGACAGACAGCGAAGGCGCATCTTTGGGCTTTCGAGCCAGGCTGGCCAGTCGCTGGGCTCCAGCATAAGCGGCATGCGGTCATGAACGGCGGCCACGATACGATTTGCAGGGCAGGTGATGACGGTAAAGGTATCTTCCTCGGTCAGGTGCCCCGCTTCCCACAGCCCGGCAAAGGCAAAAGGGGCACCGTTTTTGCGCTGCAAAAAATAGGGTTGCTTGGTAGAGGCTGTGAGCGCTGCCCACTCATAAAAGCCGTCAGCGACAACGAGGCACGGGCGCGCGCGGAAGGCTTCTTTATAGGCCCGGCTGGTGGCAACCGTTTCGCAGCGCGCATTTATCATGCGCGCGCCGTCCCGCGGTGATGCGGCCCAAGAGGGCAAAAGTCCCCAACGCAACTGCACAAGTTCGCGCCTCCCGTCTGAGCGCAGACGTACGACGAAACTCCTCTGGGTCGGTGCAATATTGTAGCGGGGTTCAAAGTTGGATGGTGCCTGAGGGTAAAGGCTGTCACTGAGCGCATAGAGCTCCTTGAGCTGGCGCCAGCTATAGCGATTGGTAAAGCGGCCGCACATCCAAATCGGCTCCTTGTCCCGCCGCGAGGCTGGACCGGTCAGATTTCGGGCGAGATTGTCTCATGCGCCACCACCAAGGGCAGCTGGCCGAAAGCTTTCTGTATCTTACCATGTACATAAAGTTAAAAATAATATATAATACTTGACTATTATCAACGCGGCACCGTGCCTGTGGTGTCAATGCTATTTTGTGGGTGTTTTACTTTTACATCAGATAGCAACCTTTCAGCCATAGCAGACATGCGTCCAATGCCTCTGTGTCAAAGAAATTCTGCTGAACTTCCAGCTCAACGATAACGCAGAGCACTGCAGGTGCAACGGGCAGTTTAGCTATTTGGAGGTCTAGTGATGTCGATAGCCAAACCTGCAGTGATGCACTGCCATTCTCAGCTTGCCGCACCAGGCCAAGCCGGGCAGAGCGCGACGCGGGTGCGCCTCTGTTGCCAAAGGCGAGGATATTGGCGCTATGGTTGACCTTAGTGATACCCAACAAGGGAAAATGGATAGTGCGAGCGTGCGTGACGCGCTTGGCCGAGTACTCCATGATGCACATTTTGTTGCTGCGCCACGCTTGTCATCGTTCCTCCGTTTCATCGTCGAAACGACACTTGAGGGCAATGCGCGCCTGATCAAGGCCTATACCATAGCGACCTTAGCTCTCGAGCGACCCGAAAGCTTTGATCCGGCGGCAGATGCGATCGTGCGCGTAGAGGCCAATCGCCTGCGCAATGCCCTGGCGCGTTATTACGCCTTCGATGGTGCAGATGACGCGATCATGATCGAACTGCCACGCGGCAGCTACGTGCCCAAATTCCGCTTCCGCGAGGCCAGCGAAGACGCCGGCTCTCACTGGCTTTCTGACGGCACTGTACGTCCAGAGACAGGTATGGCTTTCGTCAGCATGTTCGCCGACAAGAGCATCTCAAATGACGAACGGATGCTTGAGGTCATGATCGATGAGTATCGCCATTGGATCGGTGAACTTGTCAACAACCTGACCCAAATACGGGACGAACTGAAAAACGCCCGTACGGCGGTTGCGGCTTCCAGCACACTCGTTCACATCAAACGGAAAAGTCAGACCGCCGCGCTATCCGCAAAATGGCGGCGACCGACGTCCCCGCTCTGATCACCGGAGAAAGCGGCACGGGAAAGGAACGTGCGGCCCGCGCCATTCACCAGCTTTCTCGATGAAATCGGCGACTTTCCGCTCGAACTGCAGGGCCATCTCCTGCCCGTCCTGCAGGAAAAGATGATCGAACGGGCGGGTTCAACGGCCACGATCCGGCTTGACGCGCGCGTCGTCGCAGCCACCCACATTGATGTGAAGAAGGCGGTTGAAGCCGGACACTTCCTGAGGACCTGCTTTATCGTCTCAACCTCCTTGCCATTGAAATGCGGCCGCTGCGGAACCGTGGGGATGACATTGTGCTTCTCGCCGATCACTTTGCCCGAAAGGTCAGCAGCGAAGTCAATCGCCCGTTTGAGGGCCTTCAGTCCGAGGCCATCGCGGCACTGCGCCGCTATGGGTGGCCCGGCAACGTAGGTGAGCTGATTGCGGTTTTGCAGCGCGCCATCGTGGTGGCGGAAGGGCCCTGGTTGTCTGCAGCCAACCTTGGCCTTGGTGGGCTGGCGGCGGCGCGCACATCCAAGAGGGCGACGCTGGCCCAGGCGCGCAATGAGGCCGAAGCCGAATCGATCCGCCGTGCCCTCATCCTGTCGGACGCCAATGTCTGCCGTGCTGCCAAGCTCTTGGGCGTCTCCCGCAACATCCTTTATCGCCTGGCCGAACGACATTCCATTACCCTGCGCACCAGCTAAAGCATCAGCTTATGTCGCTGCCAGCCCGGAGACAGGGGACAGCGGGCGTGAAGGCTCGTGACGACGGTCGCCTCGAACTTTGTGATGACGTGTGGCGACCGCCTGCGCAACATTCGCAAAATACAATCTTGTCACCTCTGGCGTATATCAGGGGTTCACGCACAATTAGAGTTTCGAACGGAGGGCTTTGATGAAAACTGGCATATTCTGGGGGCTCGTGGCCGGGCTCGCTATATCCTTGAGCGGCGCCACGGCAGCGACGCGTCCGGCCTACACCCTGAGCAAGGTGGTTTCGATCAGTGTGCCGGATCGCTGGGACTATGTGCATTACGATGCGCCGTCCGATCGTGTCTATATTGCCCATGGTGCCGAACTCTCGGTGATCAATGGCAAGACTGGTGCACGGATCGGTGTGGTCACAGGCATGCCCGGTGGAACCCACGGAATTGCCATCTCGCATGCGACCAACCAGGGCTTTACCGATGATGGCGAGGCCGGGGAGGCTGTGGTCTTTAATCTGAAGACCCTGGCGGTTGAGAAGCGCATCAAGGCCGCGCCAGATGCAGATGGCATATTCTTCGATCACAGGACCGATACCGTTTATGTCATCGATGGTGACTCGGGGGAGCTGACGGCGATCGATCCCAAAACCGACAAGGTCATCGCCACGGTTCCTGTCGGCACGAAGCTGGAATTCGGGGTGTCAGGTGAAAATGGCTTCGCCTATGTCAATGCGGTCAAAAAGCATGAGATCATTCGCTTCAATACTCATACCAACCGGGTAGATGCCCGTTGGTTGATGCCGCGCTGCGAGAGCCCGCGCGGCCTTGCCATAGACCTCTCCTCGCACCGCCTGTTTTCGACCTGCGGCAACGGAGTCATGGTGGTGATGAACGCTGACAATGGGACCGTGCTGCGCGAATTTCCCATTGGCAAGGGATCAGATGCCGCCCGCTTTGATCCGAAGACCCATATCGCCTTCAGCTCGAACTTCGACGGCACGCTCTCGATGGTGCGGGAGGTCTCACCCGACAAATTCGAAGCTCTGCCAGCTGTTGAAACGGCGTTGGGTGCTCGCACTATGGGGCTCAACCCGCAAACTGGCCGGATCTATCTTGTTACGGCAACCATCCACATCAACGACAAGGCCAGTCCTACGGATTACCGCCATCGCTATCAGATCGCGCCTGGCTCGGTACGCGTGCTCTTTCTTGATCCGACGCAGCGCTGAAGCCGCCTGCAACCAGGCCATGCGCAAGAGGTCCTAAGCGGTACCTCTTGCGCATGGTGCCTATCGAAGCGGGTGGCGCTGTGAGCGTGCGCGATGGCTGCTGACGGACCTCAGACCAGTCACGCACGGCACGGGCGTATCCTTCGTCGGTCGTCAATGGGCGCGTGCTGATCGCCAATCCTAATCAGCGTTGGCCCCTTCGATGGAATTTTCGAGCACTTTGCCGGTCCTGGCATCGACACCCACTTCATGGGTGACCTTGCCCAAGCGGATATCAAACGAATATCTGAGCCCGCTGCCACCGGCTTCGTGCTCGAGCTCGCCCGTGACGATCTTGCCGTTCTGCGCCTTCAGGGCAATGTGGCGCGCCTGCGCCATGGTGATTTTGGCGTCGTGCGCATAACGCTGCCCGGAATACGCATAGGCTGATCCACCCGCGGCAAAGGCGGTTATAATACCGGCCGCGGCCAGAATATGGCTGAACTTGTACATGTGACACTCCGTGTTGGGTGCTCCCAAGCCCTTGGTGCAGAGGTGGGGACACGGCGCCATCTGTTAAAGAGCGTGGTCGCATTGTATTTTTCCAACCTCGGGACAACGCGCCTGGATCTGGCTAGGCTGCAGAGGCGGAGGACAGTGTGAAGATCCTGTTGATCGAAGATGATGATCAGACCGCCTCCTACGTGGGAGCGGCGCTGCGCAAGGACGGCCATTGGGTGGAGCGGGCGAGCGGTGGCGCGCAGGGGCTATCCTTTGCCGGCAGTGGCGTTCATGATCTCCTCATTGTCGATCGCATGCTGCCTGAGCTTGATGGACTTCAGGTGGTCAAGGAGCTGCGGGCGCGGGGCTCCAAGCTGCCAATCCTCTTTCTCACTACCATGAGCGGTATCCATGATCGTGTGAACGGTCTTGAGGGCGGCGCCGATGACTATCTGACCAAGCCCTTTGCGCTTGCCGAGCTTCTTGCCCGTGTCAACGCGCTCGGCCGCCGTCTCGAACGCAGTGGTGCTGAGGTCCAGACGGTGCTGCGCGCAGGTCCGCTTGAAGTTGATCTTTTGACCCAGACGGTGCGCCGTCAGGGTCAGCCCATCGACTTGCAACCGCAGGAATTTCGTCTGCTCGAATATCTGATGCGCCATGCCGGCCAGGTGGTTACCCGCGCGATGCTTCTGGAAAACATCTGGCAGCTGCATTTCGACCCGGGCACCAATATCGTTGAATCCCATATGAGCCGGCTCCGCGCCAAGCTCAACCGAGGCTTTGAAACGCCTCTCATCCAGACTGTACGTGGTGCCGGCTATGTCCTTCGCCTGGACTAGGCTCGTCGGCAGTGAAAGCTTTCGTCTGACCGCCATCTTTACGGCGGCGATCTGCGTGGCCATGCTGGTGTTGATGGCGCTTGTCTATGCCATCACCCACGAGGCGCTTCAGAACGAACTGTTTTCCGCCATAGATCGCGATATCGCCGCCATCAAATCCGGCTATCGTTCGCAAGGCATTTCCGAAGCCAGGGAAGTCGTCAACCAGCACCTTTATCACGGTGCCAGCAGTGATTTTCTGCTGCTTGAAACCAGCTGGGGCAAGAAGCTTGCTGGTAATCTGCCGCCGATGACGCCGCGTCTGGGCAAGGTCTTCATGGAGCTGCCGCCGCAGGCTTCAGCTGGGAGCCATCAGTCCCGCCATATCCTGGGCGAAGGATTGATGCTTGCTCCGGGGCTCTATCTCTTTGACGGGCGAGATCTTGATCTCGTCCATGACGCGGAAGAGGACGAGCTTGCCGCCTTTCTCTGGGTGCTCTTGGTGAGCCTTGGTCTGGCCACCGCCGGCGGGCTTGTCCTCAGTCACTTGTTCCTCGCGCGTATGGATGACATCACCGAGACCTGCCGCGCCATTATGGAAGGCAGATATGCGGATCGCGTACCGGAACGCGGTGCCGGTGATGAGCTCGGCCGTCTTGTCGGCACCATCAATGCTATGCTCGATCGCATTTCCGGGCTCATGGAGAACGTAGAGCAGATTTCAAGCGACATAGCTCACGACATGCGCGCACCCCTGACCCATCTGCAGCATCATTTGGAAAATGCCCTCAGCGAAGCCCGAAACGAAGAGGCGTATCGCGGCGCGATCGAGCAGGCTCTCGGGGAAACCGAACGCCTGCTGGCAATCTTTCACGCACTGCTCAAGATCGGCCAGCTGGAGGAGGCCATCGATGTGCGCACGCTGCCTCGCCTCAATCTCTCTCATCTGCTTGAGGAGATGGCGGACATCTATCGGCCGGTGACCGAGGACAGTGGTCATATCCTTGCCGTGCGCGTCACCCCGGAGCTCTGGGTTCATGGCGATCGCACGCTATTGGCCCAGCTCATTGCCAATCTGATCGAAAACGCCCGTGCCCACACCCCCTCTGGCACCCACATCACGCTTCATGCGGAAGCAGCCAGCAGCGAGGTGGTGATGATGGTGTGCGATGACGGACCCGGCATACCGCAAGCCGAACGCGAGCGGGTGTTCCGCCGCTTCTATCGTCTTGAACGCAGCCGCACGACGCCCGGCACCGGGCTCGGACTGCCGCTTGTCGCGGCGATCGTGCGCTATCATGGCGGCAGCATCGAGCTCGATGATCAGGCGCCAGGGCTGATGGTGCGTGTGCGGCTCGCACGGGCCTGAACGCGGGAGCCGGGGCCTTCATACCACTTGATGATTTTGGCAAAATTGTGCACCGGCCTTTCTCCGTTCTTGCCATGCAACCCATGGGCAAGGATGAGCGCGCCAAAGCTCAGGCGCACGCTACCTCGCACGGGCGGGGTACTGCGCGCTTTAAGGATGGTTAAGGATTTTTCAGCGCGCGCGCAGCTCAGGCCGAAAGTGCAGCCTGCTATGGCTTTTGGGGCTTCTGGCCCCGGTAACAACTGGCGTTCGCGTGCGTGTCAGGCATACATTTGCAAAATTCAATTTGCAGAACGGCGATCGACCACCTAGGACCAGCCTTTCGACGTGTCCTCGAGCCGAAAGTTCCTAATGCAGGCATGCCGGTCGTATGATTTGGGCCCTGATATGGTGCCGCTGCGCGCAACGCTCTTGCGGGTCTTGCGCCGGCTCCCACACTTGCGTCCACGCCGCCCAGCCCTGGCGGTGTTGGCCTGTGCGGCGCTATCGGCCTGTGCCACCTATCATGCGTTGCCGCTGAGCACGGCGCCCGAGCTGCTGCCCGCGCCCAAGATGGCGCTCGGCATGCAGCAGGCGGCGCAATTCGCGCTGGCCCATTCGCCGGATCTGGCAGTGGCGAGGTTCCAGGCCCGGCTGGCCATCGCCAAGGCCCGGCAAAGCGATCGGCTTCCTGATCCCCAGTTTCAGGCGATGGGAGCGCCGCCGACAGTCCATGTGCCTGGCCTCACCGACGCCTATTCGCTGGGCCTGGCTGAGGATCTCGAGGGCTTGCTGACCGAGCCTGCCCGCGCCGAGGGTGCGCGGGCCAAGGCTGACCAGGCCCGTCTGGAGCTTGCCTGGAGCGAGGTACAGACGGCACAGAAGGCCGCCACGCTTTATGCTCAAGCGGTTCTGAGTGCGCAAAAGGAGCGGGCGCTTGCCCGCCTGGCTGCGATCACCCGAAACCAGGCCATGCACTCGGCGCAGGCCCTTCGCCAGCACAACACCACCATCGCCAATGCTGGATCTGATCTTTCTGCCAGCCTCGATATCTTGAGCCAGCGCGATGCGGCAGCCCGTGCCGCCCTCATGGCGCGGGCCAAGCTCAAGGCGGTGCTCGGCATCGAACCCAACGCGCGTCTTTTACTCCGGCAGGTTGGGGATCCTCCAGCGATCAGCCGGGCGGCGGTGATCCGTGCTCTCGCTTCGGTCGATATGCGCCGGCCTGATCTGCTGGCTCTGCGCGCCGGCTATCACGCCCAGAACGAGGCGGTGATTGCTGCCCTGCTGGAGCAGTTTCCAGCGATGAATGTTGGTTTTCAGCGTGCCTCCGACAATACCAATGTGCAGACCAACGGTCTTACAGTGACAGTCAACATTCCCATTTTCGGCAGCACTCAAGCGCGCATCAGGGCTGCGCGAGCGAGTCGCGCCGAGCTTCACGCCGAATACCAGGCGCGGCTTGATTTGACGGCCGCCGATGCGTGGCGCACGTGGCATGAGCTTGTACTCCTCCATCGCCAGGTCACAGAGCTCGAACAGGCTTTGCCCTCACTGCAGCAGATGGCAGAGCGGGCGCGGGCGGCCTATGCAGAGGGTAATCTGTCGCCGGCGAGTTATGTTCTTCTGGAGACGAGTCTTGCTGCGCGCGAAGGCGAACTTGCAGATCTCAAACAAAGCCTGTGGCAGGACACCATTGCACTGCGGACGGTGCTTGGTTTCTCTCCCCTGCACGCGGGTGCGGAACGAAAATCATGAAAACGCCTTTTTTCCCGCTCGTGCGGTCTGTGTCCGTGCTCATCGCGTTCAGCCTTGCGGCGGTGGGCGTGGCGCAGGCAGCAGGGGTCAGCGCGCGGGTGGTGGAGACAAGGTTGCGCAAAGGCGCGCTGCCGCATCAGATCTATGCCTATGGTGTCGTTACCGCTGACCCTACGGTCGAGCAGGCCATCATGGCGCCCGTCGCCGCGAATGTGCGGGCTATCGAGGTGCGCCTTGGACAAAGCGTTGTCAGGGGTGCGCCACTCATCGAGCTTGCGCCCAGCCCGGGTACACGGGCGAACTATGCGCAGGCCCAGTCCGCGCTGCGTGCTGCCCTGGCCGGCGAAATCCGCATCAAGGCCCTTGTCGGCCAATATCTGGCGACACGCCAGGACCTTGCCAATGCACAAAAGGCAGTCGCCGATGCCCGTGCCAATCTCGATGCGCTTAACGCTGTCGGCGCTGGGGCTTCTCGTATCCTCAGGGCACCTTTCTCGGCAACGGTGACGGCACTTTCGACACGGGTTGGCTCCCTGGTACAGGAAGGTACGCCACTTCTGGCCATCGCCCCACCGTCATCCTTGGTGCTGCGGGTTGGTGTCACTCCTGCGGATGCGGCCCAGCTAAAGCTCGGAGCTCCCGCCACATTGAATCCGGTAAGCGGAGGCGGCGCTGCACCCCTGCGTGGTCGGGTGGTGATGCGGGGGGCCGTGGTTGATCCCACCACGGGTCTTGTGCCGATCGAAATCAGCCTGCCGCCCAATCAGCTCTTTCCCGGCGAGACGGTGCGCGCCGCCATCATTGCCCGCACCGTCACAGGCATTATTGTGCCGCATGCCGCGCTCCTGCTTGATACCAAGGGGCGGCCTTATGTGGTGCAGGCGCCCTTCGGCCGGGCAAAGCTCATCCCGGTGGTGGTGCTGAACTCTGACAATGGCAGGGACGTGATTGCAGGTCCGCTCGACTTGTCGGCGCCGCTTGTTCTTGCCGGTAATTATCAGCTCAAGCCTGGCATGCGCGTGCGTCTTGCCAACCCCGCAGCACGGGCAGGTGCACGCTGATGTTTGTCGAGATGCTCAAGCGTCACAAGCTGGCCATCCTGTGCGTCGCACTGGCGCTTGCCGCGGCCGGCCTCTTTGCTGGAATTGCCATGCCGGTCGGGCTGTTTCCCGTGACCAGCTTTCCGCGCATCCGCGTGGAGATCAATGCCGGCAGCATGCCCGCCAAGCAGATGCTGATTGACGTCACCCAGCCGCTCGAGCAGGTTGCCCGCTCGGTACCTGGTGCGCTCAATGTGGTCTCCACCACTTCGCGGGGTTCTGCCGAAATCTTTGTCGACTTCCCCTGGGGGTTCGACATGAACCAGGCCCTGCTGCGGGTCGACGCCGCCTTTGCCCAGAAGCTGCCCGATCTCCCCAAGGGGACACGCTATGACGTGATCCAGATGAGCCCGAACGTCATTATGCCGTTCGTCTCCTATGCGCTGATCTCCAAGGTGCAGTCCCCGGCACAGCTGCGCGAGCTCGCCCGCTATGACATCACGCCTTTGCTGATGGGCATACCCGGCATCCGCCGCGTGGGGGTGATGGGAGGACAGACGCCCGAGGTAGAGGTGCGGGTGACACCCGAACAGCTGTCGGCCTATGGCCTTACGCTTGCGGATGTAAGCCGGGCCATTGCCGCGAGCAATACCATCCGTGCCGTAGGGCGGCTTGAAGACAATGATCTGCTCTTCCTCGTGATCAATAATAACGCGCTGACCTCACTTCATTCGGTGCGCAACATTGCACTTCGAACCCGGGGCGGTGGCATTATCCGTCTGGGCGATCTTGCCGCGGTGACGATGGGCTCCGTCCCGCAATGGATGCTCGTCAACGACAATGGCCAGCCGGCGGTCACCTTCGACGTCTACCAGCAGGACAGCGCCGATTCCCTTAGTCTTGAAAGCGCTGTCGCGGGTCGTCTGAAGGCCTTCATGGCCAAACAGCCGAAAACCATCCACATCTACAAATGGTACGACCAGACTGAACTTGTGCGCTCCTCGATCGGCGCGGTGGAAGAGGCGATCCTGATTGGCCTCGTCTTTGCAGGGGTGGTGGTATTCGGCTTCCTGCGCAACTGGCGTGTAACACTTGTGGCCATGGCGATCGTGCCACTCTCGGTGCTGTCCACTGTGCTCCTCCTCAACGTCCTTGGCATGACCTTCAACATCATGACCCTTGGCGGCATTGCCGCGGCCATCGGCATCCTGATCGATGATGCGATTGTGATGATCGAGCATATAGCGCGCAGGGCAGGCAACCCCAGAGCCACCCCAGACGAAACCACGGTCTTTGCCGCGGCGCGGGAATTTTTGTCACCCCTTTTCGGCTCGAGCCTTGCCACCATCATCATCTTCATACCTCTGGCGTTTCTCTCCGGGCTCACGGGGGCGTTTTTCAAGTTCCTGTCGCTGACCATGGCCTCATCGCTTGCGATCTCATTTGTGCTGACGGCGCTCGTCGTCCCCCTGCTTGCCCATCAGTTCATCGACTTCAAATCATGGCAGGATCCAGGGCACGCGCAGAGCGGCTGGATTGCCCGCCAGCATGCCAATCTGCTCGCGCGGCTGATGCAAAAGCCGGTGTGGATCTTGCTGAGCGTAAGTGTTCTCATCCTCGCGGGTGTTCTTGCCTATCGCAATGTCGGCACCGGTTTCCTGCCGCGCATGGACGAGGGCGGATTCGTGCTTGATTATCAGACTGCACCTGGCACGTCCTTGAACGAGACCAATCGTGAACTAGAGGAAGTCGAAGAGATCCTGCACAAGAACCCCTATGTCGCGACCTTTTCACGCCGCACCGGGGCAGGTCTGGGTGGAGATCTCAGCGAAACCTATCAAGGTGACTTCTTCGTCCGCCTTGTCTCTGCCGCCAAGCGTCCGGACATCTGGACCATCATGGACAGGATCAACCAGCAGATCGCAGCCAAGGTGCCAGGGATCGATTTTGATCTCCACCAATTGCTCAGCGACATGATCGGCGACATGGTGGGACGGCGCCAGCCGGTGGTGGTCGAACTGCGGGCCAAGGATCCGGACGTGCTCACGCAGCTCGCGCCCAAAGTCGCCCAGGCGATGGCCAAGGTCCCGGGAGTTGAACCCGCTTCGGTGAATGACGGGGTGATCCCGGCCGGCGATGCCCTTGAGATCCATGTCGATCCGGCGGCTGCCGCCTCACAGGGCATGACCCCCGAGGAGGTCTCGCAAGAAGTCTATCATTATCTTCACGGCGCGGTGGTGACGCGTTATCTCGGCATTGTGCAGGACGTCGGTGTGCGGTTGTGGATCGATGCTCCGCAGTCACCGATCTACCGCGATGAACTCGGAAACATTCTGATCCGCTCCCCCTCGGGTCGGGTGTTTCCGCTCAAATCCGTGGCACGCATCCGTTTTGTCAGTGGTCAGCCCGAGATCACACGTGACAATCTCTCCCAGGTGGTTGCCATTACTGCCCAGATCGGTGGCGGTCATGATCTTGGCTCGACCATCGCGGCGGTGCAAAGCGTGCTCCACCGTCCCGGCTTGCTCCCACACGGCGTTGATTACTCTATTGGCGGGGCCTTTAAGCAGCAGCAGATGGCACTAAAGGGCATGATCAAGGTCTTTGCAGCTGGTGCGATCGCTGAGTTCATTCTCTTGCTCTTCCTTTATAACCGTCTCCTGCTGCCGCTTCTGATCATCCTCAGTGCGGTGATTTCGAGTAGCGCGGTTTTCATCGGCTTGTGGCTTACGGGTGTTGAGTTCAACATTACCGCCATGATGGGGATGGTGATGATCATCGGTATCGCCACCGAGATGGCGATCTTCCTCGGTTCTGAATACCAGGAACTGTCCCATAGTCTGCCGCCGCGTGAGGCGCTGGCGGCGGCGGCCCGCAACCGTTTGCGCCCCATCATGATGAGCACCTTTGCCATGATACTGGCGCTCATTCCCCTGGGTGCAGCGATCAGCGGTTCGGGTGACCAGATGTTGCAGCCTCTCGCGATTGCCATCATCGCCGGCATTACCGTGCAGCTGCCGTTGGTGCTGCTGGCATTGCCAGTGACGCTTGGTTGGCTTGAACAGCTGCGTCGCGGCCCCGGCCCATCATGAGCCTTCATTGACGCGATTTTCTGCTGGGGTCGCGAGCCGCGCACGTCAGCCATGGGCAAAATGTCGCCTTGGCCTTGACCGCGCCCGTGCGCGTCAGCTGGTCCACGTAAGGCCAGGAATCGAGCGCAGGCCGTACACGGCATTGCGAACGTGTGGATGGCACGTGGTCAGGGCTTCCAGGCTGAAGCTGGGCTGTTGTTCAGAGGAACGGAACAGAATACCCAGTGCGACGTCGCGCGGACGCTGCTCATGCCTGACATGCCACTGAAATTCGTGGCGGCGGAAATGCACTCTGCGGATGCCAGAAGCTTTCGGCGTGCCTGCTATTTGTGATCTGGCATAACGCGGGGGGCCATCGCACCAGCAAGTCAGGACCCGCGGCAAGCCGGAGATGATGCGTCCCCGAGCGCAGGCGTGGATCAGACCCGTGCCCGCCATTTGTGTGCCACGTACCAGACAAAGCCCAACACCAAGGTGGCTGCGACCACAAGATCAAAGCGGTGGAAGAATTGATGAACACGCGGATCGTGGTTCCAGGCCTTGCCAAGGACGAAGCCCAGATAGGCCAGACCAAAGCACCATGGCCAGGAGCCGATGAAGGTATAGATCTGAAACTTGGTGAAGGGCATGCGGGCGATACCCGCCGGCAAGGAGATAAATGTCCGCACGATCGGCAGCAGGCGCGCCGCAAATACCGCCAGAATGCCGTAGCGCGCAAAAAATCGATCTGCCTGGACCAGTTCGGTGCGTGAGATGAGGATGTAACGACCCCAGCGCTCCACCGCGGTGCGTCCGCCATGCATTCCGACCCACCAGGCAAGTCCCGAGCCGAGGCTGCAGCCGATCGCGCCGGCGGTTGCGGCGACTATGAGGTCAAAGCGGCCGGTAAAGGCGAGATAGCCGGCAAAGGGCATGATGATTTCGCTGGGCAGGGGAATACAGGCCGATTCAATTGCCATCAGGATGACGACACCGGCATAGCCAGAAAGCGAAATCGCCGTCACGATCCACTCGAACATATGCATGCGTAGTGCTCCAGCCTTGGTTTGCTTCGGCAGTGCCACGTGAAGGGGCCAAGCCTGTCGATGGTGCCCTCTTTAAGGAGGGTTTGTTGCCGCGGCAATCCCTTGGGCGCGCGGTCAGTATCTTCATCTGTGCCGGTTCATCTATGCCGGCCGTCATTTTGGGAGGCGGGGGAATGACCTTTGCATCTCGGATGGCATATTCCTGGTGGGGACGCAGATGCCTGCTGTGGTAATGACGAAAAAGCGCACAACGCCAGAACGAACGTCAAGTTGGGGATCGGTATAGAGACGGCGGCGTGAAACTTTGCTCTCCCATCATGCGCCAGCGCGCCTGTCCTAGGATTGCTTGAATGATTGCTCGCACGGAGAGCGACTTGGCGGCGACACTACGTATCGTAGATGGTTGAGCTGCAAGACGCTCCCGGCGCCTTGGACCAAAGCCGCAGAGCGTCCTCTCTTCGTGAGGGGCAGGCCTGGGCGCGGTGGGTGGTTTGCCGATAACCGCAGCATCGCAGCTATGGCGCAAAGCGAGGGCCTGGTTACTCTGGTCGGGATGGCTCCGAGGTTGACGGGCTCGCATACGTGGTATTTTGATGCATATCACGGGGTTCGCGGTCGGGCGGACCTCTCGAGTTCCAGGCTGGGGATGGCGATATGAGGCGTGACGTTGCGGCGATGAGGCAGAAGCCGGGGGCGCTGCTGCGGCTGTGGAGCGTGGGTCTTGTTGTCTGCGGACTTTTTCCAGGGGGCACCACCGCGGCCTGTGCGGCTGGTCGGGTAGAGGTGTTCTATGCCGGATCTTTGGTCCGGCTGATGGAGCACTCTTTGGGCCCTGCCTTCGACAAGGCTACGGGATTTCATTTTGAAGGTTATGCTGGGGGCTCAAACGCGCTTGCCGAGCAGATCAAGGGGCGTCTGCGTCCGGCGGATGTGTTCATCAGTGCCGTACCCAGCGTCAATTCCCGCCTGATGGGCCCCCAAAATGGCAACTGGTTGAAAAGCTATGTACGCTTCGCCAGATCTCCTCTGGTGATCGGATATAATCCGAGGACCCCCTTTGCCAAGGACTTCAAAACCAAACCCTGGCTCGTTGTCCTTGAAGAACCAGGCCTTCGCATTGGTCGTACCGATCCCAAGCTTGATCCCAAAGGACGCTTGACGCTGAGCCTTCTGGCGCGGGTGGCACGCGCTGAGCATCGGCCACATCTGGTGACAAGGATTTTTGGTACCCCGGAAAACCCTGCACAGGTCCTGCCCGAAGAGGAGCTCGTGGGCCGCTTGCAGACAGGGCAGATCGATGTCGGCTTTTTCTATTCGCTGGAGACCGCGGAGGCGCATATTCCCTCCATCACGCTTCCTGCTGCAGTCACACCCCATGCAACCTATACGGCTGCCATCCTCAATCGGGCCCCCCATGAAAAGGCGGCACATGCCTTTGTGCGCTTTCTTCTCGGCCCGCAAGGCCAGCGGATCCTCCGCGCCAATGGACTGGAGCTGATGGCGCCCCGTCCTCCGGCCAAGCGGTCAGCGCGCATGCCTGCAGGGCCGCACGCGCGTGTTCATACGCCGTGAGCCGACGATTTCCTGCGCCACTTACATGGCTCGCAAGCCTTCTGGCGCTCTACCTTACCGCTCCGCTGCTCGCCGGGCTTTATGCGGCTGGCAGTTCCGGCTGGCAGAACATCGACAGCGCCGCGCTGGTCAAGGCCTGTGGCATCTCCATCGCATCCGCCACGAGCGCAGCTGCAATTATTGCCGTGTTCGGCATACCGCTCGGCTATATTCTTGCCCGCAGCTCGGGCCGGGCGATGGCCGTACTCGGCTTTCTGGTCCAGCTACCGCTTGCCCTGCCGCCGCTCACGAGCGGCATTCTCCTGCTCTTTCTGATTGGCTATGCCTCGCCGCTCGGCCAGGTAACCGGCGGGGCTCTGACCGATTCATTTGCCGGCATCGTTCTTGCTGAGGTCTTTGTCGCTGCCCCCTTTCTCATCATCGCCGCACGCTCGGCGTTCAGCGAGGTTGATCCCGCGCTCGAAGGGGTGGCGGCAAGTCTGGGACGCGGGCGACTGGAGAGCTTCTGGAAGGTGTCGCTGCCCATTGCGCGACCCAGCATCGTATCAGGCCTGCTTCTGGCGTGGCTTCGGGCCTTTGGCGAGTTTGGCGCAACGGTGATGGTTGCCTATCATCCCTACTCGCTGCCGGTTTACACCTTCGTCGCCTTTGGCGCTCAGGGCTTACCGGCGATGTTACCGATCATTCTGCCGACACTGGTGGTTGCGCTCATCATGCTTGCGATCAGCGGTGCCGCATTTGGTTTTTTTCGCGCAAGCCAGGGCCTGAAGGTACCGAGCGAACAGGTGAGTTCTGTTCCATTGCCTCAAGCCGGCTCGGCCGCCGTGACGCGCCAGCCCTCTGTCCTTAACATCGAACTGCACAAGCGCCTGGGAACCTTCACCCTGGACATGAGCTGGCGCACCCAGGCCCGCCGACTTGCCATATTGGGGCCCTCAGGGTCAGGAAAATCGCTGTCACTGCGGCTGATGTCCGGTCTCGACCAGCCTGACGGAGGGAATGTGACCGTTGATGGCGAGGACCGCCTGCTACGCCCGCCGATGCGACGCCAGATTGGCTATGTGCCGCAAAATCACGGTCTGTTTCCGCATCTGACGCTGCTCGAAAATCTTCTTTTCCCACGCGGGGCCAGCAAAGAAGAGGCCCGTCAGTGGCTCGCGCTGCTGGGACTCGAGGGGCTTGAGCAGCGCCGGCCGGCGGCGTTGTCCCTGGGTCAACAGCAGCGTGTGGCCCTGGCCCGCGCGCTGATGCGTCCGGTTGATCTTGTGCTTCTGGATGAACCCTTTTCGGCACTTGATGCGCCGCTGCGCCAGCGTCTGCGCGAAGAACTGCGTCTCCTGCAGGCGCGGCTTGATGCCACCACGATACTGGTCACGCATGATCCCAGCGAGGCCGCGCTACTTGCGGATGAAATCCTGGTCCTTGCCGAGGGCCGGGTGTTGCAGGTCGGTCCTTCGCGGGAGTTGTTCCGCCGTCCGGCAAGCGAGCAGGTCGCCCGTCTCCTCGGCGCACAGAATCTGGCAGAGGGGCGTGTCGTCGGGCCGCGTCACATCGATGTGGGGGAGGGGACAGTTGTTGAAGTGGGCGGCCCCGATCTGGTTGTAGGACAAAGGGTTGGCTGGAGTAGTCCGCCGGCGCATGTGCGTCTGGCGCAGGATGGTCCTTACTGCGGCACCATCTGTGAGGTTCAGCCCGTTGGCGGCGTCTTTGAACTCGTGGCCAAGCTAGGACACAACGTCATCTCGCTCAGAGCCGGTGAAGGGGGAATTGCGCCAGGAACCACGGTGCGCTTCGTCATTGATCAGGAATTTGTGCAGGTCTGGCCCCTCTGAACGGTGGGCGTTGTGGAAGACTAACGGAATTTTCCAGACGCAGGCGCAATTGCTGTGTGTCGCATGGGACTTCGAGGAAAACGCCGGTCTGGTCGGCGCGATCCATGTTTTAAGGGCGGGACACTCCCGGTTCGCCTGTGACGTGAAGGGTGCAGTCATGCCGCCAGCAGCAGGAACCCACCGAAGCGGCTCAGGGGCGGCTCAATACCGCGTCTGAGCGCCGCAGGAACCTTAGGCCTTCAGGCCGGGGAGGAGGGCAAACTATAGGCTGCGCAGATGCAGTGTGAATGCGACGCCACCGCCTGGAGTTTCTCTCAGCGTGACGGAACCACCGTGGAGGCTGGCAATCTGCTGCACCAAAGTCAGCCCTACCCCCGTGCCCTGCTGCTTCGTGGTAAAGAAGGGCACAAAAATCTGTTCGTGCAGCTCCGCAGGAATACCTGGACCGTTGTCACGAACGCTGATCGCGACATCACCGCCAGCTAGTGCCTCGGCCGTCAGCTGGATTTCTGCATCAGGGCGTTCGGCCAGCGCCTCCATGGCATTGCGCAGGAGATTGATTAGGGCCTGATCCAGCAGTTCCGGATCGACTCTTAGCCGGAGCGTTTGCGGCCTGCAGTCATATTCAAAGCGAATACCCCGTGCCGTCATTTCACGGCCAAGAAGCCGCTCGATGCGGGCGAAAACGCGCACGAGAAGGGTATCTTCGGGCCGTGCGATCATACGCTGGGTAAGACGACGATGGTTCTGCACAAAGTGCAGAAGTCCTTCGCTACGTCGCGCCACGGCGTCAAGCGCCTCTATGGCGTCATCGAGCTCTCTCGCTGGCTCGCCATCCATCTGAAGCTGGGATTGGGCCATAGTGACAAGTTCGCGGGCAGTCTGCGACAGGGACGAGATTGGTGTCAGAGAATTCATCACTTCGTGGGCGATGGTGCGAATAAGACGGTGCCAGGCGTCAAGCTGCTGGGCACTGAGTTCATCGCCGATATTTTGCAGCGAGATGAGCGTATGATGCTCCCCCCGCGACCAGAAGCTTGTCGCGACCGCCTTGACGACAATCGTGCTGGGTCCCCGTTTCAGCTGCAGGAGCTGGCGCC
>JAJZGY010000106.1 GCA_021804785.1 Pseudomonadota bacterium | reverse complement strand
CTACGACCTTGAGCGCTTCGGGCTGAGATTTGTAGCCTCTCCTCGGCATGCTGATGTACTGCTGGTCACTGGACCGGTCACGAGCAATATGCGTGAGGCACTGGAACGAACCTATTTTTCAACTCCCGACCCTAAATGGGTGGTCGCGGTTGGAGATTGTGCACGTGATGGTGGCGTATTTGCCAAAAGTTATGCGGTGCAAGGTGGTGTGTCCAAGGTTCTGGCTGTTGATCTGCATATTCCGGGCTGCCCGCCACGACCAGATGACTTGCTCGATGGACTGCTCTGGCTAATGGAGAATGCAGCCATTGGTAATGCCGTGGGACACTGACAGGCTGCCGAAGGCGCTTCGTCCTGTGTCCTGTATGTCTGGAACCAGCCCTGGAACATCTGCAAGATCTGTCTTCCCATCCCTGTGCGTGTCGCCGCGGCTTGCTGCGCCGGGGTTTGCTGGCCGATGAGTGGCGAGGTAAGCGGCAGCAGGACGTCTTACAAGGCGCAGGTGAGTGCCTGCGTCCGCCGGTTCTATTGCACCAGATTGATTGTGCTTGAGGCTCTGGGATACATGTAGATTGAAGAATAGAGCGTGAAATTCCCTTCACCTAGAAAATCAATGACGGGGGTATAATCGTAGCTTGCTTCGCCAAAGAGGATCGTGGTGTTGGGTACGTCAAGGGCGGCTGGAACCGTCATCAGCTCACCTGTGGGGCGCGGTGTTCCATTGAGTGACTGGCTCCACGCCACTGTCGCCTTGCCGGCATTGTCTATCTGGATGGAACTGATCGTTACTATCGCCTTGGATGCTGGATAGGGCGCCAGGACCTGGCTCGAGGCATCGAGGATATCGGGCATCTGTGTACTGGCACTGATGGTAGTGTACTGGGCGACGAGATTGGTCACGGTACTGGCAGTTAGTGCCACCATGCGCTTTAGGGCGATGCCTTGTGAAAGCTCTACTCCGCCCAGATAGATCAGGATCATGACGGGGGCGATGAGCGCAAATTCGATCGCCGCCAGTCCGCGACGATCCTTGATGAAGCTGCGCCTTCGCCCCGCGCGCATGGGGGGGCTAGTACGGCTCATTGCGAAACACTGCCGTGGCCATCAATAGGCGGCTGTCGCCGCTCATGTTGGACAGATTAAATCCGAGTGGAGCCAGCCACACTGGCCATTGATAGAAGGCCTGTACCAGGACGATCTCGCCTGGTCCGCCGGGCATGAAGTTCATGTTGCTGGTGACAAAAGTTCCGTTCTGCAAAGGATTCATCTGTGTCATGGATGAGAACGAGGTGAAGGTCTGGACATTGACGTAGAGCCCGGAGCAACTGAAGAGCGTCGTCGCATTGGTGCACAGGGCCTGCTGAAACTGCGAGGCGGTCATGTTCTGGTTCTGGGCCTGGCCGGTCATAATGAGCCGCGCGGTTTCGGTGGTCGCGGTCTGCAAGGCCTGCTGCGCCATGAAGACGAGTGCGGTCTCCAGAATGGCAAAGAGCAGCGCAAAGAAGGGTGCGGCAATGAGGGCAAATTCAACCGCGGCGACACCGTCCGCATTGCGCCTGAATCTGCGAAGTGAGACGGGGAGATCCATCCAGTTGGTCCCGCTACTTCGAGAGGTAAGCGGATTGTACCGCCATCTTGAATAAGGACGCCATCGCAGCAGATATGTCACCGCCCGTCGTCACCTGGTAGTAGAGACCAGGTGAGGCGCAGCTCTGCAGCTGATTTGCGATGTTGGGCTGAAACGGCGCGATCATGGAATTGTACCAGCTGTTGGTTGGCAGGGGCAGATATTCGGTATAAAGCACGGCAATGCGAATGCCGCGGTTCTTGACCTCGGTGCACCAGTCTGTCTGGACTGGGCTTGCGTCCGAGTTGAGGGGATTTACCGTCGACTGTTGGCGTCCGCTGCAGCAATAGGTGCCATAGGACTGGCTGTATCCTGGGTTGCTGTTGACATGTGCGTCGATGACGCCATCGGTAACGATGAAGAGAACCTCTTGAGGTGTGTCGCCTGGTGCGCCAGTGCCGCTTCCGGGATCCGGCATGATGGAATTGATCTGGTTCATCGCATTGTTGAAATCGGTATCTTCATCATCGTTACAGTCAGATTCTGTCAGACAATTGTTGTCGTAGACTTCCAGCTGCTGAATGTTGCCTGCGGCGGTTTGAGCTGCAGAAAGGTCTGAAGTCAGACTTTGGATCTTGTTCAGGTTGACATCGAAGGTGTAGATGCCCATGCGATAGGCGGAATTGTAACTCGCCTCTGTGGTCTGGGCGGTGCTCATCAGATTTTGTGCAGCTTCGCGCACCAGATCGATGCGCAGCGTCACGCCGAGATTGCGGGCGAGGGTGTAATTGTCTTCGCCGTTGGGGTTACCCAGATTGTCGGCCGCCGGATCCGACTCATGACAGCCAAAGGCGCAGCCACCCTGCGCCGAGGTATTGCTGACCATGGTATTGATGCCGGCTTGGGTAGCGGCAATAGCCATGGAGGGAGAGTCGTCGAGCATAAGGTAGAAGTCGATGTTGGGGGCAAGGCCTGCCGTGGCCTGCGAACTGCCTCCCAAGGCAATTGTGGGGCTCCCAAGAAGGTTCGGAAAGAAGTTCTGTGAGGCGGCGGTATAACTCACGGTGACCTTGCGCACCGTGCCCGCAGTTGAAACCGAAACCGAAACGGCGGGGGACGTTACCCCAGAGATGCTGTCGGCCTGAGCATAAAACGTGCTCTGGGCGGTCGTAACCGAGGCGGATGTGCTTTGCGCCATCATCGCCGGCGTCACCGAGGCGAGCGCAGCAGCGTCTGCAGCAGAGTTGAGTTGCACCTGCCGGTCGGAGGCAGTGGTATAATCAATTCCCATTCCCACGAGATAAAGGAGCGGAATGGCCGATATTGCGAAGATCATCGCGACATTGGCCCGCTCATTCTTCGCAAAGCTAACGAGCTGTCGGAGCATGAAGCCGTCCTTATACAGAACAGGCTCGAACGCTAGCGGGCGTGGCTTGATGACCCATTAAAGTAAAGCCGAAAAAATTTATCAAAGCCTATTCGATTGCCCTGCTTTGACCCGATCAGGCTCGTGGGTGTGGATAATCCGGTCTCTGGAAGCTGCGGCAAGAGGCTGCTAAGCGACGGATGGTGTTCGGGTTTGGACGAGGGTGACGCCTCAGTCCAGGGCCTGAGGACCTCAAGCCCAAGCATCGTGACGAGTGCCGCTCCTGAGGCCTTACACCCAGGATCGCCACCCGTGTCGGGAGCGCTATTGGGGGTAAGCGTTCGTCCGACCGCAAACGCTCTACCAGCGCTGTCGGTCCCGGATACAAGGGCGGCCACTCAGCCTCGTGTTGCTGCGCGCGGCCGCGGCGGCTTGGTGAAGTTCGCGCTGGCACGCCAGGCCATATTCTCGATACCGAAAACTGGAGGCTTCGTGACTGACTGTTCGGTCACGATCTGTACGAGCGTGGTGCCGTCGGGCAGTCGTGCGTAACGAATTTTCTCCGGTGCCGATTGGCTGGAGGAGTCTGGGGGACCAGTCATTTGCGACAGGTCTGGTTCGGCGATCGCCGTGAGAATCTGACTGCCAATGCGGCCCGCCGATTCGGTGCCAAGGCGTCTGGCCAGCATGCTTACATGAGGTTGCTGTTCACAGTCCTTCTCATCGAGTTGGCAGAGCCGGGCAAAGCGGTCATTGCAGGATTTCATGCGTCCATCCGGCCCGAATACAGCCGCGGCGCCATCCTGCAGACCCAGCATGGACTTTTGTACCCGCAGCAGAACCCGACAGGCGCGTTCCCAGCGTAGCCGCTCACTGACGTCTTCAAACAGGAGCAGCGTAACAGAAGGCTTTATGCTTTGGATGCTCACGCGCAGGCTCGTACCGCGCGGCAGATGCCAAAGTTCCGGCTCTGCCTCCAGTGTATTGACGCGCGTGAGCTGTGTAGTCTTCCAGGTCTTGAACTCGCGGGGTTCAGGAAGCTTGCCTTCGATCCGCAGGCGATCGAGAACTTCGCTCCAGCTGGGACGGCTGCGGAGCCAGCTTTCGTCCAGATGCCACAGCGCACGGAAAGCGTTATTAAATCCCACCAGGCTGTGGTCGGCGCCACGGATAAAGGCGAGCGCGGTGCCTGTCGGCGCCGGGTGATGGTCGAGTTCCGGTACGGTGGCTGCATAGCTCCAGGCGCACGCGGCCGCGTCGGCCAGAAGCTGATTCTGCAGGTGCCGTATTGCAGCGCGGTGAAATCGGAGAAGGCGGATTTGTTTTTTTCTCATAACCCGCGATTAACCTAGTTGATAAAAATCCCTTTTGACTTCCATCAAGCGAGCGCGAGTCAAACTCACTGTTGTTGCAAATACTCACCACCCTCAGCATGGAACTTCTGCGGCATAATCCGATGAATGACGCGAATTGGACGGAAAATGCGTTGCTTTTACCATGTGTGTTATTGATACATTTGATAGTAGTGAGGCACGAGCTATCACATTCGATCCCATGTCTTTTACTTATATCGTGACGGGACCGTCACGTTTTCTGCCACTACATTTTATACCGATGATGATGCTGTCATCACGCGGTGCGCCGTTTTGTCTGCGCGGGGGCGTTCTTGTAGATTAAATCTTCGAATGGATATGTTTATATTTTGCGCACGAAACGTTCAGGGTTTGCCTGCGCGCGCCAAGGGGCTGTTCCGACGCGCCATTATCGAGAGCGGGCATGGGCGCATGCTGCATAGCCGGGCCTGTATAGCCGGGCCTGCATGGAACGTGTAGGCACCATGCTTGCAGAGCTCTTGGCGGTGTCTTTGACCGCACAGGGTTTTGCCCTCCGCTCGCTTGAAGAATGCGCCAAGGCCGTCGATGCAATGTCGCCACCAGGGGTGATCGCGGACATGCGCGAGGCGAACGGTCTCGATCCAGCCTTCGGCTTAAGCAAGTTCCTGCCGATCATTGGGGATGATGTAATCCCCGTTTCTACCGACGCGGCCATTGCCGCGGGCGCTGGCGCCGAGGTCGAGTTGCTGATCGGCAGCAACCGCGAGGAAATGAACATCTATTTTGTGCCGCCCGGAATTTGCGACCTCGATGACGCGATGATGGCCAGGTTTTTGCTTGGACAGGTCTATCCCAGGGCCGAGGAGGCCCTCCTGGCCTATGGACTAGGAAAAGGTGAAAAGCCCGGCATGGTCTTGACGGCGGCGATGAGCGATCTTGTCTTCCGTCAACCGGTAAGGGACTTCGCCCTCGCGCACCGCGGACGTACCCATGTTTATGAGTTTGGCTGGCGTTCCCCAGCCTTTCAGGGTCGGCTTGGGGCTTGCCACGCGCTCGAATTACCATTCGTGTTTGATACCCTGTCCGCCTGCAGCGGGCTGCAGGGGCTGGTTGGCGAGACGGCACCGAAGGAGCTTGCCACTCACGTCCATTCGCTGTGGGCAGGCTTTGCCCGTGACGGTAGACTGCCATGGCCGGAATTCGACGCCGAAAGCCGTCAGGTCTATCGACTCGAGGAGGGCACGTCTGCTTCCGAAGACGAGTTTCCTGCCGCGCAGATGAAGGTGTAAGCATGTATCTTGAGAAGTTTAGGCTGGTTGGGCGAATAGCCGTCGTGACCGGCGGAGCAAAAGGTATCGGATTCGCTACCACGCAGGCGCTTGCAGAGGCTGGCGCCGAGGTCACGATAGCCGATCTGAACGAGCAGGAAATTGCGCAGGCCTGCGAGCATCTGGCTGGCGAGGGCTACAAGGTTGCCGGCGTTACCATGGATGTCACGGACTCAGCACAGGTGACGTCTGTTGCGGACATGCTCGTGAAATCGCGTGGCGGCGTCGATATATTGATCAACAATGCGGGGATCGCCCGTAGTCAGACGCCGGCCGAGGACGTTAGCGATGAGCACTGGCTCAACGTTCTCGATGTCAATCTCAACGGGACTTTCTGGTGCGCCCGCGCCTTCGGGCGTCACATGCTTGCACAAGGCCGTGGCGCAATCGTCAATGTTGGCTCGATGAGCGGTTTCATCGTCAATCGTCCGCAGGCTCAAAGCTATTACAACGCCTCCAAGGCCGCTGTGCACCAGCTGACCCGCTCGCTCGCCGCTGAATGGGCCGGACGAGGGGTAAGGGTCAACGCTGTGGCGCCTACTTATATCGCAACACCTCTCAACGCCTTTGCGGATAAGGCAAGCGAGATGTATCGACGCTGGATCGATGGAACTCCCATGGCGAGGCTTGGTGAACCGGAAGAGGTTGCCTCGGTGATCCTGTTCCTGGCGAGCGATGCGGCGAGCCTTCTGACCGGCAGCATCGTCCTGGCCGATGGTGGCTATACCTGCTGGTGAAGGCCGGTCCCGCGCTCATCACCGGCAAATACTCAGAGCTGGCAGAGGGGATGTCATCTCGTTGCTTGGTGAAGCTCGAACGCTCTTCTGCGCGGTCTCGTTATCTGTAAACCGGCGCGACGTCATTCAGCGGATGTCTTCCCCCAATCCGCCAATCAGATGCCTCCCGAGCTCAAGTAGCACGACGAGTGCAATGCCCGCCCCTGCACAGATCATCAGATCGTTCCAGTGCAGTGG
>JAJZGY010000105.1 GCA_021804785.1 Pseudomonadota bacterium | reverse complement strand
AGATACTCAACCGGTGATTTGCCATCGACCCGGGCAAGCAGAAGTGCAGCCAGAAGCGGTACTGAGCGCCTGTCAAGATCCGCACATGATTCGAAGCTGACCTGGGCAAAATATCCCGCACAAAAGCCGTCAAAGACGGAGACATAGCCGCGTGTGAATTCCTTGTGCCATACCGCCTTCAAGAGAAGATGAGCGAGACAGAAGGAAACATCAAAGGCAGGGTCGCCCCAGGTTGCGCATTCGGCATCAAGTAGTACCGGCCCCTTGGAGCCGACCAATATGTTCTTGGGACTCACATCCCCGTGAACGAGCACGCGTGCATTCCGGCCAATGCTGGCGACAATGCTGTGCATGTCCTCGGCACAATCAGGATGGGCTATTGCCGTGGTCAGAAGATAGGGCTCGATGCGCAAAGTGTGGAAAAGATCATGATTGGCAAAGCGCAACGCAAGGCTCGCCTTATGCTGAGCGCCTGCGGCGTGAATCTGCCCCAGCATCCCCCCCATACGCTCAGCAAAGCCTGCATCGGCTTCGCCCTTCGCCAGCAGCGTCTTCCAGCAGGGATAATCATCCGGCGCAAGATAGGGCATGACAAACAGCCCGCGTGCACGATCGACATGAAGAACCCTGGGCACGGTCCCCGGACAGAGCCCGTTCACCACATCCAGATAGGCCGCCTCGTTCATGGAGCGCCCGATCGGTGCCCTCCACTCCCGGGCGACCTTGAGGCGAGGCAGAGCCCGCTTGATGCAAACACGCCCCTTGGGCGTGTCAGCGCAGACCACATCCGAGGAGACGCCCCCTTCGAGGATGAAAGCATTGGCGATTTCGCCGGCGCCAAGCAGTCCCGCCTCGCGCAGCACCGTGACCAGTTCGTCATCAAGTCTCATGCGATTTGGCGACCATGACCTTCCCAATAGGGAGCACGTAGTTCACGCTTCAACACCTTGCCGGAGGCATTGCGCGGTAACACATCGACAAAGTCGTAGCTCTTGGGAACCTTGTACCCCGCAATGCGCGCCCGCACATGCTGTGAAAGCTCCTCCGCACAGAGCGTCATGCCCGGCTTGACCACAACGATGGCTTTGACCGCCTCTCCCCACTTGTCATCTGGAACCCCGATGACCGCAACGTCGGCAACTGCAGAATGTGAAAAAAGCGCGTTTTCGACCTCGGCCGGATATACGTTTTCCGCGCCACTGACGATCATGTCTTTTACCCGATCGTAAATATAGAGATAGCCATCGGCGTCAAAATACCCCGCATCGCCCGTATAAAACCAGCCATCCCGGACCGCGATTGCGGTCGCCTCAGGCTTGTTCCAGTAGCCCTTCATCACCAGCTGCGAACGAACGACGATCTCTCCCACCTCCTGCGCCTTCAGACTGTGCCCGCGCGCATCCACAACGCGGATATCCGTCTCGGGATAGGCTATGCCACAAGCACGCAGTCGCGCGCTTCCGGCCACGTGATCCTGCGGTGGCAGCCAACACACCCCACCGGTGGTCTCGGTAAGGCCGTAAAGCTGGAGGAAGTCACAATTAAACACGCTCTGGGCCCGGCTCAGAACACTGTCGGAAATGGGCGAAGCCCCATAGGTAATGAGTTTGAGACTCGAAAAATCTGCGGTCTGCGCTCGCGGCGACAGCAGCATGGCCTGAATGACCGCAGGTACTATAAAGGCGTAATTGATCCCCTGCTCTGAAATCAGCGCCAGGATGCGCTCCGCATCGGCTTCAGCAAGAACAATACCCCTTGCCCCCTGGGCCAGGCTGAACAGCCCCATAGCGACACCGGCAATGTGAAACACCGGCATAGCGATCAACGCGACCTCTCCGGGTCGGTAATCAGCCATGCCGATCAGCCCGGCGAGGCGCAACTGGAGCGTGAGGTTGTCGTGAGTCAGCTCCACGCCCTTGGGCAAGCCCGTGGTTCCCGAGGTATAAAGCTGGACCACGGTGTCGCCACCACTGGGGCGAAAACTGGGAGCCCGTGCAACCTGCTCCTCGCGCCATACTTCGTAAGTCAGAAAGCCCACTTCCGCGTCCTCGAGTGCAAGGATGGTGTGAAGCTGCGGGCAGGCACGGAAAAGTTCTTTTGCGCGGTCATAAAATGGCGGAGCAACAAAAAGAATTTGCGCCTTTGCATCTTCGAGAATGGTGACCATCTCGGGTAGCGCGAGCCGCCAGTTGACGGGCGCCAGCACTGCGCCCATCCGGGCCGCCCCGAATAGAACCTCATAAAAGCGGTCGCTGTTCTTGCCAAGATAGGCGATCCGCCCGCCCTGTTTTACTCCAAGGCCAGTCAGGCCGTTGGCCACTTGCGCTGTAGCGCGGTCAAAGTCGGCATAGGAGGTGATGCGCCCAGCATAGTCCAGGGCCACGCGATCCCCGTTCAACCGCGCTTGCTCGCGCGGGATATCGGCGACGGAAGATATCGCGTCAGCGTCAAACATCTTGGCTCCAATACTTAGACTTTGAACTATCTGGCCGCCAGCATCAAGCCGCCGGCGGGAACGGCGTCGCGCGACTGACCATGGCTGGCAGCACGGGAAGCTTGAGCGCCTCTGCGAGCCAGGGCGCAAGGTTCACGAGTGCGCCGAGATCATAGCCCGTCCGTATCCCGCTGCCTTCCAGCATAAAGACCAGATCCTCCGTCGCGATATTGCCCGTCGCCGCCGGAGCAAAGGGGCAGCCGCCGATCCCGCCGACGCTTGCATCCAGCGTATCGGCGCCTTCATCGGCCGCAACAAAAGCATTGGCAAGGCCGGTGTTGCGGGTGTTGTGAAAATGAAAGCGCAGAGGAACCGTACCAAGTTCCCGTTTGAACGCCCGGCAAAACGAGCGGACCTGGGCCGGAACACCAACCCCCACGGTATCAGCAAGGGCGATTTCCAAGGGGCCTTCGGCGGCAAGGGCTGCGGCCATGGCAAGAACGCGCGCCTCCGGTACCTTGCCTTCGAACGGACAGCCAAATGCCACCGCAATCGTAACCTGAACGCGTCGCCCTGCCGATTTGGCCGCACGGATCACCTCGCCCGCCACCTTGACCGACTCATCCGCAGTCTGCTTCTGGTTGCGCAGGCCAAAGCTGTCACTCGCCACCGCCACCATGCCGATTTCCTCAACACCCGTAGCAAGTGCCCGATCCAGCCCTCGGCGATTGAGCACAAGGCCGATGCGTACCAATCCCGGCCGCGGACGCACGCCCGCCACCACCGCCTCTGAATCGGCCATTTGCGGCACACGCGCCGCGTTGACAAAACTGGCGATCTCGATGCGCCGTGCCCCCGCCTCTATCAGCCGCTCGACAAACGCGATCCGGGCTGCAGGCGGAAGGATGGCATCCTGGTTTTGCAAGCCGTCACGGGGTCCAACCTCGACGACTTCGATCTGCGATCTCATCGGCGCTCTCCCAGCCCGATCACCCCATTCTTGGCCAGAGTATCAAGATTTGCATCATCGAGCTGCAGAAATTCGCGAAGAACCTGTCTTGTATGCTCACCAAGGACGGGCGGTGGAACGTAGATGTCAGCATAAGTATCAGAAAGCTTGACAGGGTTCCCTGGCTGATCGACGGCACTACCATCCGGAAGCGGGACACTAACCGTCATGTGGCGCGCCTTGGCCTGCGGATCGGCAAAGGCATGGGCGAGATCATTTACTGGCGCGGCCGGTATGCGGTAACGCGCCAACGCCTCAAGCCAGTACTCGCATGTCTCGGTTTCAAAGGCCCTCTGCACACGCTCCTCGATGAACGCCTTGTTGGCGAGCCGACCCGGCTGGGTACGGAAACTCTCGCGTTTCAGCTCGGGATCGTCCAGCAGCTCGACCAGGTTAAGCCAGAAATTGTCAGTGATGACGGCAACGATGAGCCATCGCGTCCTGGTGCGGAAGGTGTTGTAGGGAACATGGACAAAATGCCCATTGCCACTGCGTCCAGGCTCCTGGCCACTCATCAGATACATGGTCGCCATGTAGTTGAGCAGAGATAGCTGACAATCGAACATCGAAATATCGATGTGCTGCCCGCGTCCGGTGTGGTTGCGCGCCTCAAGTGCCGAAAGCACGCCGATCACACCAAACATACCTCCGGCAAGATCTCCAATGGGTATACCGGCCCGCAAGGGTTCCCCATCCGGATAGCCGGTGAGCGACATTCCTCCACCCATGCCCTGGGCTACCAGATCAAAGGATGGCCGGTTGGGTGCGGGCCCCGTCTCGCCAAAGCCTGAAACCGAGCAGGTGATAATGCGTGGATTGAGTTCAGAGAGGTGCGCGTAGTCGATCTTCAGCCGCGTGGTCACGCCCGCAGCAAAATTCGAGACCACTACATCGGCCTCTCGCACGAGCCCATAGAAGAGCTCACGTCCCGCGTCGCTCTTGAGGTCGAGAGCGACGCTTTCCTTGTTACGGCACAAGGTCAGAAAATAAGCCCCCATGCCCGCCCGTGAATAGAGGCTGTTCTCAAGCAGACGCCGCGTACCCTCACCATGCCCTGGCGGCTCGATCTTGATGGTACGCGCACCAAGGTCAGCCATCAGCATCGTGCCATAAGGGCCGGAGAGCATGTGGGTCAGGTCAAGGACCGTGATGTTTTCGAGAGCGCGCATTAGATGCTCCCGTCCCGCCGTTCATTCAACGCAACAACCAGAATCATCACAGACCATCCGCTCCAATCGCAGTAAGGGCAGCACGGATACAGACCTCGTCCTGATCTTCCATGCCACCAGAGGCCCCAATGGCACCCAACAGCACGCCATTCTTGCGGATTGGAAGGCCACCGCCGAATACCACCAGCCGATCGCGGGTGACGATGCCTCGTCGAACTTCTTCACTCGAGGCCGCTAACACCTGGCTCCAGTCCTTGGACGGCATATTGAAACTCAAAGACGTGTAGGCCTTGTCGATGGCCAGGCCCGTCGAATGAAGCGGTGCGTCCTCGTTTTTCAAAAAGGCAATGAGATTACCGCCACGGTCGACAATCGCAAGATTCATCCGCCATCCCATTTCGCTCGCCTTGGCAACACCGGCGCCAACCGCAGCATGGGCGGCCTCGGTGGTGATACTCGACATTCCGCGAGACAGATTCATGACGACGGCTCCTTTTGAGCGGATGTTGAAACAGGATAGGTACCGGACGACCACGAGGTCTCAAGCCAGGGCTGAACCCTGGGCGTATCCGGCACCGGGATCTCTACGATGCGCTCGGGCACATCATCATATTCGAGCCTGAGCGCCCGTGTGGATGTGGCATGGAGCGCATAGGCATTGATGAGATAGGTCAGGATCAGGATCTCCTCGTCACTGAGGCCCTCCTTGAGGGCCGCGAAGACCCGGTCATGAACCCTGCCGCCTTCGAGGATCTGCCCATCAACATAGGCAAGAACAGCCCGCTCTAAAGACGTGAAAACATCTGCCAATGTCCAACATGGAATGGCCTCAATCTTGGCCTCCTCCAGGCCGACCTTCCGTCCTACTTTGCAGTGCTGCGAGAAGACAAATTGGCTCTGACGCGCGTAGCCCGTACGGATGAGAGCGAGCTCGCGCAGGCGAGGATCGATTGGCGCGGTACGATAGCTATAGGCACTAAAGGCTGAGAGAACCCCCGGCACCCTGGCCCACACGGTCCACCAATTGCCTGGCGTACCCGTGGACGTTCCGGGTTCTGTAACCGGATCCCGGCCGACGCCAAAGATTTCGTCATAACGGTCGCGAATCTCCGGCGACACTTCGGCGCGAGATAGACCCTCTATGCGCGGCATGGCTCTCTCCATCAGGACGCGTCCGCAAACTGGGCAGCACGCGCGAGGCTTTCACGGTAAGGCTTAAGACCCCACATCAGGATGAGGACCACAATCGGGGTGATCACGAGGGTTACAGTCGAGATCGCAATCCCGACCATCATCTCATTTCCATAGAGGTAATCGGTGACCGCCGCGACCAGGGTAGGGCCCAGGCCATTACCCAAAATGCTTGCGAGAAAGAAGAAGAGGGCAACCACCTGCCCGCGCATCGCGTTGGGCGTGATGACCTGTAATGCCGCGATGATCGGCGCCACTGGAAAACTGCTGAGAAAAGTTGCCACTCCCAGCACGACAAAGCAGGAGGTCTCACTCGGCATCAACGGCACAAGGCTGGCGGGAATTGCACTCAGCGCCAGCGTGATCAGAGGCGTGCGCCAATACGTATCCCGGTAGCCGCGAGCCCCCAGCCATTCCGCAAGGCGCGCGCCAGCCAAAACACCGGCACCACCCAGCAATGCCAGCATCAGGCCATAGACATACCCGATGTTCTGCGGCGCTACCCCGTAGGTACGCATGAAAAAAGTCGGCATCCAGGCCACGGTGCCAAAGCCCACTGCCCCCGAAATGGAAAAGGCGGTAAAGTGCGCGGTGTAGGTTTTCCAGTTCTTACGCAAAAAGCGGCGTGTCTCAGCAAAGCTTGGCTCGGCCATGGGTGAGTTCCCCGCACGATGACCGTGCCGTGGCGGCTCACGCACGAACATCATGGGCACAGCTACGAGAAGCCCCAAAAAACCGACAATCAGAAAGCAGCTTTGCCACGGAGCAAGTGCGCCGATGAACGGCAGGTGCGGCACACGGATTGCGCTCACGAGCTCCAGTACGAAACCTCCGG
>JAJZGY010000039.1 GCA_021804785.1 Pseudomonadota bacterium | reverse complement strand
AAATCAGAAGACCGGCGACGATCATGGTCTTGCGACCGATGCGATCGGACATAAGGCCGAACGGGATTTGCAGCAGACTCTGGGTCAAGCCATAGATTCCAAGGGCCAAACCGGTCAGCGCGGCAGAAGCGCCGCTCAAATGCCCGGCATAGGTCGCGAAGACCGGATAGATCATGAAAAGTCCCAAAAGACGTATGGAAAATACGGTCGCCAGGGACAGTGCAGATAGACGTTCCTCGTGTGTCATGGCCGCGACCATAACAGCCAATTCTGCTGACGGAATAGCTTCGATGTCGCGGTGACAGGATAAAATGTTAGCAATTGTGCAGATGGTGCCCGAAGCGGCGGGCACCATCTGCAGGGATCCTAGAACGCCTTGGAGATGCCGAAAAAGAAGCCCCGGCTGGCCCCCCATTGAGGGGCACCAACGCCAATGCCCGAGCCATCACGGATCTCATAGCGACGGTCAAGCAGATTGCTGACGTTGAAGCGCACGGAAACGCCCCTCAGCGTGCCATGGGTGAACGCGTGGCTGGCGCCGAAATTGACCACAACATAGCCTGGAACATGTCCGCCGTTGGGAATAGTGATGGTACGACGGAGCCCCGAGCCATAGAGCATGTCCATGCTGATCCCGTTCATGTCCCAGTGATAGGCAGTTCCGGCGGACGCGGTCATCGCCTGATCGTGGTCGAGGTAGATATAGTGGCTTGAAATATAGGCAAGGTCTGCGGGCGAAAAATTGAACTGGCTGGTAATGATGTGCTTGCCGATCGCATGGGCGAGGGCAAGATTGCCATAGGCGCTGAAGCCGCCATGTACGTAGGAGCCTGTGAATTCGAGGCCATATTGCTTGCCTCGAGCGTAATTGAAGGGTGTAAGAATGATCGGTGCACCGAACTGTCCTTCGTCAATAAGGTTGCGCGAAATCTTGTAATAGCTGTCAACCCCGACGGTGAGATCAGACGACAGACTTTGACTTGCCCCGACGTCATAATAGTTCGAACGCTCGGCAACCGGAGTGGCATCGCTCAGGACGCTAGGCGCTGCCGTTGTGTTCTGGAATTTGGCAATGGTTTCGCTGCCGATCAGCTCGAATGGCGGTGGTGAAAAATAACGCGCATATCCGGCATGGATCGTGGTACCGGGGAGGACTGCCCACACTGCGTTCACTCGCGGCGACAACTGGCTTCCCGATGAATACTGTGCGTACTGGTCGTAGCGCAGCCCGTAATTGAGGGTCAGGCTGGGTAGCAGCTTCCATTCATCCTGGATGTAGGCCGAAAAGGTCGTACCGCTCTTCTGGCCGTTATCCGCGATGCCAAGCGGCAGGTCAGTTGTCTGGATACCGGCGGTGTTGACCGGTAGCACGTAGCTGAGGGTGTTGCTCGTCGCGTCGTCGTACTCGAAAAAGAGGCCACTGCGCAGGGTGTGTGTGGCGGACAGGCGCCAGGAACTGTCGACCTGCAGTCCATAGGCCATATCGCTCTTGCGCGCGCTCTGGGCGATGCCGCTGTAGAGCAGATCGCCGAGTCGGTCTGGTGAGAAGTTGACGCTCGAATAGCGCATCAAGCCTGAGACCTGGACGCTGAACCGGCGCGTCGAATGAAGATATGAGATTATGCCGAAATGGGTTACCTCCCGCTGTGTCTCGTTCAATTTTGCACTGGGGTAGGTAGAGACACCATTGACCGTCAGACCCAGCTGTGGAGACAGATTCGGGGTATTGGGAATCTGAAAGAATTCATTCGAGGTTCCTGCCATAATACTAATGCGACTGTTGGCATTGACCGTGTCTTCGGCATAACCGAACAAATGATATTGGTCGGTGTTGTCATGCAGTGGATTTGCTACACCATTGGGAGATTCGATCCCCAGGCTGTTGTGCAGATAGTCCCCGGAGACAAAATAATTCCAGGTTCCCGAGGAATTGCCGTAGGAAAAGCTTGGCTCAATTGTTCCATGGCTGCCGCCGTAGAGCGAAACTTCGCCACCCTGATCAAAGGCGCCACTGCGCGTTGTGATGTCAATGATACCCGCTGTGAGCAGGCCATACTCGGCCGGCAAGGCTCCGGTTATGAGCTGAACGGACTGAATCAGTCGCGGATCAAGTGTCTGGCCAAATACCGAAATTCCCTCTGGTAGAACAATACCGTCGATGCGGTACTGCAGGCCGTTGTGCTCGCCCCGCACATGCACCTGACCAAAACTGTCCATGGCCACGCCCGGAGCTTGCAAGACGACCTGATTGAGCAGGTTATTGGCGCCGCCCGGTTGGTTACGAATATCTTGCGCGGTAATCCTATAGCTTGATGCACCGAGCTGAGTTTCGATCGAATCGCGGGCGTGATCCAGTCTGGCAGTGACAACGACGGTTTCGATCGAACTCGAGCTGGCCGCAAGGACGGCAGAGGCCAGAGACGCACAGGTGCAGACAGCAAGCATAAGGACGCGAATAAGGCGAAGCCGAAACATATGATATCTCCAGCGCGGCCACTTGGGCAGCGCAATGCGCGGTAAAAGGCGCACCTCAAAGGCACACCACGGACGGTTTTGAGAACGTCAGCGAGCGATTTATGCGCGTGGTGGCGCGCGACCGTAAAAGCCTGGGCGCCCACGACCGATCGGTTGGTCTTCGCGGTGGCAAATCAGCTTGGCAACAATGCCGGCAAACGGCGTCAGTAACAGAACGGCGCCAGGCGTCGTATAATGGCCGACGAGCGCCAGGACCTGGCACAGCGGACAGGTGGCCGGATCATCGAAAAGATTACCCTTGGCTGGCTTGCGCCAGCTCGCAGGCGCTCGCGGTCCTCCCATCGAGACTGCAGCCAGCCCCGCAGGCGGATGCACATGGGTCTGCAGAACGTAGTTCTGTACAGCAAAGACAAGAAGGGCAAGCGCGGCAAAGAGCTGACGGCCGCTTGGGGCCGTCCTTCTCTGTGCCGGGATACGCCGAGGGCGCATTGCTAGTTCTTGTTTACGGAAGCGGCCGGACCATAGCGTGACGCTAAGGCGCGTGCCATCTCTATCTTGCCAGGCGTTACGCTCAACGATTGCGGTATGGCCTGGACGCCCTTAATCTCTGCGTCGCGAATGACGAAAACATAATGACAGACCGTACACGGAGAGGTTTTTGGGCAATTGGCCTGGTGCTGGCGCTGCTCGCCGCCCTCGCGGCCTTTGTCTATCTTGTTTCCGAAGCGCACATCACTGCACGCTATACCCTGCCCTCATCGATCATGCGCCCGGCTAAGGCGCCAGGCGCAGTGCGCCGTGGCGCGCATCTGGCCATGATCTATGGCTGTGCAGACTGCCATACGGCACGGGGCAGGCCTGCGTTCACCGGTAATACGCTCCATGTTCGGCCGGGCCTCACGCTTGCAGCAGCCAATCTGCGACGATTTCTAAAGGACCGCGGGCCGGGACTTTTTGATATCGCACTGCGTCGTGCCTTAACGCCCGGCGCACTGGCAATCTGGGACATGCCCTCCAATGCCTATGTTTATATGAGCGATCAGGACATAGAAGCATTGCTGGCATATTTTGCGTCGCTGCCGGTGATCGGGCCTCGACCATCGGGTATGTCATTCAGCTTCCGCGCTAGGCTCGCAGTCCTTGCCGGTACGCTTCGACCTGCCAATCCCTATGACCTTGGGCGCCGTGGTCCACGTGAACTTGGCCCGGCCTATGACGGTGGCCGTTATCTGGCGATGATGAGTTGTAGTGGCTGCCATGGCGCAGATCTTGACGGCAAGCCCGATCATGCTCCAGACCTGCGGATCATTCAGGCCTATGACCGGTCCCAATTCTTCGCCCTGCTTCGCCAAGGCGTGGTGCCCGCCGGCCGTGAGGCGCCGGTTATGGCGAAACTGGCAAAGCGACGTTTTCGGGCGTTCCGGGATTACGAGATCAACGCCCTTTATGACTACCTGAAGGCCCGAGCCCAGATGTGAGCGGCGAGGGGACGCGGCCAGATCATGCCGCGATAATGAAACCGTTACGTGCACAGACCTTCCGTGCTAAGGCCCATGGATGCAAACTCCTGATCATTCTCCTATGTCCCCGCCCGCCCGCCCTGTGCTCCGTCTGAAACCGCGGGAAGGCCGGCGCGTACGCGCCGGCGCACCCTGGGTATTTTCCAATGAGATCCTGCTCAGCCAGGAGAACAAGGCCCTAAAGCCCGGCTCGCTGGTCGAGGTGCTGGGCGATGACGGCCGCCCTTTCGGCACCTTCTATTTTAATCCCAAGACGCTCATTGCATTACGTCGCCTTGATCCTGATCCTCATGCGACGATCGACGCAGCCTGGTTCATGACGCGGTTGTCCAAGGCGCTTGCCATCCGCGAGGCTCTTTATGATCGGCCCTTTTACCGTCTCGTGCATGCTGAGGGCGACGGCCTGCCGGGGCTCATCGTCGACCGGTTCGACGATGTTCTGATCGTGCAGATCACGACCGCGGGTATGAACACGCTTCTTCTACCCTTGACCGACGCACTGCGTCAGCTCCTCGCACCTGCCCAGATCATGCTGCGTGGCGATGCGCAGGCTCGCCTTCTCGAGGGACTGAAGCCGGAAATACGCGCGCTCCATGGGCCCGACCTGCCGGAACGTCTTGTGGTGGAAGAAAATGGCGTTCGTTACCGTGCCGACCTTGGCCATGGTCAAAAGACCGGTTGGTATTTTGATCAGCGCGACAATCGTTCCTTCATGGCCGGGCTTGCGCGTAAGCGCAGCGTTCTCGACTGTTACACCTATGCCGGTGGCTTTGCCCTTGCCGCGGCCAAGGCCGGCGCCCGCGAAGTGGTGGCAGTGGATTCTTCCGCTCCCGCGTTGGCGCTTGCAGAAGAGGCGGCGGTCGCCAATGGCATTGCAGACCGTTGCAGTTTCCTCAAGGCTGACGTCTTTGAAGAGCTTGATCGCCTCGCCGCACAGCGCGAGTGCTTCCAGGTCGTGATTGCAGATCCGCCACCCTTTGTGCGCGCCCGAAAGGATTTGGAAACCGGAGCCAAGGCCTATCGCAAACTGGCGCGAATGGCTGCAGGAGTCACGGCACCGGGGGGGTTCCTATTGCTCGCTTCCTGTTCGCACAACATTTCCGCCGAGCGTTTTGCGCTGGAATGTGCCATCGGCATTGAGCGCGCCGGACGAGAGGCAGCATTGCTACGTCAGGCTGGTGCTGGCGCGGATCATCCCGCCCACCCGATGCTGCCGGAGACTGCCTATCTTAAGACACTGGTGTATGCCCTCAGCTAGGGCGCGGCCGGAGGCTGGCGCTTCCGCGTCAAGCCTCATTCGCCAGTCCTGCGCCCAGGCCACCCACACTGGCTAGATGTTTGGCATAGTTTCGTTCAGGCGGCTCAGTGCGGTATCGGCAGGTGCGTTTGGGCGGTAAAGGCGGTAAAGGCCGAAGCCATTCGTCTGCCGTGAAAATTGCGCACAGCATGGCTGCGTGTGCGGATGACCAGCGTGACCTCCTGGCCGGGCTTGGTCGCCGGCCAGTCCGGCAACAACCGTCCATTGGGATTGCCGGTTTTGGCGAAATTGGTCCAGTAGCGCTGAACCATGCGGCGAACGGCGCGATCCTGCGCCGTGGTGCCCCGCTGCAGCTTGGCCGCAAACTTTGGATAGCGGCCGGCATAGCCGTGATTCCCGAAGACGAAAGGAACTTCATAGCCATGGCCAACACCATGGACATGTGGGCGCAGCATTTGCGGAACGTAGGCGAAATAATAGACGAAGGCCGGCTCACGGTGTTGCGCGGCGTAAAGTGCCAGGCCTTGTGCTCCTGCCGCGAATACGCGGTCATCAAATAATGCATCGGCCAAGGCGCCATTACCCTCTATGCCGTGTTGCACGTAAAGTGCACGCAATTGAGGCAATGACGGCCCGGTTCGCGACAATACCGCTGCTGTGGTAAGGCCGGTTGCGGTCAACAGGCTGGCTTCATCGCTGTTTGAGCCGGCCATATAGGCTGCATGCGCAATATCGCCGCGGGCAAAGGCCACCACCGGCTGTTCACGGAGGATTGTCCCGTCGATCATTGGCGCGGGCGTTTCATCGAAGGGTTTACCCTCCAGATCAGCAACGATGGCCCGCACGGGCAGGCGACGCATGGCTGCCAGTGCCTTGGGGCCATTGCCCTTAATGTGTTCGCGCGCCAGAAAAGCTCGGGCCGCCTGTTCGGCCGCTTGGGCGCTGGGCAGAGGCACGAGCCCCAGACCCGATTCGCTGATGGCACGAATGAAGAGACCTCGCGCCATGGGAGACGTCATCAGATCATTGACACTCATCCCGCCAGCAGACTCGCCGAAGATCGTCACCTTGCTCGGATCGCCACCAAATGCCGCTATGTTCTTGCGCACCCACTTCAGGGCCGCGATCTGGTCCATCAGTCCGTAATTACCCGTTGCCACGCCTTTATGGGCGAGATCCGGATCATCGAAGAAGCCGAGCCAACCCAGTCGGTAGTTGAAGCTGACGACTAGGACGCCACGCTGGGCAAGCTCGCTGCCGTCGTAATAGGGTAGCGAGGATCCACCTTCGACGAACCCACCGCCATAGATCCAGACCATCACCGGACGCAGTACGCTGGGGTGAAGACGTTTGGTCCAGACGTTTACAGTTAGGCAGTTTTCGCTTTGTGGCAGAGAGGCCGCGAAACCACTGTGGACATTTTGCGGGCAGATGGGACCAAATTTTGTGGCGCGGCGTAGTCCGGCCCAGGAACGCGGGGGCGCTGGTGGCTGCCAGCGCAATTTGCCGACCGGAGGAGCTGCGAACGGAATACCGCGAAAGACGTCCACGCCATGTTCGCGTGTACCAAGGAGCACGCCCTGGGCGACCCGGGTTTGCGGCGCAGCTGCCCACGCCTGCGTTGCAGCCACGCTAAGCGCGCCTGCAAGCACGATACCGAAAAATCGCATGATTTCCTCCGACGGTTGCATCAGAGGCAAGGCCGCTGGCGTCGTCAAGGGCTAGATCGAGACCTGGGTGCCGAGCTCAACGACCCTCCCGGGCGGCAACCGGTAGAAACGCACCGGCGACAGCGCCGAGGAGGCCAGCCACATATATAGCCAGGTCCGCCACCGCCCAAGAACCGGGTGCTCGGACGGCACCATGGTTTCATGACCGATGAAGAAGGTTGTGGTTTCGATATCGAGCGCAAGACCGAAGGGACGGGCGTCCTCGAGGATCTTGGGCACGTCCGGGGTTTCGAAGAAGCCGTGGCGGATATGTACGGTAAAGAACCCCTTGCCGAGCTTCTCTACCTCAATGCGCTTGTTCGGGGCGACGAATGGGGTGTCCTCGACACTTACGTGAACGAGCAGGACGCGTTCGTGCAGAACCTTGTTGTGTTTAAGATTGTGCAACAGCGCCCCTGGAACGGCTTCTGAGCGTGCTGATAGGAAAACTGCTGTACCCGCGACCCGTACGGGGGTTTTGTCGGCCCGTTCGAGAAACAGTTCAAGTGGCATTGATTCGCTGCGAATGCGGTCCAGGTGGGCACGACGGCCCAGCCGCCACGTCTCCATGACGATGAAAACACAGGCAGCAATGAACAGGGGCAGCCAGCCGCCATCGACGATCTTCATCGTGTTGGAGGCGTAGAACATCAGATCTATCAACCCGAAGAGACCGAATAGCGGATAGACCAACCATGGCTTCCATTTCCACTGTCGTACCGCGACGATGAAGGCAAGTATCGTCGAGATCACCATCACGCCGGTGACGGCAATTCCATAGGCAGCGGCCAGATGGCTCGAGCTTTTGAAGATGAGGACAATGAGGACGACGCCCACCAACAGATAGCCATTGATGCGCGGTACGTAGATTTGACCGTAATCCGTTGCGGAGGTGTGGCGTACCTCCATGCGCGGCAATTGGCCAAGCTGCACTGCTTGCTGCGTGATTGAGTAGACCCCACTGATGACCGCCTGACTGGCGATAATGGTGGCAAGGACGGACAAGAGCACCAGAGGCACGTGGGCCCAGTCGGGAACGGCTGCATAAAAGGCGATCTCCGCGTTGTGCGGATTGCGCAGCACTGCGGCCCCTTGTCCGAAATAGTCGATGATCAGCGCAGGTAAGACGAGTCCGAGCCAGGCGTAGCGAATTGGTTGTTTGCCGAAGTGGCCCATATCCGCATAGAGGGCCTCGCAGCCTGTGACCGCCAATACCACCGAGCCCAGTGCGACGAACGCTGTGCCTGGTTCGCGGATGAAAAGATCGATCGCATACCATGGGCTCAAGGCCCAGAGGATTTCCGGGTCCCGGAAAATCGCGACCAGGCCGAACAGGGCAAGGGCAAAGAACCAGAACAGCATGATCGGCCCGAAGAGTTGGCCGATCTTCTCAGTGCCGCGATTCTGGAACAGGAAAAGCCCGATGAGAATGACAAGGGTGCAGGGCATCACAAGGCCCGACAATTGCGGATTGCCAACGGTGATCAGTTCTACTGCGGACAGCACCGAGATCGCCGGCGTCAGCATGCCGTCGCCATAGAACAGGGCCAGCCCGAGTATGGCCATGAGCCCGATAAGCCATTTGGCGGTGCGCGAGAGCCCAGGGGAGCGGTGCGCAAGTGCCGCCAGCGCCAGGACACCGCCTTCGCCCTCGTTATCGGCGCGCATGATGAAGATGACGTATTTGACCGTTACGACAATGATGAGGGACCAGAAGATGAGCGACAGCGCGCCCATGATCGCCATCCGACCCGGAACCTGACCGCCGGTGGCGATCAGCGTTTCACGTAAGGCGTAAAGCGGGCTGGTGCCGATATCCCCAAACACGACGCCCAAGGCGCCCATGGTAAGCGCCGCCATTCGCCCAGGGTTCTGCAGGTGGGCTGCAGGGGCAATCTGTTCTGCTGTGGGTGGAGGCGCGATCTTTTCGCCTTCCTCCAGTGGGTCGGTCGGTACGGGTTTTGGATCGCTCACTGTCGCTCGGCAGTTGGAACATCTGTTTGTGGCGGTAACGGAATAGCCCAAATCCGGATCAGATGTCTCGCCGGTCCCCTCATGCTTTGGCGAAGGCCCCTCCCCCTGTCGCTGTGCGTGAGGACCCCCCTTGGGGGGGTGACCATAGTCTGCCCAAGACCGCGGGCAAAGCAGGGCGTGGCAGAATAGCGCAGTTGGGGTCTTGGGCAGTGCTCAATTGCTCACCGCGGGTTGCCCGGAGCGTCGGGCCCGACCCGGTCCGATAAAGCCTTCCACATGGTAGATGTGCGAACCCCAGGCTCCGGTCGCCAGATCGAAAACGCGCACGAGGCTCCAATCATTGGCGGGGCTGACGTCATATACCGGATCACCAAGATAAATGTTGCCGTCGTCAAGCCAATTGGCCTGGTCGACACGGATCGCACGCGGCCCGACGATGGCGCGGACCACCGCCAGGTGGGCGCGAAAGGCTCCCGCATAATCGTCGAGCACCATCACAGCGCCCGTTTTGGGCCGCTTTGCGCGTGCGTACCGCCCTGCTGCCTGCTCCCACCAGGTCCAGGCATCACCATAAATTGGCAGTCCGCTTTCCTGACGGGCAAAGGGGACACACTGCTGCTTGACTGCTGGTTCCTCTAGCCGAGCCCCTTGTAGGAACGATGGCTGGGACGCGCATCCGGCCGCCGCGAGGCAAGCGGCCGCTACCAGGCTTATTCGGCGGACTCTATCGCCCATAACCCTGCTGTTCCGGTGCAGAGCGCGGATTGTCGGCGCTAAGACTGCGATTTCATGATGAAAAAAGAGTTAATCACTCCGCGGGCGGCAGGCTGGGGGCGCGATCCGCCGCTGGGCGGTTGTCGGTCCAGCCCATGGCACCGATAGAGAGCAGCCCTGCGGCCGCGACAAGAAAAAACGGTACGCTGGAGGCCTGTTCTGCCAAAGCAAAGACCGGCAGCATCAAGCCGGCAGCAATTTCAGCGCCACCACGCCAGCCTCCCGTTGCTCGGGCTCCGGCCTTGGGGGTGCGTACAAAATCCACCCGAACATTAAATACAGCCTCCACCGTGGCCCATGTATTCGCCAAAACCAGTCCACTCGGAAAAATAATAGCAAGGATCAAGGAGCGGATAAGACCGGGATGACCGTCGCGTCCCAACATGATCTGACCGGTGTAAAGATAGGACACGGTGGCAAGGATGCCGAGGGCGGTTACGGCCAATCCGAGCGCAGCGACCGTCTTGAGATAGACGACACCCATGGCCATCAGGGCAAGGCTGACGATGACACTGGCGCCGGCTAGGAGATAAAAGGCAAATTGCAGGATCTGGGCCGTCATCAAGAGTTTCAGACGCAGCGACAAGCCGCTGGTCCAGATCTCAGGCAGCAATTTGCGGGCGCATTGGGCATGACCCTTGGTCCATCTTGCCTGCTGGGCCCGCCAGGCCGATGCGGTTTCCGGTAACTCACCCGGAACTTCCAGGTCCGACAGCAAAGCCGAGCGCCAACCTTTCATGACGCAGCGCATCGACAGATCGAGATCTTCAGTCAGGGTGTCACCTGTCCAGCCGCCGCCGGCATCGATCGCGGCGCGCGCCCACACCCCGGCGGTGCCGTTGAAGGACATGGGCAGGCCGGCGCGAAAGCGCGCCTCCTGCTCGACGGCAAAGTGGCTGTCCAGCAGGATACCCTGGACGCGGGTCAACCAGTTGCGATCGCGATTGGCATGCGTCCACCGCGCCTGCACGTAACTCAGTCCTGGGTCGGCCATCAAGACCGGGATGGTGCGGCGCAGGAAATCGGCAGGCGGAACGAAATCGGCATCAAAAATGGCGACAAAAGGTGCGTCTGAGTACTTCAGGCCGAAGGCCAGATTTCCGGCCTTGAAGCCGACACGCTCGCCCCTGCGCAAGATGACGCAATCCACGCCTTCAGGCACCACCTGCGCAATGGCATCGGCCAGCTGGGCATGGTGCTCGGCCCGTCCATCGTCGAGGACCTGGATATGCAAACGCTCACGTGGCCAGTCCAGGCGGGCTGCAGCCGCGGCGACGCGTACCGCAAGGAAGCCCTCATCACAGACCGGCAATTGTACCAGGACATGTGGCAGTTCTGCGGGCGTGACAGTGGCGATCGCGAGCTTGCGCGGCCGTGCGAACCAGCGGATGAGTGCCAACATGCAGAGCTGCGCAGACAGCAATGCCAGCAACACCAATACGCAGGCGAGCACGATTTGAAGCATAAATGACAGGCCGGCCATGGCGGAGCGTTCGGCCCCCCTCTTCCGATAGATGCCGCCAGTAGCGGTGGCACCTGGGGAATAAGCCCGCACGGCGGCAACCCGCACGCAGCCGGGATTAAACTTTGGCGAATGTGCGTTGCGGCGCGAAATTTCGCAAGCCCCGTAAGTTGTTTACCGCGGCTCATGGGAGCTTGAGTGGCAACCTGTCCCGCACAGGACGCTTTTAGAACATCATGAGAACACTGGGGGCGGCTGCGCCTCAGGCCTGGCGTCGCCGGGCAGGCTCCCGGTCGAGGTCAGGGGAGCGGGGGCTCAGCGGGCCGGTGTCACATCTACGGATTGACCGGGACTGAGGGGCATGCCGTCACGCGCTCGGGCCTCCAGTTGGAACACAAGCCTCTGCCGGCTGGCGGCCAAAAGGGCCATGGGGGGTGGGATTTGCTGTTGGCGGGCGATGAAGGTGATACGGGCTGTGATGGGCCTGGAACAGCCGTCACAGCGTACACGCACCCGCTCGCCCAATCTAACGTTGGAAAACTCTGCCTGCGGGACGAAGAAGCGGACAAACACATTTTTGGCCGGAAGTACGGACATTACGGGCGTCGTCGCTGGCACGAACTGGCCGACGCGGAAATAGATGTCCTCTACCTTTCCCGACGTCGGGGCCACGACCCGTCGTCGTGAAAGCTGGAATTGCGTTGCGGTGAGGTTCGCCTCCGCCGCCTTTTCCTGTTTCATCAGCTGGCCGAGTTGAAGGCCGGTGCCACCGCCTGTTTGCGCGCGCGCGGAGGCAATCTCAGTCCTGAGGCTGGAGAGCTGCTGCCTGGCCACCTTCAGAGCTATTTCGGTTTGATCGCGGGCAGCAAGAAGCGCGGCATCGTCAAGGGTGAAGAGCACCTGCCCCTTTTTGACAAACTCGCCGCGTTGCACGTTCACGGATGCCAGCCATCCAGGCTTTGTGGGGGAGACAAAAATATCCTTGCCCTCGGCGTAGCCAAACCAGGGCTGCCGCGGCCCGCGCCCACAGCCGCAGAGCAGAAGGCCCATCATCAATGCCAGCCATTGATGTCTGCTCTTCACCTCATGTGCTTCCTTCTCGTTCCCGGCTTCCTCGACCGGCCGCGCCAGTTTCTAAAGCAGGCCGGTAAGCTCCAAAGTTAATTTTGCACCAGTCATAACGTGGCCAGAGCAAATCAGCGTCAAATCTTTCCTTTTGGTCATGTTGACGGGGCGCGCAATGGTTTTCGCCGGCATCAGTGCAGAGCTCGACCCTACCCGTGGTAAAATTAATGCTGAAGGGCCACGCAAGGTCGTTTGCAACTGGTCAGAGGATAGGCTTGCCGGTTATCATTTGCCACTTAGCCTCTCCCAATTGTCGCAGCATGGCGTAGAAAGGGACCGGCCCGCGTTTGCATCTAAGAACCTTGTGGAGAGCATCCATGTCCAGAGCATCGCACCTTGGCGCTGTGGTCGCTGCCAGTGCGCTTCTGACGTTGACGGCGTGTGTCAGCCCGACGCCTTATAAGCCACGGACCTCGGAAAATCCCGACGGCTACAGTGATCTGCAGCTGACCGCCAACCGCTATCGCATCACCTTCTCAGGCAATGAGGTCACCGACCGACAGACCGTGGAGAACTACCTGCTTTACCATGCTGCCGAGGTGACGCTGCGGGCCGGCTACAGCTGGTTCATGTTCGATACCAGAACCACCCGCGCGAAAACCACCTACATGTCCAACTTTGAAGGCTGGCCGGGCTGGGATGGTTATGGCTGGTACTGGCACAACTGGTGGGGTCCTGGCTGGGGCATGGGACCCGGTTGGGGTGCGGGAGCCGGCTACGCCCAATCCGAGCCCATCACGCGCTTCAAGGCTTATGCGGAAATTGTGTTTCTCACCGATGCACAGGCCCGCAAAGAGCCGCGGGCGATCAATGCCCACCAGCTTGTCGCCCATCTGTCGCCGCTGATCCATCGCCCTAAGCCGAAGTCGGGCGGTTGAGGAGGGGACGCAGGAGCACCATGCGCGCGCGCGCGCCTTCCCGGCTGATTGTCTCCACGCAATAGCCTTCCTGATGGCACATGTGCGGGACGTCGACGACCGCCAAGGGGTCGTCCGCGAGCACGATAACCCGCTGGCCCGGCCTCGCGCGCTCAAGCCGGCGGCGCGCATAAAGCGCAGGCAACGGACATTTGAGGCCGGTCAAGTCTAGGATTTCGGGCTCCTGGTCCATTCATTCGCCTTTTGTGGTGGAGCAGCTTTCGCCTAGTGTAACCTCAAGGGGCCAGCCGGGACGGAAATCGAAGTATGCTCAACGAGATTGCGCGCGAGGCGACCTACATACGCAGCGTAGGTCGGACGTTCTGGCGCATGCGCCATGTCAAGCCTGACAGTTCTATCACGATTGGCCGGATGATCGAAGATCTGGCGCATCGCATGCCTCATAACCCTGCCATTCTCTATGAGGACCAGATCCTCGATTATCGCGCACTGAATGAACGGTCCAACCGCTTTGCCAACTGGGCGCGAAGCCTTGGGGTCAAGCGCGGCGACATGATCAGCCTTTTGATGGAAAACCGTCCCGATTACATCGCAGCTTGGATCGGCATGGCCAAGCTCGGCGCGGTCTGCGCACTCGTCAACACCAATCTTCGTGGCCCCGCCCTTGCCCATTCGCTGCGCGTGGCAAATGCGCGTCACCTGATCGTAGGCTCCGAACTCATCCAGGCCTTCGGCGAGGTACGCCAAGAACTCGAGCAACCGCCGCTCCCCTGGGTCCTCGATGGTCAGGAGGGTGGAGAGGATCTCTCCTCTGCGCTGTCCACCGCTGCTGTCGACAACGGTGTGGATACGGCTCTGCTGGTGAAGGATCTCGCACTTTATATCTTCACCTCGGGTACGACCGGGATGCCAAAGGCAGCCAAGATCAGTCATCTGCGCATGCTCTTCATGATGTATGGCTTTGCCGGGGCACTGAACGCCAAGCCTGCCGACCGCATGTACAATGTTCTTCCTCTTTATCATAGCGCAGGCGGCATCTGTGCCCTCGGCCCGGCCTTGACCACCGGCGGTTCGCTCGTGATCCGTCGCAAATTTTCCGTCCACGAGTTCTGGACTGACATTAATCGCTATAATCCAACGTTCTTCCAGTATATCGGCGAACTCTGCCGCTATCTGCTCAATGCTCCGCGCTCAGCGCATGAACAGGACCACAGTCTGCGCGCCATCACCGGTAATGGATTGCGGCCGGAAATCTGGCAAACCTTTCAGGCACGATTCAAAATTCCAAAGATCATCGAATTCTATGGTGCAACCGAAGGCAATGTATCCATGCTCAATTACGATGGCAGGTTGGGCGCTGTTGGACGAATTCCTGCTTATATGCGGTCGCTAATGCCAGTACGTATCGTGCGCTTTGACGTCGAGCGCGAGTTGCCGATCCGCAGCGCGGATGGCTTTTGCATCGAATGTAGCAGCGATGAGGCCGGTGAGGCTATTGGGCGCATTAGCAATGACCCGGGCCATAGCTTCGAAGGCTATAGCCGGGAGGAGGATACTCAGAAGAAGATCCTGAACGACGTTTTTGAAAAAGGCGATGCCTGGTTTCGCACTGGTGATCTGCTGAAACGAGATGCCCACGGTTATTTCTATTTCGTCGACCGGATCGGTGATACGTTCAGGTTCAAGGGAGAAAACGTCTCGACCAACGAAGTTGCTGAGGCACTGGGCGTGATTACGGGGATCAAGGAAGCCAACGTCTATGGCATTTCACTTCCCGGCATGGATGGCCGCGCGGGCATGGCCGCACTTTCCGTTGATCAAGAGTTTCGTCTTGACCAGCTTGCCTCCCAACTTGCAGGAACCCTACCCGTTTATGCCCAGCCCGTGTTCATACGTCTGCGTCCCGAACTGGAAATCACTGGTACCTTCAAGCTGCGCAAGGTCGACCTGGTGAGCGAAGGTGCGGATCCTACCAAAATCAACGATCCGCTCTACGTCCTCAGGGACGATCGATACGTACCGCTGGACTCCCAGTACTATGCCGATATCTGCGCAGGGCGGATACGCTTGTGACTGCTAGCCTCGGTTCGCGGCCAACATGCCTGGGGGGGAGGTCGGCATCTCGTCCCGTCCAGTGCCATGTCGTCCATCATATTCAGGGCTTAATCTGGATAGCTTGCTTATGAACACAAGTTCTTTTGGAGACTGGATTGGTCGTAGGGAGGTCCGCGAGGATGTCGCACATCCCGGACCGGTCGCCGGACTTGCTGCATTGCTGGATCATGCAATACCTCCCTGGGACGCTGACGTATTGCCGCCTCTTGCGCATTGGCTTTATTTCCCGGAGAACGCCCGCCAGTCGGAGCTGGGAGAAGATGGCCATCCCTTACGTGGTGGCTTCCTGCCACCCGTCACCTTGCCACGACGAATGTGGGCCGGCAGTACCATCGCCTATCAAAGGCCGATCGCACTCGGAACCGCCATGCGCCGTTTCTCGCATATCGAAGAGATCAGCGAGAAAGCCGGACGCAGTGGCCGGTTGATCTTTGTTCGGCTCCGGCATGAAATCGAAACTGCAGACGGTCTTGCGTTGCGGGAGTGGCAGGACATTGTCTACCGCGAGGCTCAGGGCGCCAGCACGCCGCAGGCTGAAAGTGCCAATCCCCCTCACAGCGAGGTCAGAAGGCAAATGATGGCGGACCCGCGTCTGTTGTTCCGCTATTCGGCGCTGACCTTCAATGCGCATCGCATACATTATGATCGCGATTACTGTCGCAAGGTCGAAGCCTATCCAGGTCTTGTCGTACATGGTCCGTTGCTGGCAACGCTTCTGCTTGATCACGCCATGCGCATTGATCGCAACATCCGCCCTCGGGAATTTTTCTTTCGCGCTCAACTGCCGGTATATGACACGGCGTCTTTTACCCTCTGCCTTGCCCACGAAGGGGATCAGGTTGCGCTTTGGGTTGAAAGCTCTGAGGGTGCAACCACTATGACTGCACGATTGAAGACGCGCTAAGCGTCTTCGTGCAGCCTTCTATTGTAGTCAGCCGTGACGCCCGCATTGGATTGAAGAGGCCTCATGGGCTGCGGGAAGGCCTGGGGGGTAATGTGTGCCTCAGTGGTGCCACTGCGCACAGGCTTCAGCATTGCGCAGCAGTAAGATCTGTCTCAGATATCTCTGTCGTGAGAGGCTCGGCTGCTGTGCTTCTCGGTTCCGGTCGATTGGGGTCAGGGAAAACCAATTCAACTGTGGTTCCCTGTTCCCTGTTGGAGCGCATATAGATCCTGCCACCCACCTGAAGCGCAAATGTGCGCATGAGCTTGGCGCCGACGCTGGTTCCGCTTGCTTCGGGACTATAACCGTGGCCGTTGTCGATAATGGCAAGCGACAGCTCGCCGGTACCGGTAGATTTTAGCGAAACCCGGATGATGCCATCAAAGGTGCGATCGGGATAGGCGTGCTTGAACACGTTTGTCAGAGCCTCGACTGTGAACAGAGCCAGTGGCACGGCCAGATCACCGGAAACATGGCACGATACTGAATCGATCTCGAGGCGCAATGTTGAGCTGTCCAGGGCAAAGCCCCCATGAATTTGTGCGGCAAGATCGGTTAGAAGCGTACGTAATTCGACGGTCGCAAGTTCCTCAATGTCGTGCAGGATAAGATGAACCAGCGCCAGGGCGTTGATGCGGGCGCGGGCCTGCATGAGAGCATCTCGTGCGGCCTCGTTCTCAACCCGTCCGGCCTGAAGGGACAGAAGGCTCATTACAATCTGCAGGTTGTTCTTGACGCGATGATGGATTTCACGGACGAGCAGGGACTTTTGCTGAAGCGCGTCACGCAGACGGTGATCGCGGTCCTGAATGGCATCGGCCATCTCCGCCATTGCATCCCCCAGCATGTGGAATTCCGATGGTGCGTCCCCCAGAGAGGGACGCAAGGCATAATGGCCACTGCGATATGCCGCTGCTACGCGGCGCAGATATATGATCCAGCGCGTCACCTGTTGCTCGGTCACCATCCAAATGGCGATCCAGGTCAGGGCAATCATGATGAAGGGCAGTACGAAATCCGTGCCGACATCAACATAGGTTGCACCAAACAGTTGCGACTGCGGCATGGCGAAGCCGACATAGACCCGACTTTCAAGCAGTGCCGCTGTTGAGTAGAGCCAGGTCTGGCCCGTCCTGTCGTGAGCGGTGAAAAGATCTCGGCCCGCTGAATGACGGGCTGCAGCGCGGGTAAAAAGTGCTTGGGCGACGGCAGGATTGTTGGCGGCGATGATGTTGCGGTGGGTATCAAAGATGGCCACCACCGCATTATGTGGGAGGTGTTTGGCTCGGATCATGTATTCAAGCCAGCGGGTGTCGATTGAAATCGCGATCACCCCTGTAAATCTGCCCTTGCTGATCAAGGGCAGCATTCCCAGAATCAACGGCTGGTGATCAACAGGATTGATGATTTGCTCACTGAGCACGAAACTGTGTGCGGTTCGTGCACGCAGGAAGACGGCACGGGCTGCACTGCTGCGGCCCAATGCGACCGGACGCGCTGAACAGTCGATGTGCCCATCGGCGTCGATGCGTGCCAGATTGGTGAAAAAGCTCAGACCCCGCAAAGCGTCGGACAGGGCAAGGCTGCAGCCCTGCCCGCCATGACGCACCGCCGGCATGTTGGCCAGTGCGCGGGTGATCTGCTCGGCACTGGCCAAAAGGTTCTCTTCCCTGGAGGCCGAGGCTCGGGTGATCTGGACGAGCTGTGCACGAATATCCGTGGTGTCACGTTCGACCCGGTCGAGACCCTGCAGGAAGCTTGCGATGGCAATTGGCAGCAGCGCCACTGTAACCGCGACCAGAAGCCGTGTGCGCAGCGACCAGCCTTTGCCATGCGGGGCAGCGGTTGCGCTGAATGAGTGGGCACCAGGCTTATTTGGAGGCAGCGTCTTTGCGTCGGCGTGCGCTGTCGGAGCCCTCAGGCGGGACCAGACGATCCAGCTGCGCCATGATCTCATTGGCCGCGTCTCCTTGGGCCGCGTGAACGGTTGGCGGCAGAGGCTCCTGTCCTTCCAGAATAGATATCAGCGCCCGTCGGGCGCGAGCAACGCGGCTCTTCACCGTGCCCACCGCGCAATTACAGATCCGGGCTGCATCCTCGTAGGAAAACCCTCCGGCGCCCACAAGGATCAGGGCCTCACGCTGCTCATCCGACAGGGCGGTGAGTGCGCGGGTGGTGTCAGACAGTTCGGCTGCCCAGGATTGCTGGCCACTTGCACCAGGGATGCGCTCTGCGGCGTCCTCGTCCCAGGGCACTTGCCGCCAGGCGCGTCGCCGGTCGGAGTAAAACTGATTGCGCAGGATGGTGAACAGCCAGGCTTTCAAATTGGTACCGGCAGCGAAACTCGCGCGGGCCTGCCACGCCTTGACCAGAGCTTCCTGCGCGAGGTCATCGGCGGTATCGGGACTACCGCACAACGAGCGCGCAAAGGCCCGCAGGAACGGAATCAGCTCGAGCAGGTCGGCCTTGAATTTGGCGTCCGTTTCAGGGCGCACGCCACGTGGTGCTGGGGTGTGGGGTTGCACCTCGCGCATGGATTCAACTCCCCTGTTTCGAGGAAAGGGAAGCCTCCGCTTCGTGGTCGATCTGCCGCAACAGCTCCAGAAATTCTTCGGGAATCGGTTCTTTTGCTACGCCTTCGAAGAACCGGTGCAGTTCACGGCCGATTGCGCGCTGACGGGCGCGAATGACGCGCCGGCCTTCCTGCGCTGACGGCATTTCGACCTTGGTGTCTTTGGTCTCGGGCGAATTCTTCACGGCGTCCTAATCCTGCAATCGAGTTTTTTGTCCCATGAGCCTCCCCCTTGGATCATGTCATTCCCGCCTCTCTAAAATCCCTACCTCTTGGGGGCCGGTCTCCCGAAACAAGTGCCACGTCTTGCCTGGGGTCGGGTAGCCAACGCAGCCCTTCCGGAATAGTTCCTGGCGTCTGGATACTTTCGCGCTGATCTGCGTTCCCGTGAACAGGCGTACCGACGCGACCCCGTCCGATCCTCAGGGCCGTTAACAATTGAAGGAAGGAGCTGTCTCTCCCATGCTCTCATCACAGGCCATCGCACCCTATCTGCCCTATCTGCGTCGCTACGCGCGGGCGCTGACCGGATCGCAGGATAATGGCGATGCCTTCGTCCGTGCGGCGCTCAGGGCCCTGGTGTCCAAAGAGGCTCGGCTCGACGAGAGCCTGCCACCGCGCCACGGGCTCTATAAGCTCTTTCATGGCATTTGGTCGGCCGCTGCCGAAGGTCAACGCAACTGGCAGGGCGATGGCGAGCTGCAAAGCCCAGATCAGCGCCTAATGGCGCTTTCTGCGCGGCCCAGGGCGGTCCTGCTCCTGACGGCGGTGGAAGGTTTCAGCCTGGCAGAGACCGGGGCCATCATCGGCGCTCATCCAAGCGAAGTCGAAGCGAGCGTCCTCGAAGCCCAGCGCGCCATTGAGCGCGATTTAGCCTGCCGCGTGCTCATCATCGAGGATGAGCCCATCATTGCCCTCGATCTTGAAAGCCTTGTCACAGAGCTCAACCACACCGTCGTTGCCTCTGCTGCTACCCGTGATCAGGCGGTTCGCGCCGCCTTGGCACACAAGCCTGGCCTCATTCTGGCTGACATCAATCTGGGCGAGGGTGGTTCCGGGATAGATGCGGTAAATGACATCCTTTCGAGCTTCGAGGTGCCAGTCATCTTCATTACCGCATACCCCGAGAAGCTTCTGACCGGCGAGCGGCCAGAACCTACCTATTTGATCGCAAAGCCGTTTTTACCGGAGACGGTCCAGGCGACGGTAGGGCAGGCCCTGTTCTTTCACCCGCCCAGACGGCGGGCAGCCTGAGGCCGTAAAACTTTTTTTCCACCACCTCTGCAACTTGTGCGTCTGCTGCGGGTTATTGAGGCGAGCGGATGTCCGATCCGGTACGCCCCAGCCCCTTCGACACCCCGCATCGGGTGTCCGCTCACTCCCCAGTGCTTTCAGGCGAGCTACCAAGGGCCATTGCCCCCTGGCGGTCCTGACTTGGCAGGAAGCCTGCGGTCTTGACTGCATTCCCCCAAGTTCCAGGCACGACTGAACTCGTCCTGCCTGGCGTCTGGGCGGAGGCCGTAAGGCCATGCGCCTGGTGCGACTCAGCACATAGCCTCAGCCGACCGTTCCCTCCGGGGAGCTGGCTAATCCTTTGCCCGCTCGACGTAGGAGCCATCGGCGGTCAGAACGGTGATGCGCGTGCCGACGGTAATATGCGTGGGGACCATGGTCCGTACACCATTGGAGAGCACGGCCGGCTTGAATGAGCCTGATGCGGTCTGTCCTTTAACCACCGGTTCGGTGTCGACCACCTCGAAAGAGGCACGGGCGGGCAACTCGATCGCGATCGGCACATTGTTGTACAGCGAAAGCCGAACCTCCATGTTTTCAATCAGATAAGGCGCCATCTCCCCGATCACGCCGGCCGGAACCGGGACCTGGTCAAAGTTTTCGGGATCCATGAACACGTAGCTGTCGCCATCTTGGTACAGATAGGAATAGGTGCGCTCGTCGATGAACGCCTTCTCCAGGCTGTCGGTCGTCTTATAGCGCTCGTTGACCTTCACCCCATCGGAAATGCGACGCATTTCGAGCTGGGTCACGGGTGTGCCCTTTCCGGGGTGGACGTTCTCGGCGGTCAGCACGACATAAAGCTTTCCGTCCTTCTCGATCACATTGCCCTTGCGGATATTGCTGGCAATTACGGCAACCACATTCCATCTCCCGGAAGCATTGAGCGCGCGGCTATAGCAGCTTCGGACATGTCTTTCCAAGTGCGCTCTTGTCTGCCAGCGTATCCTCGTGCATGGGACGGCCATGACGACACCTCCATTCTGGTCCGCCGACCGTCACCGCGATCGCCGTCCCACGCTCCTGGCGCGGGGGCGTATCAAGCGTGCGCTGCGCGGCTGGTTCGAGGCTCGGGATTATGTCGAGGTCGAATGCGGTGCACTGTGCACGTCACCGGGTAACGAGGCCCATCTTCACGCCTTCGAAACCCAGCTTCGCACGACGTCCGGAGAAGGCCGTACCGTCTATCTGCACACCTCCCCGGAGTTTTCCGCCAAGAAGTTGTTGGCCGCAGGTGAAGAAAGAATCTTCGAATTCGCCCGGGTATTCCGCAATCGCGAGCGTTCGGCGCTGCACGCCCCGGAATTCACCATGCTGGAGTGGTACCAGGTAGGGGCAGCCTACGACACGGCCATGACCGACACCCTCGCGCTCGTCCGGCTGGCGGCGAGCACGCTTGGAGCGCGCGCATTCGAGTTTCGTGGGGTTGTCTGCGACCCGTTTGCGGCTGCCCAGACCATTACAGTTGCCGAGGCATTTTCTCGCTTTGCCGGTATCGATCTGATGGCTACTCTTGGACCTCAAGGAGAGGGTAACCGCGCCGCCCTCGCGCAGGCGGCAATCCTCGCTGGCCACACCGTGGCTGATGATGACAACTGGGCGGATATTTTTTCCAAACTGCTGGTCGGCTGCATCGAGCCGCGTCTGGGCCTTCAACGTCTTACCTTGCTGTGCGAGTATCCCCGCTGTGAGGCGGCACTGGCACGTCCGAGCCCAAAGGACCCGCGGGTGGCGGAGCGCTTCGAACTTTATGCCTGTGGCGTGGAACTCGCCAACGGCTTTGGCGAACTGACTGACCCGACGGAGCAGCGTCAGCGCTTTGAGATGGAGATGGCAGAGAAGAGCCGGATCTATGGCGAACGCTATCCGCTCGATGAGGAGTTTCTTGCCGCGCTCCAATTCATGCCGCCGGCCAGTGGTGTAGCATTGGGATTTGACCGGCTGTGCATGCTTGCCGCTCTGGCGCGCAGTCTGGATGATGTGATCTGGACACCTGCGCCATGACTGCCGAGCTTGTTGGGGTGTCGCTACCGGATGAGGAACTGAAGGCCGTCACGGCACGCTATCCCTACGCCATTACCGCGGAAATGGCCCGGCTGATAGACCCCAAGGATCCGCAGGATCCCATCGCCCGCCAGTTTCTCCCGCGACAGGAAGAAACCCTTCGCAGCCGTGAAGAAGCGGACGATCCAATCGGCGATGACACGCATTCGCCCGTAAAGGGAGTTGTGCACCGGCATCGTGACCGGGTTCTCGTCAAATCCGTGCTCAGTTGTCCGGTTTATTGTCGCTTCTGCTTTCGCCGTGAAGCGGTAGGACACGGCAAAGGAACACTCACCAACCATGAACTTGATCAAGCGGCAGCCTATGTCTCGGCGCAGAGGATGGTCCGCGAGGTCATCATGACCGGTGGAGACCCGTTTATATTAAGTCCGCGTCGCATCCGCGAGCTTGCACTGCGCTTTGCTCAGATCGGTCATGTCGAGATCTTGCGCTGGCATACAAGGGTTCCTTGTGTGGCACCGGAGCGCATTACGCCAGAGCTGATAGACGCCCTGCGGGTTGATGGCGCTACAAGCTTTGTCAATCTCCATGCCAATCACCCGCGTGAATTCACTCCGGCGGCCTGCCAGGCTATCGCCCGCCTAGTCGATGCTGGGGTCCCCATGCTGTCGCAGACTGTGCTCTTGCGTGACGTAAATGATGATGTTGATACGCTCGAGGCGCTGATGCGCAGCTTTCTTGTCAACCGAATCAAGCCCTATTATCTTCATCATCCTGATCTTGCCCCTGGTACCGGACATTTTCGTCTCAGTATTGAAACCGGGATCGGTCTGATGCACGCCTTGCGTCCGCGTCTGACTGGCATCGCCATGCCCGACTATGTCCTTGATCTACCCGGCGGCCATGCCAAGGTTTCGCTCTTGTCGCGGGATGCCGAAGCCCTCGGAGAGGGCCGCTGGCGTCTGCGCGATCAAGACGGCAAGTGGCACCTTTATCCACCCAGCCCCTAAAGGCGGTGGTGACGCTTTGGCGGCTGGCGCAGCTGGGCTAAATTGATGTCATATACCGTAGAGACCGTCATCCAGGAGCGCTCATGGCTGGACTTTATTTTGAAGAGTTTGTGGTGGGTCAGATCTTCACGCACCCTATCCGACGAACGGTGACAGAGGCTGACAATGTCTTCTTCACCGCGATCACGCACAATCCGGCGCAGCTTCATCTCGATGAAGAATATGCCAAGCAAACTGAATTCGGAACTCGCATCGTCAATTCGCTTTTTACCCTGGGGCTGATGATTGGCATTTCGGTAGGTGAGACGACACTGGGTACCACGGTGGCCAATCTCGGTATGGATGAAGTACGCTTTCCAGAGCCGGTATTTCACGGTGATACGCTCCGGGTGGAAAGCGAGGTTCTTGAGCTGCGGCCAAGCAAATCACGGCCCGCCAATGGTCTGGTCGTCTTTGCCCATCGCGCCTATAACCAGCGCGGTCAAATGGTCGCCAGCTGCAAGCGTTCGGCGCTGATGCTGCGCAAACCCCAGTAGGATCTAACATCGCCAAACCTGTTCAAGAGGATGCATCGGTGATTCCACGTTCCTTGCTTTTTGTTCCGGCTGACAGTGAGAAAAAGCTTGCAAAGGCTCTGACCATTGCTGCCGATGCGTTGATCCTTGATCTGGAGGATTCGGTCGCCGCACCAAATCGCGCGGCTGCACGCCACAAAGTCTGCGCGTGTCTGAAACACGGCGCCCCCATGCAACTTTATGTGCGCGTGAATGCACCGGGTAGTGTGGATCTGCTACACGACCTGGACGCAATCGTGCCAGCAGCGCCGGCTGCACTTGTGGTCCCCAAGGTCGAAACCATTGAGGATCTCATTCAGCTGGACCGGCTGATCGCCGAGCGTGAGGTGCAGGCCGGGCTCACCCGCGGTCAGATCAAGCTTTTGCCTGTGGCAACCGAGACGCCGCGTGCGGTCTTGAACCTGCTCGCCTACCAGAAGGCACCACCACGTCTTATGGCCCTGACCTGGGGCGCCGAAGATCTTGCCGCAGCGCTTGGCGCCAGTACCAATCGCGGGCTTGGGGGGGAGTTTCTATTCACCTATCAGGTGGTACGCAGCCTTGCGCTGATCGCCGCCAAGGCTGCACAGGTTGGTGCCATCGAGACTTTGTACGCGGATTTTCGCGATGAGGTGGGGCTTGAGCGCAGTGCTCGCAACGCCGCGATGGAAGGCTTTGATGGCATGCTCGCAATCCATCCGGGCCAGGTTGCAGTGATCAACGAGGCGTTCTCTCCTTCCGAGCCTGAGATTGCCCATGCCCAGCGCGTTGTTGCGGCCTTTGCTCATGGCGAGGGTGTTGCCGCGCTGGACGGCAAGATGCTCGATATGCCGCACCTGAAGCAGGCGCAGGCTATCCTCGCGCGCGCAGAACGGCTGGCCTCACTTCGTCCTTGACCGGAGCCGTTGGCGTGCAAGTTCTGGCGTTTAGATCGGGTCCGGGACGATGGCGCATTTGTGGCCAGACGAAGTCTTGGTCGGGCGTCCGCTGTTACGCGATATATTGCCAGGTGATTCCGGGGGGCGCCGCTACAGGACGCTGCGAAGGAGAAGGGGACCACAGCACGCCCTTCCAGTGGCGGCGGTATTTGGTCACAAAGACCCAATAAGCATGACGCGGAAATCCGTAATGTCTGCCGCGTCTATCGTCTTTGTCACTGTCCATCGGCCAACGGATTGTTGCCTTGCGAAGCCCCGCATGGCCAATACCTAACGGCTCTACCTGACACCGGAATAGGCGCAGTTCCTCTGTCTCGCGTGCGTCTATACCGCCAACGCCGAGACCAATGCCACAATCAGCATCAAACGGCGGCTGGACAGCCTGTTGAAACCTGTGGAGAGGCACCAGCCTAAGCGACGCAG
>JAJZGY010000104.1 GCA_021804785.1 Pseudomonadota bacterium | reverse complement strand
GATCAATCAATGTCGCAGCGAAATTGGTCTCGTTTGCTTTGGTACCTCGCCAGACAATTCCATCTTGTGGCAGAGGTACGGCGGTGGCGGTGCCGGCGTTTGTGTTGAGCTTGAAGTCCCAGAGGTCTTACTCGAAAATCAACTGCATCGTGTTCAGTATCAATCTGCCAAGACAATCCATATTGACCAATTGATCCGCGCATTTCTTGACCATAATCGCGTGGGAGAGGTCTACGCTCTCGCATTGCTTTCGAAACCAATATCTTGGTCTTCTGAAGAAGAAGTTCGATTTGTTTCTCAAAAACAAGAAATCTTAGTGCGGGTCGATAGATCACAAATTACACGCCTTATTCTCGGGGATGCCCTCACGGCCCCGGTCAGGCTGAGAATTGGAGAAATTATGGCGCGACTCAGAATAGAAGTACCTGTTGTTAGTCGACAAAGCTAATGAATGAGCTATTGACGCCCAACCCCGCGGCCGAGATCTGTCGCCGGGTGCTACGCGATGAAACCATCTCTGCACCGCTCACCTCTGGGTTGTAAGGCCGCTGTCAGAAACTCTGACAGTCCGGAATGGGCACAAAACAGACGAATACGTCACTAAGCATGAATCGCCCCGCAAGCATACAATTATATGAAGGGCGAAATTGCAAAGGAGGCTCGGAATGAAAACACGAATCAGGGCAGGGAACTCTCAGATAATAATAACCCCAAAAATGGAGCTCTCGCAGATAACCAAGGACTCCCTGGACAAGCTAGTTCAGCAGGAGGTCCAGCAACGGCAGCAGGCGGCAGACAGGAAAGCCCTGTCAGCGCAAAGGCACAACCAGATAGCGGATATGTTCGCTTCCTCCGCACAGCAGCCAGCGCAGCAGACGAGTCCAACAACCACTGGAACTTCGACGGCCCCCGACGACTCGAACGAGGACTCAACAGCCTAACCTCTCATCTCCCGGAAGTGTTATGCGAGCCAGTCCACCCTAGGTTGCCCAAGCTCTGGCAAATGCACCCATCAAAATGCCAGAGAAGGAATATCAGGCACTGACCCATATCCTGACCTGCTCCAGGTCAACTCTAAATATACATGATCGATGAATGCTCGCTTTTAAAGTTCTGACCGACCGCAATGGATACGAAGCCGACGGTCGCATCAACAAGCTTGACTAGCCGCTATGGCCGAACTGCAGAAAGTCGGCCAAAGCTACCATTGCCGGGGACTTCTTAAAACGTCCGCTTCTGGGTGCTTAGCTGCCATCTGTATGCACCTTGGGTTCTGTCCGAATTGTCGACACCTTGCCCACAACTGCTTTGTTGGATAATCTTCGTTCCATCAGCCTGTTAGGAAAGAAATTCCGTGTCCGTATTATTAAGCATGTCTGAACAGTTCTGTCATATGAATAACTGTTATGCCCCATGACTGACGATCGCCTTCTGTATCAGTCTTCCATCATCCGCGGAAGTTACTTTAGCCGTATGTTGGACTGTGGCCCCTACGATCGCTGGGTTGAAATCGCGCTGGGTTATTTGCCTCGTGACGTGCTTGACGAACACAAGGAAGGCCTCGCATATATTTCAATGGCGTATCGGGATGGATGCAGGTTGGCACGAGTGATCTGTGAAAACCGCGAGGTCATCGTATTGTCCGATCACGTCTTACCAAAGGGGCACACTGACGAAGGTCAACCGGAGGTCCGGTACTTTATCTACGTAGTTCTTCACGAGACCGCCCACGCCATCAAGAAGCATCGTTCGCCCAAATACGATTCACTTAGTGCAGAAGAATTCGAGGCTCAAGAGCAGGAGGCTGACGCACTCGCATTTCAGTGGTTTAACGACCACATCGCGTTGCTCGGGAATCCGTACCTTCCTGCGATAACGCACGAAGAAATTGAAGCCGCCCAAGCCTGGAGCCAAGAAGTTATGAAGAGGTTGCTCAATGGGGCATAATCCTGCGTTCGAGGCGACCTGCGCAAAAAGCCGCGCAGGCGTCTCAACTCCACGTTGGGAGTCTGAATGCCATTCATTTGGGAATGTAGGAAGATGAAAACTATCCACGACTTGGTGAAGGACTGGGGCGGTTTTGAAAAACTGGTGGCCGCGTTGCATGAAACCGGAGACGTAACGGTTGAACACAATGCGCATGTTGTCGGAAGGTCTGGCGCGCCTCGACAAATTGATGTTCTGCTGCGGCATAAACAAGGACTTTATGAGCATCTTGTCGTTGTTGAGTGCAAGTATTGGAATACTGCTGTCGAACGCCTGCATGTTGATGCGCTAGCAACCACAGTCAAAGAGGTAGGTGCTGCAAAGGGCGTAATTTTCTCAATAAAGGGGTTTCAGTCGGGGGCGGTCACTCAGGCGGCTCACGACAACATTGAGCTATTTACAGTTCGAGAACTTACTGATGAAGAATGGGGCCTACCAGGAAAAGTAGTTGACATTTTTCTTCAAGTTAACGGCGTTTCGGTTGGCAACCCGCAATTTCTCAGCACATTCAGCTTCTCGGGCTTTGAGCCACGCAATCCAAGCCTGAACATCACTATTGGCAACCCCGATTCTGACTCGCGTACGCCAATGTTCAAAGAGGGCGATCCTGAAAAGACTCTGGAAGAATATCTATCTCGGATAGCTCGGGAGTCAGCGGGTAAGTTCTACCCATCCCGGCCTGTTGTCCTTCGTAACGGTGGTTACGACGGAAAATTGCTGCTCAGAGGAAAGGTAAACGTAGCTCCCAAAGCGCCAATACGCATTGAAGTCAATGGCGGAATCATCATGGTTTCAAGAATTGAATTCGACGTTGGTCTCATAATCAATCAATCACGAATAGTAATCGACAGATCCAACAACTACTTCTTCGCCCTTGCGGTGGAGAATTGTGTTCGTGATAGAGCAGCGTACGCCGCAAAAAAGTCTAGCGAGGCCGTGACTGTCATAGAACCAATCACCATTCCAGACTCCATGAATTCAGACGATGTAGTTAAGAACGGCTCTCTCATTTCTGTTTGGGTAAAGGGCTTTGAATCATTCGACCAGTTTGCCGGGTTGTCTTATGGTCAATTGGTCGAGGCGTGAACCGTGCATAACCGACCGAAATGCCCAACCCATCATTCCCCCGGACCTGCGCGAAAAGCCGCGCAGGCCGGTGAATTTAGACGTTGAATGTCCGGTATTGATTAGATAGCAGAACAAATTTTGCTCTGGTCGAAAGGTCCGCTTCGGCCGAGGACGGGTCATCAGCCATTGCTGCCGCTGGCGCTTGTCCCTGTCAATGGCCGGTATCGTGCCAAAAACAGCCAGTTCTGCTCCAAGAAAGCGGACATTCAGGAACATTCCATGCTGTCCTAAAAGTATTTCGTCCGCTTCCATCAATAGCAGTGACGATCTTTATAAGAATTTAATACTCCAATACTACAATTTTTCAGAATCTTGAAATTAACTTGCCTATCATGTCATTAATTGAAATTAACGGCATGGAGGCACACATGGACCTTATCTATCTAGCAACTATCGTTGCCTTCTTTGGCTTGATGGTGGGCCTTGCCATTGGTTGCTCAAGACTCGGGAGTGCCCAGTGAGCATTTTCCATATTATCAGCGCCATTGTCGCAGTCGCGCTGCTCATCTACCTGATCGCGGCTCTTCTCCATCCGGAGGACTTTTCGTGAGCAATCATGCATGGATCCTGTTGGGCCTCTATTTGGCGATCCTGCTGGCCGTCGTCAAGCCGTTGGGGGTCTATATCGCGAAGGTGATGGAAAGTCGTGGCATCGCGTTACGATGGGGCCAACGGGCCGAATCATGGCTCTACCGCCTGTGCGGAATCCATCAGGATGAAGAAATGGGATGGTTGAAATACGCCTTTGCCATCCTGCTCTTCAACGTCCTCGGTGTGTTGGCCGTTTATACCCTGCAGCGCCTGCAACAGGGGTTGCCCCTGAATCCACAGGGGATGGTCAATCTCAGCCCGGATTCGTCTTTCAACACCGCCATTAGCTTTGCCACCAATACAAATTGGCAGGGCTATGCTGGCGAGTCCACCATGAGCTACCTGGTCCAAATGCTGGGGCTGACGGTACAAAACTTTTTCTCGGCCGCTACGGGCATCGTTGTCATCATCGCCCTGATCCGGGGGTTTGCCCGCCACACTGCAAAAACTATCGGAAATGCCTGGGTAGATATCACACGCGCCACTATCTATATATTGCTGCCAATTTCCTTTGTCTTTGCGATCTTTCTAGTCAGCCAAGGCGTGATTCAAAACTTCGATGGTTACAAAGACGTCACCACCCTGGAAGTCACGAAGTACGATAACCCCAAGCTGGATGCGGCCGGCCAACCGATCAAGGATGACAAGGGCAATCCGGTCACCGAGCCGGCCAACACGCAGGTGCAGACCCTGGCCATGGGGCCGGTAGCCTCCCAGGAAGCAATCAAGATGCTCGGCACCAATGGCGGCGGATTCTTCAATGCCAACTCGGCGCATCCTTATGAGAACCCGACGCCTCTGGCCAATTTTGTCCAAATGCTGTCGATCTTCCTGATTCCCGGTGCGCTGTGCCTCACCTTCGGCCGTATGGTCGGAGACATGCGCCAGGGCTGGGCCGTTTTGGCTGCGATGACGCTAATGTTCATCGTCATGGCAGTAGTCGCCATGCATTATGAGCAGCAAGGCAACCCGCTGCTGAATAAATTGGGGGTGGACATGAGTGCCGGCAACCTGGAGGGCAAGGAAACACGCTTTGGCATTGCAGACTCCGGGCTCTTCGCTACGATTACCACGCTGGCCTCCTGCGGCGCGGTCAACGCCATGCACGACTCCTTCATGCCCTTGGGTGGCTTCGTCCTGCTTTGGGACATGATGCTGGGCGAGGTCGTCTTTGGCGGCGTCGGCAGCGGGCTGTACGGCATGCTGGTGTTTGCCGTCATGGCCGTATTCATTGCCGGGCTGATGATCGGCCGTACGCCGGAATACCTCGGCAAGAAGATCGAAGCCTTCGAGATAAAGATGGTTTCCATCGCCATTCTCGTCACGCCCTTGCTGGTGCTGGCCTGTACTGCCGTGGCCGTGATGACGGCGGACGGAATTGCCGGCATTGCCAACCCGGCCGCGCATGGCTTTTCTGAAATTCTCTATGCCTTCACTTCGTCGGCTAACAACAACGGCAGTGCCTTCGCCGGGCTCTCAACCAACACGCCCTTTTACAACGTTATGACTGCCATTGCCATGTGGTTTGGCCGATTCGGGGTCATCGTGCCGGTGCTGGCCATGGCGGGAGCCTTGGCCGCAAAAAAGCGTATTGCCGTTACGGCGGGAACCATGCCGACGCACGGCCCGATGTTCATCACACTGCTCATTGGCACCGTCTTTCTGGTGGGTGCCCTGAACTATGTCCCAGCGCTTGCGCTTGGCCCGGTGATCGAGCATCTCAAGCTCTTCGCCGTCCCTTGAGCGCAAGGAGAACAACATGACTCACAAGAAACTTGCGATGTTTGACCCGGTGCTGGTGAAGCCCGCCGTCGTGGATGCTTTCAAGAAGCTCAATCCGCGTGTGCAATGGCGTAACCCGGTGATGTTTGTGGTTTATGTGGGCAGCGTCTTGACGACGGCCCTGTGGATTCAGGCCCTGGGGGGGCATGGGGAAGCGCGCGCCAGCTTCATCCTCGCCGTGGCCCTGTGGCTATGGTTCACAGTACTGTTTGCCAACTTCGCCGAAGCGCTGGCTGAAGGCCGCAGCAAAGCCCAAGCCGCCACTTTGCGCGGCTTGAAGAAGGAGACTTGGGCAAAAAAACTGAAGGAACCCCGCGCTGCCGCCGAGTGGCTGACCATCCCCGCCATCGATTTGCGCAAGGGGGACTGCGTGGTGGTCCATGCAAGCGATACCATTCCCGCTGACGGCGAAGTGATCGAGGGGGTCGCCTCGGTGGATGAGTCAGCCATCACCGGGGAGTCCGCGCCGGTAATCCGCGAATCCGGGGGCGACTTCTCCGCTGTTACCGGTGGTACCCGTGTGCTGTCCGACTGGATCGTGGTGCGCGTGACGGCAAACCCCGGAGAAACTTTCGTCGACCGCATGATTGCCATGGTCGAAAACGCAAAGCGCCAGAAAACCCCCAATGAAATCGCCCTGACCATCCTGCTGGTTGCGCTGACCATCATCTTCCTCGTTGTTATCATCACACTGCTGCCCTATTCGATGTTCAGCGTCGATGTGGCAAAGGCGGGCACCCCAATCAGCATCACCGTGCTGATCGCCCTGCTGGTCTGCCTGATCCCGACCACCATCGCGGGACTGCTCTCTGCCATCGGCGTTGCCGGCATGAGCCGAATGATGCAGGCCAACGTCATCGCCACCTCGGGTCGTGCCGTGGAAGCGGCCGGCGACGTCGATGTACTGCTGCTCGACAAGACCGGCACCATCACCCTAGGCAACCGCCAGGCCTCGAGCTTCATACCTGGGGAACGGGTGACGGAAGCCGAGCTCGCTGATGCCGCTCAGCTGGCCTCGCTGGCGGACGAAACGCCGGAAGGCCGCAGTATCGTGGTACTTGCCAAGCAGAAATTCAACCTGCGCAGCCGCGATATTCATGCCCTTAACGCCAACTTCATCCATTTTTCTGCCCAGACCCGCATGAGCGGGGTCGATATGGGCGACCGGCAGATCCGCAAGGGGGCCGCCGATGCCATTCGCCTCCGTGTTGAATCGCTGGGCGGCAGTTTTCCTGCATCGGTGAGGAATGCCGTCGACGAAGTGGCACGGCGCGGCAGTACGCCGCTGGTGGTGGCCGATGGAGCGAAAGTGCTTGGTGTCATCGAGCTCAAGGACATCATCAAGGGTGGCATCAAGGAGCGCTTTGCAGAATTGCGCCGCATG
>JAJZGY010000103.1 GCA_021804785.1 Pseudomonadota bacterium | reverse complement strand
GAAAAGACCCGCCTTCCTGATTTCGGAGCGACGAGCCCAGCGTGACGAACCATAGGTGGTAACCACGCCCACCTGGCGAGCGCGCCAGAGGGCGCAGGCCACGGCGCCAACAAAGGCGAGTACACCGCTTAGAGCGGCAATCTCTCCGCCCTCATCGAACACCTGTGGTGCATAGCTGCCATAGTCCCACCACCACAGAAACATTTTCCCCGGCGCGTAGACGGGCACGCCCAGAAGCTCAAACCACGGGCGTCCCAGCCGCAGGGAAAAGCCAAACTTCACTGCAACGAATTCCGTGGCGAGCCACAGCCCCAGGATGACGACGCCAAGGACCAGAAGGCTCTGCGTAAAATGGATCCGGGAGGCCGGCATGAGTACCCATACAGCTGAGGTTCAGGATGCAGGCAGAGCCTGCCAGCAGCGGACCAACGCGCCTATGACCCTCTTGCACACTCTTGATGGTTTATGTGGTCGAGAACGTTTGCCCGTATCGGACACATGTCTGCGCAGTCGCGAACCATGCATGGTGCTGCCCTGCTTTGGTTGGTGGCGGGAAAGTGCTATTACCGGCATGGAAGAAAAATCGACTGAGGACTCTCAGGTCGCTACGGCACATTACGCTGGACTTTGACGCGGAACCTGCCGTCAGAAATCTCCAGAGAGAACTACGGCATGGCAGACGAGAAGAGAAAAGCATGAGCGACGGCGCGAGGGATTTTCCTCTCGACGGCCATTGCGATCCGCGCTTCGCACGCGTTCGGGAGGCGTTTGCGGAGAACTTCGCGACCCGTGGCGAGCCTGGCGCTGCGGTCTGCGTTGCGGTTAAAGGCAGCAATGTGGTCGATCTGTGGGGCGGCCATGCCGATACCGCAAATACCAGACCGTGGGCGCGCGATACCCTGGTAAACGTGTTCTCGGTGGGCAAGGCGCTGTGCGCCATCGCCGCGGCGCGCGTGGTCGAACAGGGACTCGCCGATCTCGATGCCCCGGTGATGGCACTGTGGCCAGAGTTTGCGCAAGAGGGCAAGGAGGAGATCACGCTCCGCCAACTGCTGTCGCATCAAGGCGGACTGCCGGCCATCACCGAGCCACTACCCGATGGTGCCGCACTGCAATGGCAGACGATCATCCACGCGCTCGAACGCCAGACGCCATGGTGGCGGCCCGGCGCAGGGTTTGGCTATCACGTCAACACCTTTGGCTTTCTGATCGGCGAGGTGGTGTACCGTGCCAGCGGCAAAACACTGGGCGCATTGATCCGCGAAGAGGTTGCCGGCCCGCTTGGTGCGGATATCCATATCGGCCTCGCACGTGAGCACCATGCGCGAGTGGCGGACTATCGCTGGCCCGCGGGGGCCGCACTTGCGCCGCCGTCATCTGAGGCCGGTGATGTCGCGCAGATGCGCTGGAAGGCCTACTGGAATCCGCCTGGATTTTCCGGCGCCCACTGGATCAATACGCCGCAGTGGCGCCTTGCCGAACTGCCGTCCACCAATGGCCACGGTAATGCCAGAAGCGTCGCACGGATCTATGCGGCGCTGGCCAGAGGCGGCACCATCAACGGCGTGCGCGTCCTGGGCGACTCGGTCCTTCACGAAGCCACGCGCGAGCATGCGCGAGGGCAGGATCTGGTCACCGAACATCCGGCCCGCTTCGGCCTTGGCTTCCAGCTCACGCAGCCCGAGCGGCCGCTGGGCGCGGGCGCCCGGAACTTCGGTCATTTCGGCGCCGGCGGCTCGCTTGGCTTCTGCGATCCCGATGCGGAGCTTGCCTTCGGTTATGTCACCAACGACATGGGTCCGCGCTGGCAGAACCCGCGCAACCGCGCGCTGATGGAAGCAGTCTATGCGTGTCTGTAGGAAAAGCGCCGTGTGATGGGCGGCTTCGCCTACCTCTCCACAATGTGCAGTGGAATGATCCTTCGCCAGCCAGTGCCGCGCTCCTGTCGAGTTTTCGTCTGCTCGGGCAAGGTGGGCGGTGAAAGAGAACACGGCGGCGGCCGCGTTCAAGTCCGCAGGGCCGAAGTCACGCGCCACCGTCTTTCCCTGACTGGGCGATCAGCACTTGTCATTTTTAACTATTGACGTCGTCTCAGTGCCTGGCCGCTGCAAAGGCGCGATTCAGCAATAGGGCGAGCCGTACCCCTGCCTTCTGCAACTGCAGGGCGGCAATGGGAGCATAGCGGCGTGCATAATCACGCGGCAGGATGAGAGGAGCATAGCGGTAGGAGCGGCCGTGCAGCAGTGGATAGATGTCATGGCTGGCGATGGCAAAGGAGCCATTGGCCCACATCATCGGGTTACCCTGCTGCCAGCGCGAGCGTTCGCGAGGGGTAATGCTCGCCTCAAGACGCAGGGCAACCCGGGCGGGACTGCGCCCAAGCGCTCTGACCACGCTATCATCCCAGACCGCATGCAGATTGGTGTGGCGCCTGTTGAGCACAACATGCACCTCATTGCCACCACGATCGTGATCATTGGCGGCGTGCAGAGGCTGGTGCTCGTCTGCCACAAAATGAATGAGGAAGCGTAGCGCCTGTGCCCGTACGGCATTCGTCAGTCTGCGATCGGCGATGCGCCGTGTGTCCCGGAGGATCTGCGCCACCACGCAGTTGCCATGCGGGCAATCGCGAGCGGCTACATATCCTGAACTGCCAAGGGGAATATTGACGTAATGCCAGGACGCCGTGTGCGGCCGCTCACGGCGGATCTGATCGGCCCAGGTCGAGACCCGAACCATGGCTTCCGGCAGAGGGCCGCCCAGAAGATGGGAGACCTCTCTTTGGGTTTGCGGCGCAAGCTCGCTCGCGGCAATGAATGCGACAATGCGGTGGCCCTCGGCCCCCCAGGCAAACGCCGGGGTCATTCGCGAAAAGAGGCTGATGGCAAGGATGACAGCTGCAGTGAAGATGCGCATGGCTGGTTCTCCGGTTCTAGCGGGTGCTCGCAGGCGCGCGCCCCCGCTTCCTGCCCAATCAAAAATTCGTGTCATTTCCATCGCGCCTAACGCCGTCGTGCCGTCCTGCACCAATTCGCCGTTCACGTCCGCCCCACAGTGGCACGCATGAAGGCTGCAGGCCCAAGCCGATGACCGGGGTAATTTCTGGCGCCCCAGGGCGCAAGCGGGCACAGGCCCCGTGACCCGGCTCAAGCGCATCACGCAGCTTGCGGCCAAAGCCACAATAGCTCAACGCAAGACCGAAGGCAGCTTTTTGCATGGGCCAGCATGGCGCTTCCATTGTCATCACCTGGGTCAGCGGCACCTCGGACAGAACCCTGACATCGACCGGATAAAGGCGGGCCTGCGCCCACGCAAAGCGTGTGATCCGGGCAAGGAAATCCTTTTCCAGCTGCCACAGTCCAGGGGCAAGTTCTTTAAGACCAAGCTGCGCATCGAGCATCATCAGCCGCTGCACATGACGCTCCCCCTCCCCTGGGCCAAGCGCGGGATCATAGGCCTGGTGATTGGCAAGGCTGTAGTAACCGTCATGACTTTGTGCGACCGCGGCGATGGTGTGATCGGTGGGGTTTGGCGCGCGCTGGCGTGGCGTGACCACCAAGATAGCCTCCGGCGCCACCGACAAGGGCGCAAGAAAGCCCATATCCACAAAATAGCTGCGACCATCATGGCCGTCGACAACGAGAAAGTTTCGACCGTCCTTCCCGCGGCCCTGCCCCAGCATGCAGCCCACCAAAGCCTCACGCCCCGCTGAAAGAGGATCAAATATGGCCCGCTCGCGGGCGGTACGAACCAGTGCATGGCGCGTAATCTCTCTCTGAAGGATGTCAAGGCGGACACCGCGAGCAGCGAGCGCCTCGAGCGTGGGGCTCGCGTGGGCCAGCAATTGCCAGCGCCCGCCGCGCAGCTCTTCGGCCAGTCCAAGTGCTTTTAAAGTCTGCAGCCGCGCCGCCAACAGGCAGTGATCGAAGCTGTCAAAGCCCCTGCCGGCAAGAACGAGATAACCATGGGCATCGGCGAGTGTTGCCAGGCGGCTCTCAAATGCAGTGGGAGCTTGCTTTTGGGTTTCTGCGAAGAGCTTCTTGCGGGGGTCCGCGCCATCGGGCGGCCCCAGATCAAGCTGTACGATCTTGGCTGCGCGATGGCTCATGCCTTGACGCAGATAATCGCGCGCAATGCGCAGCTCCTGGCCGCACTCATCGATCCCGCGCAGAACGACATGGGTGTGCGGAAAGCCCGTGTTGTAGTGATCAGCCGCGACCCACTCAAGCTTGCTGCCAAGATCAAGTTCCATCTCCTCAAGCAGGCGGCGGGTCAGGTGCCGCAAGCTCGGATATTCCCAGCCATGTTCAACCGCCACCACAATCCGGAACTGGTGGGTATCGGAACGGGAACGTTCGAGAAAGCCGCGGCCATCGGCCCTCTCCTGCTGTCCGTCATAAAGTGTACCGCGCAGCGTATCACGACCTACGCCATCGCGCTGCAGATAGCGCAGATGCTGTTGGGCCGCCGGCAATCTCCCCTTCACGCGCACAATCCGGGGGGCCACGCGTACCACGCGCTGGGGCGTCCGCGCCTCACCAAGTGCAAGCACGCAGGCGGCACCCGCCCCACGTCCACGGCCTGCATAAGCGCGTCCCTTGCGGAAAAAGCCACCCATGCGTGCAACTTCCCGCAGGACGAGATTGAGATGGCGCTGCCCATCGCCGGTAAAAAGGAACTGGCGCTGGGTCACTTCGGGAACCATGTCATCATCGTCCATGCTTTAAGGCCCTTCTGCCCCCCGCGCCCGTTGCTTGACAGGTGCGTCAGGGTCTTGGACAGGCCTGGCGAAAAGCCGCGTGCCATCGGGGGCAGCGACAAAGAGACTGCGCGCCATCTCCGGTTTGAGTGGCACCATCAGCACTGGGGCGCCCGCGAGACGGCGAAGGACGTGCAGGACATAGTCTCGGGTCTGCCGCGATAGCGGTTTACCGTGCACGACAAAGTCCTCTACACGCCTTGGTCCGGCCACATAGGCGGAAAAAAGCAGCGGAAAACCGAAGTGCAGATAACAGCGGTAAAGATAGGCGGTTCCGGCGAGGATGTTGTCCCGCGGCGCAAAGGGATCAGCAGGCAGGCGGTAGCGCAACGCCATGGCCTTAAAGGTTGGGGGCATCAGCTGCATCAGACCCATGGCACCTTTGGTCGAGACGATTGGAGCGCCATCAAGCCGAAGATGACCACCTGATTCCGTCTCGATCACCGCACAGATCCAGGAGCGAGGAAGCGCAAAGCGCGCCGCGGCGCGGGCAATATCAACACTGAAGCGCTGACGGCAAGGCGTACTTGCAGCATGGCCAAAACAGAGCGCACAGATCAGCAGAGGACTCAGCGCAGCCATAGGGGCACCAGCCTGCCGATGATTGCGGCGCGGCGGACAGGACCGAAATAGCGGCTATCAAAGGAATGTCGCTTGTGGGCCATGAGCAGAAACACGTCCTGATCACCAAGGCGCTGGCATCCCTGCCAGTGCGGCAGAGGCCGGTTCCGGCCATCGACAAGAAGGCGGGTGGTAAGGACGTGCCCATTGCGCCAGAGCGTCTGGCCATAGGCGCAGATCTGATCACCAGAAAGCCCCGCAATGCGTTTGACCACAGGAAGCCCCATGGGCAGGTAGCCACGGCGTGCAGCCAGTCGCGCGGTCTTGGGTGGCAGTTTGGCAAGAACCATCTCACCACGAAACAGGAATGGGACCGGCCGCACGACATAAAGCCCGATCGGCGCGCTCGCTGTTGCATTCCAGATTAGGCGGGGCGGACGCGGTCCTCCCGTGATCACCGCCGCGATGGCCAAAACCGCAAACACGAGCATGAGCACAGTCCGCTGCCACTGCGCCATCAGCAGCATCGCTTGGCCGACCAGTCGTCGAGTTCGTCGATATGATAAAAAACATGACGGCCGTGGCGCCGGCATTTGGGACCTTGCTGGCGAATGCGCATCTTGACGAGCGTGTGGGGCCTCAGACCCAGATAGAAGGCTGCCTCCTTGGTTGAGAGGAAGGGGCTACCGCGTTTTGCCAGTTCTGCCCGCTGGCTGGCGTCCTCAGCGACAATCATGGAGTCCATGCAACACCTCACTCGGTTTGGTTGGGGGCCCAATGGGGTGGCTTGCGTGCACCCCCTGCCGGCCACAAGGCTAGGAGAGGGATGCGCCATCGGTGAGGGGCGTTTTTTGATTCCGCAAATTCGCCGGAGAGCCAGGACCCCTCAGCCTAAGGGGCGGCGTCCAGAGACACCTGCCGCAGGCAAGAGGAACTTATAGGCCTCTGTTTCGAGGACCACCGCAAGACGCTCAAGCATGTCGATCGTGGGACTGTAGAGACCGCGTTCGAGGGCACTGACATAGGTGCGATCGATACCCGCCTCATGGGCCAGCCTCTCCTGTGAGAGGCCACAGGCCAGACGGCGCTGCCGCAGATTGGCAGCGAAGATCGCGCGCAACTCCATTCGGGAACACTAGTCTTCTTGATGAGTTTTTTGCTACGGAGTATACTCGTCACATTTAGGATGACCGTATGACTGCGGTTCGACGCTGACGTCTGAAACCGCTGCTGCGCAGGAGATTTCAATGCAAAACCCATCTTCGAACCCCGACAATCATGACGGCACTGGGGGGCTCCAATGGTCTGATGCCATCACGCAATATGATGAGGCCCATCTTTTTACTTATGCGCAGCTTCTGGATGCGGCTGCGGCGGGAGCGAGCCGCAGCCAGATGATCGAAAGCATTCTGGGTCTGGATTCCCGTCACGCGGCATCTGAGGCGCAGCTCAGCCTTCACCTCAAGCGCGCGCAATGGATACGAACGACGGGTTACTGCCAGCTACTGTCGCAGTAAGGCTGCACCCTCGCGCCTCGCGTGTACACAGATACGCTGACCCGATGCGCGACAAGCCCCGCCCTGAACGACGG
>JAJZGY010000102.1 GCA_021804785.1 Pseudomonadota bacterium | reverse complement strand
CATCGCATGACCGCGCCTTGACCGGCCGGTTAAGCAATCGTTACGTTCAGTGCCAAGCAATTCTTCGGTCTGCGGCGTTAGAGGAAATGCGCGACCGCATCGCGTGCGCTGATGTCGGCGCGATGGCGCGCGATGGCGCCACCGCGCAACGGCCCGCAGCAAACCGTGAAGCATCGCATTACGCCGTCCAGTGGATGGTCTGTCAGCGTCACCACCAAGGGGAAGCACATCATGAAGAGGAAGCTGTTGGTTGCCGCGATTTGCACCGCACTGGTGTTGCCGGCCGTACCCATGCTTGTCCATGCGCAGGATGCCACCCAGGGCACCAAGCAGGACAAGAAGGAAGCGAAGAAGCTGAAGGCGGTCGTGGTCACCGGTTCGCTGATTCCGCAGTCGGAGATCGAGACGGCCTCGCCGGTGATCACCATCACCGCCGCGGACATCAAGGCTCAAGGATTCCGGAACGTCTATGATGCTCTGCACTCGATGCCGATTTCGACCGGTTCGGTGCAGGACTCGCAGGCGGCTTCACAGGGCTCATTCACGCCCGGCGCTACCACCATCAGTCTGTTCGGCCTCGACCCCGGCTTTACCCTGATCCTGCTCAACGGCCACCCGCTGGCCGACTATCCGCTGCCCTACAACGGGTCACAGAGCATCGTCGATCTGTCGACCATCCCCACCTCGATGGTCGATCACATCGACATCCTGACCGGTGGCGCCTCGTCGCTATACGGTTCGTCTGCTGTCGCGGGCGTAGTCAATATCGTGCTCAAGCGCCATATTTCCGGGCTGGATTTCGATTATCGTGCCGGCGGCTACTCCAACGGTGGTGGTGAAAACCAGCGCATCCAGGTGAGCGGGGGCCATACCTGGGGCAATCTCGATACGTCCTACGCCTTGAGTCTGGAGAGCCAGCAGGCGATCAAGCTATACCAGACCTTTGATCCATCACGACTGAACAATCCCTACGGCCCACCGTATGTGGCAGGTCGCGACTTTCTGCAGTACAGCCCCTTTTATGGAACCTATATCGATCCGGGGCAAGCGACATGCGCACCTCTCAGTGGCCTGTTCGGCGGCACCCTGGGGTACATGTACAGGCCGGGGCACGGCCACTTCTGCGGTAGCTACTATGATGAGAGCCAGGCTTCGATCCTGAACAAGAATCTTTTTGCCAACGGTTATTTCAACGCCGATTATCGACTGAACGACAACACGACGCTTTACGGCGATATTCTCTACGGCTTTTCCAAGCCGACCATCAGCGGTGGCACCGCATTCTGGGGTTTCCAGAATCCTGCGCTGGCGCAGTCGGCAAATCCCTATTCCAGCGTTTACTGGGACAATGCTCAAAACCAGTTCCTCAGCCTGCAGCGTATCTTCGCACCCAGCGAAATGGGTGGGGCGAACGGGAATGCCGACACGATTTATACGCGCCAGTACAATGTCGATCTGGGTCTGCGCGGCAATTTCGGTCAGTCGGACTGGTCCTACGACGCCTACTACAATCGCTCCCAGGTCAACACCAATGACTCGCAGCGCTGGCCGCTGACACAGCCTTTCATCAACTACTACATGGGCGCACAGCAGGGTAGCGATCCGTATGGCTACGGCTTTCCTGCCTACACGCCCAACCTGAGCCATTTCTACACGCCGCTGACGCCGCAGCAGTTCGACGCGATGACGGCGCTGATCCAGAGTCGATCAATCTCCTGGCAGCAGAACGTCCACGCGACCGTCACCAACACCGATCTGTTCCAGCTGCCGGCGGGCTCGGTCGGTTTTGCCGGCATCATCGAGGGCGGCGATCAGTCGTTCGACAGCCCGGTCGATCCGCGATTGATTGCGGGTGACTTCAACAACCGCACGGGTACCCAGGGCGGCGGCTCGCGCAGGCATTATGCGATAGGCGGCGAACTGCGCGTGCCGGTCACCAGCATGCTGACCGCGGACATGTCGGCACGTTATGACCGGTATACCTATGCGGGGCGCAATGACAGCAAGCCCACCTACAAGATCGGCTTCGAGTTTCGACCAATCAAGACGTTGTTGCTGCGCGCCAACTACGCCACGGCGTTCCGCGCCCCGGACATGTACTACATCTTCCAGGGCAACAGCGGCTTTTACCAAGGCGGCATCATCGATTACTATCAGTGCCGACTGCAGGGCTACACGGCCGCCACGATCGGGAACTGCAACACGCCCCCTAATAATGAGATATTCTCATTCAACAAAGGTAATCCCGCGCTGAAGGACATCACCGCCAAGACCTATGGGTTCGGTGTTGTCTGGTCGCCGACCGAGCACTTCGATTTCAAGGCGGATTACACGCATATCGCCATCGCCAACGAAGTGCAAACGCAGGATATCAACACGTTGCTGGCGACCGAAGCAGACTGCCGCATCGGTACCTCGTTTGGCGGTCAGGCCTACGACATCAACTCGGCCCTCTGCCAGAACGCCTTGGCTCAGGTTGTGCGCTTCCCGGCCAATGACCCGTTTTTGCTGGCGCAAAACCAGATCCGATATGTCACGGTGCAGCCGGTCAACATCGCCAACGAAAAGCTGGATGGCATCCAGTCCAGCGCCACCTATCGGATGGACTTCGGCCGTTACGGCAATCTTGCGCTTTCGGGGCAGTACTACATCGAGTTGCACCACACTTACCAGCAAGGTCCCGGCGACCCGGTGATCGATCTCCTGCACAACTTCAATTCGTATGAGTTCAAGTCGCGCACCAGCGCCAGTGCTTCGTGGGCGGTGGGCAACTGGACATCAACGGTTTACGGCACTTTGTACGGAAGGGCGACCAATTACCTCGGAACCGGAACAGCGGGCCGTTGGGCACAGTTCAACGGTAGCGTGCAATACAACATCGGCACCAACAGTTATGTGACGCTGATTATCAACAACATTGCCAACCGCAGGCCCCCGGTTGATGCCTCGTTTGCAGGGGGAAACTATTCGCCGCCGCCTTATTACAATGTGTACGTTTACAACGGCTATGGGCGTGCGTTCTGGCTGGAGTTCAATACCCGTTTCGGCGGTTGACCCGTAAGTCAGGGTCGGCATGGGGCATGGCGCCCCATGCCGCAGCCCGGAAGCCTTGTGGATCCGTGTCACCTGCGATGACTCGGCAGCGCATTATCCCGGCAGGCCCGTCAATGACGGGCCTGCTCGATGGCAAGACGCAGTCCGGACAACTCCGAAGCATAAGGTTGCCATTCCTCGATCGACTGGGTATGGATGGGCTTGCGGACCTGACTGCTGCTGAGCGTGGCCACCGGAGCTGCATTCCGGGTTGCATCGAGGCATGCAGGGTCGAGGGGCAGTTGGCAGTAGTCCAGTATTCGCCGCATGCTGCCCGCGGTATCGCGAACGAGATCCTCGTAGTCCACATCGAGAAATGCGCCCTGCAGAGATCGGCGCCAATAATTCATCAAGTCGCAATGATGGACATAGTGCGCAGCGAGTGAAGCGAGGTCATAACTGTACTCATAGCTGTCGCCGAACATGGCCTTGTAATTCGAAAAACATACGTCGAGTGGCGCGCGGCGCAGATGAATGATTTTTGCCTGCGGGAGAGCCAAGCGAATCAGGCCGAGCAACCAGAAGTTGGCGGGCTGTTTGTCCACAAAGCAACCCTTGTTCCGCGCATGCCATGAAGCCTGCTGCATATAGCGCTGCCCAAGCGCAGTGCAGTCGATCTGCGCAATCGCCTCGATCAACGGCTCGTCCAGCAAGCTGGCTCCCAGCCTATTTGCCGCCCAGCGCAGTTGCTTGCCGAAATCAGTCAGCTCCCCGGCACTGGCGACATCGCTGTGGTTGGTCAGCAAGCGTTCGAGCAAGGTCGTTCCCGAGCGAGGCAAGCCAACAATGAAGATCGGTACCGGCGAGGCCTTTACAGGCGCAGGCCGATGCACCCGCGCAAGCTCCGCGAAGGATGTCTTTAGGCTGGTGACGATGCGCTGTTCGCGAGCCGCGTCGTAGCCAAGCAGGCGGTGCATGATGGTGTTTGCGGCGCACAGTGCGCGCCAGGCATCCTGATGACGGCCCAGTCGGTGAAGCTCATGGAACTGCGCGAACAGGATTGCCGCCGCATGTTCGCTTGCAGGCGGCATCGTGATCAACCGCTTGGCCAGCAACCCAAGAAAATCTGGATAGTCGTCGGGATTGTATGACCGCGCCAGAATCAGATAGGCGCGGCCAACGCCATAACCCGTGTCTGCAAGCGAAGCAAGTATTTTCACCGACTCAGCAATTTGCCCACAAAAATTCATCTGGATTGCAGAATAGTAAAGTTGATCAGGGGTGAGCTGTATGAATGCCTGCGCTTTGCTGATTACCTTCAGCGCATCGTGGTGCATATGCAGCAACTGGTAGGCGCTGGCCAGTCTTGCAATCGGCAAAGCAGAGTTAAAATGGTCAGTATCGTTTTGCCCGAGAAGGCTCCGTGCGGCCTGGCACTCGCCCAGGCGAATCAACACATGCACAATGTCCAGGCCCAGCTCGTCCAACCCATGCTGCGCGGCAGCTGCATCGAGTGCATGTCTGCATGCCGACCGAAGGTCTTGCTTCGCAAGCGCAACCCCGCACAGCAGGTAGTGAGCTTGGGCGTTATCCGGCTCTTGTTGAATAACGCTTTCCAGGACATGGCGCGCTGGATCAACCGCGCCCTTTTCGAGATAGTCAATAGCGCGGCGCAGTTTTTTAGAACTCATCGATGCTTGTCCGAATTTGAACAACTTGGGCTACTTTGTTTCGCGCCCGGAGTCAGATGCCATGGATGATCGTAATGAGACTATGCAAGTAGCTGCTCGCGAACCGATGGCTGCACGCAATTTTACAGGAGCGTTCCGATGAAACCCGCACTATCCCTCATGCTGGCTCTCGCGACCGGGCCGGTGCTGGCTGCCGGTCCCGTGCCGCGGCTGCCGGCGGTTGATTTTGCCAAAGCGCCTGAAATCAGGCAGCCGATCCTGTCGCCGGACGGCAAGCATCTAGCGGCAGTCCTGATCGAGGGCCAGTCCAAGGGCACCGATGCGCGCTTCCAGCTGGTGGTGTTCGACCTGCCGGGTCTGCAGGTCGCATCGCGTCTTGACTTCCATCGAAATCTCCTTCCGGGTGGAATCACCTGGGTCAGCAACACGCGGCTGGTCGTGGCGGAAGCGCGCCAGTCGGGCACGCTCGATTTCCCAACAGCCGACGGCAATATTCTCGCGCTGGATTTCGACGGCAAGCAGCAACGTGAGCTTTACAGCACGGCGGGCTGGGGCAATCCGGGCACGCCTTTCAATGTGAGCTCGATGGTGCACGGGTTCCCTGCAGTTGTCGGCGCCACGGACGCGATGAACGGGCATGTATTCCTTTCGATCACGCCGTTTCCGCACAACACGGGCATGCGCAACGGTGGTGCGCAGCGTACGCTGCTCTACGATGTGAACAGCATGGACGGCTATCCCAAGCAGGTGGCCGAGATCAACCATGGCGACATGAGCTTTCTCGTCGATCACGACGTTGCCTTGTTTGCCTCGGGGTCCGATGCTCAAGGTATGCCTGCGGTGTATTCGCGCTCGGACGGGCAGTCTCAGTGGCAGAGGATGGCGCCGGCACAAGTTGGCGAGGTGTTCGAGCCGCTACGCGTGACTCCCGATGGCAAGCACCTGTATGCCCTCTACAGCGCGAAGGGCGGCCCGGCGCAGCTGGTGGAAACCGATTTCAGCGGCAGCGATCGCAAGGTGCTGGCAAGCAACGACTTCGGTTCGGTCGCAGATCTGTGGCATACGCCGAACCATCACCAGCCCTTCGCCGTGACCTTCGCGGGGGTCTACTCCAACGGCAAGCCGGCGGTCACCTATCTGCTCGATGATCGCTACGCTTCGATCATGCAGGCGCTGAACAAGCAGTTCGGCGATCACTTCGTCGGTCTCACCAGCATCAGCAAGGATGGCAATACGATCCTCGTGCATGCGGTCAGCGGTAACGACCCGGGTGAGTACGCGCTGCTCGATGCCAAGAACATGCAGCTAAGACCGCTGTTCCAGTCGGAGCCGTGGATCAAGCCGGGTCAGATCGGGCCGCGCATGCCGTTCCAGTTCCACAATCGCAACGGGCTGCTGCTGGATGGCTATCTGACCTTCCCCGTCGGAGTGGCGCACGAGGGTTTGCCGACGGTGGTACTGGTGCATGGCGGACCGATCGGCATTCGCGACCAGTGGTACTACGACCCGTTGCAGCTTGCGCCCTTCCTTGCCAATCGCGGCTATGCGGTGCTCAACGTCAACTACCGCGGCTCCAGCGGTCGTGGCCTGGCTTTCCAGCATTCGGGTTGGCGCCAATACGGCACCGGCATCCAGGACGACATCGTCGATGCCGTGCATTGGGCGATCCGCAAAGGCTACGCCGATCCACAGCGCATCTGCGTCTTCGGTGCCAGCTTCGGCGGCTATTCTTCGCTGATGCAGCCCATCGTTGCGCCCGGTCTGTACAAGTGCGCGATCGACTATGCCGGCGTTTCGGATATGACCATCGAGCAGGATCGCAGCGTTTATTCGCACGAGGCCACGGGTAATGTCTTCTTCAAGCAGGCCATCGGAACGCGCGAGGATGCCAAGGCGATCTCGCCGCTGTTCATGCTGGACCGCTTTAACGTGCCGGTGCTGATTGCCCAAGGCGGAGCCGACAACATCGTGCCGCCGCAGAATGCCGAGCGCCTGCGCGATGCGCTGGAAGCCGCGCACAAGCCCTATCAGTGGCTGTACTACCCCGAGGAATACCATGGTTTCCAGACCGAGCCGCACCGCGTAGCGCTGCTGCAGAAAATGCAGGCGTTCCTGACCGAGTATCTGGGGCCGGGCGTCACGGCGACGGGCGCCAGCCGGCCCTGAGCCGAGGTCGGCGCGGAACCGCGAGCGCGCGTTT
>JAJZGY010000038.1 GCA_021804785.1 Pseudomonadota bacterium | reverse complement strand
ACCGCAAGCTGACCAAGGAGCGCAGCCGGCAACGGATCAGGTTTGTTGCGCCGACCAGATTTTTGCAGGGTTGCCCGCTCGATCTGGCCGGCGCCCAACGTGACATAGCCAACGATCAGGGCACCGGGACGCCGCAGCACCAGAACCAGCCGCTCTAGCTTCCACCGACCTCAAAAATGCGGTGCTTTCCGCGTCAACTTTGGACCATCCGGGGAATGTCGGTTAGTGTAAGCTTGTCTTGAAGGGGACCGACATGAAACATTCCGGCATTGTTGTTGCCTGCAGCCTGATGCTGTCGCTGCTCACAGGCATGGCGCACGCAACCGCAGCACCTGCCCGTGCCGACCCCTTCCAGAACCTCGCATTCCGCAACCTTGGCCCGTCCATTATGGGTGGCCGGGTCGCCTCAGTAGTGGGCATTCCAGGGAATCCCAAGATTTACTACGTGGGTGCGGCCAGCGGCGGGGTATGGAAATCCACTGATGGTGGATATCAATGGAAAGCAATATTCACCCATGAACCGACGGCCTCCATCAGCGACGTTGTGCTTGACCCATCCAATCCGAATATCGTGTGGGTGGCGACCGGCGAAGTAAACATCCGAAATGATGTGCTGAACGGCGCGGGTTTGTATCGATCCAAGGACGCTGGCAAGACCTGGACCCTCATGGGCTTCAAGGATGCGGGCAACATCTCCAAAGTGGTGGTTGATCCGCACAACAGCAATATCGTGTGGGTAGCAGTGCTGGGTCACGTCTGGGGTCCGAATGCCGAGCGAGGCGTATTCAAGACCTCCGATGGCGGCAAGACGTGGAAAAAGGTGTTGTTTATCAATAGCCACACCGGAGCCATTGACCTCAGCACAGATGACGCCAACTCACACGTACTGTTCGCTGCCATGTGGCAGGCGCAGCGCTATCCATGGAAGCTTGAGGAAGGCGGAAGCGGCAGCGGACTGTGGCGCTCCACTGACGGCGGCGACACCTGGACCAAACTAAGCAACGGCATCCCCAAGCCGCCGCTCGGACGCATCGCAGTCGCCGTAGCACCGAGCAATCCCCATCATGTGTACGCCTTGATCGAGACCCGTCCTGGACACGGGCTGCTTTTCGGTTCCCATGATCTAGGCGGTCACTGGCAACAGGTAAGCGATAACTACGCACTCGACGTTCGTCCATTCTATTTCTCGCATGTTTACGTCGGTCAACATGACGAAAACGAGTTGTACTTTACTTCTTTGTTCCTGATGAAATCAGAGGACGGCGGACACACCTCCCACCCGATAGATTACGGCGTGCATACGGACCATCACGCTTTCTGGCAGGACCCCACTAATCCAAGCCGCATGATCGATGGAGAAGACGCCGGAGTATACATGAGTTTGGATGCCGGCGCGCACTGGCGTTTTGTGGATACCCTCCCCATTGAGCAGTTTTATCAGGTGGCCGCGGACAGCAACCAACCATATAACCTGTGCGGCGGATTGCAGGACGGTGAAGGCTGGTGCGGACCTTCCGTTCCACCGCCCACTCACCTGCCGTTCTACAAAAAGGTGATAGATCAATATTGGTTCTATATTCCTCTGGGTGACGGTCAATATGTCGTTCCCGCGCCAACAAACCCCAATATTGTATACGCGGATGGCCAAGGCGGCGATATCGTCCGCTACAACGTCGCAAAACGCACTCAGACCAATATTCGGCCTTACAGCGCATTGGCAAGCGTCGAAAACAAGGACAAAAAATACCGTTTCAACTGGACCGCGCCGATTGTCGTATCTCCCACCGCGGCCGGCACCGTCTACCTCGGAGGCGATGTCGTTTTTAAATCATCTGACGCCGGGCAAAGCTGGACGGTCATCAGCCCTGACTTGACGCGCAATGACAAGGCCAAGCAGCGGTACTCGGGCGGTCCGGTAAACCTCGACATCTCGGGCGCCGAAACCTACGACACCCTTTTGTCACTTGAACTTGCACCGACTGATCAAAAGGTCATGTGGGCAGGAAGCGACGATGGCCTGGTCCATGTGACGCGCGACGGTGGGCAGCATTGGGACTTGGTGACACCACGCGGGGCGCCCAGATGGGGACGTGTGTTCAAGATTGGAGTGTCGCCATTCGATGCTGGCACCGCATACGTGGCCTTTGACAACCATGAAATGGATGATCGCAAGCCATATGTATATGAAACCAACGACTACGGTAAATCCTGGCGCAGCATCGCCAAAGGATTGCCGCAACAGCCGGTGCTGGTGGTGCGCGAGGACCCACACTTGAAGGGGTTCCTGATGCTCGGCAATATGACCGGCTTGTGGTACTCACGAAACGACGGCCGGACCTGGCAGAAATTGAGAGCCAATTTTCCGACCGCCGCGGTGTTTGACTTGAAATTTGTGCACCATGGGCTTGTGGTGGCTACACACGGTCGTGGCCTGTTTGTGCTGGACAACTTGCGTCCGCTGGAAGAAATGAGCGCCCAGATCTCAAAGCAGAACTTCCACTTGTTCACGCCATCAATCGGCACGCAATATTCCTTTGCGGTTGGCCGTCACAAACCGGAAGATGTGTCGATCGACTATTACTTAAAAGACAAGCTAAATCAAACTTCTGCGGACAAGGCAGCCAAGCGGACTCGGGTCAAAATTGTCGTGACCGACGCTGCCGGAGACATCGTCGATACGGCTTATGGTCCAGGAATGCGCGGGGTCAATGAATTTCGCTGGGACATGTCTTACGCACCCGCCGTCGCGCTTACTTTTGTGCATGGGAAGAAGCCAGGCCATCGCTCTGGGCCGCCGGTCATGCCGGGCACGTACAGGGTGGCCGTCACCGCCGACGGGCACACTCAGAGTGAGCCGGTCACAGTGCGCGGAGACCCCAACCGCATAATCTCGCCGGATATTGCTCGCGCGAACTTAGAATTCAGCCTGAAGGTGCGTAACCAGCTGAGCGCATTCCATGAGATGCTCAATCGTATCACGGCCATGCAAAATAAGCTGAATGCCGTCATGAAATCCCTAGTCAGCCGCCCCGGTAGCCACGACAGGTACGTGGCACTGACCGAACTCGCCCGGGAGCTCAATCAGAAACTCCTGACGCTCAAGAACAGCGTGTACAACCCGCTCATTCAACGCAATGTGGTTGAAGACGACTTGCATTTCCCTGCGCGGCTGAACCGTGATCTGCAAGGCTTGGGTGTCTCCAATCCTACGCGGGTACCTGACGCCTCCGAACTCACAAAGGCCAATGTGGCTGGGGCGGAGCTCGACCGCAAGCTGGCGCAATTTAATGCCCTGCTTGCCGGCGACGTTGCCCGCTACAACAAGGCAGCACTTGCTGCCGGAGTTGCGAACTTGAAAGAGGGCGCCCCGGTGAAGGTGTCGGAGGCGCACATATGAGCCGGTTCCTATAAATTGCAATGCGGAAATCACGGCGCTGATGTTAAGAGGACAGACCCTTCCGGCGCGCTTGGAAGGCCGCGCTGTTTTGTAAACCATGCGAGTCTGTAAACCGTGCAAACTGCTAACCACCGGATATGGAGAGTAAAGTCTTTTTGGAAATGAGGGGCTGTCTAACCGTCGTCATGCGCGCAGCTTGAAGATGAAAGCAATGCATTCGTGACAGCTACACCTGTGAGTCAGTGGTCGAAGTGCCTGGCCATCTCGCCGGATTTGTCGGTGCTGTAGCGTAACCAGTTAGTATTCGATGTCGGATAAAAGCGTTTTGTGGCCAGAGCTTAATCCAAACCCAAGGCGAATGATGCGTTCGACGCTAATTTTTTCACCCCCTGTTCAGGAGTGCCGATGAGCGACCCCGCCAGAAAGCTTCGCCGAGCGCCGATGCCCGTGTTGTTAGGGCTCGGTGTGGTCACCGATTTCTTCGACACGTTGGGGATCGGATCGTTCGCGACAACTACCGCCGCCATGGTGCTCGGGCGCCTCATCAAAGATGACGACATCCCGGGCACGCTCAACGTCGGTCAGGCCATACCGACCATTTCCGAAGCCATCATCTATATCATACTGCTCGGCGGGCTAATCGATCTACCGACCATTAGCAGCATGGTGGTTGCCGGCGGAGTTGGGGCGTGGTTTGGCGCTGGGTTCGTGTCGCATCTGCCGCGGCGGACCATCCAGCGCGCCATCTCGATCGCTTTGTTGGTCACAGCTGGCTTCATGGCCATGAGTATGATGGCCAGCCTATCCCTGAATGCGGGAACGATCGGTTTCACCGGCACGACGCTGGCCGTCGCGATAGTTGCGAGTCTGGTGATCGGTTCGCTTACCAGCCTAGGCATCGGTAATTACGCACCGACGATGGCTGTCACATACATGCTCGGCATGAACGCGAAGGCCGTTTTTCCGATCATGGCGGCGTCGGCCGCGGTCATCCTGCCGGCAGCAGCGATCCGCTTCTATCGCTCGGGTCGCTTCGATCGGCGCATTGCCTTCGGCCTTGCGGTCGGCGGGATACCCGGTGTGCTGGTTGCTGCGTTCCTGGTTAAGTCGCTGCCGCTGGGTGTGCTGAAATGGGTGGTGGTTGGGGTGCTTCTGTACACCTCTATAACACTGTGGATGTCGTCCCGCCGGGGATATGGTAACGGGTAATGCTCCGGCATTGAGCCGTCGCCAATCAGATGCGCGCGGATCTTGCCGACGACATAGATCTGTGGCGCAGCGAGGTCGAGCCATCCGTGCGCGTCCGGGGAGAGCCGCCTTGCAGTGAGGACTGAGTGGTAGGGAGTACGCCTATACCTACTCGATCTGACCTCAAAGATCCGGTGATGGTTCACCAAGAGTGGCTTCAATGAGCAGGCGTTCAGCCCCGATATCGTCAAAATATTGGACCGAACGTCCCGCCATCGTATCCGGCTGGAAAGCGGCAGCCATCGTCGCGATCACCTCCGAGCGCTTGCTCAGCGCGTCGAGGTCGCGGCCTCAAGCTAGAAATCGGTAGCATTTGGAGTTCAGAATTCTGTTCTGAAATGGCGCGCCTTAGGGGAGCCGAACCCATCTTGCGAGATTAAATATCAGCGGAGTGACTCGCATCTTCAATGCCGTGACCAGATCTCTGGTGTCTAACCTTCACATATTGGATCAATCGATTATAGACGGCGCTGTCCAACCTCATTCCCCAGTGAACGGCGAGATTGTAGCCCCCTTATGCTCTTGACCGCGCCGGAGAATAAGAAATGAGACTGAGACCACGCAAACACGCACGCATCCCGTGACACAGCAGATCAGCACTTGCGCAAGTCCCGCGGCGAGGCATCAGCGGTAGGACAACACACCAACTTGCTTCCTCCCTCACTTTTGATTATATTTTAATCATCTTGATAGAAAATGAATCATGGCTAACGACACCAAAGTATTGACCGCCCATGTCCCGATCGCTCTTGCGGAAAAGGTCGAGGCAATGGCGTTACGGCTCGAACGCTCGCGCGGCTGGGTGATGAAGCAGGCGCTCACTGCGTGGGTTGACCAGGAAGAAGAACGTCACCGAATGACGCTCGAAGCCCTGGCAGACGTGGACGCCCGACGTGTAATAGACCATCAAGCCGTGCAGGCTTGGGCCGATAGTCTCGACACTGACAAGCCGCTGCCACCACCCGCCGAATGAGGATCAGGTGGACCGTGAAGGCCTCCTCCGATCTCGTACGGCTGCACGAGCATCTGCGACCTGTTGCTCCTGACGCAGCAGCGCGTGTTGTGCAGCAGCTTGCTCATGCGCCGGATCGCTTGCTTGACTATCCCCGGATCGGCGAGAAATTGGAAGCTTTCGAACCACGTGAGGTGCGGCGGATCATTGTCGGCAACTGCGAGATGCGCTACGAGATTGCGGAGGCGACGATTTTCATCTTGCGCTTCTGGCACTGCCGCGAGAACCGCAACTTATAGGCGGGCGAGTGATGATGAGCCACGCAGCCAATCCCATTGTCACAGGTAGCGCTCGTCGTGACGATAGAGATGTTGCGCAAACAAGTCTGCGTGTTCCACGTGATCGCGGGCAGCCATTCCACGGGATGATGGGCAGGCGTTCCATGTGATCGCGGGCAGCTGTTCCAGACGATCGTGGGCAGGGATTCCGCGGGCTCGTGGGCAGGATTGGCCGACAGTCTGAGCTTAAGTAGCCGCTCGTGATGAACGGGGGGCTTTGATGCCAACGGAACGACTGTCGATGCGCCGGATACGTGATGTTTTACGCTCGCAGCTGCGTATTCCAGGGAAGATGGGCGCTCATTCCACGCGAAGGCGGGCACTCATTCCACGGCATCGTGGGCAGCCATTCCAGGCCTCGGGCAGAGCTGGCCGGCAGCGGCTTACGCGGCTGCGCCCCCTTCACGGCCTTGGCCATCATGCCTCGCCTTCTGAAATGGACAACGGCGTCATAGGGCATGCGGACCTTGACCCCATGGGCCCGCGCATACTCCGTCAGCGACAGGCCCAGAGCCTCGGCCTGTCGCAAATGCTTTAGGCAGTGTCGCTGATGCTTCGTTAGTTCCCCGTCCATCTTTCACCTCCGTTCTGATCGAGGTCACAAAGATGGGGCGGCCCGGCACGTCAGAAAAGAATGTGCTTTAGCGGGCGCTTACAAATGTTCTTCCATCGGTTGATGCCTTATGGGCTGGGAACAACCATTCTGTCGTCAATGCCGATCCGATAGCGGAGACACGATTACCTCGCCCTAACTCTCCGGCCCAGTCTGAGGGCTTGAAAAATGCACCATTGCAGAGTAGGTAATATACCTACATTTTCGGAGAATGTGATGCAAGAGGCCGTCTCAGCTGCCGATGCCAACCGTAAATTCTCGCTCCTCCTGCGGGGGGTGCGTGAAGGGCGCAGCTACATCGTAACCAGCCACGGGAAAGCTGTTGCGCGCCTCATCCCCGTGGGCAAGCACGAGGGTGTGGCCGCAAGTGCACGCGAGGCGCTGCTATCACGCCTCGAAAAGCAACCCGTGCTCCAGGTGGAACGATGGTCGCGCGATGAACTCTACGAGGATGATCGATGAGAATCGCGCTCGACACCAACGTCCTCGCCTGCGCGGAAGGTATTAATGGGGCTAAGCAGCGCGAGGCCGCTTTAGCGGTCCTACGCAAACTCCCCCAAGAATTTGGTGTTATTCCAATCCAAGTATTGGGCGAACTTTTCAACGTGCTGGTACGCAAGGCAAGAAAGACACGGAGGGAGGCGCGTGATGCATTGCTAAGCTGGCGTGATGCATTTTCCGTAGTCGAGACGTCCCCAGAGGTTATGCTCGCAGCGGCCGATCTCGCATTAGACCATCAATTAGGGATATGGGACGCAGTCATCCTCTCGGCGAGTGCTCAAGCGGGATGCCGTCTGCTTTTGTCTCAGGACCTCCAAGAAGGGTTCACATGGGCCGGAGTGACCGTTGTGGATCCATTTGCATCACAACCGCACCCTCTTTTGCACGCCTTGCTCGACGAACGCGCCGAATAGAAACACTCTAGACCGGAAGCGGAATTAACGTCTGCAATGAGACTTTGGCGCGCCCTAGGGGAGTCGAACCCCTCTTGCAAGATTGAAAATCTTGAGTCCTAACCGATAGACGAAGGGCGCAGGCCTGCGGCGCATCAGCGCCGTCTTTTGGAGGGGGCCCTATAGCTGGCCCATTTCCGTATTGCAAGACCTCTCAGGCACGGGCGGGGGCCGCATCGTCAAGCTGAAGCTGAACGCGCCGGCGGCCAGCCCATTCGTCCATTCTGAGACGCCCTGCAACATGGATAACCTTGCCCCGGGACGCCAGAAGACCTTTTCCCAGCTGGGTTCCAGCCGCGCGGAAAGCGATAGCGTCAAGGTGCGTTCCGCCGGGTGCACGCAGACGCAACCTGATGTGGCCTTGGCCAACCGCGTCCGCATAAACGACGGCAAGATCAGCGATGCCCACAACCGGCTCAGGATTGCCAGCTCCGAATGGACCTATACGCTCGAACTCTTCAACCAGCTCCTCGCGGCAGGCCGACGCCGCAACGACCGCGTCGAGCACCAAGCTGTTGGCAGGCGTGCGCCCAGAATGCTGCGTGGCAAATTGCTCCAGAAGAAACGCTTGCAGACCTTCGACTTGCTTCACCGACAGCGAAAATCCGGCGGCCATAGCATGCCCACCTCCACTGGTGATCAGGCTACGGCTCGCCGCGAGCCTGATTGCCTCGCCGATGTCGAACCCCGGGACCGATCGTGCAGAACCACGACCTTCTCCACCCATCAGACCGGCAACGAAGCTGGGCTTCAGAAATCGGTCCTTCAGTCGGCCGGCGATGATCCCCACCACCCCAGGGTGCCAGTCCGGTTCGGCCAGGAGAATAAATGGCTGGTTATGCTGAAGTTCAGCCAGGGCGACCGCCTCCTCCAGGATGCGTGCTTCTATCTCCTGGCGCTCGCGATTATGCCCATCGAGTTGGAGGGCCATGGTGCGCGCCGCATTCAGATCTGGTGCTCTAAGAAGGCTCTGGCCCAGATCACAGCGCCCTACCCGACCTCCGGCGTTGATGCGAGGGCCCAGTACGTAACCCAGCGCATAGGTTCCGAGTGGCGTACGGGCTTTGGCAACCTCGCAGAGCGCCGCAAGACCGGGTCGCATAAGAGACGACATGCGTCGGAGTCCCTGACGAACGAAGGCACGATTGACACCAATCAACGGCACCACGTCGCAGACAGTGGCGAGGGCCACAAGGTCCGTGAAGGTCATGAGGTCTGGTTCAGCGCGCGCCCCACGCTCATACCAGCCTTTGGCCCGCAACTGACGGTTCAGTGCAACGATAAAAAGAAAGCTTACCCCTGCCGCGCACAAATGGCCCAGCTGGGCGAGATCATCGTGGCGATTGGGGTTGACGTGGGCCAGCGCGGGCACAGGTTCGGCGGTCGCATGGTGATCCAGCACCACCACATCAAGTCCCAGAGCACGCGCATCCGATAATGGCGCGTGGGCCCCGGCGCCGCAATCCACGGTGATCACGAGTCCTGCGCCCTCGTCCTTGAGCATGCGCAGAGCTTTTATATTCGGCCCGTAGCCTTCGCGCATGCGATCAGGGATGTAGATTCGCGCTGGCCTGCCTATAGCTTCAAGGAAAAGACCAAGAAGGGCTGCGGAACAGGATCCGTCGACATCGTAATCGCCAAAGATAGCGATGCCCTCTTGCTGCTCGAGCGCAGCAACCGTGCGGGCCACGGCCCGCTCCATGTCATTCAGTACAAGCGGGTCTGGCAGTAATCGCTTCAAGGTTGGCTGCAAAAGATCAGCTAGCGCCTCAGTATCTATACCTCGCACAGCCAGAATCTGCGCGAGCACAGGCGACAGCGGCGCGACCTCACTCAGTCTGCGCACGGCCGCGGGCTCAAACGCAGGTGCAGACCACGACCTATTCGAAAAGGAACAGTCAACAGAAAAGGCGCGTGCGCCTCCTGTGGCAGGTTCACAGTCCATCACTGACCCGATGGCGGGCGCGGACATACCGTGCGGTTCCGCTTGCTGCGCGCATCACGACACTCTGGGTGATAGTGTGGCCGTCCACCCGTTTGATCCCATTGAGCAGAGCTCCATCAGTAACGCCGGTCGCGGCAAAAATAACGTCTCCTCGAATCAGATCGCCGAGTTCATATTTGCGCCGCCCATCTGTCAGGCCATACAGGGCCGCACTTATGCGCTCTTCCTCACTACGTATGACGAGCCGCGCTTGCATCTGTCCGCCGATACAGCGCAACGCCGCGGCAGCCAGAATTCCAGCGCGGGCGCCACCGCTGCCAAGGTAAAGATCTATTCCGCTTTGCGCGTCGCTGGTTGCAATAATCGCTGCGACATCGCCATCATCGATGAGCCTAACCGCCGCGCCAGTACTACGAATTTTTTCCAGGATTTGACTGTGTCGCGGACGATCAAGAATGCATGCTGTAATGTCACCAACCTGAACGTTCTTGGCCCGGGCCAGCGCTGCAATATTTTCCGCGGGATCCTTGTCGAGGTCGATGAGACCCAAAGGATAACCCGGGCCGATTGCGATCTTGTCCATATAGAGATCTGGCACGGTCAGAAGAGTATCGGGCTCGGCAATAACCAGCACCGACAGTGCGTTAGGCAGCGATTTGGCGGTCGGGGTGCTGCCTTCCAGTGGATCAAGAGCAAGATCGACCGCAACTCCGCCACTGCCCACCGTCTCCCCACGGAACAGGACCGAAACATCCTCGCGTTCGCCTTCACCAAGGACAATACGACCATTAATCGGCAAATGCGAAAACGCGGTGCGCATGGCATCGGCTGCCGCTTCATCAGCTGCATGCTCATCGCCACGACCAACAAAGCGCGCAGCGGCGCGCGCGGCTGCTTCCGTCACCCGAACAGCTTCGAGTGCAAAGGCGCGATCTAATGCCTTGCTCATGCCAGCTCCCGATGATCGATGGAACCCTGTCAGGCAGCTTCCATCGGAATCATGCACGGACTACCCAGAACCTTGTCTGAGGTGGCGATCACCTTCAAGGCATCCGTGACCCGGGACTGGGCGCACTCATGGGTGATCATCACAATCGCTACGGGCTCACCAGGCGAGCGGCCCCGCTGGATCATGCTCTCAATCGAAACCTCGGCTTCGGCCAGTCGACCGGCGATTTCCGCCAGGACGCCGGGCAGATCGAGTACCTCAAACCTCAGATAATACGCCGAAACTCGGTCCGGAGCCTCGCCTGCGCCCGACTTCAGATCAGCCGCAGGACGCCCGAAGGGGGCGCCATGGGTGCCGCGTGCAATATCCACCAGATCGGCTATCACTGCGGAGGCGGTCGGCGCTTCCCCCGCACCGCGCCCCTCAAAGAAAAACGGCCCAGCCTCCCCGGCATCGGCGAGAATCGCATTGAAGGGGCCTTCCACGTCTGCCAGGGGGGTGCCGGCGCGCACCATCGCTGGTTGAACTCTCTGATCTAACCCGTTCGCGGTTTGCCGGGCCATCCCAAGCAGCTTGATGCGGAAGCCGAATTCGCGGGCAAAGCGGATATCGTCCGGGGTGATATGGGCGATACCCTCAGTATGAATTTGCCCCAGGCGCGGCGCCACACCGAAAGCCAGGGCTGACAGCAATGCGAGCTTGTGGGCGGTGTCTCCACCGCCGATATCGAGTGACGGATCGGCTTCGGCATAACCCAGGCTCTGGGCTTCGCGCAGGACCTCGGCAAAACTTTTGCCGCTGGCCTCCATCTGGGTAAGGATGTAGTTGCAAGTGCCATTGAGAATGCCGCGCACGGCATTGATTCCATAAGCAATGAGACTTTCACGCAGGGCCTTGACGATTGGAATGCCTCCGGCAACCGCAGCCTCAAAGCGCAAGGATACATTCTGGCGTTCGGCAATTTGGGCAAGCTCAAGACCATGATGGGCCAGGAGTGCCTTGTTGGCGGTCACCACGTGGCGCCCCGCCCGCAAGGCTGCTTCCACCAGACGACGTGCGGGTCCCTCCTCGCCACCAATCAGTTCGATCACGACGTCCGCATCGCAGCTTGCGAGCGCCACCGCATCACCAAACCAGGTTAGGGACGACAGATCGACCGCGCGCGGCTTGGTGCGATCACGGGCACCCACTGCTACCAGTTCAAGCGCGCGACCAGCGCGCGCAGAAAGCTCTTCCTTGCGCGAAAGCAAGAGTTTGGCGACACCGCCGCCGACTGTACCAAGTCCTGCCAGCGCAATCTTGAGAGGCTGGCTCATTCAGCGTTCTCCAGAGCGCCTAAATCATTGCGCGCCATGCTGAGAAAGCGTTTGGCATTGCGCGCAGCCTGACGGATCCGCTGTTCGTTTTCAACAAGAGCGATGCGCACATAGCCTTCACCATATTCACCGAAGCCCAGTCCGGGCGCCACTGCAACCTGGGCGTGGGCCAGCAGTTGCTTGGAGAATTCCAGCGAGCCCAGATGGCGCAGCGCCTCGGGAATCGGAGCCCAGGCGAACATCGAGGCAGGTGGCGAAGGAATGTTCCAGCCAGCTTTTGCCATGGCTGAAATCAGCACATCACGCCGGGCACGATAAATTGCCCGCATCTGAGCAACACAGTCCTGAGGTCCATTGAGCGCAGCCGTTGCTGCCACCTGCACCGGCGTGTAGGCACCATAGTCCAGATAGGACTTGATGCGCGCCAATGCCGCAATCAGGGTTTCATTGCCCGCAGCAAAACCCATGCGCCAACCCGGCATGGCGTAGGATTTGCTCAGTGACTGAAACTCCACTGCGACATTCTTGGCGCCCTCGACTTCGAGAATGGAGGGCGGAGGATTGGCTTCGTCAAAATAGATATCTGCATAGGCAAGATCAGACAGAACCCAGATCTCATGACGCTTCGCAAAGGCCACGATCTCGCGATAGAAATCTAGCCCCACCACCTGCGCCGTCGGATTAGAGGGATAGTTGATCACCAGCGCGGTCGGAGATGGCACCGAGTGACGAACCGCCCGGTCCAGACTGCGCAGATACTCTTCAGGCGAAGTGGCTGGAACATGGCGGATGGCGGCACCTGCGAGAATAAAGCCGAAGGCATGGATGGGATAGGCCGGGTTCGGCACCAAGATGACATCACCCGGCGCCGTGATCGCCTGGGCGAGATTGGCGAATCCTTCCTTCGAACCCAGCGTGGCGATGACCTCGCGATCGGGATCGAGATGGACACCAAAGCGGCGCAGATAATAGCCCGCCATCGCCTTGCGCAGCCCCTTAATGCCACGCGACGCCGAATAGCGGTTGGATCGCGGATCGCGGGCGGTCTCGACAAGTTTTTCGATGATGTGGGCGGGCGTGGGCATATCCGGATTACCCATGCCGAAATCGATGATGTCTTCGCCCCTGGCGCGGGCCTGGGCCTTCAGCCGGTTAACCTCTTCAAAGACGTAGGGCGGCAGCCGCCGGATGCGGTGAAATTCGGTTTGCATGGTTCAACATCACGTTGGGGCGGACCGTGTTGCGCGCGCGCCCACCCGCCTGCGGGACTGCGCGCAAACTCTGGCTCTATTTCAGTGCGATCTGCGCCAGAGCGGTTTGACCTGCGGGCGTCTGGCCATGCGCCTGAATCAGAATTTTCGCCGCAGGCACACCTGACTTTATGAGCAGATCGGCCACCTGGCGTGCACGGGCCTGGGCACGGGCAAAATTGGCCTCGAGCGTGCCAACACTGGCATGGCTTGAGCCGCCATAGCCCGTCACCTGCACATAGCCTTTGCTGCCTTGCGCGGTAAAAGCTTTGGCGAACGCGATCACACTTTTGCGAGCTCCTCGGGTGAGGATGGTACCGCCATGAATAAACTGCACTTGCGTGGTCGGGGACGGAAGCGATGACTGCGGTAGCTCCGCGCCAGAACTGACCGCTGCCGATGGTGGTACAACCGTCGCAGGGCCAACCTTAACATTGCTGGCGTAACGCGACATGATCTGTGGCGGTACGTAATTGGCGACCGACGGCGCCAAGGGTGGCGCTTTGGAGGGCGCGAAGCCGGCGGTCTGGGCGGGTGGTACCGCCGGCATGGCCGCAGCCGAATGAGACTCGCTGGCACTGGATGCACCAGTTGTCTGGGGGAACGGAGCCGCAGCAGGCTGCGCGGCCGCCGCGGGCTCTGCCGGAGGCATCTGCGATGCGCTAACGGCCCCTTCCGAGGCTGACGCCGTCGTGCTGCTCCCGGAGGAAGGCGTGGCAGTTTGTGAGCCCCCCGGCGGAGGTGCCGCGGGCAGGGTGTCGCCACGCAACTGCTGGGCGCTGTACTGCACCTGCTGACGGGCGGCTACCAGCGCGTGGGCAACCGCGCGCCGCTCCTGAGGCGACGAGCCCGCATTGGGACGTGCTGGAATATCGGCAAGATCCGGCGTCTGGCCGTTGTTACTCTGTGCTGACGACATATCAGGGCCAAACCAAGTACTTGGGTCGACCCAGCCCGGCACTGCCGAGCAGCCCGAAAGGCTTGTGGCCAGCAGAGCCAGCACCGCAAAGCGGCACACAGCTTTGCGATCACCGGTCAAACCCAGAACCATACCGACCTCCGTCCGTATGCCGCACATTTTACGGCTCCTGCATGCGTATACAGGCGGGCGCTGCCGGTTCCAAGTGATCCAGCGATCCAGACCCCAACCATTTTCGTAAATGCTCTTGGCCGCGATCAATTCGCGGCCCCGTCTTGCCGCCGTAATATTTGACGGTTATTGGATATTCACACGAAGAAAGTCCCGGATATGGCGAAGACTGGCAGTAAAGACCCACTCCCGCCCAAGACTTCACGGCCGCGCACGAAAGCCGCTTCCAAGACCCATGGCAAGGGAAAGCCCCCCGGGGCGGCGCAGACCAAGCCCCCCGAGCCGCCCAAGGCAGCAGAGCCTGCCTCCACCTCCTGGCAGATCAAAGACCCGGCGGAATTTGCCGCCAACATGGTACGCGTTGGGGCCCAGGCACAAAAACTCATCGGCGATTTTGTCCTCCATCAGCGCGAGCGCGCCCTGCGTGAGCCTGTCGATCCACTCAATCTGTCTGGCACGTTTTTTGAGCTGGCCAAGGCGATGTCCTCCAATCCAAGCCTTCTGGCCAAGGCCCAGGGCGAGCTCTGGCAAAATTATGTCGAACTCTGGGAGCGTGCCGCCCGCGCCATGCTCGGTGGCAAGACCGAGCCCTTGGTCAGCCCCCGCCCCGGCGACAAGCGTTTTCGCGACCCAGACTGGCAGCAGATCCAGGTCTTCGACTTCATCAAGCAATCCTATCTGCTGACGGCCAACTGGCTTCAGGACACGGTGGCCAGGGTGGAAGGTCTCGACAATCACGAAAAGCGGCGGATCGAGTTTTTCACCAAGCAATTTGCCGATGCGATGGCGCCCAGTAATTTCGTTCTGACCAATCCCGAAGTGTTGCGTACCACCCTTAACACCAATGGTGAAAACCTCATCAACGGATTCAAGAACCTCTTGGATGACATGGAGCGCGGTGGCGGTGACCTCGCCATCCGCCAGTCTGCGGACGGTTTTCACATTGGCGAGAACATCGCCACCGCGCCCGGCAAGGTGGTGTTTCGCAACGATCTGATCGAACTCCTGCAATTTTCTCCAACCACGACGACGGTTTTTCGGCGGCCGCTTCTGATCTTTCCGCCCTGGATCAACAAGTTCTACATCCTTGACCTCAAGCCCGAGAATTCATTCATCCGCTGGATGGTGCAACAGGGCTACACGGTGTTCGTGGTGTCCTGGGTCAATCCGGACGCCCGTCTCGCCCAGAAGAGCTTCAGCGACTACATGCGCGAAGGCATTTTTGCTGCCCTCGACGCGGTCTATGCCGCCACTGGCGAGCGTAAGGTAAATACCATCGGGTACTGCATCGGCGGCACACTCCTGTCTGCCACCCTTGCCTATATGGCGGCAACCCAGGATGACCGCGTTGCGGCCGCGATCTTCTTCGCAGCTCAGACAGATTTTTCCGAAGCGGGGGATCTGTCGCTATTCGTTGATGACCCGCAGCTCAAGTCGCTGGAAGAGGCGATGAAGGCTAGCGGAGGTGTGCTGAAGGGCAGCAAAATGGCCACCACCTTCAACATGCTGCGCGCCAATGACCTGATCTGGTCCTTCGTCATCAGCAATTACCTTCTGGGCAAGACCCCTCTGCCCTTCGATCTGCTCTACTGGAATGCCGATTCCACGCGTATGCCTGCATCGGCCCATCTGTTCTATTTGCGTAAGTTCTATCGCGACAATGCCCTCGCCAAGGGGCAGCTCACGCTGGACAATGTCCGTCTTGATCTGAAGCGCGTTACCATTCCAGTCTATCTGCAAAGCGCGCGCGAAGATCACATCGCTCCGTGTCGTTCCATCTACAAGACCACACACCTGATGGGCGGACCGATTCGCTTTATTCTTGCTGGCAGTGGCCATATTGCCGGAGTCGTCAATCCACCGTCGGCACAGAAGTACCAATATTGGACCAATGACGCACGACCAGAGCGCTTCGAAACCTGGTTCGAGGGTGCCAAGGAACACAAGGGTTCATGGTGGCCCGATCTTGTTGCCTGGCTGGGACCCTTATCCGGCGAACAGGTTCCAGCACGTCAGCCTGGCGATGGCAAATTGCCGGCACTCGACGAAGCGCCTGGTACATATGTAAAGGTCAAGTCCGAGTAATCACGTTCATTTTAAACCGACGGACGCGCCGCGTGAGTGCAAGACGCTCTTTGCTGTCAACGCTGCGTCCTGGCTCGGTAGGGCTCATTGGTCTGCTTGGTACGCTGACGGCGCTGGGACCACTTGCCACCGATATGTATTTGCCTGGCCTCGGCGCCATCGAACAGGACCTGCACACCGGGGCAGGTCAGGGTTCGCTCACCGTCGCGGTGTTCTTCCTCGGCATGGCCGCAGGGCAGCTTGTCTATGGGCCGCTTTCTGACCGCAAAGGACGGCGAAGCCCGCTGCTCTTTGGCATTGGACTCTATGTAGTCGGCTGCCTAGCAAGCGCTCTTGCGCCCAGTTTCCTCACCCTGATGCTAGCGCGCATCGTGACCGCTATCGGAGGCTGTTCTGGAGTTGTGATCGGTCGGGCGATCGTGCGCGATCATTTTGATCTGGAAGACAGCGCCCGCGTGTTTTCCCGGCTGATGCTGGTGATGGGTGTGTCTCCCATTCTAGCACCCTTATTCGGTGGCCTGCTTCTCAGCAGTGGCTTCAGCTGGCGCGTGATATTTCTGTTCCTAGCAGGCCTCGGCGCGCTCACGCTCATGGCTGTGGGAATATTGCTCGCGGAATCACGTTCCAGCGATGCTGCCCGGGCTGCGGCCAGTGAGAAGGTCGCGATGAGCTTTCATAGCGTACTGCGCGATCCCGATGCCCTCGGCTACATCATCACCGGTGCCTTCAACCAGTCAGCCATTTCAGTCTATGTCGCTGTCTCTCCCATCGTGCTGATCGGCATTTATGGCATCCGACCCGAGGATTTTGGCTGGGTATTCGGTGTTAATGGCATCGGCTACATCGCGGCGAGCCAGCTAAATGTGCGGCTGATACGCCAACACCCTCCTCATGTGTTGTTAGGCTGGGCAAGCCACGCGATCTTGCTGGTGGCGCTCATCCTGCTGCTGTGCGTGATCACCGGCTTTGGCGGGCTCTGGGGCATTCTTGTTCCTCTCTTTTCCATGATGGCCGTTTTGGGCTTCAACATGCCCAACGCCCTGGCCTGCGCCTTTGCCCGAGACACAACCCGGGTGGGCGCAATTTCCGCCTTGATGGGAGCTGGTCAATTCGGTGTCGGAACCCTGGGCGCCACTCTCGCAAGTCTTGCCTATGACAATAGCGCCCGACCGATGGCGACCACGATAGTGGTACTTGTGGTGACCGCCAATGTTGCGTTCTACACCCTCGCCAGACGTCGCCGCCTAGTCTGAGCCTTGTGCATCCATCGCACGCGCCAGTCTCTCTGCTTGCGGATCCTGCAGGGCACTGAGCGCCCGTACCACACCCCCGCGATCACTCGCAGATTTGTCCTGGCTCAGTTTGAACTTGCCCTCGAGGCGGCTCAGCGGCAAAGCAAAAAAGCTGATGGCTTCCAGCAGCTGCCGCCGCCTTGTCGCCGGGAGCTTCTCGAGCGTCCAGGGCGCTTTGGGGGCAAGCCGGGCTTCCTGCTGTGCGGAAAGATCCGCTAGAGCTGCCTCACACGCATCTCCCTCAAGGCGGCGCGCGATGCCTTCCCCTTCAACCGCGATATAGTTCCAGGTCGGAACAAGTCCCTCTGAAACATACCAGTCCGGAGAGATGTAGCCGTCCGCGCCCAGAAACGAAACCCTGACTTTTGCTCCATCCAGAAGCTTTGCCACGGGATTTTGGCGTGCCAGATGAAAGCGTAAGCGGCCGAACGGCGCACAGGCATCAATGACGACCGGCGCGTAGGCGAAGTGTGCACTTTCGCCATCTACCACTGCCAGGGTGGCAAGAACGCGCGCACGGATCACGGCGTGCAACGCCTCCACCTCATCCACCACAAACGCTTTGGGCCGATACATCAATGCTCCTTAAGGAGCCTCCAGGAAGAGGCCGGTCGCGGCGGGCAGCCCCAGCATGAGATTGAGACTTTGCACTGCGGCCCCTGCGGCCCCTTTGCCCAGATTGTCGAGAACTGCCACCAGACGTGCCTGCTGGTTGGCTTCATTTGCGAATACATAAAGCTTGAGCCGGTCGGTGCCGGCGAGGCTTTCGACTCTTACATCCGTTATTGTCTTGCACTCTTCTTCGCTTGCGACGGCCACCAGATCGCAGCCGGCATAGCGCTCAGCAAGAACACGACGCAGCTCGCCGCCCTTTGGTCGTGCCGATAGAGCCCAAAGCGATAGCGGGACTTCAACCACCATACCGCGATAGAAATTTCCCACAGTGGGAGCAAAGAGGGGAGGATGGTGCAGAGCTGCATGCTGCTGCATTTCTGGAAGATGCTTGTGAGTTAGCGCCGTGGCGTAGATGCGAGGTCCCGCGTTCACCGCCTTGCTTTCGAATTCGCTGATCATGGTCTTGCCGCCTCCGGAATAGCCCGAGAGAGCATTGACCGTGATGGCTTCATCGTGGCCAATCAGGCCCGCATCGACAAGCGGGCGCACGAGCGCGAGAAACCCGGTGGCATAACAGCCGGGGTTGCTGACACGTTTTGCTCCGGCGATACGCTCGCCCTGACCTGGGACGAATTCAGCAAAGCCATAGACCCAGTCTGAAGCAATCCTGTGAGCGCTCGACGCATCAATGATACGGGTACGCGGATTGTCGATCAGCTGCACCGCCTCACGGGCTGGCGCGTCCGGCAGACACAGGATTACCACATCGGCGTCGTTCAGCGCCTCACGCCGTGCCGCGGGATCCTTGCGTGCGCTTTCCGCCAGCATCAGCACCTGCAGATCGCGACGCTGTGCGAGCCGCTCACCTATCTCAAGACCGGTGGTCCCGGCCGCTCCATCGACGAAGATCGTATTCATGGCGCAGTGTTTAGCCCAAAGCAGGCGCCGCGTCACCTCGCAAGCTTCTGGGCACAGTCCTGAATATGACGCCAGCTTTCTTCGACGTGCCGCCAGGTGGTATAGGTCTGGCCAATTGATATGCGGATCACAAGACGGCCCTGATGTCGTGTTTTGGTCAGGTAAGTAAAGCCGCCATCGTTCACGACATGCAGCAGCGTCTCGTTGAGAGCATCGAGGTCCGCCACGCCTTCCGGAGCATAGCGAAAGCTGAGTAGCGCCAGATTGGGTCCGCTGGTGAGCTCAAAGTCTGCAGTGGAGCGGATGAGAGCAGCGAGGCGTTGGGCGGCGGCGAGATCGGAGCGGATCTTGGCGCGGAGGCCCTCGCTGCCGTAACTGCGCAGGACGAACCACAATTTAAGTGCACGAAACCTGCGCCCGAGGGCGATTGACCAGTCGCGGTATTCAGGAATTGACGACGCGGCACGTGTTTCCAGATAGGTCGGAGTCAAGGACAGGGCACGGGCGAGCTCCGCCGGATGGCGCATGAAAAAGGCAGAACAGTCAAAATTGGTCATCAGCCATTTGTGCGGGTTGAGCACGATGCTGTCCGCGCCATCCAGCCCGGCGGCCAGACCTCGCAGTTCAGGCAGGATCAGCGCCGCACCGGCCCAGGCTGCATCGACATGCAGGTAGATACCTTCGGTGCGAGCGATGGTGGACAATTGTTCGATGGGATCGATCGCGCCAATTCCAGTGGTTCCAAAGCAGCCAACAATGCACGCCGGGACATGACCGCTGTTGCGGTCGGTGCGGATCGCCCCCCGCAGCGCGGCCGTGATCATTGCCCCGTTCTGGTCCACGGGAATTTTCCGCACATTGGCTGCCCCTATGCCAGCAATGCGGGCACCCTTCTCGACCGAGGAATGCGCTTCGGCGGAGCAGTAGAGAATCAGTCTGGGTCCTCCGGCGAGACCTTCGCGGGAAAAGCGGCCGCCACTGGCCCGCTCGGCCGCCGAAATGATCGCAAGCAAAGTAGCGCTGGAGGCCGAATCCTGGATCGAGCCGGTAAACCCGGGGCCGAGCCCGACAAGTCCGCCGAGCCACTCCATGACGCGCTGTTCCAGCTCAGCGGCGGCCGGAGAGGTTTCCCACAGCATGCACTGGGCGCCGAGGGTCGCGGTCAGCATTTCGGCCAGAACTGACGGCGGCGACGAGTTTGCCGGGAAATAGGCCAGAAACCGCGGATGCTGCCAATGGGTGATGCCCGGTAACAGGATGCGGATAAAGTCCGCGAAGACCTGGTCCATGGCCTCGCCACTATGCGGGGGCTCGTCTGGAAGCTGAGCCAGGATTGCACCGGGTTCCAGCTTCGCCCGAACCCGATAGCCCTCAATCTGGCCAAGATAGTCGGCCATCCACGTCACGAAGTCGTGGCCATTACGCCGAAACTCCTCAAAATCCATGGCCCAGGCTCCTTGCTGGCAATCTAGATAGCCGAAGCAGGTCCGGGCTTCGACACCTGGCCGCCGCAAAAGTGAGCCAGCCTGCCGGGGCCGGAACTGCGCTCGCGGGCCGCCGGTGCCAATCCGGGCGACTTATCCCCAAATTGGCGCTGTATATTACGGAACCGTAATATTTGTCGCGGTCGATCTGTCACAAAAGATTTCTAGGTTGCGCCCGCTTGTTCCAGCGTGCCGTTCGGGCCGCTGAAGGGGACTAGCGGGGAATCACATCGCCGTGGAGTGGCTACGGCAAGGAGGCAAGTTTGAAGACGACGATAGCGAGCGCGCGCCCCAAGCGGGCGACGACAGGATTGAAGCTGTTGGCCGCGGCCGCGCTGGCGGCCGGTGCATTGTCCGTGGGCAGCACCGCATTTGCGGCCCAGACCCAGCTTCTCGAGACCGGATCAACCCTGCTTTATCCGCTGTTCAATCTCTGGGTTCCGGTTTACGCGAAAGCCCACCCCGGCGTGCGCATCACCACCCAGGGCACCGGTAGCGGCACCGGCATTTCCGAGGCAATTTCGGGCGTGGCCCAGATCGGTGCGTCAGACGCCTACATGAGCAATGCGCAGATGAAAGTGCATCCGGGCATGCTCAACATTCCGCTGGCGATCTCCTCCCAGATGGTCAACTATAATGTCCCGGGTCTCAACAACAAACACCTGAACCTCAGCGGCCCGGTTCTTGCCGGCATCTATAGCGGCACCGTGAAATACTGGGATGACGCAAGCATCCGCAAGCTCAACCCGGGCGTCAAACTGCCCCACAAGATGATCGTACCGGTCCATCGTACCGATGGCAGCGGAGACACTTTTATCTTCTCGCAGTATCTTTCGTTCAGCACCCAGTCATGGAATCAGCACGTCGGCTATGGCACGACGATCAGCTGGCCGGCGGTACAGGGTGGCATCGGTGCGGAGGGCAATCCTGGCATGGTCAACGCCTGCAAGACGACGGCCTATTGCGTCGCCTATATCGGCATCAGCTACAAGAACAGCACAGAAGAAGCCAAGCTCGGTGAAGCCCGCCTTCAGAACCGCGCCGGCAAGTTCGTGCTGCCAACACCGGAAACCGTTCAGACTGCCGTTCAGGCTACTGCGGCAAAGACGCCGGCCGATGAGCGCATCAGCCTGATCTTTGCTCCGGGAGCTCAATCCTACCCGATCATCAACTACGAATACGCGATCGTGAACTCCAAGCAGCCGACCCCCCAACACGCCATGGAACTGAAGAAGTTCCTCAGCTGGGGCATTAGCGCAAAAGGTGGTGAGGCTAGCCACTTCATGCGCGCAGTTGGTTTCGTTCCGCTGCCGGCGGCTATTGCCCGGCTGAGCGAGAACCAGGTTGCGAAGATCCACTAAGCGTCCTATCACTGCACAAGGTCGGCGCCTTCAGGCGCCGACCTGATTTTTTATACGGCTTGAGAGCAATGAGGTTTCGAAACTGGCTCGCCATTCTTGCCGGCGTTTTGCCGATGAGCCTGGTGGTCATCCTCGTGTTTCTGACGGTTTATGCCTGGCCAGCGATTCGCTTCAATGGCTGGGGCTTCGCCTTTCGCGACATGTGGAACCTCGGCAACCTCTATGCCGATTCAGTGACCTCTGGTGGTGTCTCAATCCAGCCCGGCGCCGAATATGGGATCCTTTTCCTCATTGCCGGTACACTGCTGTCGACCCTGATCGCACTGATGTTTGCGATTCCCGTCGGCGCGGGTGCCGCGGTGTTTCTGGCAGAAGCCATACCGGGGCAGCTTCGCACCTGGATTTCGCTCTTCGTTGAACTTCTGGCCGCCATACCGAGCGTGGTCTTCGGACTTTGGGGTTACGTCGTCCTTATCCCCTTCCTGGGGCACCATGTCTTTCCGTTTATGTCGTCCACACTGGATCTGGTGCCGTTCTTCGGCGGACCACCCGGCAGCGGCTACGGCCTTCTGACCGCAGGCATTGTGCTGGCCATGATGGTGGTACCCCTCATTACCGCAACCTTGCGCGATGCCCTCGTCAGCCAGCCAGTCGCCCTTAAGGAAGCCACGATCGCACTGGGCGCAACCCGCTTCGAAGCCATCCGCTACATCCTGCTGCCACGCACCCGCGGTGTCCTGATCGGTGCCACCTTCCTCGCCCTGGGACGGGCCCTTGGTGAGACCATGGCCGTGCTCATGGTCAGCGGAAACGCACTCAATTATCTGCCGCAGAACATCTATTCGCCGATTTCAACAATGGCGGCCTTTATTGTATCGCAGCTCGACAGCGCGCTGCAGGACCCCTCTGGTCTCGCGGTAAAGTCGCTCGCAGAAATCGCCCTCGTGCTCTGCGTCATCTCTGTCGCCGTCAATGCCGCTGCACGGCTGATGCTTGCAGCCTGGGGCCGGAGACTTTCTACAGTGGAAGGAGCCTAGTCATGGCGAGCGCGTCCTCAACCGCTCTGGGCCGCAATGGCAGGCGAGTTCCCATCAAGATGCGCTGGACACGGCGGATTTCGACGATGCTGGGCTGGACCAGCTGCGGCCTGGCACTGCTGACGCTCTCTGGTCTTATGGTATGGATCCTGGAGATGGTGTTCGTCCGGGGCTTCAGTGCCCTGACACCGACGGTGCTGACCACCGTGACGCAAGGACGTGGCGGCGGGCTTCTCAACGCCATCGAGGGAACCGCGGTACTATCGCTCGGCGCGCTTCTGCTTGCTGTCCCCTTTGGGATGGCGTCAGGAATTTACGTCGCTGAATACCATTTCAGCCACTGGGCCTCGGTCATAGGCTTTCTTGCCGATGTGCTTGTCGGCGTGCCCTCGATCGTGATGGGCTACTTTGGTTATGTCACCATGGTGGAATGGCTTGGCTGGAACTTCTCGGTCGCCGCCGGCGCCATTGTCCTGGCCATCATATGCCTGCCTTACATCTGTCGGACCACCGAGCTTGCGCTGAAGCAGGTGCCGGGAGAAATTCGCGAAGCGGCCTATGCGCTGGGCGCCAGTGATCGTCGTGTCATTCTGCGCATTTGTTTGCCCGCAGCCCTGCCAGGGATCCTGACCGGGATCCTTCTTGCCCTCGCCATATCAGTCGGCGAAACGGCGCCCCTGCTCTATACCGCAGGCTGGTCAAGCTTCATGTGGGACGGCCATCTCACCCATTCCCCAATTGGCTATCTCACCTACGCCATCTGGACCTTCATCAACGAGCCCTTTGCGTCGGCAAACGCACTGGCATATGCCGCCGCTCTTCTCGTCACGGGCTTTGTGCTCCTGATCAATGTCGTGGCGCGCTTTACCCTCAAACGCACCAACATTTAGGACAGCGCAAGCCGCAGCAGTGACGATCTGTGCTGTCCTTATGCAGTGCCGACAGCGGCTCAAGTCTGCCAACTGCCCTTGTGCGGACAACAGAGCGCTGCCGCTGGTGCTGCACGCAAAGTGATGCTGCATAGGGCCAGACAAGGCTGGTCCTGCGGGGTCTCACTCTGCCGCATGCGATTTTGCGCCGCTCAGAAGGAATGTGCTGACGAATGAGATGGCGCATGCAGCTGCCATATAGAGGGCGATGGCAGCTGTGGTTGCAAAGCGCTCGAGCAAAGTAGCGGCAATGATGGGGGCAAAGCCGCCACCCACCACCGCGCCCAGCTGATATCCGAGTGAAGCTCCCGAATACCGGACCTTGACCGGAAACAGGTCCGCAAAGAGCGCCGCCTGCGGTCCATACATCACGCTCAGAAGAACGAGTTCGACGCCGATGCCAAGCGTAACCAGAAGCGGTGAGCCCGTATCCATCAATGGAAAGAGGGCGAAGGCCCACAGGCCGGCAAGCGCAGCACCGGTCATAAATATGCCAATGCGGCCCCAGGCATCGGACAGTCTGCCCGCGATCAGCAATGCCGGTATCATCGTCATACTACCGATCATGACTGCTGAAATCATAACCAGCTTGGACAGATGCAGTGTGGCCGTCCCGTAGGCGATGGCGTAGGTAATGGCGACATAGAAGCAGATATTGTTGGCCAGAAAGGCACCCCCAGCCAGTGCAATTTCTCGGGGGTGCGCCCGGATTACCTCTAGGATCGGAGAGCCACGGCGCGCTGGTGCCATGATCGATCCTGCGTCCTCCTGAGACCTGCTGAATTCCACGGTCTCTTCGAGCCCGAACTGGACGTAGATCCCAAGTCCCACGATTACCAGGCTGAACAGGAATGGCAGGCGCCAGCCCCAGCTGGCAAAGGCATCGGGTGCAAGCCAGACTGCGGCGAGAGAATAGACGGCGTTCGCCAGCACGAGGCCCACCGGCACACCCGTCTGGGCAAAGCTGCCATAGTAACCACGCCGGTCCTTCGGCCCGCTTTCGACCGCGATCAACACCGCACCGCCCCACTGGCCTCCAACCGCCAGCCCCTGCACAAAGCGCAGCAGCACGAGAAGTAGTGGTGCCAGATCGCCCAATACTTCATAGCCAGGCAGAAGTCCGATCAGTGTCGAGGCAACCCCCATGCTGACCAGGGCAATGAAAAGGGCGGTCTTGCGCCCAAAGCGATCGCCAATGTGACCGAATACGGCACCGCCTACTGGCCGCGCGAGAAACCCGACTGCAAACGTGCTGAACGCGGCAATCTGCGCAACATATGGACTGAGCGTGTGGGGAAAAAACAGCCGCGGAAAAACCAGCGCCGCAGCCGTGCCGTAAACAAAGAAATCATACCATTCGATGGAGGCCCCCGCGGCCGCCGCAAGTGCAATCCGCAGCACACGCTTTTGGCTCGGCCCTGTCGTCATGTGCGCACGTCCCCTCATGGCTCGCCGCGGGTTCGCGTGCGGCTGCCCGTCGTTCTTCGTTTGGCCGGGGTAAAGCAGTCTTCGCCTGCCGTGCAGACTGGCACGCTCGCAGCGAAGCCCGCCGGGGCAATCCGCCGCCACTGTGCCGCTCCTGGCGCAAACACTCCCCCGCCCCAGGCTGTCTCCCCGGGATTTTATTCATTCATACAATAATGAAATTTATGACGGACGCAACGCCTGCCCCTTCCGCACCGGTGTTGCAGCCCTCGCCGCGGCGCGCTGTTGTTCGCGCCGCGGGCGGCGCACCCTAAAGGCTGGGACACAGGGCCCAGTCTCAACTTACGCCTCCGCGCAAGGCAGAAGGCCACTGGGATCCCAAGGGGGCCTGCACCGTCCAGGAAGCCGCGCGCGCAGCTTGCATCCAAGACTGCATACTAAAATGCACGCGACGCAACTGATGGGTTTCGCCCAAACGCAAACCAGCGACGTACATCTCTGTACGCCGCCGGTGCTCTGGCCGTATTGCTTTGGGTCTGTGCTCAGCGCTTCGAGAACTGGAAGCTGCGTAAGTTGTTGATATTACGCCATTATT
>JAJZGY010000101.1 GCA_021804785.1 Pseudomonadota bacterium | reverse complement strand
ATATCTTGAATCACGAATCACCCTCTATGAAAAGTGGGTACTAGGTGTGAGCTTTCAACAGGTTGTCCACCCGGCCCCATCCGAGAGAAGCTGAAGGTGTCAAAGCCACAGCCCACTCGGGGAGGAACCGGATGAACGTCCATAAGAATGCCCGCCTCACGTCGCATGGTCGAGAGCGGATTGTAAAAATGGTGCTGAGCGGGCAGACGCCGCAGGCCTTGCCAAAAGCCCTTGCCGGATCGCAGCAAAGCCAGCCCGCAGGGAGCCTCACTTCAGGGTAGCTGACCGGCGGACGGTCCTGCCCGAGGGCCGTCGAGGCTGGGTGGGCGCCTTGGAGCGCGGCCCCGGCAGTCCGAGGCGGTTCCCCCTGGCAAGTTTCCAGCCAAACTGATCGGACACGGCCCACAGCTCTCTTGCGCGGCTGCCGCAATTGGCTCTTTCAATGGTTCTAAAGAGCCGCGTCTGTGCTAGCGTCAGATCATGAACATTGCGCGACCAGTGGACGAGGGAGCACTTCTCCCGCAGCCGACGCGCCGGCCCCGCCGCAGGCGTCAGCCGGTGCTGGCCGCAATCGATCTTGGCAGCAACAACTGCCGGCTTCTGATCGCCGAACCCCGGGGGGGGCAACGCTTTCGGGTTCTGGAGTCCTTCAGTCGAACAGTACGTCTCGCAGAAGGCGTTGCCAGGACCGGCCGTCTCAGCGATGCAGCCATGGCCCGCGCTGTCGCTGCCCTCGTGATCTGCGCGACCCGCATGCGCCGTTTCGGCGAATTCAAGCTCAGGGCCATCGCCACCGAGGCCTGCCGACGGGCCAGCAATGTTGAGGATCTGCTTGGCCGGGTAAGAGAGGAAGCGGGCATCACGCTGGAGATTATTTCAGCCGATGAAGAGGCACGGCTGGCTGCAATTGGCTGCGCGCCCTTGATGGGCGATGGATATAAAGGCGCCCTTGTGTTCGACATCGGCGGCGGCTCGACCGAACTGATCTGGCTTGAGGCAGACGAACCCGAGCCCGTCTATGCAACCTCTTTGCCGGTTGGGGTCGTCAATGTCACGGAAACCTTCGGAGATGCCTCCATTGACCTGATGGAGCAGGCGCTCGAGCCAAGTTTTGCTGAGGTCGCAGAGCAGATGACGGCCGTCAGGCCGTTTCGCGCTGATGGGCGCCATCTTCTGGGTACCTCCGGCACGGTCACGACTTTGGCAGCACTTGCCCTCGGCCTGCGTCGCTATGACCGCGATCGCGTCGACGGCAGCTGGCACGAAAGCGGGCAGATCCGCGACATCGTGGAGAAAATCGCAGCCCTTGATCTGGCTGGCCGTGCCGAACTCAATTGCATCGGACCGGAGCGCGCCGATCTGGTACTCGCCGGATGTGCGATTTTCAATGCTATTCATGCCCACTGGCCTTGCCAGCGCCTGCGCGTCGCCGACCGCGGATTGCGTGAGGGCCTCATTCGCGAACTGATGCGCCAATCCCCCCCATGAAGCAGAAAACCTCAAAGACCAGCGGCCGCGGACCGTCCGGACGCGGCGAGGAGATGGGCGTTCGCCTGAAGAAAACGCGGGGTCGCAAAGCCTCCTCCCAGCGCTGGCTTGAGCGGCAACTCAACGATCCTTATGTGCGTGCCGCCAAATCCAAGGGCTACCGCAGTCGCGCGGCGTTCAAACTGATTGAACTTGATACCCGCTTTCGCCTCCTGAAGCCCGGGGCGCGGGTGCTGGATCTGGGCGCCGCGCCTGGCGGCTGGATCCAGGTGACGCTCGAGCGCGTCGGCGCCAAGGGAAAAGTTGTTGGTCTCGACATCCTCCCCATGGATCCGATTGCCGGCGCCGAGCTTCTCGAAGGTGACATGCTGGCTTCGCAAACCCCCGAACGCTTGAAGGCGGCCCTGGGCGGGGAGGCCGATCTCGTACTCTCCGATATGGCCGCTCCGACCACCGGTCATCGCCAGACTGATCACTTGCGCACGGTCGCCCTCCTTGAAGCCGCCTTGGACCTCACCGAAGAGGTCCTCAGACCGGGTGGCAGCTTTGTCGGAAAGATATTTCAGGGCGGTGCAACAGGCGCGTTGTTGGCGCGCTTCAAGCACGACTTTGCGAGTGTGAAACACGTCAAGCCACCTGCCTCGCGTGCCGAATCTGTGGAGCTCTACCTTGTCGCCCAAGGCTTTCGGGCTCATGGCGAAGCCGCTGGCAAGAGTTCATCGGCCTGAATTGAGGTTTTGGTCAACAGCCCGTATTTCTTTCAGCAACAGGTGTCCGGGCCCCAGGATCCCGCCAGCGGGCGCTTGCACGGGCCGGGACGGGCTGCTATTGCCTCCGGGCTCCGGAACCCGTCGGCAAAGGAGCCCTCCTTGAACATTCGCGAAGCGCTCACCTTCGACGATGTGCTGCTGGTACCGGCAGCCTCGGACGTCCTTCCCAGTCAAGTTGATACCCGTACACGCCTCACCAATACCATCGAGCTTGCCATTCCCCTCATCTCGGCCGCGATGGACACCGTCACCGAGGCGGGCCTCGCAATTGCCATGGCTCAGGCCGGCGGCTTGGGCGTCATCCATAAAAATCTCGCCATCGAGGAGCAGGCAGAACACGTCAGGCGGGTTAAAAAATATGAAAGCGGGATGGTCGTTAATCCCGTGACCATCGCCCCCCACGCGACACTTGCCGACGCTTTGGCGCTCATGGAGCGTCATCGCATATCAGGCATTCCGGTCGTGGAATCGCCGGCACGTAATGGGGCCGGAAAACTCGTCGGTATACTGACAAATCGCGATGTGCGCTTCGCCGACGACCCCCGCCAGCCGGTCCATGAATTGATGACCAAGGACAAACTGGTCACGGTGCGCGAAGGGGTGAGCATGGAAGAGGCCAAACGCCTCCTGCACCAACATCGTATTGAAAAGATTCTGGTGGTCGACGGCTCTTACCGCTGCGTAGGATTGATTACGGTCAAGGATATCGAGAAAGCCCAGAAATTTCCTTACGCCGCAAAAGACGAGCGCGGTCGCCTGCGCGTGGCTGCGGCAACCGGTGTCGGCGAAGACGGTGTGCGACGCGCAATGGCCCTGATCGACGCAGAATGCGATCTGGTCGTCGTCGACAGCAGTCACGGCCACTCGAAGAATGTGCTCGAGACCATCCGTCAGATCAAGGCTCAGAGCAACTACACACAGGTACTCGCCGGGAATATTGCGACCAGCGATGGTGCCAAGGCGCTGATCGACGCGGGTGCCGACGCGGTCAAGGTCGGAATTGGACCTGGCTCGATCTGTACGACCCGCATTGTCGCAGGCGTCGGCGTGCCCCAGCTGACCGCAATCATGGATGCGGTTGATGTCGCCCGAAAGGCGAATATTCCGGTGATCGCCGATGGCGGCATCAAATATTCCGGCGACCTTGCCAAGGCCATTGCAGCGGGCGCTCACGCAGCCATGGTCGGATCCCTGCTTGCCGGTACCGAAGAGGCGCCAGGCGAGGTCTTTCTCTATCAGGGAAGATCCTACAAGGGCTATCGCGGCATGGGTTCGTTAGGCGCCATGGCCCGTGGCTCAGCAGACCGGTACTTTCAGGCTGAGGTACGCGATGCGCTAAAGCTGGTACCCGAGGGGGTCGAAGGTCAGGTCGCCTACAAGGGGCCGGTTGCCAATGTCGTGCATCAAATTATTGGTGGCCTGCGTGCTGCGATGGGACTGACAGGTTCGCCCAACATTGCCGAACTGCATAAGAATGCCCAGTTCGTGCGCATTACCGGAGCAGGACTGCGCGAAAGTCACGTTCATGATGTGGTGGTAACGCGCGAGAGCCCCAATTATCCCGGTGCACAGTAACCTTGACCCCTGCCGCACGTATCCAGGCTGCCATTGAAATACTGGAAAGCCTTGTGAGCTCGGGGTTTCCCGCGGACCGAGCCTTGCGCCAATATTTTCGCAATCGCCGTTACGCAGGTTCCAAGGATCGTGCAGCAGTCGCTGCTCATGTCTTCGCCGTTTACCGCGGGCGGGCGCATCATTCATTTCGGATGGGCAGCGAGGACCCTCGAGCACTCATGATCGGCTCCTTGCTGGCAGAGGGCGCGGATGTTCACGCGCTGTTTTCAGGGGTAGCCCATGGCCCGCCCCCCCTTTGCGAGGCCGACATACGAGCGCTGGAAGCACCGCCATCACAGCGTCCGCCGCTTTGGGTGGAAGCCGAGTTTCCACCCTTTCTGGAAGAGGAACTGCGGCAGAGATTTGGCACCGATCTCATCCCTGAAATGGCCGCCATGCAGCAGCGCGCACCCATTGATCTCAGGGTCAATACGCTCAAGGCCGAACGTGACCACCTCGCGGAAGCATTGATCGCCCAGGGCTTTGCTGCCGCACCAGCTCCGTACGCTGCCACAGGACTTAGAATCCCGCCGGGCGCATCTGGGCTGGAACGTACAGCGCTTTTTGGCGATGGGGCCTTCGAGTTCCAGGATGAAGCCGCACAGATCGCCTGCATGCTGACCGATGTGCGGCCCGGGATGCGGGTGTGCGATCTGGCGGCTGGAGCAGGCGGCAAATCTCTGGCACTGGCAGCCCTCATGCAAGACCAGGGGCAGATCATCGCCTGTGACATCGCCCCCAATCGTCTCGCCCAGCTGCGACCGCGTGCCGCCCGGGCGGGCGCGACCATTATCCATGCCTCACCGGAACCAAAGGGCCTGTTCGACCGCGTGCTCATCGATGCCCCCTGCTCAGGAAGTGGAACATGGCGGCGGCAGCCCGATCAGAAATGGCGTCTTACCCCCGAACGCCTTGCCGAGCTCGCAAGGCAGCAGGATGAGCTTTTGGAGCGGGGCGCTGGGCTCCTCGGCCCCGGCGGGCGGCTGGTCTATGCGACCTGCTCGGTACTGAGCTGTGAAAATGAGCGGCGGATCGCCGCCTTCCGTGCCCGCCATCCAAACTTTACCGTCATTGCCGCGATGTCGATCTGGAGCCAGCTGCCGAACCACCCCCCCTTGACGGGCATAGGTGAATTCTTTCAAGCCAGCCCTTATATGACGCAGACGGACGGCTTTTTTACAGCAATACTGACCCGGGGCTGATCCCCCGAGCGCTAGAGCGAAGGAGTATAAGGTGCATCACATTCGTCTCGCCGCCGCAGCAGCAGTTCTGGCGGTATTGGCCAGCGTGCCGTCCCAGGCCGCATCACCCGAGCGACTCGATCAGCGCGCCCATGCCGCGGAACTTGCGGGCCATATGGACGAAGCAAGCATGCTCTATCAGGCCGCCGTGGTAGCCAAGCCGTCGCGCGCGCAAAGTTACCTCACCCTCGCTCAGTTCTACGCGCGCCACGGGGAAAATCATTTCGCACGGAAATATTTCTCCGAGGCGCTTTACCTCAATCCCAAAATGGTCCCCGCCCTGGCAGGCGCCGGCAAAATCGACCTTGCCCTCGGCGATCGCAGTGGTGCCGAGGGCTACCTTACCCGCCTGCACACCGTCTGCGGTGCACACTGTCCGCAGACCCAGGAACTTGCGGCCGCGCTGTCGTCCCCACCGAGCGCTCCAAAGGAGGCTGCAAATAAGGCCTCGCTGGACAAGCGCTAAGGGTGCCCCTATAGGCTCGCCCTCATGGCGGCACCAGTTCTTGTTATCGATTTCGGCTCGCAGGTGACACAGCTGATCGCACGGCGTGTGCGCGAAGGTGGCGTCTACTGCGAAATCGTTCCCTTCAATAAGGCCGACGCGGCTTTGAAAGAGAGCCCGCCAAAGGCCATCATCCTCTCCGGGGGACCGGCGAGCGTGACAGAGCCCGGAACACCGCGTGCACCACAGGCGGTGTTTGAGATGGGCGTGCCGGTTCTGGGTATATGCTACGGCCAGCAGACCATGGTTGCCCAGCTTGGCGGCAAGGTCGAAGGCGATGGCACCCGCGAATTCGGACGCGCAGATCTCGAAATCGTGGGCCAGTCTCCTTTGTTTGAGGGTGTCTGGGCATTGGGCGCCAACGACCAGGTCTGGATGAGCCATGGCGATAAAGTAACCGTTCTGCCCAGAGGCTTTCATCCCATCGCCGTCAGTCATGGTGCGCCGTTCGCGGCGATCGCCGATGAGCAACGCAAGCTTTACGGTGTGCAGTTTCATCCCGAAGTCGTGCATACCCCGCGTGGCACCGCGCTGCTCAGCAATTTTGTACAAGCGGTGGCAAACATCCCCGCCGACTGGAGTATGAAAGCGTTCCGTACCCACGAGATCGCCAAGATCCGGGTCCAGGTTGGCAAGAACCGCGTCATCTGCGGGTTATCCGGCGGCGTTGATTCCTCAGTGGCCGCTGTGCTCATCCACGAAGCCATCGGCGATCAGTTGACCTGCATTTTTGTGGATACCGGCCTTATGCGAGCGGGCGAAGCAGAAGAAGTGGTCTCACTGTTTCGTGGCCACTACAATATCCCACTGGTGCACGCAGATGCCAGAGAGCTGTTTCTTAAACGTCTTGAGGGTGTGAGCGATCCAGAGCAGAAGCGCAAAATCATAGGCTCGACCTTTATCGACGTGTTTGATGGAGAGGCGGAAAAGATCGGCGGTACGGAATTTCTGGCCCAAGGAACGCTTTATCCTGACGTCATCGAGAGCGTCTCTGCGACTGGCGGCCCGTCGGTTACGATCAAATCGCACCATAACGTCGGTGGCCTGCCCGCGCGCATGAAGATGAAACTGGTCGAACCATTACGCGAACTCTTCAAGGATGAAGTGCGCGCGCTTGGCCGGGAGCTTGGGCTGCCCGCCCATTTTGTCGGACGCCACCCCTTTCCCGGCCCAGGTCTCGCCATCCGCATTCCTGGAGAGATCACCAGCGAGAAACTTGAAATCCTGCGCCGTGCCGACACCATTTATCTGGAGGAGATTCGCAATGCGGGTCTCTATGACGAGATCTGGCAGGCATTTGCCGTCTTGTTACCGGTCAGGACGGTTGGGGTGATGGGTGACGATCGTACCTACGATTACGTCTGTGCGCTGAGAGCGGTGACATCGACGGATGGAATGACTGCGGATAGTTATCCCTTCAGCCACGCGTTCTTGTCTCGGACCGCAACACGCATCGTCAACGAGGTCCGTGGCATCAATCGCGTCGTCTACGATGTCACCTCAAAACCTCCCGGCACAATCGAGTGGGAGTA
>JAJZGY010000037.1 GCA_021804785.1 Pseudomonadota bacterium | reverse complement strand
CAAAGACGGACGTGGCCAAGGTTTGCGCAACCCCGCCAAGGCGCGATAGGTAATGGGTGGTTGCGCATTGCGCGGAGTGTTTATGGATTTTACCGGTCGCTATGAGATTCCCGCCCCGCCCCAGGAGGTTTGGGAGGCCATTACCAATCCTGACATTCTGAAGGTTTGCATTCCGGGCTGCGAGGCGGTGGATAAGATCGATGCCACCCATTTTGACGCCTCTGCCCGCCTCAAGGTCGGACCGGTCTCGGCAACTTTTCGTGGCAAGCTCAGCCTCGATGAGCTTGATCCACCCAACCGCTGCGTGCTGAGAGGCGAAGGCCAAGGCGGGGTTGCGGGCTTTGCCAGGGGTGATGCGGTAGTCGTTTTGGAAGCTGTTGAGGCAGGAACCCTGCTCTCCTATACCGCTAAAGCCAATATCGGCGGCAAGCTCGCCCAGGTGGGGCAACGTCTACTCTCAAGCGCTGCCAGGCAGATGGCGGATGATTTTTTCGGCAAGCTGGCCGGTGAACTTGGAGGCAGTGAGGTTGCAGCGCCCGACGCCGTTCTCACACAGGCGGCCCTGCGGGCTGAAGCGATTGCAGAAGCGGAAATGCGGGCTGCCGGGGTCTCACTTGAAGCGGACACTCTGCTCAGCGCCATGCCCCCGTCAGACGCAGCTGTCCAGGCGCCGGCGTCCAAACCCGCATCCGGTTCGTCGGGGCAAGCCGGGGTTGCTCCAGAGATCTGGGTGGTCGGCCTTGTGGCAGTGATCATCATTCTTCTCATTTTGTTCGGACTTGTACTTTGAAACACCTTTTGAACCGCACGGCAGCCGCCCACGGTCTATGTTATCAGGAGTAACCACATGACCACCGTGACTATGACGGTGAACGGCAAAACCGTTTCCAACGAAATTGAGGAGCGAACGCTCCTGGTGCATTTTCTGCGCGACACCCTGATGCTCACGGGTACGCATATCGGTTGCGATACCAGCCAGTGCGGAGCCTGTGTCGTCCATGTCGACGGCAAGGCCGTCAAGTCCTGCACCATGTTTGCTGTGCAGGCTCATGGACGTAGCGTGACCACGATCGAGGGATTGGCCGAGGCCGGTGCACTCCATCCCGTGCAGGCCGCATTCCGCGAACATCACGGACTACAATGCGGCTTCTGCACCCCAGGCATGATCATGACCGCCGTTGACATGATAGCGCGCGGAGTGGCGGCCGACCGTGCCAGCATCCGCCGCGAACTCGAAGGTAACATCTGCCGCTGCACCGGTTATCACAACATCGTCTCGGCCATCGAAGCGGCCGCGAAGGAGATGGGCGCATGATCACCTATCCCTTTGCCTATCAGCGCGCTGCGAATCTTGCCGAAGCCGAAGCACTGCTTGGCGCCAATCCCGAAGCCAAATTGCTGGCTGGCGGGCAGACGCTTATCCCCACCATGAAACAGCGGCTGGCCAGTCCGCCGCTCCTCATCGACATTTCTGGCCTGCACGAGCTATCCGGCAATCGCCGTGACGGTGAACGTCTGGTTCTGGGTGCCGCGCTCACTCACGCCGAAGTTGCACAGTCGCCAGAGGTTCGCACGCTCATTCCGGCCTTGGCGGAGCTGGCCTCCCATATTGGCGATCCAGCGGTCCGCCACCTCGGCACGCTCGGAGGCTCTGTTGCCAACAATGATCCGGCTGCTGACTATCCCGCAGCGGTCCTCGGACTGAATGCCTCCGTCATCACGACGCGCCGCGAAGTCCCAGCCGACAAATTCTTCACCGGTATGTTTGAAACCATGTTGGCGCCCGACGAGATTCTTCGTGCGGTGGCATTTCCTGTGCCCAGGCGCGCCGCATATGCCAAATTTGCCAATCCGGCGTCGCGCTATGCCATGGTCGGCGTATTTGTCGCGCAAACCACCGAGGGTGTACGGGTTGCCGTCACTGGAGCCGCGCCAAGCGTGCGGCGCCTGCCTATGATGGAAAAGGCGCTCGAGGCCAGCTTCACTCCAGAGGCCGTTGCGCACATTAAGATTGACGCTGATGGCATGAATGAAGACCTGCATGGTTCGGCGCAGTACCGCGCCCATCTCGTTACTGTGATGGCCAAGCGCGCGGTGGCTGCGGCGCTTGCATGAGTGATGCACCCAACATTCTGGGTATTGCGCAGGCGTGGAGGCTCGCCGGCCACAAGGTCGCGATCGGCACGGTGATCCGCACCTGGGGATCAGCGCCACGACCGGCTGGCAGCATGATCGCGATCCGCGATGACGGCGCGTTTGAAGGCTCGGTGTCGGGCGGCTGCGTCGAAGGGGAGGTAATCGGGCGGGCACAGGAGACGATTGCGAGCGGACGCTCCCAGCGCCTCGAATTTGGCGTGGCCGACGAACTCGCCTGGTCAGTTGGACTTGCCTGCGGCGGCAAAGTCGAAATTTATCTCGAAGCGCTCGGAGGTCAGTTCGGCCACGCCACGCTTGCGGCTATCCTTTCGGCACATGGCCAGGGCCAGGCCGTGGTTCGCGCGGTCGCGCTCCGTGACATACAGGAAATGCTTGTTACCCCAGGTGGGAGCAGCGATACGTTGAGCGAGGCGGCCAGCCGGGTGGCGCGCGCTGATCGCTGCGAAGTGATCCAAATCGACGGTGCAGAGTGGTTTCTGACCGCCTTTAACCCGCAGTTGGATCTGGTGATCGTGGGGGCTGCGCATATCGCCCAACCGCTCGCCAGCATGGGCGAACTGTGTGATTACAAGGTCCGTATTATCGATCCCCGCACTGCCTTCGCGACTCCCGAGCGTTTTCCGAGAGTCGCGATCAGTCACGACTGGCCTGATGAAGCACTCGCCAAGGCTCCGCTTGGTGCCCGCAGCGCTTTGGTGGCGCTGACCCATGATCCGAAAATCGACGACCCTGCCCTCCGTGCGGCGCTCGCCTCCCCCTGCTTCTATATTGGCGCACTGGGATCGAAAAAGACGCATGCCAATCGCCTTGCCAGGCTTGCTGCGCACGACATTGAGGCCACGGCCTTGTCCCGCATCAAGGGGCCCATCGGCCTTGCCATCGGTGCGGCAAGCCCGGCCGAAATCGCGATTGCGATCCTCGCACAAATCACCCAGGAGCTGCGTCTTGCGGTATCCCTGCCTGATAGGCCAACTCAAGGCTAAGCAACTGTTCGCAACCCTGCCAAGCCATGGAAACCAGCGATATTTTGCGACAAAGCTGGCGGCAGCACAAATTGCACTTGGCCCCGACCTGGCCCATCTTGGATGCGAGCGATGCCATGGTTACTGAAGCTGCACCCCATATTCTGATCGTCGAAGATGCCCGCGATATCCGCGAGCCTCTGGCACGCTATCTGCGTCAGCACGGTTACCGCACCACCACCGCAGCGGAGGCCGCCTCGGCGCGCAAGCTGATGCGGGTTTCCGCAATTGATCTTGTCGTGCTCGATGTGATGATGCCGGGCGAGGACGGCTTGAGCCTTTGCCGCTCGATCCGGGAAACCAGCCAAATACCGGTGATCCTTTTGACCGCCCGCGGTGAAGAGGTCGAGCGGATTATCGGCCTTGAGATGGGCGCAGACGACTATATCCCCAAGCCCTTCTCGCCGCGCGAACTGGTCGCCCGCATTGCCGCTGTGCTACGCCGCACCCAGGCCCTGCCGCCGCAACAACTGCCGCCGCCTTCGGCGCGCATCCGCTTTGGGACCTGGATCCTCGATACCGGCCAGCGCGAACTTCTCAGTGAGGATGGTGTCGCAACGGCGCTGTCAAGCGGTGAATATCGCCTGCTGGTTGCCCTCCTTGAAAGGCCCAAGATCTCGCTCACGCGCAATCAGCTTCTTGACCTGACCAAGGGCCGAGAGGCCGAACTGTTCGACCGCTCAATCGACAATCATGTCAGCCGGCTGCGCAAAAAGATCGAACCTGACCCTAAAAATCCGCGCTATATCAAAACTGTATGGGGTGGTGGCTACATGCTTGCAGTGGATCCCGAACCGGCATGACCCGGTGGTTGTCATGGATGCTGCCGCGTACCCTGGCAGCGCAGCTCATCGTAACCACGGTGATTGCGGTCATCGTCTCCAATTTTGCCGTCGCCGCCTGGTTTACCGCCACCCACAACCGTCTCATTCGGGCCCAGCTGATGGATCGCGTGGTGGATCGGGCAGCGTCCGCCGCCGGTCTGCTGGACAGCATTCCTGCCTCCGAACGGCGCCGGGTAAGTAATACCATGAGTTCCGGCCCCTGGCGCTTTGAGCTGACCGCACAGCGTCTGCATCCTTCCGTCATGACCCGCGTAGAAACCAGCCTCGCGACGCGCGTGCAAGCTGAACTGCCGGTCGCTTCGCGCACTGGACCAGTGAGCGTACAGATCCTTCGCGGGAGCGAATTGCGTGCGTACCCTGCCCGTTTGGGTTCGATCCGCCGCGCGCGACGCCTCCCGGCGCGCGTGATGCGGATCACCATACCCCTGGACGGCGGTAGCCAGCTCGTAACCAGCTTCCTGCTGCACGCTGGCCCGCCTTGGCCAATCGCCTTCGTTTACGGGATCCTGGTCGCGGTCCTCACTGCCGCGGTGGTGGCCGCCTTTGCCGTCCGACGGGTTACCCGCCCGCTGTCGCAACTGACCTCTGCAGCGAGCATGGTCGCTCATGGCGGGGAAGCCCCGCGTCTGGACGAGGTCGGCCCACAGGATATGCGTCGCGCCGCACAGGCCTTCAACGCGATGACCGACCAGGTCCGACGGATGCTCGAAAGCCAGCGCCAATTACTGTCTGCGGTCGGTCATGATCTTAGGACGCCCTTGACGGCGATGCGCATTTCCACCGAATTCATTGACGATGACGAGGTCCGCGAGCGTATCGAGAAAAATCTAGACGAATTGCGTGCGCTCACCGACGCGGTGCTGAGCGCTGCGCGCGGCGCAGGATGGGAAAAGCGCCGACGTATCGACCTGGCCGCACTCGTGGAAAGCGTTTGTGCCGACCTGGAAGACATGGGCCAGGCCGTCAGTTTTCATCCCCATCCGGCAATGACGGTGCTGTGTCGCCGGGACGAGATCCGCCGCGCCGTGCGCAATCTTCTCGAAAATGCCGTGACGTATGGCGGCAGTGCAGAACTGAGCCTGAGCGAGGAAAACGGCATGGCGGTGGTGCGTATCGATGATCACGGCCCAGGTATTGCACCACAGGAACTTGACCGGGTTTTTGAACCATTTGTCCGTCTTGAGGGGTCACGCAATCAAGAGACGGGAGGTGCCGGACTCGGTCTCACCCTTGTCAAGACCATTGCCGAAGGCCATGGCGGCTCGATAACGCTGCAAAACCGTCCACAAGGGGGCCTGTCGGCGATCTTGCGTTTGCCACGCGAGCCCGAAGGCGCCTAATCTTGCGCTATGCAGTTTCTGACAGTACCCGTTGCAAGTGCCGAAGGTGCCATCCTGGCTCATGGCCAGCGGGCAGCAGGCCACCTATTCAAGAAGGGTAGGATACTCTCCGGCGACGACATCGACGTGCTTCGCGCCGGGGGTATCGCCCAACTCACCGTGGCCCGCCTTGAAGCGGACGATGTCGGTGAGGACGAGGCGGCGCTGCAACTGGCGAGACTGTGCGCAGGCGAGGATGTGCGGGTTGGAGCTGCCTTTACTGGTCGAGCCAATCTTTATGCGGAGGCCGCAGGCGTCGTCACCGTCGATGCCGCACAGATCAATGCCTTTAATTCTGTTCACGAAGCCATCGCGATGGCGACACTGCCACCTTTTGCACGCGTCTCGGCACGCCAGATGCTGGCAACGATCAAGATCATTCCCTTTGCAGTACCAAAATCTGCCCTTGATGCGGCCGCTGCCCTCTTGCCGCACCCCCCCATGCGCCTTGCGCGATTTCAGGCCCAGCGTGCGGCGCTGATCCTGACCCATATTGAAGCAACAAAATCCTCGCTTCTCGACAAGGCCCGAAACGCCGTTAACGAGCGTCTGCAGGCGCAAGGCAGTTGCCTCGCGCTGGAACGGCGGGTGGCCCATGAGCCGGCCGCATTGGTCCCGGCGATCCTCGAGGCGACACAGGCGGGCTGCGAGCTCATTCTGATCTTTGGCGCCAGCGCGATCACCGATCGCCGCGACGTAATCCCCGCGGCGATTGTCGAGGCAGGCGGGCGTGTAGTCCATTTTGGCATGCCGGTGGATCCCGGCAACCTGCTCTTACTTGGACAACTGGGATCAGCGACGGTCATCGGCCTTCCTGGCTGTGCCATTTCTCCCAAACTGAATGGCTTTGACTTCGTATTGTGGCGCCTTCTGGCCCGCTTGCCGGTTACATCACGCGATCTCATGGATATGGGTGTGGGCGGACTTCTCAGTGAAATACCCCTGCGTCCGCAGCCAAGGGATGAGACCACGCGCATGGAAGCACGCGCTCCATTTGTATCAGCAGTGGTTCTGGCGGCGGGCAGATCAACACGCATGGGGCTAAACAAGCTGCTCGAGCCTCTGAACGGTAAGCCCCTCATTCGCTATGCGCTCGAGGCCGCGCTCGCCAGCCAGGCCGACGAGACGATTGTGGTCACCGGCCACGACGCGGACGCGGTCAGGCGGGCAATTTCCGGGCTTGATGTTCGCGTGGTGCATAATCCAGATTACGTCAAGGGCCTCAGCACCTCGCTACAGAAAGGGCTTTCGGCAATCAGCGAAAACAGCGATGGCGCGTTGATGCTGCTTGCTGACATGCCTGATGTGGACGCGGTGCTGATCAACCGCCTGATTGCCGCTTTCGCACCTCAGGAAGGCCGCGCCATTTGTCTGGCAAGCAGGCATGGTAAGCGGGGCAATCCGGTGTTGTGGGCCCGCCGCTTTTTTAGCGCCATGGCCGAACTGGATGGCGATATTGGCGCCCGCAACCTGCTGGCCATTTACCCGGAGCTGATCGCCGAGGTCGAAGCCGGCAGCGATGCACCACTGACTGATATCGATACTCCAGAGGCACTGGCTGCCTTTAGGGCCCGCGGATGAGCGATCCACTCTACAAGCGCAGCCTTCTGCGCCTGGCCGCAGATGCCCACGGTGCAGGCCGTCTGGCTGAGGCCGATCATCACGGTGAGGCGCATAACCCGGCCTGTGGCGATCGCGTCCTGATGGACGTGATGCTCGCAGAAGGACGTATCCTGGACTTGGCGCACCAAACCCGCGCCTGCGTACTTGCCCAGGCCTCGGCCGCCGTTCTCGGACGTGATGCGATTGGCGCCAGCGAAGCAGATCTCATCGCCCTGCGCACCCGACTTCTGAGCATGCTGGCGAACAACGCTCCTCCGCCAGATCGGCCCTTTGCGGCTTATGCCGAATTTGCCGGGGCGGCAGACATTCCCGGCCGCCATCGCTGCGTCCTGCTGCCGCTGGATGCTCTCATCAACGCCCTCTCGCGTACAGAGACCTGATCCTTCAGTCCCAGCTATCAACCGCCAGGAAATGCGCCGCATAGGGACCCAATTCCACCTCGGTGGCGGAGCGGTGTACGGCACCACATCCCAGCTGAAGATCCCTGGCGCCGTCCAGGCGGGAGTCGCCAAATTTTTCTCTGTTCGGCGACAGGTTGAAGAGGCAGAGAATGGTTTGCGTGGAGAGACAACGGGTAAAGGCAAGAACGGCGGAACCTGACGCGCCTGCAACCAGATCGCCCTGTGACAGTGCGGGTATGGCTTTGCGTGCCGCGATCAACCTCCGGCAGTAATTAAGCGTGGAAAGCGGATCGTCAAGCTGCTGGCGCACCGCATACATGGCATGGCCCTCGAAGGCCGGCAGCCAAGGCGTACCGGTCGTGAAGCCAAGATTTGGCGCGCGCTCCTCCCATGGCATTGGCGTGCGGCAGCCATCGCGACCATAGGAGTAGGGGTAATAAAGGTCTCCAACCGGATCGCGCAGCACCGAGCGCGGTAGCTCCGCCTGCGGTAGGCCCAGTTCCTCGCCCTGGTAGAGTAGAACGGTACCGCGCAGGCCAAAGAGAAGCGCCAACAGCAACCGGGCAAGCCCCGGTGGCGGTACACGACCACCAAAGCGGCTTGGTGCCCGCATGACATCGTGATTGCTGAAGCTGAGCGACGGCCAATGCCGGGGGTATCGCGCCAAAGTGTTAAGATGGTCGTTGAAGACGTCAGGACTAAGCCTGCGGGCTTCCAGCAATGGAAAGCTGTAGCCGGAATGAAGCCCCTGATCGACAGGCGCATAGCATCCGCTGCGCTCCGGTTGCTCCGAGAATTCTCCCATCACGAAGCGGTCGGGATAGTTTTCAACCACTCCACGTATCTGATCGAGAACTTCAATATTCTGGACTAAGTTACTATCATGAAAGTGTAACTGCATATTTGGCGGATGAGCCCAATACGCCGTGTGGCGTGCGCTCTGCGGTACTGGCGGATTATCTACCAGTGCTTCCTCATGTAAAAAGGCATTGGCAACATCGAGGCGAAATCCGTCGATCCCCCGCTCAAGCCAGTGACGCAGGACAGAAAGTGCGGCCGCTCTGGCATCGGGATTGTGCCAGTTGAGCTTCGGCTGCTGACGCAAAAATTTATGATGATAATACTGGCGCCGTGCTGGCTGGTAGGACCAGGCTGGGCCACCGAAGGCGGAGAGCCAGTTGTTGGGTGCGGTACCGTCTGCGTGTGGGTCGGCCCAGACATACCAGTCGCGCTTTACCTCTCCGCGAAGGCTCTCGGTAAACCATGCATGCTCGTCTGAAGTATGGGCAAGGACCTCGTCCAACATGACTTTGAGGCCAAGGTGATGGGCCTCCGTCACCAGCCGGTCGAGGTCTTCCGTGCTGCCATAGTCAGGATGAACACCGGCATAATCGCTGACGTCATACCCCCAGTCGCGGTTCGGTGAGGGGTGAACCGGAGAAAGCCAGATGGCATCAATGCCGAGAGAAGCGAGATAGGGAAGCTTGGAGCGGACACCGCCAAGATCTCCCTGCCCGTCGCCATTGCTATCGCAGAAGCTGCGAATATAGATCTGATAGATGACTGCGCCGCGCCACCATTGCCCGGCGCCGGTCATGGCTAAACCTCGTCAGCCCTGGCGACAACGCGACCTACGAGGCCGTAGGTGACGGCCTCGTCTGCATTCATCCAGAAATTGCGCTCGGTATCGGCGACGACTTTTTCCACGGTCTGTCCGGTCTCACGGGCGATTTCCTGGTTAAGCCGTTCGCGCATCTTGATGATCTCTTCCGCCTCGATGGAAATATCCGAGGCCTGCCCGCGAACACCCCCTAAGGGCTGATGCAGCAAAAAGCGTGTGAATGGCAGACACAGTCTGTTTTCGCGTTTGGCACCGAGGAATATGTGGGCCCCGGCACTGGCCACCCAGCCCGTGCCGATGATCTTCACGACAGGGCCACAGAACCGGATGACGTCGTGAATAGTGTCCCCCGATTCGACATGGCCACCGGGCGAATTCAGCACCACCCGGATGGGATCGGAACTTTCCGAAGCCAAGGCGAGCAACTGCGCCGTCACCCGCTCAGCCATCTTCATGTCGACTTCGCCGAATATGAGCACCGTGCGCGACTTGTAGAGCGCCTGCGCCACGGGCGGCATGGGCGGCGTCGGGGGGGTCTTATCGTCAGACTTCTCGTCTTCGTCATCGAGGCGAAACACGGCAAAACTCCTGGGGTTGGGGCCGAGCCGTTCGGCTCCTGACCGGCCACACCTGGGTCACGAACCCAAGGGTCCGTACACCTGTGCCGCCGCCCGGCGCCGACCTCTCGCACCAGAGAAAATCAGCGCGACCGCGATCGGGGTCATATTAGCGATCGCACGGTGAGGGTCTACAGCGCCCGAACGGCGCCGTCCAGCGTATCCCCGATTGGTGCATGCAAGACAAGACCGGCCAGGTCATCAAGGGGGGTGGGCTCCCGGTTGACGATAACCAACTCCGCCCCATGACGCACCGCCAAAGCCGGCACATCTGCCGCGGGGTAGACCACAAGAGAAGAACCGAGAACTACGAACAGATCGCAGCTCCCCGCCGCGGCTTGGGCGCGCGCCATCTCATGTTCGGGCATCGCCTGACCAAAGGAAATCGTGGCCGTCTTGAGTAATCCGCCGCAGGCAGGACAGTCAGGCGCCTCCCCATGCTGCACAAAGTATTCCCGTATTGGTTCAAGTTCTACGCGAATATCGCAGCATAAGCACTTAGCGTAGAATGTATTACCGTGCAGCTCGATTACCTGATCAGCGGGCACGCCCGAAACCTGGTGTAGATTGTCGATGTTCTGGGTAATGACAAAGGATACCCTGCCCTGACGAATCAGTGTTGCCACCGCCCGGTGGCCGCGATTGACTTGGGCGCTCGCGAAGACCCCATCCATGGCAAAACGCCGCCGCCATGCCTCCCTACGCATCGCTGCCGAGGAGACAAAGTCGTTAAAGTCGATCGGAGCCATCTTGGTCCAGATGCCATCCTTCGAGCGAAAGTCCGGGATGCCCGATTCGGTAGATATGCCGGCCCCCGTAAAGATCACCGCATGCTTGGCCGCGCGCAGCTTCGCGGCCAAACAGACGTGCATGTCCGCTCCCGGATTCAATGCTTTATCTTGCCGCAATCGGAGGACAGCCAGCGGCCATCATATTGATATTTGAGATGAACCTGCTGGCCATGGGCCATACCACTGAACACCATGGACCCGGTGTAGTGCTTGGGATTGGCGTAGGTGATCTGCAGGTTACCGGTACCTTTCGGCTCCTCGACGCAGACGAGCGTGCCGCGCAGCGTTGCGCCGTCGGCGGACTGATGCTCCAGGCTGCAACCCGCGACATCCTCGGCCTTGCTCAGCCGGTTCGACATAACTTCAGCCTCTGTCATACAGTGGTCGGCGGCAATGGAATTGGATCCCAGTATATCGATGCCATGCGCGCGCATCTGGGCGCGCTGCTGCGGGGTCAAGAACGCGTTTGCAGGCTCATTGACGCTGACGGTTACCCGCCACAATCCAGCAGTACCATGGGAGGCCTGGGCCAGGGGAGCCAGACACACAGTCAGCAGGAAGCTACCGACAATGATGGCTGCGCGCTTCATGCAAAACCCTCTTAAACTGACAGACTGGCCTGACCATGGCATGACCGTCGCTGCGGGAAAAGTCTCCGGGTTCGAAGTCCCGGGTCCCGCAACCAAGCCAGCTCCTTTGTTAGCGATGCTGACCCAACGGCACCAGGCGGTGGCGCTTGATCTCTGTGATCTGATTGCGGTCATCGACAAATACCACCACGGGATCGAGCTGGCTCATCTCTTTGGGCTCAAGCCAAGCCTCTGCCAGAATGATAACCTTGTCCCCAGGGTGGAAATGTCGCGCGGGCGAGCCATTCAGGCAAATAACGCCCTCACCGCGCGGGCCCTCGATGACGTAGGTCTGCCAGTAAGTTCCATTGGAGAGGCTGGTGATATTCACGTACTGGTAAGGTTGAATACCACTGGCTTCAAGGAGCGCCGCATCGATGGTGATCGAGCCCACATAATTGAGTTCAGCCTGGGTAACCGTCGCCCTATGAATTTTTGCCATGCAGGCGCGAATCAACATGTTGCATCTCCATCAAGGTCACCGCCCGGCACGTGCGGGATTCAAAACACCCATGGCAAAATGCGCCAGCGAGTCTGAGCAACATAGGCGCGGTAAATAGGATCTTCCATCAGCAATTGCTCCTCGGCAAAAAGTCGTCCGAGCTGGGCGCTGTAAGCGATCACGTACAGTGCCCCGTTCCAATCGCTTGCATTGGCGAGCAGAAAGCCCAAATCCATCAAAACATAGCCAGCATAAATCGGATGCCGGACTATCCGATAGAGCCCGCCACATTTGACACCACGAATGGCCGGCACGAGGCCAAAGCTGCGTCCCAGCGAGATCTTGGCCGCCACCTGAATCGCAAAACCCAGAAGAATGATAAGGCCGCAGATAACTGGCGCCAACAGGGCCTGACCTCCGGCCCGCACCAGAAGCGGCAGACAGGTGCCGCTAAGAGTTAGAAGCCAGTCACGCGGACGGCGGCTCAAAGGTTGGGCGGGGCGACGCACCAGGACAAGAGCAACTGGAATACTTTCGCCGACAACAAAGAGCAGCGACACGATATGTCCGTGGTACAGGAAATCCCGGCCCAGGTTCAGACACAAAGCGACGAAGAGGCCGATAACAATGCCCCGTTCGATCACATCCAAGATGAGATCACTGCGCCGCTTTGTGATCGGCGTGGAGGAAAGATCCATTACCCTTCAGTACCCGGAAATGGCCCATCACATATTCATCGCGAAATTAACGCTTACCCCATTGGGGCTTGCGCCAAAGCCGATGTGATAGCGGCTATCCGGATGATAATGAGAAACGAACAGCATGTTCACACCCCACGCTACCGCATCACCGGCAATCACATCATACCAATGGTGCAACTTGGCCTGCGTGCGCGAATATCCAACGAAGACTGAAAGAGCCTCGGCAGGAATTCCATACTGCCAGCCATAACGGCGCCAGAGAAAGGCCGCACCAGCTGATGCGCTGGCCGACGAATCAGAAGGCATAGACTGCCAGTTGGAAAGATCAGGCCGCTGCTCGCGGATCACGTGCTTTAGCCCGTAGGTGATGCCCACGGTCGTGACGTAAGACGCAGCCAGCTGATAGAAGCCGTTATAGTCGTTTTTCCAAAGGGCAATGCCCGCTGCAGCTGCCGGAAGGGCAAAGCGCAGGATCTTTCCCGCATCCGTGATTGTGGGATTGCCATAGACCTTGATCACCGGAGTCGGGGCTGCAGCAGCCTGGGCCTTTAAGGGCAGCGCCGAGATGAAGATGAGCGTCGAGACGGCGACCAGGCGCTTAGCAAACATCAATCACTCCGGGCAAAATGAAATTGGTCTTTCAGGCGATATAGCGGATCGGCGGCCTTCATGAAATCCCAATTCGATTGCGTTCGCCTAGCTCAGCGGCTCTGCCAGACCAGTCGGCTCGACATCGAGTAATTCCAGAGCCCGCCCATCACCGCACCCGCCAGCCCGGCCAGCCACCATTTCGGCTCCTGGGCAAACAGCCATTCGGCCACGCCGATATTGGCAACCGCCCCCGCCGTGCTGATTACACAAAAGCCAGCAAAGCCACGCAGCATCTGCCAGCCCTTAAGGCGGCGGTCCCGCCAGGTCAGTAAATTATTGAGAAAATAGTTATTGGTGACGGCGACGCCCGTGGCAAATAGCTGGGCCGGCGCAAACCTGTCGCCGTCGATGGCCAGAAAGCCCAACAGCGCCACCATTTGCACCCCAAGCCCGGTGGCGCCGACAAGCGCATAGACCAGAAAGCGGGGACTGCAAACCCCGAAACTCAACTTGCTGAGCACCAGCCCAGCAAATTCGATCGCCGTACGGGAGTCGAATTTACTGCTGCCGGCATGACGAGGACGAAAACGATAGGGTTCCTCGCCTACACGCAGCCTGGGGCCTGCTGTGGCAACGATGTCGAGAAGGATTTTAAACCCATCTGCACTCAACGTGCTGGCGTGTTCTTCCACCACCTGGCGCCGCAACATGAAAAAACCGCTCATGGGATCCGAAAGCCGCACCGCCAGAAGCCGCTGCACGCTTACATTTGCGATTCGGCTAAGCTGGTTCCGTCGCGCGGTAGCAAGCCCATCTGCGCCGGCTCCCTCTCCGGCGTAGCGGGTCGCGGCAACAAGATCGACCTCGCCACTCTCTAGCCGGCTGAGCATACGTGGTAACAGCGTTTCATCATGTTGCAGATCTGCGTCCATGACCGCGACAAAGGGTGCCGACGATGACAAAATACCCTCGATACAGGCTCCCGCCAGACCACGACGGCCAACTCTGCGAATGCATCGCACCCGCTGATCTATGGCGGCAATAGCCTTGGCACGCTCTGCAGTATGGTCTGAGGAATCGTCATCGACAAAAATGATTTCCCAGCGTCGTTTACCCAGCGCAGACTCCACCTTATTCACCAGCACGGCGACATTTTCGGCTTCGCAAAAAGTCGGCACTACGATAGAAAGCTCGATCACCGCCTGCGTTGCGGGAAGCTCGGGCAGGCCCAGCTGTGGGGGCTCCTCTTCTACCAGGACAGTGTCCATTGCTTTTGAAACCACTGGCTGAAATGACCTAACCACCGGCGACCGACCAGGCTGAGACCGAGATTGAGTTGCGCCAGGTCCTCGCGTCAAGATTAGCAATCTGTATATTTGCCGAACACCGAGCTGCTGCTCATATCAGAAGGTTCCGCGACAGAGAACTGCCATGATCGTACTATTGGTGGAAGACGATACCGAGACTGCCGCGTATATCTCACGGAGCCTGAAGGAACACGGCCATGTCGTCAACCATGCGGCGACCGGGCGCGAGGGGCTCCTGCTCGCGACACAATCGCAGCATGATGTGCTTATTGTGGATCGTATGTTGCCCGGGATGGACGGGCTGGCCCTCGTCAAGACCCTGCGGGGCGCCGGATGTGCCGTGCCGATTTTACTCCTGACCACCCTTTCGGGAATAGACGACCGCGTCGAAGGCCTGAATGCTGGGGCTGATGATTATCTTGTCAAACCTTTCGCCTTTTCGGAGTTGCTGGCCCGCCTCAATGCCCTGGCCAGACGCCCTCCTCCGGCTCAGGTTCAAACTATGCTTCAGGTCGCCGATCTCAAGATCGACCTGCTGAGGCGCAAGGTGACGCGAGGCAGCGATGTCATTGATCTGCAGCCGCGGGAATTTCAGCTCTTGGAATTCCTGATGCGTCACGCAGACCAGATTGTCACCCGAACCATGTTGCTCGAGGGGGTCTGGGAGTTTCACTTTGATCCCAAGACCAATGTTGTAGAAACCCACATAAGCCGCCTGCGCTCAAAAGTTGATCGTGGTCGTGATCCAGAACTCATTCAAACCATTCGCGGTGCGGGATACTGCTTACGTGCGCCAACCTAGACTCTTTCGTTCCGCGAGCTTCAAGCTCGCAGCTCTCTACGTGATCCTGTTCGCTGTATCAGTAAGTGTACTAGCGGCAGTGGTCTACGTCATTTCAACTACCGCACTCGACCGTCAGACCCGACTGCGTATTTACTCTGAAGCTCAGGAACTGGCTGGGGACTATCACACGGGCGGCATGTCAAAAATGATGGCGGACATCCGTGCGCGCCAGCTCGGTCGCCTGGTTGGCGGCCTGGATTACACAGTTTTTGACCGCCGAGGGACGCGCATTTATGGCACTTTGCCGCATCCCGCTACGCACCCGGGCTGGAGTCGGATGCGGGGCCCTCCGGACGGAGATGAGGCCCCAGGTCGGCTGGAAAAACTCATCGTCTATGCGATTCCACTTGGACATGATGGCTGGCTCATGGTGGGCGACGACATCGGCAAGGTTCAAAGCGTGGGCCGGCTGATCATGACCACTTTTGGCTGGGCCCTCCTCGTCATGCTGACGCTCGCGGTCGGTGGCGGGATGGCGCTCAGTGCGGCCTTCCTTGGTCGCATCGACTCCATCACACGCACAGCCGAAGCGATCATCGGCGGCGATATACGACGGCGCATGCCCCTGCGCGGAGTTGACGATGACATTGACCGCCTGTCGACGACCCTCAATCGCATGCTTGATCGCATCAGTGGGCTGATGGAAACTCTACACCAGGTCTCAAGCGATATCGCCCATGACCTTCGTACTCCCTTGAGTCGTATGCGACATATCCTCGACGAGGCACGTCATAGTGCAACGAGCACCGATGAATATGCGCAGGCTGTCGACCGGGCCTTGCAACAAAATGAGGCGATTCTAGAGACCTTTGCCGCGATCCTACGTATCGCGCAAATCGAATCGGGAAGCCGCAGGGCGAATTTTCAGGCAGTAGATCTCTGTCAGCTTGCACAATCCATTTTCCAAACATACGGCCCTGTAGCTGAAGATGCCGGCTGTCACCTCACAGTACGAACCGTGCCAACCACTCAATTCCAAGGAGACCGTGAGCTTTTGATGCAGATGTTTGTCAATCTGATAGAAAACGCCATCTGTCACGCGGGCTCAGGCACCACGATCGCCATTGGCATTTCCCACAATGCGCGAGGACCGGTGCTTCGTGTCGCAGATAATGGTCCTGGTATTCCCGAGAATGAGCGTCAGGCGGTGCTGCGCCGCTTTTACCGTCTGGAGCGAAGCCGCACGACACCAGGTAGCGGCCTCGGCCTCAGCCTTGTTGCCGCCATAGCCGAACTGCACCAAGCTGAACTGTCTCTTGAGGACAATCATCCCGGACTCAGCGTTGTGGTTCAGTTCCACACTGCTACGGACAGCGCGCAAATTAGCCGCTTCCGTTCAATCAGCTCTGCCGGGCCGCGAACTTTCGGGCTAGCCACTTAACTGGCATGGCGCGGAGAGTTAGCCATGATGGTGACGGAGGGCAATTGATTGCCCACTCCGTCATCCCATTTTCCGCCTAACCTTGCGTTTTTGGCATAATGGTCCGCACAACCCTACCGGTTGCATCGAGAAATTCTATTCGTGGCACTCCACTGGCTGAGACCGACAGAAGCAGACGCGTGCGTCCATCCTTATCTTTTAGCGCAACAGACGCGTCTTTGTGTGAGGTTCCTACGAATAGCCTTGGATGCCCAATATCGCCAGCCACTGCGAGCTTTTCGTAAGCCGCATCAAGATCCTTCTGGGGCCTGCCTTTAAAGCGACCAAGAACAGATAACGCCTTCACGATAGACACGTTCGGCCTGTCATTTACGATCAGACCCGCAGTACGGGCACTTCCCTCCTGATCCTGCATCAGCTGCACAACCTGGTCCTGGTGGTAGGCATCAAAGGTCAATGACTGGCTCTGTGCCGCCAAACCCTTGGTTCGTGCTCCACCATAAATAAGCCCCCCAATCTCATCGCCCTGATCATTGTAGAACATCAATCCGGCCGCTTGTTGTCCACTTCGGCCGGCATAGGCTTTGCCACCAATAATAATGGGCGGCTCCCATTGTTTTCCAAACAGCGCAAGTCTGGTTTTACCGTCGGCGTCTGTCACGTTGATCCGGTGTACGGTGATCGTATCGAACTCTACAGTACTTGTACTTGCGCGTACCGCCGCAATCAGAAACACGGCAGCTGCCAGCGACATTACTACCGCGTATCCGCGCAAGAACCGCAATTCCCTTTGCTCCCAGCGTTCAGTCATAACTATCATCCCCCTGCCTAAACACTCAGATACAAATAGTACTACCATACGGAACGGGGCCGATTTCCTCGGCTCTCGCCTGATTTACATTTTTAACGATTGTGCACACCTATTCACACGTTCTTGTTGGCGCCATAGTATTGGAAATTATCAGCCGCGGGCGCGATCCGGGACATTCATCCGGATTGTGCCCCGTGGCGTGGTGTAGCTGACGGCGATCACGGTGCTCCCGGTATGGCCGGGATCAGCGCCCCGGCGAGAGCAGTTTTTTGTTTCATGCCCCAGGAAAACTCCTCGCAGCGCTAATTGCGCTGATCCCAAAGTCCTGGAAAGTGCAGAAGTGTGCGCGCCATATCCATCGCAGTCCGGCCATCGACCGACCACAAACCCGCAACAAATTCCAGATATTCGAGCGGTGTCAGCTTGTCGTAAATCATTGGTTCATCCGGCAACCAGGCGATCATACGCTTTGCTGCAAGCGGATCGGCCTGCGCGCTAATACCCAAAAATAGAAATCATTCCACGATCCTGCTTGAGCAGACCCGCGACCATACGCAGTGTCGTGGTCTTGCCGGCGCCATTGGGGCCGAGCAGCGCATAAAATTCTCCAGCCGCGACAGACAGCTCAAATCTACCACCGCCGGCCGCAGAAAACTTTTGTGCAGGTCGTGCACCTCTAATGCCGTTTCTTTCCTGTATTCCACAATTTATTTTGGTTTGGAGATTATGATCAGTACTTTTTTTGTATGACAAGGCATTCATCATTGATAGATCAAGTATAATGTTCCAACAGAGACGGTTTGTAATTTCACTATAAATAAGAAAGACTCCTGTAGTCATGATATTACTTATCGGATATTTTGTTTTAGAGATCCATATCTCTCCACAATTGACATTCTATGAGCTTTGAATACCAAAATCGTGTATTCGCTTGGGTTAAGCCTTCTTCGGTGCTGCTTTGCGGGAGGCGGCCCAGCATTCGCCCTCTCAATCCGGGTGCAAGGCACCTACGGCGACGCCCTACTCCAGCAGGCCTATAGAAAGATGCCAGCTCTCCTCCCCAGCCTTGAGCGGTCCGCTCCTGATCTGCGAGCCCTAACAAGCGAGTTATCGGTTCACATCTCAGGACGACGATGAGATTACTTTGACGTAACTTTTGCTTGTCGCTAAACTTCTTAAACTAGCATTGGCAAGGCTCCCCCGTTTTCATCCGCCTCTCGCGCGCCGACTCAGGGCAAAGTCCGCGGGCGTGAAAGATGGCGGAAAATAGGGGATGACAGCCTGTGGCAGTTTTGGGGGGTACCAACCAGCAAGCAGCACGCGCGTGGCATCCAGCCCGCGGACCGCGCGGCGTTTGAGTTTGATCGTCTGTTGTGAATCAGGTTTGCGTAGCAAAGATGCATGTCTTGCGCCGAAGCCTGGACAACAGTCCTATGGCACTAAAGGTTCGAGACTGAACGCATCTGGATTGTAGCCCCCTGTCACCCGTCTTTGGACCGGATTCTTAGAAAGGGACCCAACGATTATGAGATCGATTGCAGCAATAGGTTTGGCAGGGCTGCTCCTCCTGGGAGCAAGCGCGACGGCAGGAACGTCCAAGCCGTCCGAGCCGAACATCGTCACTGATACCTGCAGCCAATGCCATGGCAACAATGGCATTAGCTCTATTCCATGGTTTCCCAGCCTGGCTGCACAGACTAAGACGTACCTTGAGACACAGCTTAAGGATTTCCGCAACCACACCCGGGCCGATCACTATGCCAAGGCCTATATGTGGAACATGGCCGGGACCCTGCCGGACAAAGTGATCAAAGAAATCGCCGAATACTACAAAGCGCAGCAGCCTCCAAAAGGATCGACGACGGAGAATCCAACTGAAGTTGCAGCCGGCGAGGCAATTTTCAAGAACGGAGTTGCATCTGAGAACGTACCGGCATGCGGCGCCTGTCATGGTGCCAATGCGGAAGGGAACACAATGTTCCCACGCCTTGCCGGTCAGCACCGCGAATATCTCGTGGCTCAGCTGAAGGCGTTTCGTGACAAGGCACGCGATAACGCCATCATGTATTCCAATGTTCAACACATGACGGATGCACAAATGCACGCGGTAGCCGCCTATCTTGCTTCACTTTAGGCGCTCCGGGTTGGCGAACTGGCTCTACCGACTGTCTCTGATCACTCAGTGCCGGGGACCAAATTCAATTTGGATCTGGTCTCCGTTTCTTTTCAGGCTTCTGGAGGCGGCAGGCATCATCGCTTTCGCTACAAGACTCAGAGGCGATCTTCTCAGATTGAGATCCGTGATTTGATGCCTGTGGTTCCTTGATCGTCGAGAGACCCAAACCCTATCGGTTGAGTTTCTTGGTTTCGCGAGAGCGGAAGGCTGCAGGTCGGGAAAAGGGCGATCACCTAGCCTGCCCGCTTTGTTAGTGCGGGCTTGCGAGCCACGTTTGAGGTCAACCTAAAACCCCGGAAACACTCGTTCCGTGCAATGCCAGAGGATGTGCTGCGCAATGATCTTGAAAACCGCCAGCGCGAATACTTGCACTCGGCGGCTACTACAATGACCAAATCGTATAGTAATCAGTGCCAAAAGAAGTGAAGGTCCGATTCGGTGAAACGTGCTCGTTGCTGATACAGTTGCGGCCGTCTCTCCCATATCAGGAACCGTCGTGAAAGCAGCGCCCGACACCGTCAAACAGGACCTCGAACGCTACGTTGGTTTTGGTATCAAAGCCTCCGGGGGCGCGGGCGATAATGCCTGCGGCGCATGGCTTGAAGCGGAATTAAGTCACCAGGGCTTCAAGATTCATCATCAAAGATTTTCTGTTCCATATTTCACCACAAGTCGCGCAGAGCTAATTCTCAACAGTCATGCCGCTCCTTTAATTCCACAAGGTATTGTTGTTCAAACTGGCGCGTCGGGTGTGGCCGGACGCATGATTCGTATTGACCCCACGCTTCCAGTCGATGAGTCCCTGTCCGGAACTATTGCCCTCATTGACCTGCCCTATTCCCGATGGGTTAGTGCGCTTCAACAGCCGATTCACGATAGCGTTCGCGCTGCCATCGCCCGGGGCGCGCGTGCAGCGGTGATCATCACCAATGGACCTACCCAGAAGGCTGTAGCGCTCAACACCGATGGCACCAAACCGATGTTTGATGTACCTGTCGGTGTATTGGCACCCGACCAGGCTTTGCCCTTCCTAGAAGGCGCCATGCATGGCGCTAGCGCTTCCTTGTTCCTGACCGGTGAGGGTGGCCGGCGGGACGCATTCAATTTTGTCGGGCACCTTGATCGCGGACAATCCCAATGGATTATCGTCTCAACGCCGCGCTCTGGTTGGTTCACATGTGCGGCAGAGCGCGGTCCAGGTGTCGCAATCTGGCTCGCACTCGCGCGATGGGCACCCACCGCCTTCCACGGCTATAATCTCGCGTTCATATGCAACAGTGCTCATGAGTACGAATACCTCGGTGCAGACCAAGCAATCAGGGATATCGCCCCCAAGCCCGAAGCCACAGCGGTGTGGCTCGCACTCGGTGCTAGCATTGCTGCCCGTGATTGGCAGTCGCTGATACCACCCCTTCTTCCGCTTCCGAGCGCTGATCCGCAACGCTATCTCGTCGTAAGTCCTAACGTTAAAAAGTTGGCAATGCGAGCTTTCGCTGGCCAGCCTGGCATCGAAAGCCCCTATACGACCGAGCGCTTTACGGCAGGTGAACTCACCCCCATACACAAGGCCGGCTATAAGCCGGTCGCTGGATTCTTTGGCGCACATCGCTTTCTTCACACCCAAGAAGACGACGAACGTTGTATTGTTGTCGAGCCTACGCACCAGGCCATCAAGGGATGCCAGAGATTTTTACAGTCTGTAATAGCGCGAACGTGAAGATTCATCGCTTCGCGTGACAAGATATGCCGTACACATAAAACTTTTGCGCAAGTACAATTGTGGCATCGCGCACGCGTCGGATAACCCCGAAAATGCAGGTGGCACCAGACTTCACATGTTAAATTAGCTGATCTGCATAACGGCCTAATCACGCGCTAGAGCTATATTTATGCTGCAATATCCAGCGACAAAGCCTGATGCCGTCCCTCAACGCCATCCAAATGCAATGCCCTGCTTCGAGGATTTCGCACTATGCTTGGCGCGAAAGCCTAGTCGTTCACCGACAACACCATGATGGGATCAGATATGCGTTCAGGAGCGATCTCCTGCTCAAGCGGCAATACCGCTGTTCCTATTGCAAAAAACTCAATCACATGCGTTTGCCAGCCATGACTTCCCTCATGGATATCAACACCAACTACTCCTTCCGCCTTTGAAGCAGCGGCTTCATGTTGCATGCGCTCAATTGCGATCTCTCTGGCCTCATACATCGCCGAGGTGAAGTTCTCGAGCTCCACATTACGGCCAACAGTGGCGAGACCGGAAAGCATGCCGCGATGCGCAACGTGGTATACGCATGAACCCATCACCATCTCCACCGGTCGGTAGCCCGCGTGTAGCAGCGCCCAGAAATCCTGACCCGAAAGGTCCGAGGTGAAGGGACCACCGTCATGGGCACGGAATCCCTTGTGACCCTCGCCATGAACAACGCCGGTTCCAATCGCGATAAATTCCAGAAGATGTTGATCCCACTCAAGCCGTTTGATCGTGAGCTTGACCCCAACGATACCATCTGCGCCCATTGCCGTAGCTTCGGCGCGCATACGGGTCATTGCAAGTTCGCGCGCGTGATACATTGCCTTAGACAGAACGCTGAGTTCCTGATTTCGGCTCCAGTTGCCATATTGAATACCAACATGATACACGCAGGAACCAACGCAAAGACCAATCGGTTCGAAACCCGCCTTGCGGACAAGCAAGAATTCGTTGACGGAAAAATCCGAGGTAAATACTCCGGTTGAATGGGCAGAAGTTCTTAAGCCCTTCAGACGCTCAGCTGCGTGGGCAGGAATAGTATCGCTCATAATCAGATCGCTCCCTCGGATTCATTAGAGCTGTAGGACTGGTGGTGCCGGCTCGCACCTGTCAGGGGCGTACGCCCCTGATGTAGATCGACCACAATTTTTATGTCGTGAGGAAGTGGTGTTCCCCGTCGCGCATCGACAGTAGTCGCCACAACGATGTGGCGTGCGAGAAACTGCGGCGGCTGATTTTCACGCTCCACCTTGAAAGCTTGGCTGAAATTAAGGTGCGCAAGCACACCATTTCCCTGCTCTCGCGCATTGCGTCGAAGGTCTTGATGGGCGTTGTCTCGGACTTCACTCCATAATGTACTGAGACTTGTGGCCTCAATGTTACCCATCATCATCAAATTGGCTGTACTTCGGTTCCAGTCACTCAGCCAGCGGTAATCGGCGCCAATGGCAATGCCGGTAGGGACAACATCTGCTTCGAGAAGTTTGACAAATTCAAGTGCCGGAATAGTCGCAACGATTGGATCCCCACTGGGAGGAAGGCCCTCAACATACACCGCGGTGCCAATCAGGCTAAAATCCATACTATCTGGAATCCCGAGAGGAATCGTGCGCATTTTGACGTCAAGCACTGCGTTGGCACCGGCCATATAAGCTTCACGTTTTAAACGGCGTAAAGCCGCGTTCCAGCCCTCGGCATGGCCACGCGTCCAAGAAAATCCGTAGTGTAGCCAGCAGGTCGAACATACCGCGGCAATCGGCCTTAACCCGTGTGACCGAACAATCATCAGCTCGGCAGGTGTCAATGTAGCGGCCCAAGGGCGCTTACCGGACCGCGCTGCCTGAAGTCGTGCCTGCACAGCAGCAGGCACCTCATTATAGGGCAAGCACCGCAGCACATCCTGGTGAAAGGCTTCATCAATGATCGGTAAATTATCCTGCTCGCTCATGCTTAACCCGCCATGAATTGGGACAGAGAGCGACTGAGGATCTCGGCATGTTCACTCATTTTGTGTGTCTCCTCAAGGAGTTTTGCAAACCAATCTGCGGGTAGCAAATCCTTGGTATTGAGAACAATTCCACGAACCACCATACTAAGGGTAGCCCTAAGTCTTCCGTGGTCGATTTCAAGGCCATAGCGGTATTCACCCAGATCAACGCTTACGCCCGTGATCTTGGCATGCCTCGAAAAGAGGCCCTTATTTTCCTGAATTGTTACAAGCTCAGGCATGGCTTCCTTGAGCCGCAACGCCAAGGCGCTCAGATTGCTTTCGGCGTCAGCGTTGAATCGGCGTAGCCACGCTGCCTCAATGTCAAATCCTGGTCCACTCACTTCTGCACCGCGGCCCTATTCACACCTTGCATTCCCGTAACCAGTCGGTCGCGGATTGCAGCGAGTTTGGCCTCACGCTCGCGATCTCCCGCGGCAACCTCGCGCTCTATTTCCATAACTTCGTGCATCGTACGAATTGTCTCGTCGGCAACCTGGGCAAGCACTTCAATGTTACGCGCATCGCCACCCAGGCTACGCGCGGCACTGGTCGCCGCATCATGGGCCCCTTTTGATGCCAATACCGTTATTTGACGGGCAACTTCGTCAAGCTTCTCCGATTCCTGTGCCGCCCGGGCAATATCGACCTGAACAGCCGCTTGACTTGCCACAGCCATCAGACGAGGAATGACAACCAGCATTCCATTGGATATCTTAAGGATACGGGTTTCCGCAGCCTTGCGGTTCTGACCTATGATCGGGATCAGCATGGCCGAACCAACGAGGTTCTCGCGCATTTCCGCGATTTTGCCTCTAAAATTGGCAAGCGAGGAGCGGAATTCCATCACATCCGCAGCTTCAGCAGCATCCCCGGACGCTTCCGCTTTCTGACGCAACGCTTCTAGCTCAACTTGACCGCGATCCAATGCAATCTGACCGGCAGCAATAGCGATCTTGAGCGCATGCAGGCTGCCTCGAATGGCTTCGGCCTGGCGGTCCATCAGCTGTACTGCGACTGTAAGATCAGCCTTGGTCTTGCGCGCCCGGGCCTGTTCCTGATCCATAAGATCGAGAAACTTCTTTCGGTTTTCCGCAAATCCCTTGAAGGCTGAATGGGCGTCGGCAGCAAAACGCATGAAGCGTCCCACCAGTCCCTTAGCCGCCGAACCTCCACCCTTGGCTTCAGACTGAAGATCTTCAATGCGTAAAATCTTCACGCCATCGATCACGCTTGCCGCGATCTGACCAACTTCGCCGGCGTCGCCGAGCCGCACGCCCGTGAGCAGTTGACGCGAAGCTTGTGCAATCTCAGCCATGGCCCCTTCGCCATGGGCAAGAAGCGTTGCCGTATCACCAAAGTTGATCTTGTCGGCTGCGGCCTGTGACGCAGCCAGATCTTCCGGATTAAGATTGGAAATATCGACCAGACGCTCAGGTTCGGGATCCGGGCCAGCAGGCAACGCGGGGCTGGAGGGTAATGGTACAAGATTTGGGGCTGGAGGTGGCGAAGCCTCTAGATTGTCGAATTGGGACAAATCGAGAGGGGCTTCTTTGCCGTCTGACATGCGCACTGCTCCATTTGGCTCTCTGAATATGCCGCAAGTCGGCCTGATTGCAACCGAGCGAGCCTCACGCGTCCGTTGTATGACAGATATGTCAGAAACTCATTTTCTTCACCGTGAACCTCAAGAGGTCACCGGTGCCGTCCATAAACGCCCCAGCCCAACCCTCAGAGCCAGAACAGGACCAATAGCACGATTTTCGTACCGATAGCTGGCAGTCCCAATATGGCCACGCCTGGACGACCCTGCTCGACCCTCTTGCGTATTCCATTTTGGCCCATTGCTCCCAGCAATTCCGACAAATGCTCCAGGGCCACAGTCCAAGCTAAGTTCTGGATGAACCGCAGAAAAAGCCGCTGCCCTCCCCACGCGGTTGCGTCAATCTCAGTTCACCTCACCGTCATTCGCTTCATAAGCCGCAACAGTGGTGCCATGAGCGGCAGCATAGGCGTGAATATAGCGCTGAAATGCCCGATAGCTATGAGCGCCTTTGCTTGCGATCCACTCCTGACGCATCTGCTCAGGGCCGGCAACTTTGAGGATTGATGTCGGCGTGTAGCTGGCCGCAGTAGCTTGCACATGCGCACCTCTACCATATGGATCGGTGTGCCGTTTAAGCCATCCTGTCTTTAGCGTATGCCCCACTGCGGCGGCTTCGCGCCGCAGCAGCAGCTGGTTACTGCATTTACCCGCGTTGAATTGTACAGCCTGCGCCATGGGCAGAACAGGCATATGGCTCACCCGCGGCGTTTGGCGCCAGATCCCAGAAATAACCTGCGCATTGGCATCCCATTGCGACATCGCAGGTAAACCCAAAACCGCCTCAATGCTACGAACGATATTAACCTGCGATAGAGGCTGGGTGTCGAGATTTCCCGCGCGCACCCAAGGTCCCATCGCAAGCCCAAGCGTACGATGGGCGTTGATGTGGTCAGCACCGCTTTGCGCGTCATCCTCATCAAGAAACACTACCATGTGGCGCCACTGAGGTGTGCCAGCAAGATAGTGCAAAAACTGTGCAGTGGCATGATCATTATTCGCCACATAGTAATCTGGACTGTAGTAGCAGGGACTCAGGCCTGCGGTATGATCATCGGGTATCCACATGAAGATGAAGTGCGGAAACGTTTTACCCGGATGAGTTTTCAGCCAGGAAATGGCGGCAGCCACCCGACGGGTATCCAGCACCATCCTATCCCATCCAGGATAGCTTCGATCCACATGTGCGGCCAGCGCGTTGCGGATGATCCCATCCCTCGTCCGTGTCAGATTTTCTCCGAAATCTTCAAAAGAGACGTGATGCGCCAGCAGACTATTGAAAAGGTAAAGCCGCTCGGGATAGCTCATCCAGGGATTGGCGAAATCACCAAGCTTACGATGCGCGTAATGAAATGCATCATGACTGCTGAGCGTTGCAGGATCGAGCGCTCCAGTACCGCCAGGTCCTGCATTCCAGAGCAATCCACGCCCTGAGTAGTACTGCGGCCACAGCCGCTGCACCACGTCCGAATCCGATGCCCCATCGGTCCACTGGTGTCCCTGGGCAGTCACCTCTCCATCAGCCATGAAATTCGCGAAAAGGGCGTTATGAGCTGCCCAATGGTAAAGATTGGGCAGCTCCTTTGGCCCGTAGAGGTCAAAATTGGGATTGGCCCACTGCCCTGCCGCCCGGTAGTCGCCCATATCCTCGTCGAAGGTTTTATTTTCACGAAGAATAAAGACGACGTATTGGATGTTCCGACGCAAAAAGGCAGTGGTGCGGGCATTGTGTCGGACGAGCGCCTGGCGTTGCTTGGGCAAAAAGCCATCAGCGCCAAGGGCAACCCGTGTCCAATTTGGCAACTTAGCCTCAAGGCCACGCAAGGGAATCTGCTGCAGCAATCCGTGCATCATGTCACCGATATACTGCCATTGCAGATTGGGTCCAGTACCCAGGCCTTTCGCATCCACCACATAGAGATTGTCATGGTCAAGCGCGAGTGCACTTGGATACCAACCCGTCGGAATCAATCCCATTAGTCTACCTGACGCAGCATCGTAAACCGCCACGTCATCATTTCCGGCGTTGGCAACAAACAGCTTACCATGAGAAAGCGCCAGCGCATCTGG
>JAJZGY010000036.1 GCA_021804785.1 Pseudomonadota bacterium | reverse complement strand
CGAACCGGGCAAGGGCTGTCGGGCCTATATTGTGCTACCGCCGGCGCCGGGTGCAGCCAAGGAGGACGTCAGCGCGGCGGCCTGAAAAATACCAGGCCCGAGCATCGCCCGGGCCTGGCGCATCAAATGAAGATCGGTGCTAGACGGAATAATACATCTTGAACTCGATCGGATGAGGGGTGTGCTCGAAGGCATAGACTTCGTTCATCTTGAGTTCGATGTAGCTGTCGATGAAGTCGTCATTGAAGACTCCACCCTTCTTCAGGAAGGCGCGATCTGCATCAAGGGTCTCGAGCGCCTGCCGCAGCGAGCCGCAAACCTGCGGTACATCCCGCAGCTCCTCGGGCGGCAGTGCGTAGAGGTCCTTGTCCATGGGGTCGCCTGGGTGGATCTTGTTTTCAATGCCGTCAAGTCCTGCCATCAGGAGCGCGGAATAGGCGAGATAGGGATTGGCGCCTGGATCCGGGAAGCGCACTTCAACGCGCTTGCCATTGGGACTGCCCGAGAACGGGATGCGGCAGGAGGCCGAACGATTGCGCGATGAATAGGCGAGCAGCACCGGAGCTTCGAAGCCCGGGATGAGGCGCTTGTAGGAATTGGTCAGAGGATTGGTGAATGCGTTGATCGCCCGGGCGTGCTTGATGATGCCGCCGATGTAATAGAGGCAGGTGTCGGACAGATCCGCATATCCGGAGCCGGCAAACAGGGGCTTGCCGGACTTCCAGATCGACTGATGTACATGCATGCCCGATCCGTTATCGCCATAGATTGGCTTGGGCATGAAGGTGGCTGACTTGCCGTAAGCGGCTGCGACCTGATGGACCACGTATTTGTACATCTGCATGCGGTCAGCGCACTTGGTCAGGGTCGAAAATTTGAATCCAAGCTCGTGCTGACTGCCAGCCACTTCATGGTGGTGCTTTTCCGGCTCCATGCCGAGCTCACCCATGATGGCGAGCATTTCGCCGCGAATATCCTGGGCGGAATCGATCGGCGGTACCGGAAAGTAACCGCCCTTGACCGCCGGACGATGTCCGAGATTGCCAACTTCGTATTCGGTACCGGAGTTGTAGGGCCCCTCCAGAGAGTCAAGGAAGTAATAGCCCTTGTTCATCTGGGTATCGAACCGCACGTCATCGAAAATGAAAAATTCGGCTTCGGGACCGAAATAAGCGGTGTCGCCGGCGCCCGATGCAACAACGTATTGTTCGGCAGCCTTGGCTATCGAGCGCGGGCAGCGATCGTAGCGTTCGCCCGTCGAGGGCTCCACGATGTCGCAGGTCAGCGACAGTGTGGTCTGTGCGAAAAACGGATCAATGAAGCCGGTGGTCAGATCCGGGAGCAGCGTCATGTCGCTTTCATTGATCGCCTTCCAGCCGGCGATCGAAGAGCCGTCGAACATGGTCCCAGCGGTCAGAAAATCTTCATCTACCAGGGCCGGATCGAAAGTCACGTGTTGCCATTTGCCGCGCGGATCGGTGAAGCGAAGGTCAACGAATTTGACCTCCTTTTCTTTGATGGTCTTGAAGATTTCAGATGGATTGGACATGGCCGTCTCTCGCACTCGCTTGTGTTTGAAAAGTGGATTAAAGCGCATCCGTACCGGTTTCACCGGTCCGAATGCGAATGGCTTCCTCGACAGAGAGGACAAATATCTTGCCGTCACCGATGCGTCCGGTGCGGGCAGCCTTCTGAATCGCGTCGAGTGCCGCCTCCAGGCGATCATCCGCGAGCACGACCTCGACTTTCACCTTGGGCAGGAAGTCAACGACATATTCGGCCCCGCGATAAAGCTCGGTATGTCCCTTCTGCCGGCCAAATCCCTTGGCCTCGGTCACGGTGATACCCTGAACTCCGATTTCCTGAAGGGCTTCCTTCACCTCATCGAGCTTGAACGGCTTGATGATGGCTTCGATCTTTTTCATGGGCATGCCCTGGTAAGCCGGACCCAGGTCATGGTGACCCGAGCACGGGAAATAGCAGGCCCACGCTAAGCAGTTCGTCCGGCTGCGGCCATAGTTCATGCGATCGATCCACAGCCGGTTACTGGCAAAACTCGACGAATTGAACGGAAATTTCCAAATGCCAAACCAATGCTGCACAAAAAGACAGCAGTCTGCCTGTTTAATAAGCATGAAGAGGGGTCTTGTCAGGACTCAACCTGACCGGCAAAGCTCAATCGCCAATGAGGTGAATGCATGAGCGCCGGACCAAGCTTTAACCCGATATTTGCCGGTTTGGGCACCACCATCTTTTCGGTGATGAGCGCCCTTGCACTGGAAAACGGCGCCATCAACCTTGGCCAAGGCTTTCCGGATGAGGATGGCCCAGTATCCGTCCGGGAGGCTGCTGCGCAGGCGCTGCGGACAGGCCCCAACCAGTACCCGCCGACGCGAGGCATGGGAGCGCTGCGTGCGGCCATCGCTGCCCATGCCAAACGCTTTCACGGTTTTGATTTTGATCCGGACCGTGAGGTGTTGGTGACCTCGGGAGCTACTGAGGCTCTGGCTTGCTGCATCTATGGTCTGGCCAGTGCCGGCCGCGAGGTTGTGGTCATCGAGCCGGCCTATGATTCGTATCGGCCGATCGCCCAGAGTGCCGGGGCCGAGGTGCGCCGTGTGGTTCTCGAGCCTCCCGAATTTGAGCTGCGTCGCGAGAGCCTTGCCGCGGTGGTCGGCCCGCGTACCGCCGCTGTTCTGGTCAATACCCCTCTCAATCCGGCCGGACGGGTGTTCCGTCGTGCAGAGCTGGAGGTGCTGGCCGAGGTGGTCAGACCCAGTGGCGCGGCAGTGATAGCCGATGAAGTCTATGAACATCTCACTTTTGATGGCGTGCCGCACCTCTCGCCGCTGGCGATCCCGGGACTCGAGGATCGGGTGCTGCGTGTTGGCTCAGCAGGCAAGATGTTTTCGCTGACTGGCTGGAAGGTTGGCTGGGTCACCGGTCCGGCAGCGCTGGTGGAGGTTGCTGCCAAAGCGCACCAGTTCCTGACCTTTACGACCTCGCCGGCCTTGCAGCTGGGCATAGCCTACGGACTTGAAAACGAGATGGGGTTTACTCTTGGTCTGCGCGATGCGTTGCAGGCCAAGCGTGATTTTCTTGCTTCGGCCCTCACTGAACTTGGCTTTGAACTTATGCCGTGCGAGGGCACCTACTTTCTGACAGCCTCAATCCGTACTTTGAGCGCGGAAAGCGACCGCGATTTCTGCCTGCGTCTGGTCAAAGAGGCCAAGGTCGCGTTGGTGCCGCTCAGTCCGTTTTTTGAAACTGCAACGCCCGATCACCTTGTGCGCTTCGCTTTTTGCAAGCGTCAAGAGGTGCTTGCAGAGGCGATCACGCGGCTTCAGCGCTATTTGCAAAAAAGAAAGGTCTGAAACATGAATGCCATTGATCCGCGTACGCCGATCCTGGTTGGTTGCGGGCAGTTCACGCAGCGTACTGCCCGCGAGGGTCGACTTGCGGACGGGCTTGATCCCATCGGAATGTTGGTTAAGCCGGCCCGTGCCGCCCTCGCAGACGCAGCCGCTTCCGGCCTTGCGGATGCCATCGACACGGTGGCCGTGGTGCGCTTCACCGCGGATTCCCCAGGTGATCAGGGACGCTTGACCAAACGGCTGTTTCGCAATCCCCCTCTGGCGCTGGCCCGACGCCTAGGTCTATCGGCACAGCGTATGCTTTACACAGCGACCGGTGGTAACACGCCGCAATGGCTCGTCAACCGCACGGCCGAAGAGATTGCCCGCGGGCAATGCCAGGCGGCGCTTCTGGCCGGCGCGGAATATCTCGCCAGTTTCCTGGGAGCGATGAAGTTGGGTGTGGATCTTGGCTGGCAAAAGCTGGCCGATGTGGATCCTGGCAGTGATCCCGAGGAAATCGGCGATATGCGCGCAGGAGCCAATGCCTATGAAGCGGCATATGGTCTGCGCTTTCCGGTCAATACCTATGCGCTGTTTGAAAACGCGCTGCGTGGTCAGAAACGCCATACGCCACAGGAACATCTGCGCTGGCTGGGAGATTTTTTCTCGCCTTTTTCCCGCGTCGCATCTGAAAACCCAAATGCGTGGTTTGGGACATTTCGCTCTCCGGAAGCGATCGCGACACCCTCAGAGCGCAACCGCTTTGTTGGCTTTCCCTACACCAAATATCTCAATGCCGTGATCGAAGTCGACATGAGTGCGGCTGTGGTCATGACCTCCGTCGGCAAGGCTCTCGAGCTCGGTATCCCGCGCGAGAAATGGGTTTTTCTGCATGGCTGCGGCGACGCCAATGACATCTGGAACGTGAGCGAGCGGATCAATTATCACTCCTCGCCGGCGATCCGCATGATGGGACGCAAGGCATTGGCCATGGCGCAGAAGAGCATCGCCGACATGGCCTTTATCGATCTGTATTCCTGCTTTCCGAGTGCGGTGCAAATCGGTTGTGTCGAGCTTGACATCGCCGAGGATGATCCGCGAGGGCTGACCGTCACCGGGGGATTGCCCTATTTTGGTGGTCCTGGGAACGATTACGTGATGCATTCCATTGTTACGATGATGGAAAAGTGCCGGGCTGCGCAGGGTCGCTTTGGCCTCGTCACCGGCAATGGCTGGTACGTCACAAAGCATTCGATTGGCATCTACTCGACCACGCCTTTCGAGGGACCGTGGCAGCGTGAGGATCCTTACAGCTATCAGAAGGAACTCGATGCCATGGCCCATCCTCGGGTCGAGGAGCATCCCCTCGGTCTGGCAAAGATTGAAACCTATACGGTGGTGACCGACCGTAAGCGCTCGCGCTTTGGCATTGTGATAGGGCGGCTAGAGGATGATCGCCGCTTTCTTGCCAACACTCCGGAAGATGACGCCACGCTTGATTACATGATGCAGGCCGACATGCTGGGACAAACGGGGCATGTAGGGCCGGGCAACGGCACCAACCTCTTCACCTTCCGCGCATAGCCGGCCCCAAGGGGGCAGGGACGGGTGCGCATATTGCGTGCAGGGCCCCCACGGGCTCGGGAGGTGATGAAGCAGGCCTCATTCTCCCGACCAGGGTGACGCAGGCAAATTGCCGGTACAACCCCGCGCTTCTGCCATGACCCCGCTCTGCTCTTGCGAGCCTCAAAGAGAACGGCTTAGCTTTGGGTGCCAATCAATGTGTATCGTGATGCCAAAACTTTATCTCGTACGGCACGGCAAGGCTGCTGCCGGATTCGGAGAGGACGCCGACCCCGGTCTTGATGTGCTCGGCCTGAGCCAGGCTGCCGCAGCGGCTGAACGCCTGAACCTTTTGCCGCGGATGGCCTTGCGTTCCAGCCCGCTCCGACGGGCACGTGAAACGGCCGCGCCACTTGAAGCGCTCTGGAAGGTGAACGCCAATATTGATCCGGCGGTCTCGGAAATTCCGTCACCGACGCCGGATCTGGCGGCGCGGGTCATCTGGCTGCGCGACTTCATGCAGGGACGCTGGAGTGATGTCGATCCGGGGCTGAAAGCTTGGCGCAGCACGCTGATCCGTGCCCTTCTGTCGCTTGATGAGAATTGCGTCATCTTCAGCCACTATGTGGCCATCAATGTTGCGGCGGGCGCCGCCCTTCAGGACGAGCGCACCTTGGTGTTCTCACCGGCCAATGCATCAATCACGATCTTTGAGCATGACGGCCACACGCTGCGCCTGATTGAAATGGGCGAGGAAGCACCCCTCACACGCGTGAATTAGGAGTGATGATCATGGACATCCATGAGATGGGCGCCTTTGAACTTTCGGCGGCCTATGCGCGCCACGCGCTCTCGCCCGTGGAGGTCACGCAGGCGTGTTTGACCCGCATCGCTGCATTTGATGCCCGGATCAATGCCTTTTGTCACGTCGACGACGCCGCGTCCCTGGCCCAGGCCGAGGCCTCACAGGAGCGCTGGCTGGCGGGCACGCCGCTGTCGGCACTCGATGGTGTACCGGTGGCCATTAAGGATCTGCTCCTGACCAAAGGCTGGCCGACACGACGCGGCTCGCTGACGATCGAGGCGAAGGGGCCCTGGCTTGAGGATGCGCCGTCGGTCGCGCGGCTGCGCGAAGCGGGCGCAGTGTTGATCGGCAAGACGACGACGCCCGAATTCGGCTGGAAGGGCTGTACCGATTCGCCACTGACGGGGGTCACACGCAACCCCTGGGATTTGACGCGGACCCCCGGTGGGTCATCGGGTGGCTCGGCTGCGGCACTGGCAGCCCGGCTTTGTCCACTTGCGCTCGGCACCGATGGCGGTGGTTCGATCCGCATTCCGGCGAGCTTTACCGGTACTTATGGTCTTAAACCGAGTTTCGGGCGGGTACCGGCCTGGCCGTTGTCGCCTTTCGGCACGGTAGCCCATGTCGGGCCCATGAGCCGTTCGGTGCGCGATAGCGCCATGCTCCTGAACATCATTGCCCGGCCAGATGCGCGCGACTGGCATGGCTTGCCCACCAGTGCGGAGGACTATCCGGTGCGCGCCGAAGAAAGTCTCAAAGGCAGGCGCATCGCCTATTCGCCACGTCTTGGCTATGTCACACGCATCGTACCGGAGGTGGAAAGCCTGGTCGAAAAAGCTGCACAGCGCTTCGAACGGATGGGCGCAAGGGTGGAGCGGGTCGATCCGCCCGGGGGCAATCCGGGAGAGATTTTCCGCACCCTGTGGTGGGCGGGTGCGGGGTATCTGCTGGCCGATCTGCCGGAGCAAAAGAAGGCCTTGCTCGAAATTCCGCTGCGCAAAATGGCCGACGAGGGCGCAGGCTTTGCGCTCAGGGATTACATGGCGGCCAACCTTCAGCGCGGTGCCTATGGCGCAGGACTGCGGCAGTTTATGGAAACCTATGATTTCCTCATCACTCCCGCGGTGGCGACGCCCGCCTTTGAAACCGAACGGCTGACCCCGCTTGATGACGATGGCAATGCCTGGATGGCTTGGACACCCTTCAGTTTTCCCTTCAATCTAACGCAGCAGCCCGCAGCCTCCGTCAATTGCGGGTTTACTTCGCAGGGCTTGCCGGTGGGACTGCAGATCGTCGGGCGGATGTTCGATGATGGCGGTGTGCTGGCGGCAAGCCTGGCCTATGAACGTGCCGATCCGGATGCCGCAAAGGCGCCGCAGGGCTATTAATCCGGCGACAGTTTTGGCGGCTGGCATGGACGCATGCCATGTGCTAAGTCTCGGGCATGACACACTGCGTACACAGCAACCGACGTCGCCAACTCTTGCAGAGGGGCGGGTAGGTGTCTGTCGTCGCGTAAGAGACGCTTTAACCCCGCCGGTTGCGCGGGGTTTTTTTACGTCTGCGGAACCGGCCATCACGGAGAGGAAGATGGATCGGCTCTGTCAATGCGCCGAGGACGCTGCATTTAATGCATGGCCCGCGCTCAAGGGAATCTTTCACGATGGCTGGATCATCCGTTTGTCCGGCGGAGAAAGTCGTCGCACCAACTCGGTCTGGGTGATCGCGCCACCACGTGCGCCACTGGCTCGCAACCTCGCGTTTTGCGAACGCATCTATCAGTCTCATCAGCTGCCTCTCATCTTTCGGGTACGCTCGCTCGATGCTCCGTTATTCGAACGTCATCTCGCGCGGGAAGGTTTTGCGCCCCAAGACGAGACGCTCACACTGTTCCTGGATCTGAGCGCGTGTGTGCAAGGCCAAAGCTCGCCGTCCTTTGCCATCGCGGCAAAGGCCTCGCGTGAATGGATTTGTACCCATCAGCGTTTCACGGGACGCAGCGATGCGCACACCCAGCTGCACCTGCGTCGGTTTGAACTGATCTCGCTGCCCACCGCCTTTGCCTCGGTAAAGCAGGACGGCAGGATCGTCTCGCTGGCCTACGGCGTGGTGCATGATCGCATCATGAGCCTGCAATGGGTGGCGACCGATCCTGCCTATCGCCAACAGGGGTTGTCGCGGGGTACGCTTCTTGGCCTCTTTTCCTGGGGGATCGCGCAGGGCGCAAGTGGCGCCTGTCTTCAGGTGCAGGCAAACAATGCGCCGGCACTGGCGCTATACCGCCGCCTCGGCTTTGCGCGGGAACTTTATCGCTATCATTACCGCGTGCGTTAAGTGTTCACGGCGAGCGCGCATCTGCAAGGCGCAGGAATGCGACCACGTCTGCAAGTTCCCTGGCAATGCGTTGCTGGCGTGCTTCGGCTTCAGCATCAACACCCCAGTGCTCGGCCTGAAATGCTTCCTCGAGGATGGCAAGGCGAAAGGCTGTTGACGCATCGAGGCGTCCAGCGCGTACTGCCAGGGCCAGAACGATCGATCCAGTCAGCGCTGTGGCTGCCGACACGCCGGCAAGGGCAAAGTTATCGAGAGCTTGCAGCAGTGTATTTAGGGCCTCGATGCTTTGTGTGCTCTGCGCGACGGGGGCGATGCCCTGCGTTGGTTGCAAGGCAATCCTGTAAGCCGCGCTGATCCAATCGAGGAGAGGTTGCCACTGCTCGACCTGGTGCACGATCAGGCTCTGAGGGGCTTCGGCGCGGTAACATAAGAGATCATGCCGTCCATATTCCAACAGCTGCACAATCACGCCGGCGCGTGTCTGTGGAATGCGTTCTAGCGCGGTGTTGGCAAGGCGCAGGAGCGGCATAGTCTGTGCGTCTATATGCTCGCGCTGGGCCTGCCATTCAGCGGCGATGGCCTCTGCAAGGTCATGGGTCGGCAGCAGAAGAGTGGCGCCGCCAGGGGTACGGATGGGCTTGCCGTCGAGCAGTATAGCAATGCCCTCCGGGCGGGGTTCAGCGGTTACCTTGGTGTAAAAGCGCTTGGGGCGTGGTCTCGTCATTCGGCAGTGTCCGGTTGCGCGGCGGTGTGAGGGCAGGATGGGCGAACGTCGATCATGCCGTAGCGGAACGGCGCGGCGCAAACGGCTGGATCTGCGTATCAGGATCAAATCCGAGAAGCTTCCATGTCTTCATCATGTGAGGAGGCAAGGGTGCGGTGACCCTGAGCCGGCCACCGGCCGGATGGGCGATGTCAATGCTGCGGGCGTGCAGATGCAGCCGATCCGCGATTTCACCGCTACCGGCTGCGGCATTACCGCCATATTTGTGGTCACCGATGATGGGGTGTCCGATCGCTGCCAGGTGGACGCGGATCTGGTGCGTGCGCCCGGTGACAGGCTTGACAGCGAGCCAGGCATAGCTGCGTCCGGCGACACCGAGCACTTGATAGTCCGTAATCGCCGCTTTGGCGTCCTCGGCGTGTCGCTCGGTTGGTACCATACGCTCCTCGCCACCCGGGACGCTGCGCTTGGCGAGGGCAAGCTTGATGGTACCACTCTGCGGTTTGGGGATCCCCATCACGAGTGCCCAATAAATCTTGCTGGCATCGCGGTGACGCAGGGCTTCGGCGAGCGTGGCAGCCGCGGGGACCGTGCGGGCAACGATTAGCACGCCCGAGGTATCGCGGTCGAGGCGATGAACCAGGCGTGGTCTCTGGCGGCGGCCCTCCGTCAGGGCATCGAGCATGCCGTCGACGTGGCGGGTCAATCCCGAGCCGCCCTGGGTGGCAAGTCCGCTCGGTTTGTTGAGAACAAATACCTGATCGTCGGCATGCAGCACCAGTGCGCGAATCAGGCCGGCGTCCTGCGTTGGTGGGTGAGCGGCAGGAGCTGAGGCCGGCAGATGGCCAATCTGAGGGGGCAGGCGCATGGTCTGGCCGACGCTCAGCCGGTCAGACGCCTTGACACGCTTGCCGTCAAGCCGGACTTCGCCTTTGCGCAGCAGCTTTTCCAGCTGAACGTGAGACAGTGCGGGGAAGTGACGGCGGAACCAGCGATCAAGCCTGATCCCGCCTTCGTCCTCTGCGATTATGGCCGTCGTAACGCCTTTGCCGTCCATGCGATTGACGCTGCCTTCGAAATTGGTCAGGTTGTGGGCGATGGGGATGGGGTCCCCCGAAACCGCCGAACGCATCTTCTTGGATGCCAAAGCTGATGACTCCTGCCCAAGAACATGGTGCGGGTTCGTCGCGGACGCAACCTGCCTGTTGGAGCTATGGCAGGAGTCTATGGGATACAAGCTTTATCTGCTGGTCGGGCTCGGCGGTGCGCTGGGCAGCATGGCCCGCTTCGGGCTCTCAGGGTTGGTTGCCAGTTCCATCGGCGAGACCTTTCCCTTCGACACCCTTGCGGTCAATATAATAGGCTCGTTTGTCATCGGCTTTTTCGGCGCATTGACGGCACCGGACGGACGGGTGTTCGTCGGCTCCATGGGCCGTCAGTTCGTGATGGCGGGTATCTGCGGCGGCTTTACGACGTTTTCGTCGTTTTCTCTGCAGACCCTCGCGCTGATGCAGGACGGCGAATGGAGCTATGCTGGTTTTAATGTCGCGGGTTCAGTGACCGCCTGTCTGGTTTCGGTCTGGCTTGGCGTAATCTGCGCCAACGCGCTCAACCAGTTGAAGGGAGCCTGATATGGTGACGCAGACGGGCGCCGATGGCACGGTTGGGGCGACGGCAGGCAGCCCCAACATGTTGCCTGGCGAAGCCATGTTGTTGCGCATCTTTGTCGGTGAGGATGACCGCAGTGACGGTGGGCCACTTTATGAGGCAATCGTGCTTAAGGCCAAAGCGGCCGGACTTGCCGGAGCCACCGTGTTACGTGGCCCCATGGGTTTTGGCGCATCGAGCCACTTGCATACCACCAAGATCCTGCGCCTGTCCCAGGACCTGCCGCTGGTGATCGAGATTGTTGACAGTAAGGACAAGATCACCGCCTTTCTGCCTGAACTCGATGCCATCATGGACTCGGGCCTTGTCACGCTCGAGAAGGTCCAAGTGATCCGCTACGGCAAGTCGGCTGTCCGCTAGGACCTTGACGCTTGACCGGTGGGACGTAAGTCACCACTCTGCGCCCCCGCCGTCCTGGAGGCCTGTTAATGAAGCATATCCTGTTTGAACTTGATGCCCGTCGCGAACGCGCGCGCCTGGGCGGTGGCGAACGGCGCATTGAGGCCCAGCATGCCCGTGGCAAGCTGACCGCACGTGAACGCCTCGAAGTGCTGTTGGATCCGAACTCGTTCGAGGAGTTCGACATGTTCGTCGAGCATCGCAACAGCGACTTCGGGGCGGACAAGAATGTTATCCCCGGTGACGGCGTCGTAACCGGGTGGGGTACCATCAATGGGCGTATGGTCTATGTCTACGCCAAGGACTTCACGGTGTTTGGTGGCTCGCTGTCCGAGACCCATGCCCAGAAAATTTGCAAGATCCAGGACATGGCGATGCAAAATGGGGCGCCGGTGATCGGGCTGCTCGATGCCGGCGGGGCGCGCATCCAGGAAGGTGTTGGCAGCCTCGGGGGGTATGGCGAGGTATTCAAACGCAATGTTCTGGCGTCGGGCGTGATACCACAGATCAGCGTGATCATGGGGCCTTGTGCCGGCGGTGACGTCTACTCGCCTGCGATGACCGACTTCATCTTCATGGTGCGCGATACGTCCTACATGTTTGTGACGGGCCCGGACGTGGTCAAGACGGTGACCAATGAGGTTGTCACCGCCGAAGAGCTCGGTGGCGCCAAGGTGCATACCAGCAAATCGTCGGTGGCCGACGGTGCCTATGAAAACGATGTCATCGCGCTTGAAGAAATGCGCCGGCTCTACGATTTTCTGCCGCTCAGCAACCGTGAGAAGCCGCCGGTGTGGCCGTCTGCCGACACCGCGACACGCGAGGAGCCCAGCCTCGACACGCTGGTGCCAGAAAATCCCAACAAGCCCTACGACATGCGGGAGCTGATCACCAAGATTGCCGATGAAGGTGATTTCTTCGAAATCGGTGGTGCCTTTGCACGCAATATCCTGACGGGCTTTGGACGTATCGAGGGCTCGACGGTCGGCTTTGTCGCCAACCAGCCGATGGTCCTTGCCGGCGTACTTGACAGCGACGCGTCGCGCAAGGCGGCACGGTTTGTGCGCTTCTGCGATGCCTTCAACATTCCTCTGGTCACCTTTGTTGACGTTCCGGGATTTTTGCCTGGCACCGCGCAGGAATATGGCGGGCTGATCAAGCATGGTGCCAAGCTGCTCTTTGCCTTTACCGAGGCGACGGTTCCCAAGGTCACGGTGATCACCCGCAAGGCGTTCGGCGGCGCCTATGACGTGATGGCGTCCAAGCACATTCGGGCGGATGTCAACTACGCCTGGCCGACCGCCCAGATTGCCGTGATGGGTGCGAAAGGCGCGGTCGAGATCATCTTCCGCGAAGAGGCCAAGGATGCGGAGAAGCTTGCGGCCCGCACAAAGGAGTATGAGGATCGTTTTCTCAATCCCTTCATTGCCGCCAGCCGCGGATACATTGACGAGGTGATCCAGCCGCGCGGAACACGTTTTCGCGTTGCCCGGGCTCTGCGCATGTTGAAGAACAAGCAGGTTCCCGCGCTGTGGAAAAAGCACGACAACATTCCGCTGTGACGACCCCGATTCTCACCACCGCGCGACTTGTGCTGCGCGCCCCTGGCGAGGGCGATTTTGACGCCTACGCCGCGATGATGGCGGATGCCGATACGGCGCGCTTTATCGGTGGCCAGATGACAAGATCGGCGGCGTGGCGCTCCTTTGCCACGCTGGTTGGACACTGGCAGTTGCGCGGTTTTGGAATGTTTTCGGTTCTGGACAAAAAGACCGGTGACTGGCTGGGGCGAGTAGGGGCCTGGCAGCCGGAGGGCTGGCCGGGGCAGGAGGTGGGGTGGGGACTGATCCCTGCGGCCCAGGGAAAGGGTTATGCCTATGAAGCAGCGTCCGCCTGTCTTGACCATGTTTTTGGCAGTTTGGGCTGGTCTCAGGTGATCCACTGCATTGCCGCCGAGAATGCTCCGTCTATTGCACTCGCGCGGCGCCTGGGGTCGCGCTGGCAGGCAGAGGTGCTCCTGCCGCCACCTCTGGTCGACTACAAAGCCCAGATTTATGGACAGAGCGCCGAGGAGTGGCGTGCGCGTTGAGCGGTGCTCAGCTTTCGTTGTGGGCAAAGCGGGCGATGCACTCCATTTCGACGGCGGCACCCAGAGCGAGGCCATTGCAGCCGAAGGCGGAGCGGGCGGGCAGTCGCACGGGGTCGAAATAGGCGGTATAGACGCGGTTGAAAGCAGGCCAGTCGTTCATGTCGGCCAACATGACGGTGCATTTGACGACCTCGCCAAAGCCAAGACCATAGGCGGTCAGGATGATGCGGAGGTTTTCCATCATCGCGCGGCTTTGGCCTTCGATACCACCTTCGGCCAGGATCATGCTGTTCGGCAAGGTACCGATCTGGCCGGATACATAGAGCGTCTCGCCAGCGCGCACGGCGAGACTAAAGGGCAGCCCCATTGGCGCAGCGAGATGATCGCTCATTATACCGTCTCCGGCGCGTCTTATTCGCTGTTGAAGCGGGCCATCTGGCGGGCGATGCGCTCGCGGATGAGCCCGGGGAATATGCCTTTAAGCCGGTCAATCCACGCCAGCTCCCGCGGCACGTACCAGTGTACCTGGTGGGGCTCCTGGTAAGCGGCCCATACCGTCTGGGCTACGGTCTCCGGTGCCAGCAAACGGAACATGCCGCGTTTGGGCGCAGTCGAATAGAAGACATCCTCGCTCGGTTTGCTGCGGTCTCCTGAGCGGTTGGGGGTGTTCCGCAGGATTGCTGTGTCGATGAGCCCGGGCAGGACATCGGCAACCCGTACGCCAAATCGGCTGAACTCGATTGAAAGCGCTTCGGCGAGACCTTTGACGGCAAACTTGGTAGCCGAGTAGACCGCAATGCGTGGCATGCCGTGTGTTGCCGAGGATGATGAGGTAATGAAGACAAGTGAGCCTGGGGTTGCCTTGAGCAAGGGCAGCGCTGCATAGATGCTGGCGATGACACCGATGAGATTGACCTGAACCAGGCGCACAGCGGCATCAAACGGCACATCTTCGAACCAGCCACTTTCGCCAATACCGGCATTGGCGAAGAGCAGGTCGAGCTTGCCGTCACTGTCCTTGGCAAAATCAGCCAATGCTCCATCCAGGGCCTGCTTGTCGGCAACGTCAACGCAGCCGGCATAACAGTTGTCGCTGCCGATTTCTTCTTCGAGCAGGCGAAGGCCGTCGCGATTGACATCGGTGAGACCGACGAACCAGTCCTTCTGTCGAAACAGTCGCGCTGTCTGCCGGCCCATGCCGCTGGCCGCGCCGGTGATGAAAATGGTTTTGCGACCACGGGCCTTGCCCGCGATGGACGTGTCAGACATGTGCCGCGCAGCGCATGGCGTGCCGCCTCATGTTCAAAATGATGCTACGACCCGGAACCAAGACCCCCATCCTCCCCGTGTACCCCTGCACTCTAGCCGGGCTGTGCCAGGAAGGCCAAGAGTACTCGTTGTATGCCCCTCAGAAATCGAGGCCGAGGTCGAGATTGGCAGCAGAATGGGTGATGGCGCCAGAGGAGATGTAGTCGACACCGGTTTCGGCGATGGCCCGTACAGTGGCAATGGTCACATTGCCAGAGGCCTCAAGGACGGCGCGGCCCTTGCACAGATCAACCGCAAGCTTGAGGTCGGCGATCGACATATTGTCGAGAAGTATGGCATCGACACCAAGACTGAGGGCCTCCTCCAGCTGCGTCAACGTATCAACCTCTAGTTCAATGCGGACCATGTGTCCAAGTCCGGTACGCAGCCGGGTTACGGCTGGCCCGATCCCCCCCGCCGCAACGAGATGATTGTCCTTGACGAGCACGGCATCGTCGAGGCCGAAGCGGTGGTTAAAGCCGCCGCCGCAGCGAACCGCGTATTTCTGCAGCGTGCGCAATCCGGGAAGCGTTTTGCGGGTACAGACGATCCGTGCCTTGGTGCTTGCGACCGCGTCAACGAGGGCACGGGTGGCGGTGGCCACTCCGCTCAGATGACCGGCAAAATTGAGTGCTACGCGCTCCGCCGAAAGCAATGCTCGCGCCGGACCCTCGATGGTGGCGAGGACCGTATTGGCTTCTACGGTTGAGCCGTCTGGTTGGTCGCAGCGAAACTCTACGCCTGGATCGACAAGGTGGAAGGCGGTTTCAGCCGCAATCACGCCGGCGATAGTACCTTTTTTACGCGCCACCAGTCTTGCTTTCGCCCTGGCTGTCGCAGGAATGGTGAGATCTGAAGTGAGATCGCCGGCCCGGCCGAGATCTTCGATCAAGGCCGCGCGCACCAAGGGCTCGAAGATGAGCGCATGTGGAGGGCGCGTAAAGGCAGAATTGATCATGCCGCCGAGACTTTCGTGGCCGTGGCGCAATCCTGCTCGAGGGCGATGCGGTGCGCCTCCTCGAGGCTCAGGAAGGAACGTGCGCCGTCGGACAAGGTATGAGGATAATCGCTGCGGAAATGCGCGCCACGGCTCTCCTGGCGGCGCAATGCGGCGGCCGCGACAAGCTTGGCGGCGGCTGTCATATTGAGGAGCGAGGGCTCTTGGGCTGCGGCGCGTTCGAGCGCAAGGATGCCACAGAGTGCAATCCTCAGTCCGGCATCGTCGCGTTCCAGTCCGACTTGGCGACTCATGATTTGGCGCAGGCGTTCCGGCACCGCCATGTTGGCAGCGCCTGGTGCGGGTTCTGGCGGGCAGACGCTGGTCATGCGCGACGGTAGCTGCCCTGCGACGTCCTGCGCGGCCCGGGCTCCAAACACCAAAGCTTCCAGCAGAGAGTTGGAGGCAAGGCGATTGGCGCCATGAAGGCCGGTGGATGCGCATTCCCCGACCGCCCAGAGGCCCGCGAGCGAGCTGCGCCCGCAGTCATCAACGGCAATACCGCCCATATGGTAGTGGGCCGCCGGAGCTACCGGAATTGGCATGGTGACAGGATCGATGCCCGCTGCGGCACAGGCGCCATAAACGGTCGGGAAACGCTCTGCAAAAGATCTCCCGATGGCATTGCGGCAATCGAGAAAGACGCTGTGGCCCTGGGCGATTTCGCGGTGCATCGCCCGGGCAACCACGTCCCGTGGTGCCAGCTCGAGCCCATCATGGACGCTGCTCATGATGCGCCGGCCGCTCTCGTCGATGAGATGTGCACCAGCTCCGCGCAAGGCTTCGGTGGCAAGTGGCGCCGGATCGCGTCCGACGGCGATGGCCGTGGGATGAAACTGCACGAATTCGGCATCGGCGATACGGGCACCAGCGCGAGCCGCCATGCCCAGGCCCTGGCCGCGGGCTTCTGGCGGATTGGTGGTGACGGCAAAGAGTGAGCCAAGCCCGCCACTGGCGAGAACAATGGCCTGGGCGCGCAGCAGCATCAGCCGACTTCTCGGGCCACTGCCGGCGCGCACGAAAAGGCCAACAGCGCGGCCATTTTCGAGCGCCAGATCGAGGGCATGAAAGCCCTCCAGCAGTCGTACCGAAGCGCAGCCCTGGGCGGCGCGGGCAAGATTGCGTGTAACTTCCGCACCGGCGCGATCGCCGGCGACATGGACGATGCGGGCTGCGCTGTGTGCCGCTTCGCGACCCACACTGAGCCGGCCGTTGGCGCTGCGATCAAAGGGGACACCGAGTTCGACCAGATCGGCGATGCGCGCGGCAGCGTCGCGCGTGACCAGTTCGGCGATGCGTGTATCGCAGATCCCTGCACCAGCCGCGACAGTGTCCGCACAATGGGCGAGCCAGCTGTCACCTTCGGCCACGGCGGCGGCAATCCCGCCCTGGGCCCAGGCACTCGATCCGGCTTCACCTGCTGGGGTATTTGCGAGCACGAAGGCGGGATAAGGCGCCAGCTTGAGCGCGGTGAAGAGGCCGGCGATCCCGGCGCCGAGGATCAGGGCGCCGGGAAGATCGACAATGTTGTCGTGTTCCTGGGCCATGGCCGGTCAGGCCGCTGCTTTTGCCATGGGGCGTGTCGGCACGGCCAACATACGTTCCACCGCGGCCCGCGCCCTTTTGGCGACGGCGTCATCAACGGTCACCTCGTGTTCCATGTTTTCCAAGGCGCAGAGAATGGTTTCAAGCGTGATCCGCTTCATATGCGGACACAGATTGCACGGGCGCACGAACTCGACATCGGGATATTCGGCAGCAACGTTGTCGCTCATGGAGCATTCGGTGACCATCACTACCCGCGCAGGCCGGTGGGTGCCGACATAGCCGATCATGGCGGCGGTGGAGCCTGCGAAATCGGCTTCGTCAATGACTTCGGGCGGACACTCAGGGTGGGCGAGAATGACGATGCCGGGATTGGTAGCGCGATAGCCACGTAGTTCGGCGGCGGTGAAACGCTCATGAACTTCACAGCGCCCCTTCCACGCGATGATCCGGACAGCGGTTTTGCGCGCGACATTGGCGGCCAGATATTCATCCGGGATCATGATCACCTGATCCACACCCCAGGCCCGGGCGATGTCTTCCACCACCGCCACGGCATTGGAGGAGGTGCAACAGATGTCGCTCTCGGCTTTGACCTCGGCGGACGTGTTGACATAGGTGACCACCGGGCGACCTGGATATTTCTGTTTAAGCAGCCGCACATCCGCAGCAGTGACCGAGGCGGCGAGCGAACAGCCAGCCCGAGGATCGGGAATGAGAACGGTCTTGTCGGGCGAGAGGATCTTGGCCGTTTCGGCCATGAAATGCACACCGGCCTGCACGATGACCTTGGCATCGGTCTTGGCGGCTTCACGCGCCAGCTGCAGCGAATCGCCGACAAAGTCAGCGACGCCATGATAGATCTGCGGCGTCATGTAATTGTGGGCGAGGATCACCGCATTTTTCTGTTTCTTGAGTGCATTGATGGCTGCGATGTAGGGCGCGTGCACCGGCCATTCGATCGCGGGTATGACATGGGCAAGGCGGTCATAGGCGTCGCGGGTCGCCGCCGCCACTGCCGGGGTATAGGCCCGGGACTGAGGTCCTCCTGTCGTGACACGGTCCATAGCCGCCTCCCTATTATGCTCTAATTGAGCATAAATATAGTCCGAAATAACCGGCCTTCAAGCAGCCGGCCCCTGTGACCCGAATATGCTACAGTTGAGCATAAATCCGTCAAGCGAAAATATCTCCAGCCCAGCGCCTGCGGCGCCAGGGCGCGGCGTTGACTTCCGCAAGCCCTTAGGGGCGAATTGGCGTTCGCAACGACGAGGGATTTTTTATGGATCGACAGGACAGCCGGCTTTGGGTGGAAATGGGCGAAAATCTCTTGGGTGAGGCCATCCAGCTGCGGCGGACGATCCACGAGGAACCCGAACAGGGGCTGTTCAATCCCAAGACCTCGGCCAAGGCCAAGGCGGCTCTGTCCGGCCTGCCCCTCGAATACCGCGAAGGGCCCTCAACCTCTGGATTTATTGCCGTGCTCAAGGGGCCGGCTAATGGCCGCACGGTGCTGCTACGTGGGGACACCGACGCCCTGCCACTGACCGAAGAGACTGGCCTGCCGTTCTCCTCGCGCCATCCTGGGTCGATGCATGCCTGTGGTCACGACACCCATGTTGCCATGCTGGTTGGGGCGGCCAAGGCGCTCTGCGCTCATCGCGACCGCCTCGCGGGCACTGTCTACTTTATGTTTCAGCCGGGTGAGGAAGGCCATCATGGTGCCCGCGAAATGCTCAAGGACGGCATCATCAATCCCTTGCCGGATGCTGCCTTCGCACTGCATGTGACCCCCAACGTGCCGTCGGGGATTCTGGCCGGCAGGGCCGGCCCGCTGCTGGCTGCGGCCGACAAGATCAAGCTGAAGATCACCGGCAAAGGCGGGCATGCGTCCCAGCCACACAATGCCGTTGACCCCATTCCGGTCGCCTGCGAGATCGTCATGGCTATGCAGGCTCTGGTGACCCGGCGCATCGAAGCCTTCGATCCGGTGATCATGACCATTGCCCGCATCACCGCGGGTACCACCAACAACATCATTCCGGAAGTGGCCGAACTCGAAGGTACTATCCGAAGTTTCTCCAAAGTCTCGCGCGCCAACGCCCATGAGGGCCTCAAACGCCTGGTTAGCCATATCGCGGCCGCACATTTGTGCGAAGCCGAGCTTGAGATCGAACCTGGGTTTCCGGTCACCATCTGCGATGAACGCGCCGCCCGCCTTGGTCGCAAGGTTGCCAGCGAGCTTTTTGGCGAGGCCGGCTGGATGACAATGCCGGCTCCGATCATGGGCGCCGAAGATTTTTCCTACGTCCTCAATGAAGTGCCAGGTGCCATGTATTTTCTGGGCGCCACGCCAGAGGGCGGGGATTTCCGCTCCTGCTGCGCTTTGCATTCCAACCGCGTGCTCCTCGATGAGCAGGCAATGGCGCGTGGCATTGCCATGCATTGTGCGATGGCCGAGCGATTTTTGAGTGACGGTTGGGCGGAATAAGGCTCAGCGCCGCATGCCGAGGCGCAGGCCCGGTGCCGGACGCTCGCTGAGCACTTCGCGGCGAAAGCGAAACAGCTCGGCCGGCCGGCCGCGGGTGCTGGCAGAGAGTTTTCCGGTGCGCTCGACCAGACCCTGACCTTCGACCAGGCGGCGGAAATTCTGTTTGTGCAGGCGCACGCCGGAGATCGCTTCGACGGTCCGCTGCAGCTCGAGCAAGGTAAAGGTGGAGGCCATCAGTTCGAACACCAACGGGCGATATTTCATCTTGCCGCGTAATCTTGCGATCGCCGTGGCGAGGATGCGGCGATGATCAAATATCATGCTGCGTCCGAGCGGGACCTTGGGCAGCTGAACATGGGCGCGACCATCGCGCGCGGCTTCCTCGACGAGGCCGGCTTCGTAAAGAAGCTCATAGCGGTCGAGCACGCGTTCCTCGTCCCGGCCCGCGCCCATCGCGCCGAAACATAAGGTAACGCGCTGCCGGCGGGCAGCGACTTCGGCGGCGTCCCGACCTTTGCGGCAAAAACCATTGAGCGCGGGCAGAATGATGTCATCGAGGATGGGCGGACGGGTTTGGCGCCAGTCTTCCCACGGAAAATAAGCGTACCAGTTTTGCCACTGCGTCTGTGCCGCACGCCGGGCACCGGCCGCGCGCACCAGCGCGAGATAACCTACGGAGACCACGCGTGGCCCTTCATTTGGCTTGACCATATGGCGTCCGCGATCGCCGAAAGTGTAAAGCTGCTCAGCATAATGCAGTTCCAGCAAGGTTTGCTGACGCACCCAGCTGCGCAGTCCACTTTCCAGTGTCCGATGATCCAGCGGATCGAAGGGACCGAAGGGCAGGCCATCGGGTGTATCGGGATGGGTGACCGCGAGGACCCTTGGCACTTCCTCGGCGATGGAGACTATGGCCGCAGAAAGCCCGATGCGAACAACATCGGTGGTGCGGGCCATCAGAGCTCATCCAGAGCAAGAGGCAGCTCGACGCATTCGCCTTCGGCCACCACAAGACCACGGCCCATGCTTTCTACTGCCCGTACCATGGCACCGTCGCGACCAAGATGGATGTCGGCGTACCGTACCAAAAGTGCATTGGGATAGGCGTGCGGAGCTCGCCGCCTCATCGCGTTGGCGATGGTGATCTCGTGACCGGCACCTAGGCGCTGATTGAGCAGGATGAAGGCTGCAGCCATGGAACGGCTGATGCCCGCCCAGCAATGGACCAAAAGCGGCCTTTCCGCATTCCAGTTATCGGCAAAGGTAAGTATCGCCTCGACGTGGTCGGGGGCTGGCGGCTGCTCGGCGGTGGCAGGATCGCTGACATCGTTGACGGAGAGACGAAGATGGTGAAGCGGAGCTACGCCCTGGGGCGTTTCGATCATATGTTCAGGTGACAGCAAGGTGATCACGTGCGAGGGCTGGTAGCGCCGTATCCCAGCCTTGAGGGCCGAAAGCGGCGTCACGATGATCATACTCATGCGGGCGGGCCTCCTTGGGTGCTCGAGGTAAACGAGACGGCCCCGATTGTCGATGCATTATGCGAGGCGCTGAAAGCGCTCGAGAAACTGCGCCTGTGCCTGGTCGGGGGAGAGGGGCACGAGCCGCGGCACCGCCAAGCCCTTGGGCGGGGCACCGAAGAACTTGGCAGCCTCGCTGCGGGAGAAGCCGGCAAGCTGGGTCGCCTCGTGATAGGCGCTAAGATGGTCAGCGCGCTTGATGAGGCCCAGAAGTTCGTTTGTGGGCTCCGCCGGCAAGCCAAAACGAATGTGAATGGCGCGGGCCAGGCGCAGCTCGAAATCCTTGTAGTTGATCCCGACTGCAGCCTTGAAGGGGCTAATGAGATCGCCCACCACATATTCCGGGGCGTCGTGGAGGAGGGCGAGGAGCCGGCCCTGCCGGCTCAGCCGCGGTTTTAGCTCTCCGGTCAGCCGTTCGACGAGGACACAATGCTGCGCCACCGAGAAGGCGTGACTGCCCCGGGTCTGACCGTTCCAGCGCGCCACACGGGCAAGGCCATGGGCGATGTCCTCGATCTCCACATCGAGGGGCGAGGGATTGAGCAGGTCAAGGCGGCGTCCGCTCAGCATGCGCTGCCAGGCGCGCGGCGGTTGAGTTGGTAGCGTGCGCATGATCCCTCGCTAAGACAATGGTGCGGTTTACTAAATTGCCGGGCTCAGGGCGAGAGCTACGCCACGGGCAGGAACAGGGAACGCCCAAAACCTCCATGGTTCAGCTAGAAGCACCTCACTTGGGTGTGGCGCCGCTGTTGCGGATGCGAAAGGTACTGTTCTTGACTTGCACCAAAGATCGCGCGTTGCTGATGGGGCCAGTGTGGCGCGCGTCAACGACGGAGACCTTTCATGTCCTACGTCAAAATCCTGGCACCGCTGAGCGGCGGCTCGCGCGATGCCAATGTGCTTGCCTGTGCATTTGAGGCGGCCCGCCCGTTTGCGGCGCATGTCCAGGCGCTGTTCGTACGCCCGGATGCGACTGAAGCCATGCCGTTCTTTGGTGAAGGCGTGTCGGGGGTGGTTCTGCAGGAAATCATCGATGCTGCCAAGGAGGCTGCTGATAAGGCCGCCTCCGAAGCCTGTGCCGCGCTGAAGCAGATCGTCGCTGAGGCCGGTCTCACTCTGACGGACAAGCCGCAGAAGTCTGACAGGGTAACGGTGTCCTGGCGTGAAATGCAGGGCAATTTTGCCACCCAGGTGGTCAATGCGGCACGACTGTCCGACATGGTAGTGTTTGGACCGCTGGGTCAGTCCGAAAAGCCAGGCCTGGCGGAGGCGTTCGATGCGACGCTGATGCAGACCGGTCGGCCGGTGCTCTTGAGCGCCCATGTTCCGCCCAAGGATTTTGCCCGCCATATCGCCATAGGTTGGGATGGAAGCCTTGCCTGCGCACGGGCTCTGACTGCGGCGCTACCTTATCTCAAGCGCGCTGAATTCGTGGAAGTTTTCACGATTTTTCAGGGCTCTGCTCCCCAGGAGTTTGGTGAGGTCTGTGAATATCTGAAACTTCACGACGTACGGGCCGAATCTCGCACCATCGAAGCCGGCGCAAGGCCTGTCGGGGAAGTACTTCTGGAAAGCGCCGCTGCCTCGCGTGCCGGATTTCTGGTGCTGGGAGGGTATGGTCACACCAGACTGCTGCAGCTGATTTTCGGCGGGGTGACGCGCCATGTCGTCAGCCATTCGGCACTGCCGCTGTTCTTGATGCATTAGTACCGCGGACCGCGTTCCTTGCGCCGGTAACGGCAGAGGACTGCGCCGGAGCGATGGAGCTCAACGCAGACGCTTAGGCATGGTGTGCGTCAAGTTTGCGCAGGATCACGCTACCTACGGAATAGCCCGCCCCGAAGGAGCACAGATGGCCATAATCGCCCGCGCGCAAATCCGAACTGTGCTTATGAAACGCGATGATCGAACCTGCCGAACTGGTATTGGCGTACTCATCGAGGATGCAGGGAGCCTCCTCGGGCAAGGGATCGCGGCCAAGGACTTTGCGCGCGATGAGGTCATTCATATTGATGTTTGCCTGGTGCAACCACAGGCGACGCAGGCTCGACGGGGCAATGTTATTGTCGGACAGGTGAGCGAGGATGAGTTCGCTGACCATGGGCACGACTTCCTTGAAGACTTTTCGACCTTCCTGAACGAAAAGTTTGTCGCGATTGCCGATCCCTTCTGGCGCCGTGCGGTTCAGAAAACCAAAATTGTTGCGGATATTGTTTGAGAACTTTGTCTTGAGGCGGGTCGACACGATCTGCCAGGCATTGTGGCCCTGTACGCGATCAGCAGCTTCTACGACGAACGCGGTTGCCACATCCCCGAAAATGAAATGACTGTCGCGGTCCGTAAAGTTGAGGTGCCCGGAGCAGATTTCCGGGTTGCAGACGAGGATGGCACGGGCATGACCTGCTGCGACCATGTCGGCAGCGGCCTGAAGGCCGAACGTTGCTGACGAGCAGGCGACATTCATGTCAAAGCCGAAGCCGTCGATACCAAGCGCGTCTTGGACCTCGATTGCAATCGCCGGATAGGCACGCTGGAGATTGGAACAGGCGACCAGAACCCCATCAATGTCGCGTGGCGTGCGATCGGCGGCGTTGAGTGCATCGCGCGCTGCGACGACGGCAATTTCCGCGAGTACCGATAGCGCGCTGTCGGGACGCTCGGGGATACGTGGACACATGATAGCAGGGTCGAGCACACCGCTCTTGTCCATCACGTAGCGGCTTTTGATGCCGGAGGCTTTGACAATGAATTCGCTCGAGGACTCGGCAAGCGCGGCCATGCTGCCACTGGCAATCGCGCTTTGGTGTACCGCGTTATGGTGCCGTACATAGGCATTGAAGCTTTCAACCAGCTCACCATTTGAAATCGCGTATGGCGGGGTGAAGAGGCCCGTGCCGCTGACAGCCATTCCAATCAAGATAGGTATCCCTTTTTTGCAGGTTTCAGACGGTGTCGCAGCCGCCCGCCGAAGGCAAGCATGCTTGGCGGTTGGCTGCAAACGGCGTATGTCCGCGTCATGACATATTCGGTCAAGGAACTCTATTACACCCTTCAGGGGGAGGGCGCACAGAGCGGGCGTGCCGCAGTTTTCCTGCGCTTTTCGGGCTGTAATCTCTGGTCCGGGCGTGAGGCCGATCGGACGAAGGCCGTGTGCCGCTTCTGCGACACCGATTTTGTTGGCACTGACGGGCCGGGCGGGGGTCGATTTGCTAGCCCGACCCCGCTTGCCGAGGCCGTCGCCGCGGCCTGGCCAGGAGGGGGCCGGCCCTATGTGGTCTGTACGGGCGGGGAGCCCCTGCTTCAGCTGGACGGTGAGCTGATAGCGGCGCTGCATGGCAAGGGGTTCGAAATCGGGGTGGAAACCAATGGGACTCAGCCGGCGCCTGGGGGGCTTGATTGGATCTGTGTCAGTCCCAAATCCGACGCTCCTCTGGTGTTGTGTGAAGGTGACGAGCTGAAGCTGGTATTCCCCCAGGCCGAGGCGCCCCCCGAACGCTTCGGTGGCCTCAAGTTTCGGCATTTTTTCCTGCAGCCCATGGACGGCCCGCAGCGCCAGGCAAATGTCGCGGCGGCCGTTGCCTATTGCCGGGCCCACCCGCGCTGGCGTCTCAGCCTGCAGATGCACAAGCTGATCGGTATCGCCTGAGGCGCCGGTTAGACGCTGGAGTAGGGCGCCACCCGTGGCGCCCGCTGGGGAGGCGTGCGGGTGCGTAGGTCATCGAGCAGGTCGGCCTTGATTGCGGCCGCCGCGGGCTCGTCCCAGAGATTGCGCCACTGCTGCGGGTCGTTTTTGAGATCGTAGAGCTCGCCCTCGGTGCCGTCGTAGATGGAGGAGGCATCGTAGCGGGTGATGATCCAACCGTCGCGGTAGAGTGTGCGCAGGCTGATGCTGAGGTCGCCAAACTGCGAATCCCATTCGGTGAATACACTGCTGCGCCCGGCACCTTCCTCGGCATTGCGGGGCAAGGGCCGTCCTTCCATCCATGGAGCAGGTGCGACGCCGGCGATGTCGCAAAAGGTTGAAGCCAGATCGACCTGGCCCACCGGTGCCGAGACGCTGGCAGGTGCCACTCCTGCACGGGGCGCCGGACGCCAAATCATGGGCAGCTGCATCAGGCTGGTGACATGATGCGGGCCTTTGAACAGAAGGCCGAAGTCACCCTGGAATTCGCCATGATCGGTCGTGAAAATGACATCGGTGCGGGCGTCCCAGCCACGTTCGCCCAGCGTGTTCATTACCCGCGCTATGGCTTCATCGATCAATTCGTTCTTGACGTGAATGCGCGCATCGATTTCGCGCAACTGATCCCGTGTGAGATCACGCGGGACAAAATCGGGGGGAGCTTCAAAGCAGGTGACGCGTTCGCCGGTCCACCACTCACGCCAATGGTGAGGTTTGGCCGACAGGATCTCGTCAATATTCTCGAGGCTGCCAGGATAGCCGGCCGGGATCGGCAGGTCCTTCCAGTTATGCCGGCCCATTTCCTCTTCGGGCGGATCCCACGGGTGATGGGGATCAGGAAAGCTCATCCACACGAACCAGTCGACATCATCGCCAAGACTGTTGAGATAGGCGATGGTGCGATCGGCAACCCAGTCGGTATGATAAAGGGCGCGCGGTGTTGCGTTGCGCTTTACCTGCACCGCGCCCGTATCACCTTCGCCAAACGAGTTCTGCACCATGGCAGGATTCAGAACCGGATAGAAGTTGGCAATTACCTCCGGATGCTTGGCGGCGAGCCAGCGGGCATAATGCAGCGGCCCCACGGCGCCATGAGCGCTGAGCTCCATGTGGTCGAAGCCGCGATAGGGCCCGTATTCGTTCAGGCTCGCCATGCGGTTTTCGTAAAACTGGAATTTCATGTCCAGGAAGGGTTCGAAATGGGCCTTGCCGATCAAAGCCGTGCGATATCCCTTCTTGTCGTGAAGCCACTGCGCAACCGAAGGAGCATCTTGTGGCAGAGGTACGCCATTGGTCCAGACGCCATGGGTTGAAACATACTGACCGGTGATCATCGTTGCGCGGGCAGGCATGCAGATCACATGCTGGCTGTGGCAGCGGGTGTAATTGATACCGCTTCGGGCCAGAGCATCAATGGCCGGTGTACGGGCGATCTTCTGGCCGTTCACTCCGATTGCATCGAAGCGCATCTGGTCAGTGGTAATAAACAGGATGTTGCGGCCCATTTCGGCTCCCTTCCGCGCAGCTCTCACGGGACTTTGGGCAGGTCAGCACGCAATTAAGGCTGCACACGCCAAGGTTGCGATGAGCGATGCGACCTGCTGTAACTAACGGCAAGTAACATGTCAAAACTTAGTGACAAGCAGGTCCATATTCGGACGCACGCGCTCTTCGAGGGCCTGAGCGGACGTCCCGAGATAGATGAAGCCGGCGATGCGTTCCCCGGATGAGAGCCCAAGCGCCTCCTTGACGGCGGGTCGGTAGGCGCACCATTCCGTCAGCCAGTTACCAACATAGCCAAGGCTGTGGGCAGCAAGCAGCAGAGTCTGGCAGGCCGCACCGGCGGAAAGCTGCTGTTCCCATACTGGAATGGCGATCATCTCGCGGACCTTGCTGATGACAGCGACGACCGTGGGGGCACGCAGAAAGCGGTTGCGTTCCTGTTCGATACGCTCCGGACTTGCCCGCTCAACGTCGTCCAGCGCGTTGATGAGAACGTCTCCCATGCGTGCACGTGCTTCGCCTTCAAACACGATGAAGCGCCAGGGAAAGAGTTTGCCGTGATCGGGCACGCGGGCAGCGGCCTTGAGGATGAGGGCAAGTTCGGATGAGGAGGGCCCGGGCGCGGCCATCGCCTTGGCCGAGCCCGAGCGGCGGCTCAGGAGCAGGTCAATGGTCGAGGGCGAGGGGCGATTTAGGGATGGTTCGTTAGTCATGGTCCGGCACAATAATGCGGCTTCACGTCCTGTCCATGCGTGGGCAAAAGAATTTCCGG
>JAJZGY010000035.1 GCA_021804785.1 Pseudomonadota bacterium | reverse complement strand
CACGTCTTGATCGGCTTTGAGCTCCTCGCCGAACTCGGCCAGAAAGGCAATGAACTCCCCAGCCATCATCACCGCATTGGCCCCAAGATGGGGCTTGGAGGAATGTCCTTCCTTGCCATGACATCGTGTCAGTAATACCGCGCCCGCTTTATGCGCGCCGACCGGGTGCATCAGCGTCGGCTCACCAATGATGGCGAGTCTGGGCCGGATCGCTGCCTCCTTGAGATCGGCCAGCAGGGTCGTCACGCCGGCACAACCCACTTCCTCATCATAGGAAAGCGCCACGTGAACGGGCTCACGCAGACGCGCCTCTGCCAACTCGCCGGCAAGAGCAAGCACGCAACCGATAAAGCCCTTCATATCGGCGCTGCCACGTCCGTAAAGGCATCCGTCGCGCACCTCAGGAGCAAAGGGGTCGCTGCTCCAATCCTGGCCATCAACCGGTACGACGTCCGTGTGTCCGGACAGCACGATCCCGCCATCCGCATTCGGGCCGAAACTGGCGAAGAGATTGGCCTTGGAGTGCCCGCCATCATAGGACAGACGCACCCGGGCACCCAAAGCTTCCAGCAGCTCTTGGGCAAAGCCGATTAATTCGAGATTGGAGTTGCGGCTCGTCGTGTCAAACGCGATGAGTTGCTTCGTCATCTCGAGGGCACACGCCATGATCAGCCTTCCAGGCTCGACTGTGGATTGCCGATAACCGAGAGGAATTCGCGCCGCGTTAACGGATTGATCCTGAAGTCGCCAAGCATGGTCGATGTCACCATCGTGACGCCAGGCTTATGGACGCCGCGCGTCGTCATGCACTGATGTGTCGCCTCAATGACGACAGCCACCCCTTTTGGCTCGAGCGCTGACTGAATGCAGTTGGCGATCTGAGCATTCATCTTTTCCTGGACCTGCAGACGGCGGGCAAAAGCCTCGACCACGCGGGCAAGTTTGGAAATCCCCACGACCTTGTTATGCGGCAGATAGCCGATATGGACCCGACCAATAATCGGCGCCAGGTGATGCTCGCAATGCGATTCAAAGCGGATGTCCCTGAGGACGATCATCTCGTCGTAACCTTCGACTTCCTCGAAGGTGCGCGTCAGGAATTCCTGCGGATCATCTTGATAGCCGGCAAACCACTCCTCGAAGGCACGGGCCACCCGTTGGGGGGTATCGATCAAGCCCTCCCGAGTAGGGTCATCACCGGCCCAGAGCAGGAGGGTCCTTATGGCCTCCTCCGCTTCCTGCCGACTGGGGCGGGGAAGAGATGCCGGCACGGACGCATTTGGAATGCGGGGGGTGTGGCGGGCTTGCGGCATGGCGATCTTCCATCCTCGGTCGTTGCGGTCACGGCAGTCTACGCCCGCAGGCGGGGGGCGGATCAACCAGTGCCTCGATCAAGGCCTCTGCCGGCCAGCCGGGCTAATGGATCTGCCGCCTTTCGTAGGGGCTTTCCAGCAGAAAGATCGGAATCTCGACCTCAAAATTCTCGCCGCTGGCAGTACGCATATGATAACGCCCGCTCATCGCCCCCGATGGTGTCGGCAGGGGGCAGCCACTCTCATATTCAAAGACTTGACCCGGCTCCAGGACAGGCTGGGCGCCAACCACGCCGGGACCACGGACTTCCTGAATGCGGCCATGAGCGTCGGTAATGTGCCAGTAGCGTGACAGCAATTGCACGGTTTCCGGGCCGGTGTTCTCGATGGTGATCGCATAGGACCAGAGGAAATCCCCTTCATCGGGGTCTGATTGCTCCTCGATGAAGGCGGGAATCACACTGACCCGAATACCCCTGGTAATCTGTTCATAGGCGAAACGGCGGCGGGCGCTGGCGGTGGAAGAGGTTCGATCACGCATGATCATAGTATCGTCCCGGAGGTGAGGAAGGCGCAAGGGTGCCCAAAGTTGCACATGACAGTTCCTTCTACCCCTGCCCACCCGCACAGGAGACCCGCACCTGCGTCCGCACTGAATTGGCGATGAAGCACTCCCTATGGGCCTGATGGTGCAGCTCGGAGACTTTATCCGGAGCCGGTTCCTGGCCGGGAGCAAAGCGAATTCTTGGCTTCAGGCGTACCTCTGTGATGCACAGCCTACCCGCTTCGCCCGTGTCGAGCACGCCCTCGGCGTCATCCTCATAGCTTTCAACCCCGATGCGCTTGCGGGCGCAGATCGCAAGAAAACTCAGCATATGACAGGAGGCCAGAGCTGCAACAAAGGCTTCCTCAGGATCAATGCGGTGCGCATGCCCCCTGAATTGCGGCGCCGCCGAGCCGGCAACGACGACCTGGCCCTGCTTAAATACCATGTCGTGGTCACGGCTATAGCCGTCATACGTAAAGGCTCCACCCTGATGCTGCCAGCGTACCGCAGCCTGATGAATGCTCATCGCTCTCCCCCGCGTTTGACGTTTACCAGAATGACAGAACCCGGCAGCCAAACCGCCTCTGCCGGCAAGCCAGGAGACGACCGCCCACCCATGTTGAACCGTGGCGAGCGGCGAACTCCACCAGTCCTGCCCTGCCTCGTTGTGGCCGCTTAGGACGCGGCGAGCGCCTGCGCGAGGTCAGCACACACATCCTCTGGATCCTCCAGCCCAACACTGAGACGCAACATGCCATCGCTGATACCCAATTCCGCGCGCGCCTCCGGAGACAAACGCTGATGGGTGGTCGTCGCGGGATGGGTGATAAGGCTCTTGGCATCGCCCAAATTATTGGAAATGTCGATCAGCTTGAGCCGGCGAGCCAGTACAAAGGCAGCCCCTTTGCCACCCTCGATCTCGAACGTGACGACACCACCACCACCGCTCATCTGCGCCCGGGCGAGTGCCGCCTGGGGATGATCGGGGCGGAAGGGATATCGCACGCTTCGGATCCTGGGCTGACGGCTGAGAAACTCCGCGACATGCTCGGCATTTTGGCAATGCGCTCGCATCCTGAGGTCCAGGGTTTCCAGGCTCTTTAGATGAACCCAGGCATTGAAAGGGCTCATTGCAGGACCGGTATTGCGCAAAAAGGTCTGCAGGTGATCGACAAGAAAATCCTCCTGGCAGAGGACCATACCGCCCAGGCAACGCCCCTGACCATCGACATATTTGGTGGTGGAATGCACAACAATATCGGCGCCAAAGGCGAGGGGGCGTTGCAGCGCCGGGGACGCGAACGCGTTGTCGACGATCAGGCGTGCTCCAGCAGCATGCGCGAGGCTGCTGACCGCACGCAGATCTACGATGTCGAGCGTAGGATTGGCGGGGGTTTCGCAGAAAAGGAGTCTGGTGTTGGACCGGATCGCTGCACCCCAGGCTGCCACGTCACTGCCGTCAACCAGGGTTGAAGTCACGCCAAAGCGCCCCAGAACCTGTTCGATCACGTAGCGGCAGGCACCAAACATGGCCCTCGCCGCAACGATGTGATCTCCACTCCTGACCGAGCACATCAGCGCCGCGGTGACCGCAGCCATACCCGAGGCCGTCGCCCGCGCGCAGGGTGCTCCCTCCAGTGCGGCAAGGCGCTGCTCGAACATCTGGATCGTGGGATTGCCATAACGCGTGTAGGTAAAACCCTCAGCGCCCTGGAAACGGGCTTCCGCTTCCTCTGGCCCCTCATAGGCATAGCCGGAGGTCAGGAACAGACCCTCGGCGGTTTCCTGGAAGGCGGACCGCAGCTGTCCGCCGCGCACCGCGCGGGTGCGCGGACGCCAGCCGCCCTCGTCCTTGTGAGTTGCCATCAGAACCTGCCTCTCGTTTGCAGCCCGAGAATTCGCCCGCCTTGCTGTGCCGGGTCAAGCCGCATAACGTCGCCCGGAACTTACTACATGGAACCTTTTGCGCATGACCGCCATCAGCCCGCAGGCCGCCCTCATCTATGTCATGGTCACCGTCTCGGCCGCCGACGGCAACATGGACGATACAGAAATCGGTGCAATCGCCGCCCGGGTGAGGGACCTTCCGGCATTCGCCAAATTCGAGCGGGCTCACCTGCTGCGCACCGCCCAGGAATGTGGAGCAATTCTTGCTGAACCTGACGGGCTCGAGGCCGTACTCGGACTTGTGGCCGACGCCCTGCCTGATCCGCTCAAGGAAACCGCCTATCTGCTTGCCCTCGATGTCGCGCTCAGCGATCACCGGGTGCGGCTCGAAGAGGTCCGGATCTTGGACCGGCTGCGCCAGGCACTAGGCCTGGACCGCCTGATCACGGCAGCGCTGGAGCGGGCAGCCCGCGCCCGCCTGCAGACGGCCTGAATCAGGCGCTCCATCGGCAACAGGAGGACGCCATGAAGCAGTTGCTGCTGCTGCGCCATGCCAAGGCTGAAAGCGAGCCCTCGCTCGACGACCTCGACCGCCCGCTCAGCCTGCGCGGCAAACGCGATGCCACCGCCATGGGGGCGATTCTGCGCCGGCGGGCGCTGATCCCGCAGCTCGTTCTTTGCTCACCCTCCGTGCGCACGCGCAGCACTCTCGCGCTTCTGGCACCGGCCCTGGGCGAACCTGCCATCCGCATCGAGGACAGGCTCTATCTCGCCAGCTGGAAGGAAATATTCGCCCGCCTTGCGTCCCTCGAGGCGGATCCAGACCGCGTGCTCGTCATCGGCCACAACCCCGGGCTCGGGGACTGCGCAGCAATGATGCTCAATGGCGAAGCCGATCGCGAAGAACGGGCCCGACGGGCTCTTATGGCGGCCAAATTTCCGACCTGTGCGCTTGCGGTTATTGAGCTGCCATTTTCGGCCTGGGCCGAGCTTGCTCCGAAGAACGGCACATTGAGCGCGTTCCTGCGGCCGAAGGATCTGCCGGGCCTGCGCTAATGTGCGGCGCGCTGCGCGAGCGCAAGGCGCGACCAGCCGAACGCCGCCTCCGGAACGACATCGCCCATCAGTCGGATGCGCCTCTGGGCCACCAACCGTCCCCCCATGGCTTCATAGAAGTAGCGCACCGGATTTTTGGCGTGAGCCCAGATGACGCAGGAGGCGTAGCCGCGTCGTTCCAGTTCAACAAAGGCAGAGCCGAGAAGCGCGCGCCCAATACCGCACCCGAAATAGTTGGGGTCGACATAGAGCGTATAGATTTCGCCATCACATCCACCGACATTATCGCGGGCCGGGCCATAACTTGTCATTCCCACGATTCCAGCTGCACCCTGCTCGGCCACCAGCACGCGTTCCCGCCCCCCCGCGCCAATCGTCGCGCGCCAACGCGCGGCCTGCCCCTCCGGCGTCATTGCGCACAGAAGTTGCGCTGGCAGGATCCCGGCATAGGTGTCATGCCAGGAACTTATGTACACCGCAGCGACGCCTGCTGCGTCCTGGGGTCGTGCCCTGCGGACTGCAATAGTCACATCATCCATCCGCCAAGCTTCCCCAACTTCCCGCCGCTGGGCAAGAGGCTTTTCGCGGCGGCAGACACCACAAGACGAATCAGCGGGCCTTGCAGCCGCTACCGGTGGCGGGTTGCTTGCACTCCACCGCCCGCTGCACGGGCACACTGCCCAAGATGCACACACAAAATCGCTTGCCGCACCGTTAAATACTGTGCGCCATTACAGAGTAACGCAGAAACGCCCCTAAGCGGCCTTTCTTTTTCCTCAAAGCGCATTACACTTTTTGACGCGGGTGCACGGCGGTCAATTGATGCGCCCACGATGCGGTCCACCTTAGGAGACTGAAAGTCCCATACCGCATTGCACGACGGAACGCGCGGCCTGTCCGGCGCGCGATAGAAATGGATCCCGGTGGTAAACGCGGGAACATGATGCAGGACAATGAATTGTTACATGGGGGGTGAGAAAAGCTAGGACGGCGGAGCAGCACTCGTCTTGTCATGTCTGCGAAGGGCCACACAGTGAAGGTGTGGTGGGCGTGCGAGACGTAACAGGAGGCTGGTGAATGAGCACGCTTGATGTTTTTGACATCTTCTTCCGCGATTATGCCCGAGAGCGTTTCGAGAGCATGTCCTTACGGGACTGGTTGCTAGCGGCCCGCGACGACAAGATGCTCTACGCGACCCCGGCCGAACGAATGGTTGCGGCCATCGGAGATCCTGAGCTGATCGACACGGCGCAGGATCCACGCCTCGGACGAATTTTCTTCAATCGTACGATCAAGACCTACAAGGCGTTTTCCGGCTTCTACGGCATGGAAGACACCATTGAGCGCATCGTCGGATACTTCAAGCATGCCGCTCAGGGACTCGAAGAAAAACGGCAGATACTCTACCTGCTGGGACCGGTGGGCGGAGGTAAATCCTCACTCGCCGAACGCCTCAAGGACCTGATGGAAACCCATCCTATCTACGTCTTGAAGGCTGGCGAGCAGATCAGCCCGGTATTCGAAAGCCCGCTCGGCCTCTTCCGTTCAACCGAACTCACCAATCTGCTGACCGAACGCTATGGCATTGAACGCCATCGCCTGGGAGGGGTGATGAGCCCATGGGCCGTCAAGCGTCTCGACGATTTCGGCGGTGACATTTCCAAATTCGAAGTCGCGCGCCTTTACCCCTCAAAGCTGCGCCAGATTGCCATCGCCAAGACCGAGCCGGGTGATGAGAACAACCAGGATATTTCCTCGCTGGTCGGCAAGGTGGATATCCGCCAGCTCGAACATTTCAGCCAGAACGACCCGGATGCCTATGCGTTTTCGGGCGGATTATGCCGTGCCAATCAGGGACTTCTGGAGTTCGTCGAAATGTTCAAGGCACCCATCAAGGTGCTGCATCCGCTTTTGACGGCCACCCAGGAGGGCAATTACATCGGTACCGAAACCCTGGGCCCAATCCCCTTCAACGGCGTCATCCTTGCCCATTCCAACGAAGCCGAATGGCAGGTGTTCAAAAGCAACAAGAACAATGAGGCATTCCTCGACCGTATCAGCGTGGTCACCGTACCTTATTGCCTTCGAGTCACCGAAGAAGCGGCCATCTACAAAAAGCTTCTGACCGCCAGCGATCTTGGCCAGGCTTCTTGCGCACCCGAAACACTAGAGATGCTCGCCAAATTCTGTGTCATGACCCGGCTCAAGGAACACGAGAACTCCAATCTGACGTCCAAGATGCGGGTTTATGATGGCGAGAAGCTGAAGGACACCGATCCCAAGGCACGCACGCTGCAGGAATACAAGGATGCAGCTGGCGTCGATGAGGGCATGACCGGAATTTCAACCCGGTTCGCCTACAAGACGCTGTCGGAAACCTTCAACTACGATGTTGCCGAAGTTGGCGCTGACCCGATTCACCTCATGTATATTCTCGAGCAGTCGATCAAACGCGAGCAATATGCCGATGATATCGAGAAGAAATATCTCGAGTTCATAAAGGTGGAAATCTCCCAGCGCTATTCGGAATTCATCGGCAAGGAGATCCAGAAGGCATATCTTGAGTCCTATGGGGAGTATGGCCAGAACCTGTTCGACCGCTATATCGCCTATGCCGACGCCTGGATCGAGGATCAGGACTACAAGGACGCCGACACCGGTCAACTGCTGGACCGCGGTGCGCTTGATACTGAACTCAGCAAGGTCGAAAAACCTGCGGGAATTGCCAATCCCAAAGATTTCCGCAACGAAGTGGTGAAATTCGCCCTGCGCTATCGGGCCCAGAACGAAGGCAAGAATCCCGCCTGGACGGCCTACGAGAAGATTCGCACTGTCATCGAAAAGCGCATGTTCACCCAGTTCGAGGATCTGCTGCCGGTCATCAGCTTCGACTCCAAGAAGGATAGCGACACCCAGACCAAGCACAATGAGTTCGTCAAGCGCATGCTGGCGCGCGGTTACACTCCGCGCCAGGTGCGTCGCCTGGTTGAATGGTACATGCGGGTGTACAAGGCGGGCTGATTTGACCCACTTTATCGACCGAAGGCTCAATCCGAAGGGCAAGAGCCTGGGGAACCGCCAGCGCTTCTTGCGGCGGGCTCGTGCCCAGATCCGCGATGCGGTGCAGAAGTCGCTCAAGGATGCAGCGGTTGGCGATGTCGACAAGGCGCGCAAGATCAAGATCTCGACCCGGGGAACCGCTGAGCCACGCTTTCGCCTGGACCCGGCGGAAGGCGGCGAGCGCGACTTCGCGCTGCCTGGCAACAAGGAGTTCACCCCCGGCGATGAAATCAAGAAGCCGCCATCAGGAGCAGGTGGCGCCGGCAAGGATGCCGCCCTTTCCGGCGATGGCGAAGACGATTTCGAATTCACCCTCACCCAGGATGAGATCCTCGATATTTTTTTCGAAGATCTCGAACTCCCCAATCTGATACGAACCACCCTCAAGGAGATGTCCCAGCGCAGCTGGCGGCGGGCCGGCATCACCACCACCGGGGCGCCCACTCAGATCAATCTGCCGCGCACCATGCGCAATTCGTTCAGTCGGCGGCTGGCGTTGAGGCGCCCGTCACGGGCCGAAATCAGTGCCCTTGAAGACGAACTCGAAGCGCTCTTGAGCACCTCCCCGCAGCTCCCGGAACAGCAAGAACGGATCGCCGCCCTGCGTCAGCAGATCGAACGCCTCGACGCCCGACGTAAATGGGTTGCCTTCATCGATCCCATCGACGTGCGATTCAACGCTTTCACGGAGCAGCCGGTTCCGACCAGCCAGGCCGTCATGTTCTGCCTGATGGACGTGTCCGGCTCGATGGGCGAACGCGAGAAAGATCTGGCCAAGCGTTTCTACATGCTGCTCCACCTCTTTCTCAAGCGGCGCTACGAGAGAGTCGAGATCGTCTTCATCCGTCACACCCATGATGCCCAGGAGGTCGACGAGCAGGAATTTTTCTATTCGCGCCAGTCCGGTGGCACCATTGTCTCGACAGCGCTCGACAAGATGCTCGAGATACAGAAGGCCCGTTATGCCACCGCAGACTGGAACATCTATGCGGCACAGGCCTCTGACGGCTACACACAATCTGGCGATGCACGGCGCTGTGTGGAGATGCTCGATGCCCAGATCATGCCGCTTTGCCAGCATTACGCCTACATCGAAATCCTCGACGAACGTGAGATGGAAGTATTTGCAAGTGAGGAATCCGGGGCTGAACTGTGGCGGGCCTATCGCGCGCTTGCCTCGCGGTGGTCGAACTTCGCCACCAAGCGGATTGCAAAGCCTTCCGACATCTTTCCGGTGTTTCGCGAGCTGTTCCGCAAGGAGGTGAGCGGATGACAGAGCTCCTGTTCAACGATGCCGAATGGGACTTTTCTACCCTTGATCGCACCTTCAGGGCCATCGAGGACATCGCCATCAATGAACTTGGACTCGATGTCTACCCCAGTCAGATCGAGGTGATCTCCTCTGAGCAGATGCTGGACGCCTATTCGTCAATGGCAATGCCACTGATGTACAGCCATTGGTCCTTCGGCAAGCTCTTCGCCCGTGAGGAAACTCTCTATCGCGCCGGCTATGCCGCGCTTGCCTATGAAGTGGTGATTAACTCAAATCCCTGCATCTGCTACCTGCTCGAAGAAAACACCATGCCGATGCAGGCACTTGTCATGGCCCATGCCGCCTTCGGCCATAATCATTTTTTCAAGAACAACTATCTGTTCCAGCAGTGGACAGATGCCGAGGGCATCCTCGATTATCTATCCTTTGCCAAGCGCTATGTCAGCGCCTGTGAAGAGCGCTATGGACGAGAGGAGGTTGAGCTCACTCTCGATTCAGCGCATGCCCTGATGAATCAAGGGGTGTTCCGTTACCGGCGCCCTCCACGTCCGTCGCGTGAACGCCAGCGTGAGAAAGTACGCGCCCGCTTGCGCTACGAGGAGCAGGCCCATAACGAGCTGTGGCGTACCCTGCCGGTCGGCGTTGATGCTCTGGCAGCTCCTCCCGTCGACGACGCCGATGAGACCGAGACCGGCGAAAGCAAGCTCCCGGAGGAAAACATCCTCTATTTTCTGGAGAAGAACTCGCCGAGCCTGCGTCCATGGCAGCGGGAAATTCTGCGCATCGTGCGCAGCCTGGCGCAGTACTTCTACCCCCAGCGCCAAACCAAGGTGATGAACGAAGGCTGCGCGACCTTCATTCACTACACCATCATGAACCGTCTTTATGACAAGGGGCTGATCAGCGCCGGGGCACTGTTGGAATTTCTTCATAGCCATACCAGCGTTGTCTTTCAGCCGGACTTCGACGACCCGCGCTTCTCCGGCATCAATCCCTATGCCCTTGGCTTTGCCATGATGGCTGACATCAAACGCATCGCCGAAGATCCGACCGCCGAGGATCGTGAGTGGTTTTCCGGCTTTGCAGGAACTGGCGACTATATGGCGGTACTGCGTAACGCCTGGGCGAACTACCGCGATGAAAGCTTCATTGAACAGTTTCTAAGCCCGCACCTGATGCGCAAGCTCCGCTTGTTCGCGCTCCATGACAAAGCCGGCGCCGGGGCCTACCAGGTGACCCACATCCATGACGAGCGCGGCTACCGCAACACCCGGGCCACACTCGCACGTGTCTACGATGTGGCGCTGGCGGATCCCAACATCCAGGTGGCGCGGGCCAACCTGCAGAGTTCGCGCACGCTCCATTTGACCTTTAGGCCCCACCACGGCGTGCCATTGCATCAGTCAAGCAAAGAGCAGGTCCGTGCCCACATCCAGCGGCTCTGGGGCCATGAGGTGGAACTTGAAGACGAAGGGGCGGATTAGTCCTGGCGTTGCGGCCAGGGCTAGTCCGCCCTTCGCGCTCATAGGAGCTACCCGTTTTGCCGGGTCTGCGGTGCTGCGTGGACCACTTTCATGGTCGTCGCCGGCGGATTCCAAATACCTGAAAAAACTACAACACCCACTACAATGGCGAGAATAAGAGCACCCGCCACGATGGCAATAAGGCGAGGAAGTGTCTCACCCTTGTCGACTTGATTCGCTGCGTGAATAGGAGCGTCCATAGCTAAGCCCTCATGATTCCGGCCCGCTCTTTGTTAAGCGGACATTGCCGGCCTGCCCGTTGACTGAATCAATATACCCGGTTTTAGGGATAGTTGCGCGCCTTTTTTACGGTCGCGTCACTTTCCGTAAATGTTCCTGGTGGCCCGGGCTCGCCAGGATTTTCGCCACGGCGGCCTCTAGCCAAGACCAACGGGCCGCGCAGCGGGGGGCATTGCGGGTCGGACCATGCTGGCGGTCCGCACCCTCCCGGGGCCCATCGGCATGGGAACGGCCACCATTGCCGAGGTCATCCCCGCCAGAAGCGCGATGATCACCGCATAAAGGATCGTGGTGCCGAAGACTTCGCCATCGCCGGCCAGGGTGTTGCGCATGGATCTCTCCTTCTTGAGCCGGCCGCTTTGCCCTAAGGGTGCTCTCTGCGACCGCCGCCATGGCCCTTGAGGTGGGAGCGAACGGGCTGGTTGCAATTGCGAACGGCTATGCTCTGAGTGCATGCCTTCGCCCTCTTGCACTTGGCTGCAAACGCCCTATGTCACGCCATCTGGCCCGAAGCGCTTTTCTTGCGCGCGGCCCTCGGCTATCGGTAGGTTGCCCCAGACGCGCTCTGTCCGGGGCGTCGCGGAGGAGCCTCAATGAGCCGGCTGCGCAGTTATGCGCCCATTGTCCTAAGTATTGGCGGGGCGCTGGTTCTTTCCAGCTGCGCTAGCCTCAATCCCTTTGCGCCGCAGCAGCCACCGGTCACCGCGTCAAGGCCGCCCCAGGTCCTGTCCCTGCCGCAACCACATGCAGCGGCGATCCCGGCCCCCAGGCCCCGGCCCTTTTACCCTGCGCCGCCGCCCCCCCTCCGCCATCCGCTGCCCCCGGAGGCAAGGGCCGCACGGCCGCGCAAGACCGTGATCACGCCCGAGAGCCTGATCGGCCTGCGTCCTGACCAGGTTTCAGGGCAACTGGGCCGGCCCCGGAAGATCGCCAAGGACGGACCAGGGCTTGTCTGGCACTACGTCGCGGCCGGCTGTGGTCTCAATGTCTATTTTTTCCCCGATCTGAAGACCAACCAGTTCCATGTCCTCAAATTCTCACTGGAAGGAGCCGGCGGAAAGGCGCTCGATGTCAATGCGCCCTGCCGGCGCCAGCTTCTCGCCCTGAAGGATCCGAATGCAGGCTAGGTCCGAAAGCCCACGTGCACGCATTGCCATCGTTGATGACGACGCACTGTTCGCCGAATCGGTGACGCGCAACCTTAGCGATGCCGGCTACGCCACGGTCAGTTTCGCCGACGGCGCCAGTGCCCTCAATGCCCTGGAGCACGACCACGACATCGATATGGTGCTGCTTGACTGGAAGATGCCCAACATGACTGGCATCGAGCTGCTGCAGCATCTGCGCCAGCGCGGTATCGAAATACCGGTGATCTTCCTCACTGTGTTGAGCGATCAGGTGTACGAAGAAGCCGGCCTTCTAGGCGGAGCGGTCGACTTTATCGAAAAATCCCGCAATTTTTCGATCCTGCTGCGGCGGATCGAGCTCATTTTGGGCGGTGCCAAAGGCAGTGACAGCAAGAAAGTGGGGGTGGTCACCCGCGGCCGTCTCACCCTCGACCATGATTCCAAGCGTGCAACATGGAATGGCGTTCAGCTTGGCCTGACGCTGACCGAATTCCGTATTGTTGTGCTCCTCGCCGACAATGCCGGCCGTGACATCAGCTATCGGGAAATCTACGATATCGTACATGGCGAAGGCTTCCTCGCCGGTGACGGTGACATCGGATTCCGCACCAACGTCCGCGCCTTCATCAAGCGTATCCGTCAGAAATTCCGTGATGCCGATGACAGTTTCTCGGCCATCCACAACTATCCCAGCTTTGGATACAGGTGGCATGACGATGCCGCGTAAACCGTGGCTCAGACAACTGGTTCCCTCTTTCTCGTTTCAGCTTGTGGTGCTGGCGCTCGTACTCCTGACGGTGCCGGCCGTGCTTTACTGGCAGTTCGACCGCTATGAACAGCGCCAACAGCAGGTTCTGCATAATGCTGTCAGCCATATGGGTGAGATGATCGCCGCGGTCCTGAAACCGCATCTGGAGCAATTCGATTCGGAAAGCAGCGGCGAGTTGCGCAAGGCACTGGATGCGGCCGCGATCGACGGTACAAACATCAAGCTGCTGCTGCGCCTGCAGGGCCGCGGCAGCCAGGATTTCTTCTACGTCGCCGCAGCCCCTCAGGTTTCCGCAGATTATCTCAAGCGCGAGCGGAGCGAACTGATCGCCTCGGGGATTTTCAATCATTTTGCTCCGGCCTGCGACCGGCCCGAAGACCTGCAGGTGCGCTTCACCAATCCGGCCGGCCAACCTGAAGTCCTGACCTCACTGACGCCGGTTCATGTCGGCGCTGAATGCTGGATCGTTCTGACCTCGGAAAACGCCGCCAGCCTGGCGGCAGAAGCGCCCGGCCGTCTGGTCTGGAGTGCGCCCGCCCTGCGCATCGCGGCGATTCTTTACGTTCTGTCGGCTGTTCTCATCCTCTGGCTGCTGTTTCACCTGCGCCGGAACGTAACCCGCTTTCGCCAGACTGCCCGGCGCATCCGGCTGCGCGGCCCCGGCCCGGCCTCGTTCAGCGAGGTCAATACGGTTCCTGAACTTGCCGGTGTTGCCGAGGATTTCGATGCCATCGTCAGTGCCCTCACCCAGAGCCAGGCCTTCATCCGCCAGACCGCAGAAGAAAATACCCATGCCCTGAAAACACCCCTGGCCACCATCTCCCAGTCACTCGAACCGTTGCGACGGGCCATTGCCACGGACGACGCTGCGGCCAAACGCAGCCTCGAACTCATCGAGCGCTCGGTCGCGCGCCTTGATACCCTGGTCTCGGATGCACGCGATCTTGAAGAGGCCGTTGCCGAAGTCCTCTATCCTGAAGCCCGGCCGCTTGACCTGTCAGAGTTTGTCGCCAACCTTGCCCAGTCCTACGCCGAAGCCCTGGCGCTGCAGAAAAAGCGCCTCATGCTTGCAATCAGTCCCGGCATCATCGCCTATGGCAATGAAGACCTCCTCGAGCCGGTGCTCGAGAACCTCCTCGAAAATGCCGCGAGCTACACGCGTGAAGGCGGCGCGATCGAACTGTCCTTGAGCCGGGCGAACGGTCTTGCCAAACTCAGTGTCGCCGACCGCGGTCCAGGCGGCGATCCCCAGCACCTGCCCCATCTCTTCGACCGCCGTGCGAGCTTTCGTACAACCGCCAACGCTGCCATGCACCATCAGGGTCTGGGCCTTTGGATCGTCAAGCGTAACATCGAAGGCCTGGGTGGTACGGTCACCGCGCACAACCGCGAGGGCGGCGGTTTTGAAGTCATTGTCAGTCTGAAACTCAAGGCCTGAGTCCCAACCTTGTCACACTGTGAACCCGCGGCCCGTGCCATTGTGGGTGCGCACCGCGGTGTCCACCTGCGGTGCCTGGGACCCCTCCCAGCTCCCCCGGAACCGCAGTCTGCCCCCCAGCCTGCGGTTCCTTTTCTTATGCGTCCATCCGCGTGGTCTCGATCCTGATCGTTCCCGAAAGCGTGCGATGCACGGGACAGCGATCGGCAATCTCCAGCAGCCGGGCCTGTTCCGCCTCACTAAGGTCTCCCTCCAGATGGATCTGCCGGGTAATGCGCTCAAGCGCGGCCATCGGCTCGCCATTGGCATCTTGGGCGTGCACCCGCTCATGACTGAGACGCACCCTGACATCGCTCAGTTTGAGGTTCTTGCGGCGGGCATAAAGGCGCAGCGTCATGGCCGTGCAGGTGCCCAGGGCCGCAAGCAGCAGATCATAAGGACCCGGCCCGAAATCATTGCCACCAGCCTCCCGCGGCTCGTCCGCAATCAGGGTATGGGCACCGGCCTTCACCCGCATCTCCAGATCCCCGCCATGGGTTTCCCGGACTTCGACAATTCCGTGTGGCAGCGGCTCCATGCTCACTCTCCCTTGCGATAAAGATAATTGGCCGGCAGACCAAGCCGGCGGCAGGCCAGCGCGGGTGGCGCGGAGGCGAGCACCAGATGCTCGCCCGCAAGGCCCAGAAGATGCACAAGACCCCGCTCGATGCTACTGAGTTCGTCGACTATGCCCAGACGTACCCGCGCCGGCTCGGGGACGAGCGCAACAGCAGCGCGCACCAGCATCTGCTGCAACGACGCGAGTGCCTTGGGCAAGACCCGCGCCGCGTTCACGATCTGCAGAAATTCCACGATGATCTCGGAGCGTTCGAGGCGTGGATACATTGCCTCGAACTGGTCCTCAAGCGCGGCCTCACTGCCCGGCGCCGCCAGCGCGCCATAAAGAGCGGCCGCGATCTGGGCTTCACCATAGAACTGGTCACGTGCGCAGAGGCTTAGCGGACGGACATAAGTGCAATAGGCGTTAAGGAAGCCGAAGCTCGCCGTTGCATGCACCCAGCTGAGCAGTTCGGGATCCAGGGCGCGAAAGGGTGTGCCGGCGGCCGTGGTACCGCGCACATGCGCATGCTTGCGGTTCACCTCACCAATCAGGGCTTCGGCCCGCTCATGCGCGGCATAGACCGTCACCATCGCCGCCATCCCGGTGCGGCGCATGCGCCCGACGGGATCACGCTTGAAATCGGAAAAGCGCCACACTCCTTCACGCACCCGGGGCTCAGCAAGCTCCAGAATGACGGCGGCAACGCCACCCACAAACAAGGCGACCGGATTCTTGAAGACACGCCAGGACACTGAATCCGGCGCAAGCAGTGCCATTGAGCCTGGCGGCGACAGGAAATCCGCGTCCGCACCATCGCCAAGAAGGGCTCGGACTGCCACATCGAGCGGTCGTGTCAAAAGCTTGGCCATCAAAAGCCGAACAGCGGCAGACCGCTGGCAACCGAAAGATGCGGTCGATAGGTCGTGACATCATAGGCGCGGGCAACATCGACGCGCTTTTCTCCCTGCAGCAGCGTATCGATGGCCACGTCGCCAAGGCAACCATTGATCACCGCACACATCCGTCCGCTGTGATTTTGCCCCACCAGCTCCACAGCCAGCGCGCCAAAGCCGTGAGCAACCTGGCGGTCCGTCGCATCTGGCGGCCCGGAGCGCATCAGATATGCGAGGTTCTGCACGATGACACCTTCCGGGCTCACCCTGGCACAGGCTTGTCCGAGCACCTCGCCAATCCCGCCCAGCCGGCGGCGACCATAGGCATCCGGTGCGCCCTTCTGGGCCGCGCTGCCGTCAATGACCCGCGCCCCTTCGGAAATGACTGCAACCGAGGAGCGTGACGGTGCCGCCAACCGATCGGCCTCGAGGAGCTGGCTCGCGCGCGCAGGATCGAAGGGACTCTCCGCGATGAAGGTACGATCCGCATCGGCCAGAAGCCCGGTATAGAGCGCCGTCTGACCTGACAGTCGCCCGAACAGTTCCACGATCAGAATACGCTCGTGACTTGCTGCGGTGGTACGCAATGCCGAGATGGCATCGACCGAACGGGTGATTGCAGTGGAAAAGCCGATGGCATAATCGGTACCGAATACATCATTATCCATGGTCTTCGGAATTGAGACCACTGGCACGCCTTCAGCCGAGAGGCGGGCGGCAAAGCGCAATGTACCGTCACCGCCGATCGCGATGATCGCATCAAAGCCCAAGGTGGCAATCGCGTCGAGCACGAACGGGGTGGCGTCCAGATGCGACCGCCCTTCATATGCTGCTTTGAGATGGGCAGGTGCCAGCTCTTCCGGCAAATGCTGAGGCTCCAGCCGGCTGGTGTGCAGCATGGTACCACCATCGCGGCTGATATCGCGCACGGCCAGCGGCGACAGCGGTACGATCCAGTCGCTCCAGTCCTGATGCGTGCCCGGATCGAGCGCCAAAAGACCAAGCCAGCCGCGGCGAATGCCGCTGACCGACCAGCCACGCGCAAAGGCTCGCTCCACGATCGTCTTGATGGTCACGTTGAGGCCGGGCACGTCGCCCCCGCCGGTCAGGATGGCAAGTTTCATGGTTGGGGCGTGGTCCCCGGTTCCGCGCCCCAAACTTGCCCCTCTCGCGCGCGCGTGCAAGCGTAAGCTCGCAGTTCAAAGACAATTCACGTATGAACGCCCCTGCCCCCATTGCGGTTGTCGGCGATATCGGCGGCACCAATGCCCGTTTCGCCATCGCCGACCTCTCTATGCCGGCCGCGCCACAGATTTCAGCTCTCGCGCACCTTCCCTCTGCCGATTATCCCAGTCTTGAGGCCGCGCTCGCCGACTATCTGTCGGGTCAGCGCTCGCGTCCGTCGGTCGCCGTCCTGGCGGTCGCAGGTCCAGTGGATGACGGCGAGGCAATCCTGACCAATCTCGGGTGGCATGTGCGCAGCTCCACAGTGGCCGGTCTGGGATTTGGAGCCGTCAGCTTGATCAACGACTTTCGCGCCCTTGCCGCCGCTGCCGATGCATTGCAGGAGGACGACCTGGAGCGCATCGGATCTCATCAGCCGCGCCAGAAGAACGCCACCATCGCCCTGGTTGGTGCCGGCACCGGCTTTGGCGCGGCAGCACTGGTGCGCGAGCCCGGCACGGCGATTGCCCTGGCCGGTGAAGGCGGCCACATCGGGTTTTCGCCCGAAGATGACGAGGAGGACGAAATCCTGCGGGTGCTGCGGGCGCGATTTGGCCGTGTGTCGATCGAGCGCATCCTCTCAGGACCAGGCCTGGTCAATCTCTACTCTGCCCTCGCAGACATTCATGGCGAGACAGAGGATCTCGACGATCCGCACGCCATCCTTGCCGCCGCAGGGCAGAAGCAGCGCCTTGCAGTGCAGGCAGTGGAGCGTTTCGCTGCCATCTTCGGCGCCGCCGCCGGCGATATCGCGCTGGCCTTTGGCGCACGCGGTGGTGTTCTGCTGGCCGGCGGCCTCAGCGAAGCCATGCTGGGCTTCCTCAAAGCTGGTGCCTTTCGCAGCCGCTTTGATGGCAAAGGCAGACTTGCGCATTTCGTCCGGGCCGTACCAACCCACCTGATCATGCGTCCGGATGCGGCCCTTCTGGGCTGTGCCCGCCTGGCCGAGGCGATGCTCCCACTGTGAGGTCTTCGTGAGGCGGCGCAGGGTGGCTGTTGAGCGCTATGCCCTTGCGCCACAGCTTGAAGGCTTCAAGATGAATGCCGCCCCACACCTTCAGGCCAAGAAAGGGAAACGATAGCAGCGCCTTCAAAAGGGTACGATCATTGAGTGGATATTTTCGGGCAACAAATGAGGTTGCAATCAGCGTTCCGGCCTCGTCATCGCCAGAGATTGCCAGACGCAAAACCTGCTGCGGCAGCCACACCTCGAAGCGGTAGTTTATGTCCATTCCAAGGAACGGTGACACATAAAAGCGCTTGTCGATCTGTTGACGGTAAGGCTCGCCCGCTCCACCGGCGGCTAGCAGATAGGAGTGACGTTCACCAAAGGTGTTGTGAACTTCATACAGCACTGCAGCCAGGGAATTGTCGCGCTGGTGACAGTAATACACGGTCAACGGATTGAAGGCATAACCCAGTACGCGCGGCATGAAGAGCATACGGATTGGCCCGCCATCCCAGCTCAGCCCGCCGGCTTGAAGCCGCGCAGCAATCTGCGCACGCAGAGGCGTCGAGCTACCATCACCATGATCACGCTGATGCAGGCAAAGAATATTGTTGCGGTCTGCGGAAAACAGCCTCAGTGGGCGCACGATCTCCTCAAGCTGGTCAAGTTCCAGCAGCAGCATGAACACCGAGTAGCGGAGCTCATGACGCCTGGGACGCAGGCGCAGATGCCGCACTTCACCGCGATAGAGAGCGCTCACGCCTGTTCCAGGTCCGCCGCCGATACAAATATCCGGCTTGAGGGATTTGTCAGCTGCCATGGCCGGTGAACTGCCCCCATCTCCTCGGCTGCCGCCAGACCTGACTGCAGGCCGTCCTCATGGAAGCCGGCGCCAAAATGGGCGCCTGCAAACCACACATTACCATGTCCCTGCAGAGACCAGATACGCCGCTGTGCCGCGATGGCGGCCCTGTCGAAGACCGGGTGATCGAAAACCTCGCTGGCGAGGATCGAGCCGGCTCGGGGCGGACGGACCGGATTGAGGGTGACAAAGACATCGCCCCCGGCAAGTCCCTGAAGCCTGTTCATCCAGTAGCTCAGACAGTGACCGCCATCGTCATTGACGATGTAATTCCAGCTCGACCACACCGCACGCCGCTTCGGCATCAGCCGAACATCGCGATGGAGAACTGCAAGGTTGCGGGTATAGCCGAAACCGCCCAGAAGCTTGCGCTCGGCCGCACTCGGGGTCTCAAGAATCTGGAGAGCGGTATCGGCGTGAGTTGCGACCAGCACCCGATCATGGCGCACGATCCTGCCATCCAGCAGGCGTAGCTCGACGCCATGTTCGCTGCGTCTGAGATTCTTCACCCCGGCATTCAGTTGCAGTGCGATCGGACGGTCGGCAAGTAAGCGAGTCACATAGCTGCGTGCGCCACCTTGCACTGTGCGCCACTGCGGCCGACCGCGCAGTCGCAGCAGGCCGTGATTATCGCAGAAACGAAGAAAGGACGCCGCTGGATAATCACCGACCTCGGTGGTGGGGGTAGACCAGATCGCCGCTGCCTGGGGCAGGATATGGCTGTCGCAAAAGGCCTTCGAGTAGCCGCACCTGCTCAAATAGTCCCGCAGGCTGGTTCCCTCGCGCTCGAGCCACGAGATGTCGCGGGTGGCATTGCGGTAAAAGTGGAAGATGTCACCCAGCATGCGCCAGAACTTCGGGCGCAGAAGATTTGACCGCTGGGCAAACAGGCCTCCGAGGCCGGTCCCTGAATATTCGAGCCCGGGCATCGAAACCCCAAAGGACATGTCCGAGGCACAGGTCGGCACCTTGAGGTGATCAAAAAGGGCGGTCAGATTGGGGTAAGTGCACTCATTATAAACGATAAACCCCATGTCAACGGGCAGGCTGCGTCCACCAAAGGGCACCTCCACCGTGCAGCTGTGTCCGCCCACTCTCTCCCCGGCCTCGTAGAGTGTGACCCGATGACGCTCGGCGAGCAGCCAGGCGGCTGCCAGTCCGGATATCCCGGATCCAATCACGGCAATGTTCATGGCGGGAAGGGCTTGGCTCACAGGGGTCTCACACTGTTTAATGGTGACGATACGCTCTGCCACATCCTGCAGATCACGCTCCGGCCGGGTGATCTAGGGGTAAGAGACAGACGTAAGTGGGATTATGAATGCAATATTGGTCACGTCTTCCGCACGCCGTCGGCTGCGACGCGCCCCCCTCCCTTGCGAGGCCGCGGCACGTCAAGATTTCCACATGACCATCGCCCCTGCCGTCCCCGAGGTCGATTACGCCGCGAGCATCGTGGCCATTGCCGCGCGCCATGACCGCACTGCCTTTGCCGCCCTGTTCAGCCATTTTGCGCCACGGGTAAAAACCTATCTGCTCCGTCTCGGGGCCAGTCCGAGCCTGGCCGAGGAGCTCGCCCAAGAGACCATGCTGACAGTCTGGCGCAAGGCTGCGCTTTATGATCCCGCCCGCGCAGGGGCATCAACCTGGATTTTCACGATCGCACGCAACCTGCGCCTGGATTCCGCGCGTTCCGACAAGAGACGGAAGGCTCTGGGTGATACGCTGGAAGCGCCTGATCCGGAACCGGAACCTGATGCCATCCTGGCAGCAGACCAGCGCGAGACCAGGCTGCGCGCGGCCGTTGTGGAGCTGCCGCCGGAACAGGCCGAAGTCATCCGCCACGCTTTTTTTCAGGACAAGGCCCACGCCCAGATCTCGGCCGACCTTGGCATTCCGCTTGGCACCGTCAAGTCACGGCTGCGGCTGGCCATCAACCGTCTGCGGCAGGCGATGGGCGATCTCACGCTCGGGGATCTAAAGTGACCATCCGCCACCATCCCCATGAACTCCATCTCGCTCGTCTGGCCTCCGGCCTGCTTGATCCGGCCCTAGCGCTTGTGGTGCAGGCGCATATCGACCGCTGCCCTGGCTGCGAGGCCGATATCGAGGTGCTGACAGCAACCGGAGGGGTCCTGCTTGAGGATCTGCCGCCCGCCCAGCTGGGCGATGAAGCCCTCGCCCGCGCTCTCGCCCGTATCGACACGCCAGAAATGGCTCAACCGCCTTTGCCGCCAATGCGCCGTCACAGGATTGCGGGAGGCATCTGGTACCGTCCGCTCTATCACGGCCGCGACGGGGCACGCGCCTACGAGCTCAATGTGCCGGCGGGCCGGCAGATGCCGGAGCACCGTCATAGCGGGCAGGAATGGGTCTGCGTACTGCACGGCAGCTTTGTCGACCGCACCGGCCACTATGCCGAGGGCGATTTTGTCGAATGCGGCGAAGAACTTGAGCATGGTCCCAGGGCAGACCCCGATCAGGATTGCCTGTGTCTGATTGCGAGCACAGGTCCGATGCGCATGCGTCGCCTCATTCCTCGTGCCTTTCAGCTCTTTCTCCAGCTCTGAGCTTTGCGCTAGCATGATCTGAACAGGGCCGGCCAGCGTATTCCGGCGGACCTTGAACGGAACCAGTCATGAGCAAATGGGCTATTGGATATGCGGCCACCGCCCTTGCCTTCCTCATCCTTGATGGTGTGTGGCTGAGCACAGCAGCCGCAACGCTCTATCGCCCGGCTCTCGGACAGCTCCTGTCACAGCGCGTGCACCCGCTTCCGGCCCTCGCGTTTTATCTGATTTATGTAGCGGGTATTGTGGGTCTGGCGGTGGCACCAGCGCTGGCATTGACAAATCCCCTGGCACCTGCGGCCTTTGGTGCAGGACTTGGTTTTGTCGCCTATGCCACCTACGACCTCACCAATCTTGCCACGCTCGCCGGCTGGCCAGCCCGCCTTGCGATCCTCGATATGGCATGGGGTACGCTTGCCACTGCAATCGCCGCCCTTGCCGGCGCACTCGCCATGACCCATCTGGCGCCCGCACAATGAACGCAGCGCTCGATTTCGGTACGCTACCTGAGATCTCCTTCGCCGCTCTGAGACCTTGGCTGCGTCAGATGCTCGAGCAGCTATCAAGAAGGTGGACGACCGGTCGACTTGATCTCACCATCGCAGATGCAGGACGGATCCGCGTACAGGGCAAGCATCCTGGCCCTTCCGCCGTATTGCACCTTTACCAGCCCGCCCTGCTGCGCCGTCTGGCATTTGAGGGAGCAATCGGGTTTGCGGACGCCTATATCGCAGGCCAATGGGACAGCCCCGATCTGAGCGGACTGCTTGAGGCGTTCGCATATAATTTCGCGGAAACCAGATTCGCACATGGCGCGGCGGCCCTGCGCCTGTGGGGGTTGTTTCAACACTGGCGCCATCGCAACTCGCTCTCCGGAGCCCGGGCCAACATCCATGCCCATTACGATCTGGGCAATGACTTCTACAGGCAGTGGCTCGACAGCTCGATGACCTATTCCGCTGCGATCTTTGAAACCCCCTCTACAAGCCTCGCCGCAGCCCAGCGTCACAAATACATCGCGCTTGCCGATCGCATACGTCTTCTGCGGGGCCATCACGTTCTCGAAATCGGCTGCGGTTGGGGTGGGTTCGCCGAGTTCGCAGCGCGCGAAGTCGGTGCCAGGGTCACAGCCGTGACCTTGTCCCAGGAGCAGTACGCCTTTGTCACAGAACGCATGCAGCGTTCCGGCCTTAACGAGAAGGTCGATGTCGCCCTGATGGATTATCGTGACATCACCGGCTACTATGATCGGGTGGTATCGATCGAGATGATCGAGGCGGTTGGCGAGCGTTACTGGGCCACCTATTTCCGCAAGCTCGCCGATGTACTGACGCCAGGCGGTGTCGCTGGCATCCAGTCAATCACCATCCAGAACGCGCGTTTCGCGCAGTATCGCAAGCGTCCGGATTTCATCCAGCGCTATATTTTTCCTGGTGGAATGCTGCCATGCGAGAAGCGCCTGGCCGAAGAAGCCGCAAGTGCCGGCCTTGCCTGGAACAGCATCTTCCGCTTCGGCGGACATTATGCGCGGACACTGGAAATCTGGGCCGAAAATTTCTCTGCATCCTGGAATGAAATTGCCAAGATCGGCTTTGACGAACGTTTCCGCCGGATGTGGCGCTATTATCTGGCCTATTGCGAAGCTGGGTTTCGCAGTGGGCATATCGACGTCATTCAGCTTGCACTGCAGAAGATCTGAAACCTTAGTCTTTAAATACCGGAGCCGGACCGGCTGGATATCCGCGCCTCACTCTTTCAGACGGGAAGCATTCCGTTAAATTCAGGTCAAATTCGTGGGCATGCAGGCTGGTTCCATCGAGCTATCAGAACACTAGCCTCCATCTGCCGCATGGGTGAGGTTGCCGCCTGAAACTCAACTCCACGCGGTTTGTCACTTGCTCCTGACCTCGTTTCCACTGCTGCGTCCCTCACTGTAATCCGTAAGGTTCCGAATCGTGGTGGCGGCTATGGTCTGCAGCGCCTCTCGCGTGAAGAAGGCTTGATGTCCGGTGACGATCACGTTGGGAAAGGTCAATAAGCGTTCGAAGGTATCGTCGTAGATGATATCGTCGCTGTGATCTCGAAAATAGAGATCCGCCTCTTCTTCATAGACATCCAGACCGACGCCACCCAGATGACGTGTCTTCAGGGCGGCGATGAGAGCAGGCGTATCAACCAGCCCACCTCGACTGGTGTTGATCAACAGGGCCCCTGGGCTGATTTTGGCTAGTCGCTCAGCATTGATGATGTGGTGTGTTTCGGGAAGCAGGGGCAAGTGCAGGCTGATGATCTGACTTTGGCTCAGCAGGTCATCGAGGCTGGTATAGCGGACGCCCAAAGCTTCACACTCCGGGTTACGCAGGACATCACATCCCAATACACTGCACCCCATGCCGTGGAGAATTCTGGCAAGCGCGGTTCCGATCTTCCCGGTTCCTACAATACCCACAGACTTGCCGTACATGTCGAAACCCAGCAAGCCGTCCAGCAAGAGGTTACCGTGGCGAACACGGTTGTAGGCCCGATGCACATGACGATTGAGGCAAAGCATCAACGACAGAGCAAATTCGGCAACAGCATGGGGAGAATAGTCACGCACCCGCATGACCGTGATACCAAGCTGTTCCGCCGTTGGAATTTGCACATGATTGTAACCGGTGCTGCGCAGGACCAGGAGTTTGGTGCCCTCCCGAGCCAGGGTATGGAGTACTTCGTCGTCGAGCTGGTCATCAACGAAAGGACAGACGGCCGGGAAGCCTTGGGCGATGAGCGCCGTGCGCGCAGAAAGACTGGCTTCCTCAAACACGAGGTCATGGCGCCCAGCGTTGGCTGCATCGAGAAACTCCCGGTCATAGTGGCGGGAACTGGTAACCAAGCAGCGCATGACACCCCCTCTGGATAGTCGCCGTAAGGCTCTACGAAACCTCGCTGGAACCGGCCCCTCTGGAGCAAGCTCCCCGCCAATTCAACACACAGCAGCACGCCGATCCTGCACAACGCCATGACGGATCACGCCTGCTGAAATCGGTAGAGAGCAACCGGATTGAGATGACAAGGCAGCGTTCCGACGTGCCGGCTGGGTAACATGGCAATCTGTCAAACACGACCGACCGCGCCGATTCTGCTCCCGTATCAAACACTCCGTCGCTCATAATCTCGAGCCAGCCATAAAATCATAACCATCCCGCGCGCGATGGTCGATGAGAAGATACAAGTGCAGCAATTTGGTTGCGCCGTTCCGTCAACCGCACTCGCTGCGCACGCTTCGTATCACACCCGGTCGCGGCGCGCCGGTGCGCGCGAGGCAACCCTCCACGAAACTGCTCTCTCGGTCCACGGCCGAGGCGCGGGTGATAGCCTACTGAGGACCACCGCCCGAGATCAGTGCTACGCGGAATGTCCGGGTGTTTGATAGCCGGGGCCTGTTGTCGGTGGCGTGAATGCGGAAGAGCCTTGGGTGGGGGATTGCGGCCTTGTCTGCTTGTTTGGCGTTGCTGTCCGCTGCGCAGTCTTAGCCTGGCCGGGCGGCACATATCCGGGACCGGTGACCGGTGGCTGGAAGCTGGAAGAACCTGGCAGCAGCGGATTTACGAGGTCCTGGTGTTGCTGCCACCCTCGCGCGGCTCCCGGAGCCCCTCCCCCCTCGGCGGCGCCATACCCTGGCTGCGGTCTGTGGCGTACATCACCTATCACGCGCATGCGGACGATGGCGTGGTGCAGCTGGCTGTACATCACCAGATCAAGTGATCCGCGCACGGTCCGAGCGTACTGGACAAATTGCGCAGCACTGACGCAGCGTTGTCCACCCGCTTCAGCGATGAGATCGCCCTTGCGGATCCCGGCCACTTCCGCCGGCCCCCCTGGCATGACCGCGTACACGATGACGCCGCGCAGATCGACGCTCGGATGGCCGACTGCAGCCAGCATATAGGGCGTAATCGTCAGTACTTTCATGCCCATCACCCAAGGCTGACGGTCGGCTTCGCGCCGGAATTCCTCCTTGGCGCGCAGCCACGCCTGGGGGTTCGCGGGCGCGGGCTCTTGGGCGGCGCCACGCGGCCAGTTCGACACAGCGGGGTTGCCACCGGGGTAGGCTATGGCGAAGCCTTGGGCCGACGCGGGTCCCTGATAATGCGGCGATCCTGGCGTCAATTGCGGCGCATTGACGATAAAGTCTTGCGTTGGCGCGCCGGACACACTGACCCGTCCGACGATGAACTGGTCACCCATCGCGTCCGACGCCACCACGTCGTAAAGCATTCCGGCACGTACATCCTTCTTCGGGATAAACAGCGAATAGAGCTCGTTTCGCGACTTTTCCTGTGCCAGCGCCTGGCAGTCATGCGCACCGGGTCGTTCCGGGACGAGCATCACCATCTCGATATTGGAAAGACCGGTCTGCTGCGACGGAAAAATGATATGCAGCGTGACATCGGGGCCGTTCGCGGCCTGTCCAGGATAGCCATTGTGGCTTTGCAGCGCTTGTTTTGAAAGTGCACGACGCCCCATGTTTTGGATATCGGTATTCATGGAAGAATCGCTGCCGACATAGCCACCATAGACCCCACTGCCAGCCCGCGCCGTAGCGCCAACCACGCCCGCAAGGGCCAGCGCCAGAAAAGCCCCGCACCAAGCCTGTGACATGACATTTTCCCCACAGTTTCGCTGCTACACTCCGCCGCCCTCGACCAACGCCCGCCAGATCCGGCGGGCTGGGGAAAACTCCTCATCTCCCCAGATCGCCTCGCCCTCGCCTGCAGCGTAGCACTGTCCTTAAAGACGATGTAGTCGGATTATGTTGAGCCGGATCACCGAACCCCGTTTAGGCTCGAAAAAAACTCCACACGCGCAAATTCCTCCAATCTTTCAACCACTCAGAGGCATGGCGGTATTGGCAACAGCACCGCAGTCAGTCTCCACCCGCATGTGGATATGAAATTCATGTTCGTGTGCATTTGTTGCAGCCGCGACCCTATCGCGTTCGCGGCAGTCCGGAAATTCCGACCGGGGCTAGAGTGCACATTTTGTGATGCTGCAGTCTCCACCTGACGCGCGAGGCCATGGGAGACAGGATCAGGCGGATTAAAACCACAGATCCCGCACGCATCGGCCATCACGTGGCAGATCCTCGAAGCTGTCGAGGCCGTCGAAATGGTCGATCGGCAGATCGGCAACGGCGTCCGGCTCGGCCAGTCTTACATTGACGGCGATGCGGCGGCGTCCTTGGTCGTCGCGGCGCAGCCCCCGCCAAGCAAGGACGCAGCCACAGGTCGGGCAAAACAGGATCTCGAGCGCAGGATCCGCCTTGCCGACCCGGGTATAGCTCTTGACCGGACCCACGATACGAATGCGCCCATCGACATAGTCATAGGCCCAGAGCACGCCATAACGGCGGCAAAGCGTGCAATTGCACGCCGTAATCGGCCCGGGATCGCCCTTTAACGTCCAGTGCGCGGCCCCACAATGACATGTTCCTGTCAGCATCGCATGATCCTCCTTGCCCATCTTCCATGAGAGCAACGCGTCCGCCGCACGGTGTGGCAGCTTCCGGTCAAGTACATTGCAGCAGCCTGACCGGCGACGCACGCCGATGCGCTTGGTGGCACTGCAGTGGAGCGCCACGGGCAATGGGTCGCGCTGCAGTTTGG
>JAJZGY010000100.1 GCA_021804785.1 Pseudomonadota bacterium | reverse complement strand
CTTGGAGTGTTCTTACAGAACGCGATACCGGCAAAGACCTAAAGCAATCTGCGATTCTGATGTACGCTTTGACTCCAGTATGGCAGGTCCGGATCCGGCTCGCGTCCGCTCTATCCCGGCTTCTACCCCAGTCCGAGAGTGCCTGGGACTTCTTCGCTCGTGTCATGCGCGTCATGGTCCCGAGAAGCGGCTCATGGACGCCATAGCGGAGACAGAAGCTCTTTGCTTCTTCTGATACGATGTGCACAAAAGTAGTCCGCATCGTTTGCTAAAATGTGCCCAATCATATCCTGAACTGTGATCTCCCTGAGGCACCCAGTGGGTGGCACAGGCTGGGCCGGATTGCCGCCTTTCTGCACCTGTCTTTCACACGCAAAAGATCCGCAGGTCGCACTTCGGCCCACGACGAGCTACCAGGATTACCCAACAAGCCCCCTCGAGACGAATGGTAGAGGACGCAAGCGTGCCGGAAAAACGCTAGCTGCGACGCGGCCCTGTCGGAGCCTAACCGCCGGAGCTTGCACACCAATGGCTCCGATCAACTTATCCCCGAATGGTCGTCGCTGTACGGCGGCAGCTTCGGCCCGCCCATACACAGACATGCGCTCAGACGCGAAAGACACGGACGCCGGTGCGGTCAGAAACTGAACCGGTTTGATTTTCCGTGGTATGAGCGGTGTGAATTCGAAGCCTTTCGCCTTTCCTCGCTGACCCGATCATGCCACCACTCAAATTCACACGACCTGACCTTCCGGTTGCCGAATGTCTGCCGCGCCTGCTTTCGGCGCTTGGCGAACAAACCAATGCTGTGCTGGTCGCCCCACCGGGTGCGGGCAAGACCACCTGCGTCCCTCTCGCGCTGATCGGGTCTGCGCCCATGGACCAGGGCCGCATCCTGATGCTCGAACCGCGCCGCCTGGCGGCGCGGGCCGCAGCCAGCCGCATGGCAAGCCTGATCGGCGAGACGGTGGGCCAGACGATCGGCTTTCGTACACGCCTCGAAAGCGCCGTCTCCGCGGGGACCCGCATCGAGGTCGTAACCGCCGGTCTCTTTGTCCGCCGGCTGCTCGTCGACCCGGGACTGGAAGGCATCTCCGCCGTCATCCTCGATGAAGTCCATGAGCGTTCGCTGGAGGCCGACCTCGCGCTCGCCTTCTGCCTCGATGCCCAGGCCGTGCTGCGGCCGGATCTGAGGCTGCTCGCAATGTCGGCGACCGCTGATGTCGCCCGCCTGTCGGCGTTGCTGCGTGCCCCTGTCATCGAGAGCCAAGGACGGATACACCCTGTGGAGCTGCGTCACGCCGCGCGCGATTTTCAAAACCCCCGCGATCTTCCTGAGATCATGGCCCGGGCCGTGCGCGCGGGGCTCGCCGAGGCGCCGGGTGACATTCTCGCCTTCCTGCCTGGCATGGCAGAAATCCGCCGTACCGAGGCGGCCCTTGAAGGGATTGATGCGCGCATCCTGCCGCTGCACGGTGATCTGCCCGCAGCCGCTCAGGACCTGGCGCTGCGCCCTGACCCGCACCGCCGCGTCGTGCTGGCCACTGCCATCGCCGAAACCTCGCTCACCGTGCCGGGCGTACGGATCGTTATCGATGGCGGATTGCGCCGCGCGCCGCGCTTCGACCCGGCAAAGGGTCTGACCCGACTGGCAACGGAGCGTGTCAGCCGTGCAGGGGCTGATCAGCGTGCCGGTCGCGCCGGCCGCGAAGCGCCCGGCATTGCCATCCGGCTATGGAGCGAAGCCGCGCAACGGGGATTACGTCCCCATGACCGCCCGGAAATTCTGGATGCCGAACTTTCCGGTTTGGTGCTCGATTGCGCTGTCTGGGGCACGCCGCCGGACAAGCTGCCCTTTCTCGATCGACCACCGGAAGGCGCTCTTGCGAGCGCCCGCGCCCTGCTCACCGAGCTTGGCGCCATGGACGAAACCGGCAAGCTGACAGGCTTCGGAACGCGCATGAGCAGACTGGGTGCCCATCCGCGCCTCAGTGCCATGATGCTGACAGCCGCAAATCCCGCATTGGCTGCACGCGCCTGCGATCTTGCCGCCCTCATGGAAGGAAACGATCCCTTTGGCAAAGGATCAGAAACGCCCGCGGACATCATGATGCGGCTGGACGCGATCGAAACTCCAGCGGCAGCCCCAGGCGTCGACCGCAACACCATCCGTATCATCCGCCAGACCGCCGAACATTATCGCCGGCGTCTTGGCATCACGCGCACGCAGATCGCGAATGGCGATCCCGCTCCGCTCATCGCCGCAGCCTATCCCGACCGTCTGGCGCAACGCCGCAGCGAGCCGGGCAGTTTTCGTCTCTCCGGTGGAGGCGGAGCCAGGCTCGCAGTGAGCGACCCACTCGCCCGAGCGGAGCTTCTTGCGGTCGCGGCGCTGGAGATGAAAACCTCGCCACGCATTTGCATGGCTGCGCCTCTCGATGTCGCAACGCTGCCGGCAACCCTTGCCGCACGGATCAATGAGACCGTGGACACCCGCCTTGATCCGGTCAGCGGCAGCGTTGTGGCCCAGCGTCGCAAATGCCTCGGCGCACTGGTACTGGAAGAGCGTGCAACCCCGCCTGATGCAGCAGTTGCGGTCACCATCCTCCTGGACGCGATACGGAAGGAGCCAGCCCGTCTGCCCTGGACGGACGGCGCGCGCAATTTGCAGGCGCGCCTTTCGCTGATGCACGGGCTGGAAGCCGACGTCTGGCCGGCAAGCGATGACGAGAGTTTGCTCGCCAATCTGGAGGAGTGGCTGGGGCCGCATCTGCAGGGCCGTACGCGGCTCGCCGATCTGGCAAACCTGGATCTCAGCCTTGCTCTCACAGCACGCCTCGACTGGTCGCTGCGTGCGCGGCTCGACCAGGAGTTACCGCCCCACCTAACACTTCCGCACGGGCGTGCCGCCGTTGATTATACGGAGCCCGTGCCGGTGGCGTCTGCACGCGCCCAGCACTTCTATGGCTTGGCCGAAACACCCAAGCTCGCCGGAGGACGGGTGCCGCTTCGCCTCGCCCTTCTGTCACCGGCAGGCCGACCGATCGCATTGACCGCGGATATCGCGGGCTTCTGGAAAGGAGCGTGGGCAGAGGTGCGGCGCGATATGCGCGGGCGCTATCCCAAACACAAGTGGCCAGAAAGCCCTCTACAATCTTAACTACGCGCCGTCAGTCTCTCAGGGCCTCACGATCCGTTAAGCCACGACGCAGGACCATATGAGCAAATGCGTCTTTGCGCGGATACGTGGCGGGCAGTACACCGAATTCTCGCAACCGCTTGGTGACAAGATGCGTGGGTCGGGCGTCATCGGGCGTGTCCTTTTTTCCCCTCCCCTTGCGATCCAATCAGCTTCATCAGGTAACTGCGCCCCATTATCAACCCTTGGGTCATTGTGGGCATGGCGATCATTGGCTCGGGTGTGGCCGAGCTATCGTCTGGGGGCAGCGAGCGGATCACCAGCCAGGCGCGGAGGTTGACGTTCGCAAGAGAGCAAGCGCTCAGGCCGGAAAAAGTCGCCCGCTGAAGAGCTCTTCAGCCTTTTTTGCGTTCGCGCAGGATTTGGTGGAGCGCGTCCTTGATCACAGTCGCCGAGAAGCGCGCGATCTCGAGGACCGGACGGTCTCAATCCGCAAGAGTTGATGCCCTGAGCCGAAATCAAAGGGACAAACGCTGTTGCGTGCCCCACAGGAGATGCTGACGCCTGGGCGCCCCTGACAACAGCTCCATGCGCCGGCCTGCGCGCGGAGGCGCCCCCTGACGCTCCTGCACCAGACTGATGAGAGAGAGGCCCGCAGATCCTGAGGGCAGACGGCCACCCCGCGCCGCATACGCTTGGGCTTGCCAAAGCGCATAAGTCGACGCTGCGTCACGCTTGGCAGCGTCCGCCCGGCCGCTAAACTCCCGGCGGAATCATCCAAGGAGCTCCCCATGCCCAAAGTCATGCGTTTGAAGTCACCCGGTGGGCTCGATCATCTCGTGCTTGGAGAGGACGCCGCGCCGGCGCCGCCTGCACATGGCGAGATTGCAGTGCGCCTGTATGCCAGCTCGCTCAACTACCACGACTATTTCGTGGCCAAAGGATTGATCCCCACAGAAGACGGACGCATCCCGATGTCAGATGGCGCCGGCGTGGTGACTGCAATCGGCCCAGGCGTGCGTGAGTTCGAGGTGGGTGATGCAGTGGTCAGTACGTTCTTTCCCCGCTGGCTTTCTGGCGAGCCTGATATGGGCAAGCTCAGCCTCGTACCGGGAGACCGCAGCGACGGCTATGCCCGTGAGCTGGTGGTGACGCCGCACACCCACTTCACCCATGCGCCGCGCGGCTACAGCCATAGTGAGGCAGCGACGCTGACCTGTGCAGGGCTGACGGCGTGGCGCGCCCTCATCGTTGAGGGCGGGATCAAGGCCGGCGACAGCGTACTGGTGCAAGGCACCGGTGGCGTATCGATTTTTGCCCTGCAATTTGCCAAGGCCTGTGGCGCCTCCGTGATCGCCACCTCCTCCTCGGACACAAAACTGGAACGTCTGAAGGCGATGGGTGCCGATCATCTGATCAACTACAGGAAGACACCCGACTGGGGAGCTGCGGCGCGTGTGTTCACCAAGGGCCGCGGTGTTGACCACGTGGTCGAGATCGGGGGCGCGGGCACGCTCGGCCAGTCCATAAAGGCCTGCAGGAACGGAGGGCACATCTCACTGATCGGGGTTCTCGCCGGGTTTCAGGGCGACGTGGCCACAGCTGCCATCATGGCCCAGCAGATCCGGCTGATTGGCATTACGGTCGGCAGCCGCGAACAGCAACTGCAGATGATCCGGGCCATAGAGGTCAACGGCATCAGGCCAGTGATTGACCGCGACTTCCCGCTGGCAGACCTGGCGGAGGCATTTCGTCACCAGGAGAGCGGTGCCCATTTTGGCAAGATTACGCTTTCGATCACCTGATACGTCCGCCTCTCCCCCGGCTCTGTCAAAACGCGTGAGGAGGACACCCAGTCAATCCAGACCTTGGCTCGCCGAGCCCAGACGAACAGGTTTCAAATGGCAGTGATCTGTGCCTTGCTCCGCACTGTTATGGCGCGAATGCCAGTGTCCTGATTCCGGTACGACCAGTAACCTGTTCCAAAAGGGGATTACCCGAACACCGATTGCGCAGGTGGCATATTCTTCCAGAACAACCGAACGTCCTGGTCCGGATCATCTACTATCCGCAACTCGGTATCAAAGATGAGTGCCGCGCGCCGGTTCTTGTCGAATTCAGGCCAGTGAGGCAGCTCGGGAGTGTTGGGATCACCGGTCGTGGCAAACTGTGTCCACATTGCCATTGCAGCCTTGCAGAGCCTGGCACCCGCCGCGCTGCCTGCCCCTATGATCGCATCGCGATGATTGCCAAAGGACGCCGCAACATCGCTCGCATGGGTGGCACCAAAACGGCCATCGAACGCTGGCGTCGTCCAATTCCACTGATAGAGATAAACAGGGGCGCCACCGCGCTCAAATGTACGTTCGACCTGCTCATAGGCAAAGCGTCGAAAGCCGGAATCAGTGATGATCTGCGCGTGGAGAAGATAGGGCGATTTATGGGGCCATCTGGCGCGGTAAAGGCTGAGTATCTGGGCCGCCGCGTCTCCATAGGCTGCTGCAAGCAGTTCGCTTAGACCCTCTTCGGTAAGAGTAAAATTGCTGAAGAACAGGCCGGCATCATCGAGGGTCGTCGACACAATCAGCGGAACCCCGCGGCTCTGCTCCAGGGCTTGCGGGTCGCAAGGGTGCGCAGGCAGAAAACGACCGTCAACGAAAGGCTGAAACCACATGGCTCCCAATTTTGTCTGGGCATTCAGAAGCGTCTGCCAGGGTAGCTCCTGAAGTCGTGCAAGCGTCGCACGGCTGAGGTCGAGCTCAGCAAGAAGACCGGCTGCCGCCTTCGCGGTATCCTCTCGGTTGAGAAGCCGAGGTAAAGACCCACTCAGCACTCCAGCGCGATGAAACAAGCCACGGGCCACCGGCATCGCCAGGAGGGCACAGATTTTCCAGCCACCACCTGATTGGCCAATGAGTGTGACCCGTCCGGGATCACCGCCGAAGGCAGAAATATTGTCGCGCACCCACTTGAGTGCCAGGACAATATCGAGAAGTCCTGCCGCGCCGGAGCCTGAATAATCCTCACCGCCGCCCAGATCGGCGAGATTGAGATGGCCGAACGCCGCCAGCCGATGGGTGATCGTCACCACCACGACTTCACCACGCCTGGCAAGCTGGGTGCCATCATAGATCCGGGCATTACCGGAGCTGATGGCAAAGCCTCCACCATGGATCGACACCATGACCGGCCGCTTCGGTCCAGGCGCTTCCGGTGCCCAGATGTTCAACTTGAGGCAATCCTCGCCCATGCCACCTTCGGCCACAGCCTGCTCATACTGGATGAGCTGGACATAGGCACTGCCAGGATCCGAGGGCACTTGCGGCGACACCATGCCATAGCCAAAACAAGGCCGAACGCCGCTCCAAGAAGCAGGAGGAACCGGCGGACGGAAACGGCCCCGTCCACCAGTGTCTGCACCATAGGGCACCGCCTTGAACTGGCAGACACCAGCGCTGACGATCCCTTCAATCCAGCCGTGCGTCGTCTCGGCTTTGCAGAAAACACCGTCGACGCAGATCCCGCTCATGCCAAATCCTCTAGCCCGCTGACGGGTGATTAAACCCGATCTTCAGCACCAGACCTACGGTGCGCGGTTGCGATAAGGTCACCGGAACCGGCGCGGCGGGATCGAGGCTGTTGGCCAAAGTAGACGCAGAAATCTGACCGGCGGTGTCAAATACGTTCCTCACATAGGCATCCAGTTCCATATCGTGCGGCATGAAGAGCGCCAGGTTGAAGTTGACCGTGTTATATGCCGGCAATCGGTAAAGCACGTTGGTGGCACTGCGGGCATAGCCTGAGGTACGGTCACCCACATAGACATCCGCGACATTGATGTCGCCGGCGTAGTTCTCGCTCAGATCGAAATTATAGGTGGTCGAAAGCGTGAAGTTGAAGCGCGGGGACAATGGCAGCCGGGCCCCCTTGTAGTTGACCCCCAGTACCGAGGCCGTTGTGGTGAGATGGGCGTCAGTGTAGGCGGCAGAGCCAGACAACATCAATTCGGGCAATGGCCTATAGCTGACCGAAGCTTCAGCACCTTTCACGCGCGCATTGCCGGCGTTGACAAGCTGGTTGATGCCATTGACGTTCTCTGTGGTCTGAATGCCCTGCCATTCAATATCGTATATGTCGACGTCCGCGGTAAGCGTGTTATTCAAGAGCGTCGACTTCTCGCCCAGTTCATAGTTCCACAGATTGTCGGGA
>JAJZGY010000034.1 GCA_021804785.1 Pseudomonadota bacterium | reverse complement strand
TTTTCCTCAGGGGTCAAGAGGGGCTTGGCTTTTCGCTTTCGCATGCTCTCGCCTTCCAGGGTAATGCGGTGGGCGTTATGGACGATGCGGTCCAGGATGGCGTCGGCAATTGTGGGCTCGCCGATCAGGACGTAATACCCCTAAGTCAGAAGACCTAGTTACTAAGGTTTGCGTTATCGACAGGAGACATCCTCTTTTCGGTCAACGGCTTAGTATTGGCGAAGCAGAGCTCCGAAGTCGCCCGGGATGGATCAGAGTAGTCCTGCCTGACGGCCGGCACCGTTGGGTGCAAGAGGCGGTCACAGATCGCGATGATTCGGCTTGTGACGACCGGCGGAATCATGATCTTCCGATGGTGTCGGTACGCACCTTACTGCCATTGGCGCAATACGTTCGCGCACGGCTCCCCGATGCGGGAGAGAGGGGCGATGGGACACCAGGCTATTCAGTTGAGTTTATTGCTCGAGCCGATCGTTCCGGCTCGAGCGACGCGTGTAGCGCCGAGATTGTGGCCGACGATGACACCAACGATGCGACAACACTTGGCGAAGCGAGTGGCGCAGCTGCTTTGGTCAGTGCTGCCAACCGACGCCCAAGTGCCGGACACGGGGGATCAACATGAACATGCAGCTCAACTTGGAAAGCCAGGTCACGACCGCGCATCGAGCAAAGCTGGCTTATATTTACGTACGGCAGTCGACCGCCGGCCAAGTGCGTCAGCATCAGGAGAGCACCGAGTTGCAGTACAGACTGGCCGATCGGGCTCTTTCGTTCGGTTGGCCAAAGGAGCGGATTGAAGTCATTGACGATGACTTAGGCAAGTCTGGGACTTCGAGCGTAGGACGGGGCGGCTTCCAACGCCTCATTGCCGAGATCGGATTGGGCAAAGCGGGCATTGTGCTAAGCCTCGATGCATCACGCTTGGCTCGTAACAACCGTGATTGGCATCAGCTCCTTGAACTGTGCTCCCTGTTCGGCGTGCTGATTGCGGATGGCGAACGTGTCTACGATCCGTGTACCTATCACGACCGGTTGCTGCTTGGGCTATCCGGCATCATGAGTGAAGCGGAACTACATCAGATCAAGCTTCGGCTTCATCAAGGTGAGCGCCAGAAAGCAGCAAGAGGAGAGCTGAAGGTGCCGCTGCCAGCTGGCCTGGCTTATGGCCGCGACGCGCGGATCTGCCTGAACCCCGACGAGGAAGTACAGGCACGATTGCTCTATTTATTTGAGAAGTTTCGCGAGCTTCAAAGTGCCAAGGCCGTGATGCGTCACTTCCAGAAAGCCAAAATGCTGGTGCCGGTAAGACCCCTCAAGGGGCCATCACCACATGATATCGTATGGCGACCTGCGAGCAACTCCCGTATCCTGCATGTTCTGAAGAACCCAGCTTACGCGGGCACCTATGTTTATGGCCGGCGGCGGCGTACGCCAATCGGCCGTCACTACGGTTCACGGCAGTGTGCGACGGAAGCCGTGGCAATCCAGGACTGGGCGGTTTGCCTAAGAGACGCCTTTCCTGGATACATCGATTGGGAGGAGTTTATGGCGAACCAGAGGCGGCTCGCGGACAATCTCAATCATTACGATCAGAATCGTGGGGCCCCGCGCAAGGGCGCAGCTTTGCTTCAAGGCATTGCGATTTGCGGCCGTTGCGGCCACCGTATGGCGTTACGCTATTCCGGAACTAAAGGGGAGTACCCGGTTTACGTTTGCCGCGCCGACCTGCAGGAACATGGCGGACCGCGGTGTCAGGAAGTTCGTGCCTTGGGCGTCGATACCGCCGTGGAAGAACTCGCCCTGGAAGCTCTAGAGCCAGATCGTCTCGCGTTGGCCATTGCAGCCCTTGGCGAGCTTGAGAATGAGGCTCGCGCACTCGAACGCCAATGGTCACTCAAGCGCGAGCGGGCCCATTACGAGGTGGAACGCGCCCGTCGCCAATATGATACCGTCGAGCCCGAGAACAGGCTTGTGGCCCGCTCTCTGGAACGCGTATGGGAGGATAAGCTGCGGCAGGTAGAACAGATAGACAGCGACTATGAGAGCTGGCGACGGGAGCGGCCAATATCGCTGGCCACAGCAGATCGCGCTCAGATACTCGCCTTGGGTAACGATCTTCCAAAGTTGTGGAGCAAGGCAACTCCCGTCGAACGCAAACAGATGCTAAGGCTCATCCTCAAGGAGGTGATCCTGGATCGGCAGCATGAGAGCGGACGGGTCGCGATTCGGATCGTGTGGCAAACCGGCGCCGTCAGCGAGCATAGTGTCCGGCGCAATGTAAGCAGCTATAATAACTATGCTGAAGTGGCCCGGCTCGAGGCGCGGATTCGCGAACTCGTTTCAGCTCAGAAGATGGACCGTGATATTGCCAAGACACTCAATGCAGAGGGACACTTGTCGGCACATGGACGCCCATTCAGCGGTAGCGAGATTCATCTGTTACGCAAACGTTGGAACATCCCAACGGTGAAGATCAATGGCAAGGACCATAATCCCGAACAATGGCCCGACGGAACCTACTCCGTCCAAGGCGCAGCACAGCAGCTGTTGATATCCGAGCAGACCGTATTCAAATGGCTTCAGCGGGGACGATTATCCGGACAACAACTTGCCAAGGGAATGCCGTGGCAAATCAATTTATCAGATACACAGATCGTTGAACTCAAAGCTTCCGTTCGTCGTATCTCATCGAGGAGAAGGGCATCATGACGTCGTCGGCTCGCCGATCATGTCATGCCACTTGGCGACCGGTAGCTGGGCTGTGATGAGGGTGGATCTGCGCTTATAGCGGTCCTCGAAGATCTCCAGCAGGTCGAGACGTTGCTGATCAGTCAGGCTATGGGTCCCCCAATCGTCGAGCACCAGCAATTGGACCCGAGCCAGTTTATCAAGGAGTCGTGGGAAGCGGCCGTCCAGGCGGCCCATGGCCAGGCTCTCGAACATACGTGGCACGCGCATGTAAAGGACGGAGTAGTCGTGGCGTGCAGCCTGGCGGCCAAAGGCACACCCGATCCAGGTCTTTCCAGTGCCAGTTTGGCCCGTGATGATCAGATTCTCATGGGCCTTCAGCCAGTCACCCTGGGCGAGCTGCAGGATATTGCGGCGATCCAAACCTCGCCGACTGGCAAAATCGATATCTTCGATGCACGCATCCGCAAAGCGCAGTTTAGCGGCCCGCATGCGGTAAGCGAGACTGCGGTCCGCGCGCGTAGCTGCCTCCCGGTCCAGCATCAATCCTAGCCAGTCCTCACGGCTGAGATCGCCAGCGTTGTCCTGTTCGAGCAGTTGGCGATAAGCCGCCGCCATCCCGGCAAGGCCGAGCGCCTGCATTTGATCCAAAGTGGGGTTTGTCAGCATGGGTGTCCTTCCTGTCATTGGTAATAGGTGCCACCGCGGATGTTGGTATGTGCCGGCGCGGGGCTGACCGGCTCTGCGGCCGGCTTGGCCCGGTCCAGTCCAGATTTGAGGATGGCGTGCACCGAGTTGTAGCTGATCGCGTTGATTGCCAGCGCCCGTTCGCAGGCTGCTTCCAGACGCTCCTGCTCGTAGCGACGCCTCAGCGCGAGTATTCCCATCGCCGAGCGATAGCCTTGCTCCGGATGCGGACGCTCGCGCATCATCCGCTCAGCCAAAATGGCAGCATTGACGCCAATGCGTGCCGCCTGGGCGATCAAGCTGGCTGGCGTGATGTTGGCATAGCGCTGATGGGATTTGGGCATGTGTTCGCCCACCGTCACATGGCCGGCATATTGAGAGCTGCGGACGTGACTGGCCACTCTCTGATGATCGTAAAAGATCTCGACCGTGCGATAGGTCAGTCGTACCTCCACGCGTCGGCCGATCAGTCGGTACGGTACCGAGTAAAAGACCTTGTCAACCTCGATATGGTAATCGGGATGGACCTTCACACTCTTCCATTCGGCATATTCGAAGGGGGTGTCAGGCAAGGGCCGTAAAGCCTCCCGTTCGATCGTCTCGAACAGCTCCCGGCGAGACTTGCCCGCGCGCCGCATGATCCGGCTGTTCAGATTGAACACCAGACCCGCGATCGCGACATTCAGATCCTCGAGGCTGAAGAAGCGGCGGTTTCGGAGGCGCGCCAAAATCCAGCGCTCTACCAGTAAAACCGCGTTCTCAACTTTTCCCTTGTCCTTAGGCTTTCTCACACGCGTCGGTAAAATCGTCGTATCGTAATGCTCGGCCATCGCCGCAAAAGTCTGGTTCAGCGTCGGTTCAAACCACAGTGGTTTAACCACGCCACTTTTGAGGTTGTCGCAGACAATCGATTTCGGAACCCCACCAAAATAGGCAAGTGCTCGCGACTGCCCCTCAATCCAGTCCGGAAGTCTCTGGCTGAAGCTCGCCCGCGCATAGGTCAGTGACGAGGCCCCCAGAACCGCCACAAAGATCTGCGCCGTGCGTATCTCTCCCGTCGATGGATCGATGATCTCCACCGTCTGGCCCGCATAATCGGTTTGCATCACAGCCCCTGCCTGATGGCGGTGCGTAAACGTCGGCCGGGCGCGCCGGGCATAAAGGCGATATTGGTTACAGAACCAGGTGTAGCCAAAACCCTCCGGATGGCTCTCCCGGTACTCCTGCCACAGCAGGATCAGCGTCACCCCGGGACGCTTCAGCTCTACGGCAATTTGGGTCCAGTCCGGCTCTGCCAGGTCCCGTGGCGGCCGACCAACCTTGCCAAACACAGCCGCCTTCAGGACCTCATCCCTGTCCTGCTCCGCCGTCAGTGGCCAGCTCAGCCCCGCTTCGCGCGCCCGCAGCTGATAGGTTGCCACCGTCGTCTTGCTCAGACCCAGCCGCTCCGAGATCTCCCGGATCGACAGGCCCTCCTGCGTCAGCCGCAGTATCGTGCGGATGTCTTTCACCGTCGTGCGCTTCGATCGCTTCCGTCCCGCCATTGCCGTCTCCCCAACCTATCGTCGGGACGAACAATGCCAGAACGGCGCTTCCGAAAACCCACTCCCGGAACTGTCCGGGATTTAGCGAAACTGCCGTCCGCGAATTAGCGAAACTGCTGTCCCGTTTTTGTGAAAATGCGCATCGAGACAAGCCGAACGCCGTTCTTCGCCAGCCTGCGGACGTAGAACTCCAGCTCGAAGTGATCGCGGAAGAATCGTGAGAAGCTGTGGACGATGACGACATCGAACGGCGCGGGCTTGCCGGTTCCCGCCTCAATCATCCGCTGGAACTCGGGGCGTCGGTCGTTCGTGGCGGAGGCGCGGGGCTCGACGTAGGTCTCGACAAGCTGGTAGCCGCGCGCGGCGCAACACGCTTCACCCTGCCGCTTCTGATCGGGAATCGAGACGTCGTGCTCGGCCTGACGCGCAGTCGAGACGCGCAAGTAAAGGGCGGCGCGCAACGGCACGGTCATCGCGATTGTCCTCTCAGATCATTGGTGCGGCCCGAACAACTCGTCGAAGAGATCGGCGAACCATGCCTCGAACACGTCGAGCTGGGCGTCGGTGATCGGCACACCGTCGGGCCAATCGTTCGTGACAGTCCACGCCTCGACATCATGCTTGGGCGGGCGGCCGATGCGAGGCCAGGGCTCCGGGTCGATGTAAAGATCGTCGGGCGGAACACCCAGGCTGGTGCGAGGTCGAGACATTGTGCCAGGATCGCGCGAAGCCTCCAGGATCGGAACGACCGATTTCTACGCCAGAGCATCCTTCCTCTTCCCGGCAACAAAGATTACGCCGCCGTACCGAGTGGCGTCGCACGTTCGATCCGCTCGCGCTCGCGGGGACTGTTCATCGCCTCCCACAGATCGCTGCGCCGCTGGACGTTCAGCCAGAAGTCCGGACTATTGCCGAATACACGCGCGAGGATGAGCGCGGTCGCCGCCGTCACCGTCCGGCGATTGTTACACAGCTCATTGACGTGCTTACGCTGAACGCCCATCGCCTCCGCTAACGCGGCCTGCGTCAGCCCCATGGGCTGCATGAACTCCTCGACCAGGATTTCGCCGACTGTGGCCGGCTTGCGCTTCGTCGTCAGCATGGTTCGCCTCATCTGTAGCTGTGGTCGTCGAGATAGACGCCTTCCGCCTCGCCGCGGCTGCCGTCCCACCGGAAGACCAGCCGCCATTGACTGTTGACGCGGATCGAGTGGAACCCCGCCAGATTGCCGCGCAGCTTCTCGAAGTGATTGCTGGGCGGCACCCGCAAGTCCTGGTCGGTCGTCGAGTCGTCGATCATCTGCAGCTTGCGGAACAGCCGGCTTTCCAGATCGGCCGGGATGTGCCGCGACCGCATGTCCTCGACAAAGGAGGCCCGCAGCCACTCATCCCGAAAGCTCGCGATCATCCGGCAGCTCCGCTCATGTATCTATGTACCACTCATAGGTACAAAACGCAATGCCGAAGTCTTTGTTTGGGTGGACGGCGCCGGGAGCATTGATGTCATTGGGCTTTCGCCAAGAAGCGCCAGCCGCTGAGCAATATGGCTTTCCTTCAGCTTCTCAAGCGCATGGGGTGGTACGCGGGATCGAGCATCCCGTGCAGATGCACGCTGCGGTCAAAGGTGCCACGGCGCAGGTCCGGTAGGTCATTTGGAGTCCATGACCGAACCTTCTTTCCAGCCTGCTCGAAGAGGAGATCGAAATTAGTGGTGACCAGCTGGGTGTTCCCGCTGGCGGTGCGGCTCAGGTTAAAGAGCCTTGCTATTCAGCCATGCAATCTGACGTTTTTTCCGCAAAATGCTGGGTTTTTCCAGGCGGGAGACTGGGCCGGTGCCAGTTTAGTGCCAACTCAATTTACGCAGGGCAAAGCGGCGGGCCGAGTGGGCTTTTATATAGCGCAGTTGGTCGCGTCGTTCCAGCGCCTCACCTCTCCGGGGGCGGGATTGCGTTTTGCTAAATGCGCTTGATATGCAGCCTGAGCCAAGCCGCAAACTCCGTCTCCCCGATCTCGCTCCCGGCAAGCGCCACCACCGCCCGAATCGCCTCGACCGGATCAGCATCCAATTCCCATCCATTGCCCCCAAGGAACAAGCCAACCGCCATAAACGCGGTCCGCTTGTTCCCGTCGGCGAAGGGGTGATTCTTTGCCAGCCCGAAAGCATATGTTGCCGCCAGCCCGGCGATGTCCCTCAGTCCATCATAGTGAAACGCGTGCCGGGGCCGCGCCAAAGCTGAGTCCAACAACCCTTCGTCACCTATCCCCTCAACGCCCCCGAAACGGGCGAGCCCCTTGGGATGGAGAAGGAGAAGGGCCTCTTTCTCGACCCAGATAGGCTCCCTCATTTTGCCAGAACGGCGAACACGTCCCGATAGCGGTCCATAAAGGCTTCCCCTATCTCGACCTGCTTCTGAATGCGTGGATCAAGGGTGGTAATCGTATAGCCGGTCGGCGTCTCTACCGCGTAGATCTCTTGGCCCTCCTTGGCATGGAGGTGACCAAGCATCTCTTTTGGCAGGACGAGGCCGATCGAAGTCCCGACCTTTCTGAGTTTAAGGGCAAGCATCCTAACCTCCACGATATGGGTATATATATTATAATGGAGGAGGAAGTCAAGTCAGGGGGACAGCGTGGACTTCTTCGCCAGTCGCTTTGCTACCCTGAGCGGCCACGCGTGGCGAAAAATCCAGTGAAATAAGCCTGTTCAAATTGTCGGCTCTGATCCAAACGTCGCCCACCGAGGCTCCAAGCGCGCAGAGAACTGTACGTCAAAATGTGCGTCAGATTTGAGTTCTCGGCGGCCGCCAGCGCCTGGCGTCTCACACCGCCAATCACTTGCCCGTGCTCGGCAGCAAGGCGATGCAACAGCATTTCAATCTCCCGATTATCGCTATTCCAGCGCGCCATAACGCAGCTCGCCGCGTCGTACGCGCGGTGCGGGACTCTGCGCGCTCGTCCATGCACGCCACAATTCAGATCTCGTATACCTGACTTAGGACGATGCTCTTTCCAGTCCTGTGCCTTTCCCCATCGAGGTGGGTTGTCGCGTCCATGCTCTTCGGTGTGCGACAACCGCACCCTGGGATTGCTGCGTATTGATATTTTGACGACTGGCTAGATATTGCATCAATGTGTGGAACCTCCATGAAAGCGCGCCGACGGCGCCGAACCATGGATGAAATTCATGGTACGGCGGATGAAGCATTTTGCCTGCTAGACTAGACTGCCCCGGCAATACGCCGCTCCATCACCTTCTGTTGATGCTGTCAGACAATATTCTCCGTAGGCGCTGCGCCTTTACCGATCAGACGGAGTTGATTGGCAGTAAGAGGTACGACGGCCTTATTCTGCTGCAATGGACTGTATTGGCCGCGATCTTTCCTTCACGCACGCCATCCTCGGAGCAGCCAGTGTTGGCATTAATATCAAAGCGCGGAAAGTTCGAGCTTGAAATGTCAAGTCGGATGCGGTGGCCAGGAGCGAATACATTGGATGTCGGATAGAGGGTGATTGCCAGCGGAACCACAGTCCCTGGCTTGACCAGAGAGCTTCGTCCGGATCCATCGCGATAGCGCATACGTTGAATGCCATCCGTCAAGTTGAGAGCAAAGCCGCGGGGCAGGTTCTCGCCCACCGGATAGACGTCTATGAGCTTGGCCGTAAAATCAGTGTCAGGAGCATCACTACTTACCCAGAGCATGACCGAGATCGGTCCCGTGATCTCGATAGCCCTGGTCAGTGGTGCAGTTTCAAAGACCAGGACGTCGGGACGTTCCGAGAGCGGTCCCAACCGGTCGCTCAGTCGAAACGTCTCCTCCGTTACAATCTGGTCGTAGCCGCCAGGTGCGACGATTGGAACTGTCCGCTCAAGATGCGTGAGACGGTGGAATTGGTGCGGTTCGTGGGCGTTCGGTACGACGTCGAGCAGCGAGGAGACATTGCCGCCGATCGAGGGTACAGGATTGGCCGGATCGAAGTGAAACCTGAGGAGACCTGCCTCGTCTTCCGACGATTCCGTCGCGAGCTGACCATTTGCAAGCAAATAATAGGGCTCATACGCGGTGCGCGCGAGTGGCCACTTGCTTTCATTGCGCCAATGACCGCCATGCTGTAGCCGGCGGTTAGCGTCCAGGGTCCCTTCGCCTCCACCCATCACGTAGAGACGGATTAATGGTTCATCGGTGTAGTCACGGCCTTTCAGCTCGACGTCAAACCAACGTAGCAACAGCGCTTTGTAGTCGATGGTTGCGTCGGGCGTAAAGCGAATACCACCAGCAATTGGTTGCTCGACACTTGAAGTGCTGTGCACCCAGGGACCGACTACAAGGCGCACGCGCCGGCGCGCTACAGCACGATGTGCGTTGTAGAGTTCGAACAGTGCGCGGCCATAGGAATCGTACCAGGATCCGATATAGAGCGCCGAGACTTCCGCAAATGCCTGCGCATAAGCTGCTGGATTAAGCGCGGGATGATTCCAATAAGCGGTGCGCTCGTCATTGCTTATCAGATCGAAGGCCCAACGTTCGTAGGCGGGCACGCGGGCGAGCTGGGTTTTGCCCCGCCGGATCGGCCACTCCCGCAGCCAGTCGGAAAAGCGTTTTGTGGGCTGTATCAGAGCTGCTTCGGTGGCTGCATCTTTGGCAAGCTCAGTTTGGGTATTCTCGGCCGCGTGCCAGAAGGCCCAGGCGATCCAGCGCAGTTCAAGCGTTCCGCCCTGCCGGATCGCGCTGGAATAGCCATCGGCGCCGCTCATCATGGGGACGATAGTGCGAAGACGTTTGGGTCCAAGTGCAGCCATTGCAGTTTGGGTCCAGCCTGACCATGATGTGCCCCAGCTTCCGATGTCTGCATCGCCCCAGTCTTGTCGGCCGATCCATTCTAGCGTGTCATATCCGTCCTCAGATTCGGGCAGAAGGTAATTGACCGCGCCCTCAGATTTGAAGCAGCCCCGACAATCCTGCTGAACTACCACAAAGCCCTGGCGTGCGAACCAGGGTGCGTGGCCACAGTCCCTCTCAACCTCATCTTTGGAGTAAGGCGTACGGAATAATAAGACAGGAAAGCGTTCGTTTCGGCTCTTGGGAACAGGGTGAAAGACGTCGGTCGCCAAGCCGATGCCGTCGCGCATTTTCACGAGGAGATCCCGCTCGACCTGGAGGTCATAGACATGGGTATGCATCGTCGCTCCGTATACGGTCCGGCTACCCGAGACCAAAGTTTAAAACCGCTGTGCCCCTGCAAGACTGCCTCAATAGCGGCTTCAGCAGGGCACGGACCTTGTCAGCATCTATTGTGCCTGTCGGATTAAAGGTCGTCGAGGCAAGTCTCTGCTTTACTGCCAAAGGTCAAAGATCACTCGCCAGATCTCAGGCGAGAAGACTGGCAGAAAGGTATCATCTTCGTTCTGACGAGGCACGTCATTGTCCTGTCACATGTTGATATGCAGTGGCTGTGTGAAACCCATGGCTACGTACCTGAGCGTTATGAGCTGCTCCGCCGCGCGCCAAGTTCGCGGGGTAGGTGGTCACTGCAAGGTCGATTATACTGAGCCAGTGACTGGGTACACGCCGGGAAGACCGCGTATGCCGAAATGCGCCGGATCGTGCTTCATGCGGCGGTTGTCCATATAGCTCTACGCTCCGTTTTCGGTGACCATCCTGGTAGTGATTATACCCGTATAATTTCACTACTTTACAAGTTTAGGAAGCGTACCAATATGTCGCTCATGTGAACAAGGAGTATTTGCATGCGCGTTTTTGTAACAGGTGCGTCTGGCTTCATTGGCATAGCCACCGTGAGGGAATTGATTGCCAGCGGGCATAGCGTCGTCGGCCTCTCCCGCTCCGATGCCAATGCGCGGGTATTGGAGCAATTGGGTGCAACCGCTCACAGTGGCGCGCTCGAAGATCTCGACAGCTTACGCGCCGGAGCCAAGGATACCGATGGTACCATCCATCTGGCATTCATTCATGATTTTTCGAAGTTTGCCGAGAACGGTCAAGTCGATAAGCGGGCGATTGAGGCTATAGGTGAGGTCCTTACTGGATCGGGGAAGCCTCTCATTGTCACCTCCGGGACGTTGCTTGCGGCACCTGGGCGTGTTGCTACCGAAGAGGACCCCGCGACGCCGGGTCTCCCCCGCATGTCCGAGGCAGCAGGTCTATCCTTCGCTGCCCACGGAGTTCGCGCAATGGCGATACGTCTTCCACAGGTCCATGGCGGCGATGGTAAATGCGGCCTCGTCAACTGGCTTTTTTCCATCGCTCAGGAAAGGGGGGTGTCGGCCTACATTGGTGACGGCAGCAATCGCTGGTCCGGTGCGCACCGGCTCGATGTGGCGAGGCTTTACCGCCTGGCTCTAGAGAACGGGCGCGCAGGCGTCAGTTACCATGCGGTGGCCGACGAGGGAGTGCGGGCGCGCGACATTGCCGAGATCATTGGCCGGCATCTGAAGCTTCCCGTAGTTTCAATTAGGCCAGAAGAGGCCCCTAATCACTTCGGCATGATGGCCATGTTTGCCGGATTGGATGGACCCGCTTCGAGCGCGCTAACGCAGCAATGGTTGGGATGGGTACCTAGGCAAATCGGTTTGATCGCCGACATCAGCCGACCTGGCTACTTTCAGCCCTAATTCGGGGTGACGAGATAGGGTCATCATCAGGCTGGTCCCAGAGGATCGAATATAATGATGCATCCTTCAAGCGGGAGAAGGTGACCGCACCATACCCCGCCCTTGCTTGTGCCCCGGGGTCTGGCAGCACGACGAGCTTTGTGATTTGAGCTGCTAACATTAAGCCTCGCCCACGCCCGAGCGCTCTACTTTGGGGTTGCTTCAACGGCATTCCGCTACTGGGTCTGGGCAGGAAGGGCTAATAGATACGTGCCATGCGAGGTCATGCCTGGATCCACCTATACGAAGATGGGCAGGGCGAAGCCGCCATGCGTCACTGCGCAAGTCGGTTGGCTCCAGCTCACATTATCGATAGTCGGAAATGCTCATGAACCAAATCGCTACTGTCAGTGATAGAGAGGTCCGAACCGCCGGAAAGGCCCAGACTCGCCAGCAAGCCAAAGTCCTTTGAACCGGTGAACTTGGCCCATCTTCCAAACCCCACGCAGATCTGTAATGCGCCGATGGAGGATAGACACGCTAGCATGGATGCAACTGCGTTGAACATTTAATGCATGCCAGTGTCCATGACCCGCAGCCGCTTGGGTAACCGGGTTTGTGTGACAAGAGCCTCTTCGGTCTGCGCCCACTAACCTCCGAAACCCGGAAAAGCTCAATGGGGCCAATCGCAGGGCTGGAAGTACGGCAGCGTTGAATAAGTTGAGCGGTATTTTGGCTCTTGAAGAATTCAGCCCGGAGATCTGCTTGGAGGGGGCAGTATCGGGCCGAGAGCGAGGGCAAATACTCCACACGCCCGAGGCATAAACGGTCTTGGGGTTAAACAACAGCTTGTGAAGTCGTGGGACTACTTCGGTCTTTGATCGTCGCTCCATACTTGCCATACTTGATAAAATTGGAGGACCGGGGAGCATCAACACTAACGCCAAACGAAAGGCTCACCGCGGCTAGAGCATGCGGTTCGCCCAAAAACTAAATTAAAACAAATGGTTAAGATTGAATGCCGACTGGACGGGCGCCCACAGCCGCGTGCATTGGTCACAAATCACCGCCACAACTGAGGTTCGCTGCACATGAAATCGAAACATCTTGCTCGGGTTGCACTCATCGCACTTTTGGGAGGCTTGCCGACGCTGGTGCAGGCCCGGCAATTATCAGATGCGGACTACGCGCGCGGGGCGAAATTTCTGCTCGATAGCACAGACCCACTGGTAGGACATTTTGTGGATCCGTTGGTCGATCATGAGGTCCAGCACGTCAAGTGGATCGATGCCACGCACTTTTGGTATCGCGATCACGGTGCCAGAGGGGACTCAATTCTCGAAGTGAGTGCTGTGACCGGGAAGATTTCACCGGCATTTGATGCGGGTAAGCTGGCTGCAGCTCTAGGCAAGGCGCGCGGGAAGCCTGTGAGTGCAACGAAATGGCCGGCATATGGATTCGATTTCCATCACCTCGCCCATGGTAAGCTGGAAGTTCACTTTGGCGGAGGAACGTTCCAGTGTGCCTTGTCTGGTGCAGGCGTGTGCACGTCAATGTCCAAGCCGGCAAAGTCATCTCATCATGCGAGAGAATTTAGCGAAGGTAAGCATGCTCTCTCACCAAACCGTAAACTGAAGGCTTTTGTACGTAACTGGAATCTTTGGGTTCGTAATATTTCCAACGGCAAAGAGACACAGCTCAGCACTGATGGAGTGAAAAACTACGGGTATGGAAACAAGAAGGACGGCCCGGCAACGGTGCGCTGGTCTTCGAACTCGAAGATGCTCGTGGCATTTCGGCAAGATCAACGTAAGGTCAAGGATTTCTATACTATCTCAACGCGTGTAGGGCATCCCAAGCTGAAAACTTTGCCTTACCCACTGCCAGGCGACAAGCATGTCTTTATGATCCACCCGGCAGTGATCGATGTTGCCAGTCACAAGGTGATACCCCTCAGGATGGCCCCTGAGCAGAGATTGGGCAGCTGGAAGGACGTGCGCTGGTCTTCCAACGGCAAGACGTTTGCGATTGTGTCGACTTCGCGCAATCAGCAGCATGAATGGTTTCGTATTGCCAATGCCTCTACAGGCAGCGTGCGAACGGCGTTTCAGTACAGCGCGAAGGAATATTATCAGGGCTGGTATCGTCGCCCTGACTGGCAGTACCTGGCAGGAAAGGGTGAGGCCATATGGCCAACGGAGCAGAATAACTGGATTAACCTGTATCTCTACGACCTTAAGACGGGAAAAATGCTGCACCCAATTACCACGGGTAAAGGCGATGTAATTCAGGTTCCCTACGTTGACGCCAAGGCTGATACGTTATGGTACGTCGGTGTGGGTCGAACCCCCGGAGTTAACCCTTATTATCGGCAATTATTTAAGGTGAACATTGATACTGGAAAGACCACCTTGCTGACGCCAGAGGCAGAGGATCACATCATCACGATGTCGCCGCACGGCAAGTACTTTGTTGACTCGTATTCGACGCCGACCACGCCTCCAGTAACTGTTCTTCGCTCGTCGCAGAACGGACGGATTATTGAAACGATCGCAAAGACAGACATTTCCCGTCTGAAGGCTATTGGGTGGGTACCGCCAGTTCCATTTACCGTAACGGCTCGGGATGGTAGGACGACGCTTTATGGACTGATGTACAAGCCAACCAATTTCGACCCCCACAAAAAATACCCGGTAATCGATTTTATCTATCCGGGTCCGCAAATCGGTTCTATAGCGACGTTTTCTTTCCGCTCCGAAAGTGGCGACCATCAGGCCTTGGCTGAGCTTGGCTTTATCGTTGTTACCATTGACGGCATGGGAACGCCTTACCGTTCCGCGAAGTTTCAGCGTTACTGGTATGGCGACATGGGTGATGACACAATTCCCGATCAGGTCACAGGAATTAAGCAACTGGCCGCCCGATATCCATGGATGGATATCAATCGCGTGGGGATATGGGGTCATTCAGGCGGTGGTAACGCGACGGTGTCAGCCATGCTTCATTACCCAGATTTCTTCAAAGTGGGGTGGGCTGAAAGCGGTAACTACGATAACCGTGATTATGCCTACGATTGGGGTGAAAGGTGGGAGGGCCCCTTGGTCAAATATAGTAACGGCACGACTAGCTACGACAATCAGGCGAGTGAGCTAATTGCGAAAAGTCTGAAAGGTCATTTGATGCTGGTAACAGGATCGATCGACGACAATGTCCCGCCCAGCAATACTTATCTGATGGTCAATGCCTTAATGAACGCGAACAAGAATTTTAGCATGCTCGTGGTACCTAACGAGCATCATCATTACGGGTCTCATACTCCCTATATCACCCGTCGGTGCTGGGATTTCTTCGTCAAATATCTTGCAGGTAATACACCGCCCCACGAGTTTAACGGGATGCCAAAGACCCTAGACAAGTGAGGACGGAAGGTTGACGGCGCCTGGATGCAGACCTGGGCCGGCGTCTATCATGCGGGACACCGCTCAGGTATCGGAACGGTGAGCGGTGTTGTTCGACAGATCCTGGCCTTTTGGCCTTAGCATTGATGGTAGGGAGTTATTGTGGGCGATGGTCTGATGAGGCGTCGCTGGCGTCGCCGTTGATTCCTGTAGTCCACCCGCAACTCACGAATGAAGAGCTGTATCTGGCGATGAAATTGTCAGCTTCGGCGTTAGCCTTTCGAGGCTGCCCTGGTTAAATGCCGAGGCCGACTAATGCTTCCTTGACCGCAGAGACTTCGAAAGCGTTCACGGGGTCAGGTAGGCTTCTCAATTATATTGGGCATATAGCCGAATGTATTTGCGCCGAACTAAGTGCAATTTGGCGTGCCACAACCAAAAGAAGCCATTTTACTTTCCTACCATCTGTATTTTAGAGACATGTACGCGCCACCCGGACCAGCTGACAGTCCGGTTGAAAACCCTCGCGGTTGGTATCGCGTGGTGAAAATCTCGTTATAACCGAGGGAGATGGCGGCACTTGCGACCACGTCCCACCAGTGGTGCTCCTTACTGTCGACTCGGGAGTAACCAACAAACGCTGCGGCAGCGTATGCAGGGACTCCAAATTTCCATCCATAGCGCTGCCAAAGATATTGTGCCGGCACGAAGGCGACGGCGGAGGTTCCGGACGGAAACGAGTCCAGATTGCTGTGACCATGGCAGGGCATGGCGAAAGGTCTGCATTCGTGAACAAAATGCTTGAGCCCATATACGGTGCCAACCGTCGCAATTCCGGTTACGGCAGCCTGCGCCAGACCAATCCAATCGTTTCGCCATACCGTGATCCCGCCCGCAATAACCGGTAGCGCAATCGCAACGTCCTGACCAAGCGCTTTAACACTGGAGGAAGCCTGTGCAGGCAAAGTAAAACCTGACAGACATGCAAGAGCTGCCACGAGAACTCGGAATTTCATAGTTTCCCTCATATACGCGGTTTTTAAGTGTTATCCAGCTGCAGCGAGAGCCTGTACAATCTATAGATCAGCTATGCTTGAAATTTGCTGCGCCCAGGTCAGCGGGCGCCACGAATGCAAAAACTCTGAAAGGCTCATCGAGTGTCCCGCCGGCGGCTATACTAATGCCATGACGAGATCAGGCAGCGGGCAGGGAATCAAGTGCCTTAATGAAGCTGGAAATAGCAATTTTTACCAGCCGCCATCTGCCATTCAGGAGGTGGACCCGCGCTGCATGGCCCCCGGGGAAGCAATCCACAGGCCCATTTTCTGGGGCAGGTGGCTCGTCTGATGGCCGAAGCCTTCGCCGACGTTAGCTCACGAGTACCACCCTCTTGCGCGGTCTAGGAGATGTTGAGACTTGCCGATTCGGGGGTATTCCACGGGGGGACTGATTTGGGTGACAGCCGCAGGGGGTACGGGATATTCGGCGGGCTACAGGGTTAGCTCCCTAACATGGACTGAATTTCATCTAATGGTGAGCAGGATTTGGCTCCCGGCCGAACGTATTGAGCAGATGTCGCACCCGAAATTTTGCGTTCGGCAGAAGCCTAAACTGGCGTGTCGCAAGTCGGGTACATACGTGCAGTTCCGGCAAATGCGGCCGGCTTGGTGGAACCGACTGACTTGGGTAGATGGAAAGAAAGGCGTTGTGAAGCTATCACTGTGGGGGAGGGAATGGCTGAGCCGCGCCGCGTTCAATGAGGAACCGAGCCAGCCTTGAGTGTGTCAGCAATGATTCTGGTAGCTCTCGCGCTTGGGCTTTCCAGGAGTATGGGTGCCCACTACACCAGCACCTGCATGGGTATGCCGCACGCTACGGGAAGCATCAGGCTGTGACCAGCCTTGTGGCTGATGGCGCCCTTTACTCTTCTTGGGGCGAGCCTTCTAAGCCATAGGGTGTTGCACAACATTGGACATGTCATTTTGGTCGTCCATCGCCTGGGCACGTACCCGCGATCGCAATTCCAGCGGCCGCGTTCATGCTCACGACAACATTTACGTAGCGCTGCATTCCAACTTCCACGATTCAAATCTTGGCTTTCGCCGTTATTGGTGCACGGCTGGCACAAGGTTTGACCATTCGTTGGAGCCCGGCTTTGAGCCTGGCGGTGCTGTGGGTTTCTGCTCCGCTTATAACTTTCATAGAGGGCTACATACTTACAAAGTGCTTGGATCTTGTACCTCAGTTTGTAGACAGCGGAAGTACACGCGTGATTAGACGCAGTCTTGTTCTTATCGGCGGTGCCGCGTCACTTGTGATGGGGGAAAATTATGTTTCCAACGCGACAGCTGCATTTCTGACTACGGGAATACCTGGAGATCTGCTTACCGGAGCTCTAGGTGGCATTGGAATTGCGTCGGGCGTACTCACTTGGGGCAGTCCACTGCTGGAACGTATCGCCTTTGACGTGGTGAAGGTTGACATGGCGATGGCAACAGATTCGCAACTAGTTCAGGGACTTGTGGTACCTGCCACGGTGCTAGCGGGATATTTCACGTCAATGAATCAGGCCCTCATTGGCGCAATGGCTGGAGCGGGTTTCGCGCGCGGAAGGGAGACTCTCGATCAGAGAGTAGCAGGTGCGGTACCGCGTGGCTGGGTGGTAGGACCACTGGCTGGAATGATTCTAGAATTTTCATCCTGTTGGTTCTTGCAAAGGATCTGATCAAACGTCTTCTCGGATGGATGGTTGAGATGAGAGTAACGCCCGGAAGGGTTGGCAAGGCTGAAGTTTCAGCATCTCCGCATTGGCCATGTGATCTGGAACGGTGATGACCATAAGGAAGAAGTTGAATGGAGTAGGTCTCCTAAAGTGGGCTGGGAAAATATTGATACAGCCACGTCTCAGTAAGCGCACCGGTGCCCAATGGAATGTAGCATCTAAGATTTATCGGATCTTTGCCTTCAATCGGCAGGTCAAAAAAAGCACGCCAGATTTTCGTACCCCGTACCGGTATCACGGCCAGACCAGTTGGTGTGCCCCGTGATGACGTAACAACAGGCTTCAAATCATAGCGCCGCTTCATGGAAGAAAGCGGTCCTCCGGAAAAATCAATAACAAACTTTCTGACGTTTGCCTGTGCAGGTTGACCTGGAATGCCACCTTCTCCGATCCGCGTGGCAACCACTTCGGCCACGTTCTTTGAACGGAATGGCTGATGGTTTTGCCAGTAAAGGCGGTAAGACAGCTTCATATGGTTACCTGCTTTTATGGCACGCTTGGGTAACCAGTATGCGACGATATTGTCGTGGATTTCATCAGCAGTTGGAATTTCCACAAGTTGCACTACGCCTGGCCCCCAAGGCTCGAGAGGTTCTACCCAGACACTAGGCCTGCGATTGTAGAATGCGCCGTCGTCCTCATAGTTGGCAAACGCGCGATCACGTTGTAGGAGGCCAAAGCCCCTTGGATTAATATCTTCGAACGAATTAACCTGAAGCGTAGATGGATTGTTAAGTGGCCTCCAAATTCTCTCGCCGCTTCCTGTCCAGAGTGAAAGGCCGTCGCTATCATGAACAGCTGGCCGCCAGTCTGTTCTCTTCCAATAGTCCGTATTACCGTACCAAAACATGCTGGTCAGCGGCGCTATGCCCAGGCGGCGTATATCCTGCCGAATAAAGAGTTGCGCTTCGATCTCCATTATGGCCCCACGTGGCCCATAAACGGAACGTATTTTGTAGGCGCCGGTCAGGCTGGGGCCTTCCAGAAGTGCGTAAACAAGTACGACGTGCGGTTGGTCCGGCTGTTCGCCGATCCAGAACTGGCTGAAGCGCGGAAACTCCTCCTTCGTCGAAAGGGCGGTGTCAACTGCAATCCCTCGTGCTGACAAACCGTACTGATTCTCCGCACCAGCGGTACGAAAATAGCTAGCTCCCTGGAATGCCAGCCAATCAGTGTTACTGCGTGGGCCGTCCATCACGCGAAACCCTGAGAACCCGATATTGGAAGGCAGCTTGGTAGCAAGCCCGGTGTCTCCAAAGTTGAAGTAGTCTGGACGATAGGCAACCTGCCGGGCGTGGGCGCCATCAAGCACGTGCACAGCAACAGGAAGACTGTCGAAACGGTTGAGTGGGAAAAAGCGAACTGGAAAGTGGCCGGGCCCACTGGCCCAGAGAGCGTCTTGGGGCTTAAAGGAAATCTTCTGAACAAGATCGAAGTCGAGGGACTGAACCAGGGAGGCAGCCGGCGAAGCGGGCGCGTTGTAAGCGGAGCCCGCAAGATGCCTTGCAAGTTCTAGCAGGCGATCAAAGCTGAAGGGCTCGGGCCTGCCAAGTACTAGTCCACCTTGCGGCGCGCGGGCGAGCGCAGGGCCAACATCCAGTGCGGCCAAAATCGTTGTAGCCATGCTTCCGGCCAGAAAAGTTCTGCGATCTGTAGCCAAAGCGCATTCTCCTTCAATTCAGATCCCCGATGTCCGTCCCAGTCCCAGTCCCAGTACGGGAAAACTGAGCGTGGGGCAGAACGTCGCCGTTGATCAGTCAAGCTGCGGCCAGATTGTCGCCGCATTTGTACGCTCTTCGAGAAAGGATGCAGTGAACAAGCCCACCTTTGCAAATTGTGGCCCAACTACCATCTGCAATTGAGGAGGACAACTCGTAATGCAATTGTACACCGGCAACACTTTTGAGGCAGTCTCACGCCCTGTCGATCCCGACTGTTCGGCAGTGGCCGAGCTTGGACCAGGCTTTGCGGCGATGCCGGAAGTTCAGTCTATCTCTATGATTGAACAGACAATTGTGTCATGGACGCCTGGCCGTGCAGCGGCGGTCCTGTGGCTGCTGGTGCAACGTGGTGCTCGAGCTGCGTGGGCTAGCACGTTCAGTGAGGCCAACTCATGACATCACGTTGGGGGTTTGCCGGACTGGTGATCGCGTCGACCGTGGCGGCAAGCACAAGCCTTTTTGACATATTGCGTGTTGACGGCTTCTCCGGTGCGAAGTGGCTTTATTTTTCGCTTGTCACAATTTTATTCCTCTGGATTGCGGCAGCATTTTGGCTGTGCATGTCCGGGGCGATCACACTGCTCTGGGGCGCGGATGGAATGGGGCTGTCCCCGGCGCGAGGTTGCGATCCAGCATTGAAGAAGTCGACAGCAAAAGTCGCCCTGCTTTTTCCAATTCGTAACGAGGAGTGCGGCCGCCTATTTGCCGGGGTCATGGCGATGATCGAATGTCTGGCCGAGCGTCAGGTGCTGGACCACTTCGACGTGATTCTGCTGAGTGACAGCCACGGGCGGGAACATCTTCACGCAGAGCAGGCGGCCTTTCTTGAATTGCGGGCACTTTGGGAACACAAAATCGATATCTTCTATCGCCACCGTACCTCAAATGCTGGTCGCAAGAGCGGTAATTTGGCTCAGTTCTGTAGAACCTGGGGTGGTAGGTATGACTACATGGTCGTGCTTGATGCCGACAGTCTCATGACCGCGGATACGCTTATTGAACTCACGAGGCTGATGGACAGCAATCCAAAGACAGGGTTGATCCAGACCGCTCCTCAGCTTGTCGGACGACAGTCGCTCTTCGCGCGCATGCAGCAGTTCGCGTCAAGCGTATACGGGCCTTTATATTCAGCCGGGTACAGCTCGATATTTGCGGGCGACGGCAACTATTGGGGTCATAATGCGATAATCCGTGTTCGTGCCTTTGCCGACAACTGCGGCTTGCCACTATTGTCTGGCCGGGCGCCGCTGGGGGGCGAAATCATGAGTCATGACTTCGTAGAGGCAGCACTCTTACGTCGCGCGGGCTGGGAAGTTCACATGGCGTCGCATTTGGAGGGTAGCTATGAAGAGCCCCCACCGGGATTGATCGAGCATCTCAAGCGCGATCGACGTTGGTGTCAGGGAAATTTGCAGCACATGAAACTTCTCTTTGCGCAGGGGTTACGTCCATCCAGTCGCTGGCATCTGACGACCGGAATCATGTCTTACCTTGCATCACCGCTGTGGCTTCTTCTGCTTGTCGCTTCTGCCGTCGTGGCACTGCAACAAGCGCCGTTTGTACCGTACAGTTTTGTAGGATCCCATCCGGTGCTATCCTGGCCAGTTTCTCATACCGAAGCTTTGCTTACTCTTTTTGGGACCATGCTTGCTCTTCTGTTTGTACCAAAGCTCGTTGGTATGGCACTGGCATTAAGGAGCAAACGAATTCGTAATGCGCATGGCGGTGCAGCTTCGATTATGGCCAGCGTGATACTTGAAAGCCTGTTCTCTGCGCTTCTAGCTCCCATTATGATGCTTTCGCAGACAGGCTTTGTGGCCAGCATCCTTATGGGACGAAATTCAGGCTGGAAGAGCCAGAGACGCAGTGAATCCAATTCTACATGGGACGTTCTGGTGGTCCGTTTTCTGCCGCATACGATTCTTGGTGCGTTGGCAACTGGTCTGGCTTTGAAATTTCTTCCTGAATATGCCTGGTGGCTGTTGCCCGTGCTTGCTGGTCCGGTGCTGGCCATCCCCCTGGCTGCATTGACTGAAAGTGTTAGGGCAGGGCAGATGACAATGCGCTGGGGGCTTTTTGTGACGCCTTGGGAGGTAGGGACTGTCCCACTCGTGGAAAAGGTGCATCGTCTTATGAGAGTTGCAGACAGCTTGACCGGTAATTCAACTTGAACGATCGGCAAAGCGGAGTCCGAGAGTGCTCCTTCTCTGAGTGGGTTCCCTCGGGGCCCTTAGCCGTAAAGGGGCGCCAGTGCAGGGATCCGTGTGAAACCCTATGGTGCTCTAACATCCGCGCAGTGTGACGGAAGAGTGCGACGGCTCTGCAGGCCAACCCTCTGATCACTCCGCCGCCAGTTTGCTGGCTGCGTGGGTAAGTTCCTGCGCAGTTCTAAACTCGATTGTCCCGTCGTCGATCCGACCAAAGCGCAGGCTGACAAGATCAAGTGCATAGTTTTGATAAAGCTTCCAGGGCCTTTTGTTTCCCTGTTTGGGTAGGTAGGCGACAGCCCGCTGCACGTAGCCACTCTTCAGATCAAGCCAGGGTTCTTCTCCTACGGATGGATCTAAGCGACGTGGCGTGGCCTGCACAAAGCCGTGTTCCGACATATGATTGAGCATGCGGCAGACATATTCACATGTCAGGTCGCACTTCAGTGTCCATGACGCATTTGCATATCCGAACGATGAGGCGAAGTTTGGGACGTCTGAATACATGAGGCCTTTGTATGAAAGCGTTTTGGACATATCGACAGGATGGCCATCCACGGATACGGTCATCCCCCCCAGTAGCTCGAGCTTCAGTCCTGTTGCCGTCACAACGATGTCGGCGGGAAGAACCTTTCCGGATTTTAGCAGTATTCCATCCTTCACGAAGCGCTCAATGTGGTCTGTCACAACCTGTGCGCGTCCGCCTCTAATCGCTTCAAACATATCGGAATCCGGTACCAGGCATAATCTCTGATCCCAGGGATTATAGCTTGGTGTGAAGTGGGTTTTGACGTCGAAATCTGGACCAAGCTCGTCATGGACCATCTGTATCAAGCGCTGCTTCACTTTTTGCGGCTGGCGGCGCGCCAGTCTGTAAAAATACATGCCAAAAAGTACATTTCTCCAGCGGGTGATCCCATAGGCCAGCTTGGCGGGAAGATGCTCCCTGAGCCAATTGGCAACCTTATCCTGGGCAGGTCGGGAAACGACGTAGGTTGGTGACCGCTGCAGCATGGTGACTAGACTTGCATCTTTGGCAAGTTCTGGAACGAGCGTGACTGCAGTGGCGCCCGATCCAATTACGATCACGCGCTTTCCATGGACGTTCAGATCTTCCGTCCAGAATTGGGGATGTACGATTTTGCCGGAAAACTCCGGCATTCCAGGAAAGTCAGGTCTGTAGCCCTCTCTGTAGGAATAGTAACCCGAGCACATAAAGAGAAAGGAGCAGGTAAACCGCACCCGCTTCTTCTCATCTCCCACCTCCGCCTCGATGGTCCAGAGGGCCCGGGAACTGTCCCAATTTGCCGAACGGACTAGATGACGAAAGCGAATATGACGGTCGATGCCATTCTCGCTGGCGGCTTCCCGCACATAGGCCCGGATCGATGGACCATCTGCAATAGCCTTCGGGTTGCGCCACGGCTTGAAGCGATAGCCCAGCGTGTACATGTCCGAATCGGAGCGGATGCCAGGGTAGCGAAACAAATCCCATGTGCCTCCGATTGCTCCTCGGCCTTCGAGGATCGCAAAGCTACGCCCGGGGGCGCGATTTTGGAGATGCCAGGCGGCGCCAATACCGGAAAGTCCCGCGCCTACAATGATGGTGTCGAAGTGCTCCATGATCCAGTTCCACTCCAGTCCGAAAATGCTCTGCGCACGCCACTGTGACAATATGTCAGTTATTACCTTCCGCTATAGTGGCAGCCAAATCAATGCAAGAGATCGATCCGGTGCCGTCGCCAGCGAGGTTCCGGAGGCAATGATATCTGCGCTTTCCCGCTATCAAACGGCCAGCCTAGCCGGATGCCGCCCGTGGTCACTGGGAAGCCGGACTGTGTGGGCCAGCAGGCTCTGACAGCGTGTCTCCTTAGAAGGACCGACGACGAAAATCGCGAATTATTTCCCGCGCCGCGTTGTGGCCTGGCACACCTGTCACGCCCCCGCCGGGATGGGTGCCGGATCCGCACATATAGAGGCCCGGAATTGGCCCCCGATAGTTGGCATGTCCCAGCACAGGGCGGGCGGAATAGAGCTGGCCAAGATCAAGTGCTCCATGGAAAATGTCTCCGGCAATCAGACCGAACGTGCGTTCCAGGTCGACCGGGCTCATGATCTGTCTGGCAAGCACCGAAGCTTTGAAGTTTGGTGCAAACCCTGTCACCGTGTCGATAATCAGATCCGCCACCTCCTCGCGCCGTTCGTCCCAGCTTGTTCCGTCAGGCAGTTCGGGCGCCATGTGCTGGCAGAACAGGCTTGCGACGTGACAGCCTTTGGGAGCAAGCGTGTCGTCTAGGGTGGAGGAAATCACCATTTCGACAATGGGCTTTCGTGCCCAACCCAGGCGTCGGGCATCAAAGTAGGCATCCTCCATGTACCGTAGACTGGGAGCCATGATGATGCCTGCAGTGTGGTGCTCGTCCAGCTCTGTGCCAGGCAGACAGAGAAATGATGGAAGCTCGCTCAGCGCCACATTCATTCGAAAGGTTGCGGAACCACAGCGATATTGTGCCATACGAGCCCTGAAGTCCGCAGGCAGAACCAAAGGGTCAATCATCTTCTCGTACAGGAGTTTGGGATTGACATTGGCGACGACTGCGTTGGCTGCAATCTTGGTACCGTCATCCGTGACAATGCCACTGACGCGTCCCCGAGTGATCACGACTTCCGTTACAGTAACGTCGGTACGAATTTCGACGCCACGTTGAATGCAAGCTCGGGCCATAGCCTGGGTGATGGCCCCCATCCCGCCAATTGCGTGCCCCCAAACGCCTTTTTTCCCATTTATCTCACCGAAGCAATGGTGCAGAAGCACGTATGCAGTTCCTGGAGAGAACGGGCTCGCGTAATTTCCAACGATGCCGTCAAACCCCAGAACCGCCTTGATTGGATCGCTTTCAAACCACGATTCGAGATACTGGCCGGCTGAACTCGTGAAGAGGGCAAGAAGATCGCGTTCAGACACGAGACCTAGCTTGGCTATTTGTCGCGCAGTCAGTCCGGCCCGTATCAGCTGGCGAATGGCCTCGAGTGGATGGGCCTGAACCCGATTGGGCGGCGTTTGGAGGACCAGCTTGCGCAGGACATCGGCGACTTGCTCGAGGCGCGTATTGTAAGCCTCAAGGCGTTCGGAATCAGGTACAGAAAATTTCGATAATTCCTGCTGCGTACGCCCGCCGCCTACCTTGAAATACCTGTGATCGTCCAGAGGAAGGAAATTTGCCAGCTTTCGTTCGACAATGCGTAGCCCGTGCTCGTGCAAATTGAGGTCACGTATAACTTTAGGATTGAGGAGTGAGACGGTATAGGAGGCAATCGAATTTCTGAAACCTGGATGAAATTCTTCGGTAACGGCTGCGCCACCCACGATACTGCGTCTCTCAAGGACGAGGACTTTTAGTCCCGCAGCGGCGAGGTAGGCCGCACAGGTCAAGCCATTATGGCCGCCGCCAATTATCACGATATCGTACAAGTTATTCCTCTTTCGTCCCGCTGTGAGAGCGATGCCTGATTGCACTCCAATCCGCAAGCTGGTTGCCATCATACAAGGAGGGACCTTTGGGCATCTGTCCGAAGATTGGTTGTGGGGGCAAGTATCAAGTGGCGGCAGCTATAGGTATGTCTCCGCCCGCATTACGGGCGCAGCCGACAGCCAAAGTAAGGTCTAGAAAAGATCATCTGGTCGAGAAAGTCGGTCCATCCAACTCAGACTGACTGCAAAAGAATGACTTCAGCCAACGTAGTCGGGAGTTCGTTTAATCATAACCGGAGCGAAAATACGTCAACCAAGTCATGGGGTATGGCCCGGACTCCGGCGAGCCATGATTGACTTTTCAGAACACCCAGAGGTTCCGTCTCTGCCGGGTCTCTCTATGCTCTGTAAAATGCGTGGGAATACAAGTATAGCTCAAATAAATCGTATACTTATATGAGGTGTGTACTTTAGCTCATTGATTTTTCTCGGTCTGGGCTTAGTGTTCGGGAACGTGTGGTAGTGGTCGCAACCGCGTGATCAGGAGAATGTCAGAAGAATGCACGTGAGCTGGTAGCACATGGACATTAGGGATACGGAACCGCGCCATGCCGAATTGATCGAGCCGGATGGAGGAGCTGATGCCGACTGGGGTGACTTCCGTATTTTTCTCGAAGTTGTTCGCTATGGCAGCTTCAACAAGGCAGCAGTCAAGCTAAGGATGACACAGCCGACCGTCAGCCGGCGGCTGTCGCGCCTCGAGCAGGCGGTTGGCTCGCGCCTGTTTGAGCGCGACCGCCGCGGGCCACGCCTTACCTTCGAGGGGCAACGTGTCTATCAGGAGGTGATTGCGGCGCAACTGGCGCTGACACGGGCGGCTGCCCAACCTGGACATGTCCGGCCCGCTCTTGTCGGCGGCTGTAAGGTGTTGATGAGCGAGGCACTTGCGACCTATTGGGTGACGCGCTTTATTGCACTTTTCCTTAATCGTCATCCCAACGTAGACGTCAAGTTGTTTGGTACTAATGAAATTAGCGCCGAACGACGTGATGCGTGTGATCTGCATGTCCACTATTACGAGCCTACAAATCAGGAACGAGGGGCTCTACGTCTGGGGATGCTGCATTTCATACCTTTTGCAAGTCGTGGGTATCTGCGACGTTATGGAACTCCGCACTCTATCGACGAACTGAAGAATCATCGCTTGCTCGATCAGGCGTTGCATTTGAGTGATGTCAGCAACTGGGTCCACTGGATACGACAAAAGCCGGTAACCCGCACGTCCTTCTTCACAAATCTGAGTGGCAGCCTCGCAGAGGCGGTTCGCAACGGCGTGGGCATTGCCATGATGCCAACCTATGGCTCCGCTGTGGATGAGGAGTTCGTCCCGCTTGAAGTGGGGATTCGCTATCAGACACCGTTGTCATTGTCGATTACGCGCGATGCCGGCCATCGCTGGCCAGTACGCGCCATGGTCGAGTTTCTTCGTGGTACAGTGTTTGATCATGCGGCCATGCCATGGTTTTCCACCCAATATATCGCACCACATGCCGATTGGCCGATGCTCTTGCGAAACTACATTGCTGCTGCCGAAAAAGTGGGCGCCTCGCAGGAGCTTGCGCTGGCCGAGCTGTAACCTGCTCATCCAGCCTTTTCCTTGACCGGTCAGGGCTCGAAGGAGTGATAGACCTGTTATGGACGCCTGCCACCACCTTGATGAGAAAATGAGTGGTCCGGTGTCCTGATCAATGGCTCCACCGCCTAAGGAATGAACTGTCAGGTGTTTTTGCCAGCGATGATCATCCGGACCGTGCGATAGTCGGTCACAGATGCCGAACGCAGGCCGAGGTCTGGGGATGGTTGTGTCCCGCGCGGTTCACGGTGCATCATTATGGATGACAGCCTTGTAGACTGCCTGCGGGGAGTGCCTCGGCTGTAGTTGGTGCAAGGGCAGCGCAGGGGCAGCATTACCGCCAAGTAAACCTCGGTTGGGGTGCCGGGTTACCTCCGCGTTGATGGAATAGAACGGGGAGCGTGACGGCAGATGCTGCGTCGAGGCTGCTTTGCTGCAGTGTGTGTTTTGACTTTTTCCGGGTTTGCGCACGCGCAATCTATTGAAACTGTAACGGTAACTGCCGCACGGATGCCGGAGCCTGTCGGCCAGAGTGCCTTTTCGGTGGTCACCCTGTCGGCGGCCAGCCTCTCGCGTGCGGGACGCCTGGATGCCGCGTTGGAACAGGTGCCGGGCGTTTCGCTCTTTCGGCGCGGCGATAGCCTTTCGGCAAACCCCACAACGCAGGGCAT
>JAJZGY010000099.1 GCA_021804785.1 Pseudomonadota bacterium | reverse complement strand
GCTCTGCCGGTTGAGGTCCTGACCGGCGCGTATCGCCGTGTCGCTCAACGACGCGGCAGCCGCGTCAAGGCGTTCACGTTCCACTCCGAGCTGAGACCTCACTGAGCCGACCTGGAGCTCCACGCGGCTGCCAGCCTCCTCGAGGGCAATGATTTGGCCTTTCAATGTACCTTCAAGCAGGCGCAGACGCTCACCCGCACTGTCCAGCCCCTGGTTGAGAGCATCAAGTTCCCGGCGTACTGCCCGGGCAAGGCGGGCTGCGGTGCGAGCTGCAGTCTCATCCGCGGTAAAAAGCCGGTCGGTGACGTCGGCCAGGTCGGCGGCACTCCGCCGCATGGCTTCGCCGCGTACAAAGGCCCAGCCAAGCAGCAACAGCAAGATGGGCGGTGCGATGGACGCCGTGATCATCATGACGAGCTGCTGTGCCGACAGCGCGCCAAACCCTCTGGGACCAAGCTGGCCCAGAGCATAGGCAACGGCAGCACCAAACCAGAAGGCTCCTAGTACGCCAGCAGCGAAGAGCGGCTGAGGGCCGGGCGCCGGCCGGCGATGCGGGCGTTCGAAGATGTGCTCATTGCTGAGATTTTCGGCCGGCTGCAAAAGCACAGGCTGTCCACGTTCGGCACCACTACTTGCCATTGCACACGCATTCCTTTTCCGGGCCGGGGGATCTTAAGCAAATCCGGAGCCGGTGGGCGAGGTGAAAGGCCAAACTTCTGTGGGCCGGAGCGGCGGAAATTTTCGCCTGTACGGCAGAACTTGCCGAGGCAAAGCTGTCCTTGGCAGGTGGAAGCTTCAAGTTAAGTAACTGATTTTAATATATCATTTCTCTTTCCGGCGCTTGGCACGGAGGTTGCCGAAAGGACGGTGGGCGTCTGCTCGCGAATGGCGGCAGAAGGCCGCTGGCCCACCAGAACGGAGACTCACATGCTGAGCGTAAACACCAACACTGGCGCGATGCTCGCGCTGCAATACCTCAATAACACCGAAGCCTCCCTGCAGCAGACGCAAAACCAGATCAGCTCAGGCCTCAAGGTGTCATCGGCGAAAGACAATGGCGCAATCTTCGCCATTGCGCAGGACATGCGGGGTAGTGTCGCCGGCTATCAGGCGGTGACCAACAGTCTTGACCGCGGCATGTCCACGATCGATGTGGCCCTGAGCGCAGGCCAGTCGATTTCCGATCTGCTCATCCAGATGAAGCAGCAGGCACTCGCCGCCTCCGATACGTCGCTGAATACGACCAGCCGCGCGGCGATGAACGCCAACTTCATCGCCCTGCGCGATCAGATCACCTCGATCGTCAGCAACGCGAACTTCAACGGCGTCAACCTGATCAATGGGTCAACCACCCAGATTGCCGCACTGGCGTCATCCGACGGTACGCACCATGTCACCACGGCGGCACAGAACATGTCCCTGTCGGGCACGATCGTGACCCTCAAGACGACGGGCAACATCTCCACCCAGGCGGCAGCCTCCGCCATGATCGCCACCATCCAGGCCTCGCTGACCAACGTCAACGCAGCCCTGGCCAATCTTTCCGCCGGTTCGGCGAAGTTCTCCGTGCAGTCGAACTTCGTCTCAAAACTGACGGATGCCCTCAATAGCGGCATCGGCAATCTCGTCGACGCCAACATGGCACAGGAAAGCGCGCAGCTCACCGCGCTGCAGACCAAGCAGCAGCTCGGCGCGCAGGCTCTTTCCATTGCCAACCAGGCCCCGCAGATCATCATGCAGCTGTTCCGCTGAGCCTGCGGCTCTCTCACGACATTCGGGGCGGGCTTGGCCCGCCCTTTTTTTCGTCCACAGATTATAGTTTTTACTTTCTTACACGCGGCAAAGCCTGCCGGTCTGCCGGGCAAATAATTCCCCCACCGCGGCAAAATTTGCCGCCTCGCGGCTGCGCCCGGTAGTTTCTGCCGCGACACGGCGGTGCCGAGTTGCGCCAAATCGAAGGTAAGCAATTCGTAAATCACCGACTGGCACGCGTTATGCCTTCGTAGTGGCAGGGACAAAAGGTCCCTTTGAGCAAAATGTTCTTCAAATTGCGCCAGAACGGAGACACGAATGATCAGTATCAACACCAACTCCAACGCAATGACAGCGTTGCAGTACCTCAACAACACTGAAGCTCAGCTGAGCCGAACCCAGAACGCAATATCCACGGGTCTTGTGGTGGCCAGCGCCAAGGATAACGGCGCCGTCTTCGCCATTGCACAGAACATGCGTGGCAGCGTGGCCGGCTATCAGGCTGTGACCAACAGCCTTAATAGCGGCATGTCGACCATCGACGTTGCGATGAGCGCCGGTCAGTCGATTTCGGACCTGCTCATCCAGATGAAGCAGCAAGCACTTGCTGCATCTGACTCGTCACTGAGCACGGCCAGTCGTGCGGCTATGAACGCCAATTTCGTTGCACTACGCGATCAGATCACCTCGATCGTCAGCAACGCCTCGTTCAACGGCTTCAACCTGATCAATGGGTCCGTCACGAATATCACGGCGCTGGCTTCCTCCGATGGCACCCGTCATGTCACAACCTCCGCACAGAACATGTCTCTGTCCGGTACGATCGTGACTCTCAGATCGACGGGCAACATCTCTACCCAGGCAGCGGCCTCGACAATGGTCGCTACCATCCAGACCTCGCTGACCAACGTCAACTCGGCTCTGGCAAACCTGTCCGCCGGCTCGGCGAAGTTCTCGGTACAGGCAAACTTCGTCTCACAACTGACGAACGCCCTGAATACCGGCATCGGCAATCTCGTCGACGCCAACATGGCGCAGGAAAGCGCTCAGCTCACCGCGCTGCAGACCAAGCAGCAGCTCGGCGCGCAGGCTCTTTCCATTGCCAATCAGACACCGCAGATCGCGCTGACGCTCTTCCGGTAAGACTGAGTACGGCAAGGAGTGCATACGCACTCCTTGCCATGCTCGCCGGAAGGGACGACCAAGTCGTCCCAAGGCACGTGGTAGGTGGGTCAAGAAGTTGTCGGACGGAGGTTATGTCGGAAAATGGTCGACACGATCTCAAGCACAAGAGGCATCGGCCGCGGGGCAGCCCGCTACGCGCCTTCGTCCGCTGCTTCCTTGGAAAGCCCCAATCCGGTGGTGGCGGCCACTGGCAGTACCCAAACAGGTTCCGAAGGCAATCCCAACGATCACCCGCAATCTTCAGACCGACCAAACGAGGCAGAGGCCAATCCCATGCGCCTGGAAATCCGCGAGGATCCGCGCGATGGTGAGCTGATCTACCGCTTCATCGATCCCGTATCTGGCGCCGTCCTGCGCGAATGGGACAGCCGCGATCTTGGCCGGCTTCGCGACTACATGCGCAAGGCGCACTTCCATTTGATTGATACCAAAATCTGAGTCAGGCCGTCTCAAGTGCAAAACGGAAGCGACGCGGACCATCACGATAGGCACAGGGCTTGCGGGTTTCGTCGAGCTCGAGCGCCGACAGGATGAGCTGGCAGAAATGGCTACCGAAACTGTGCTTGTAGGTGAGCAGTCCGAGCAGCGGTGCGGTGCTGCGGTCGACCTCTACCCTGAGCCGGGTGTGTCCATCATCAAGCTCTGCCCAGCCTTCGGTCATGCCAAGACCCTGGGAGGCCGAAACGAGGAACGAGACCGGCGCACCGTGCTCGATGGTTTTGCCAAACAGATCGAAGCGTTCGGCCTGCGCTCCACCATTATGAGTTCTTAAGACAATCTGCTGCCAATCAAAGGCGTCAGGCAGAAGCGTGATGTGGCCAAGGCGCAGCACACCCTTGTCCCAGTCTGACCAGTGAAAGCGCAAGTCAAACTCTATGCGTGGACGGTCTGGACAAAATTTTAACGTCTTCTCGATGAGCCCCCTTGGCGTGTCGATCGCGGTCTGCACGAGGACGCTGCCATCGTGCTCACGCCAGCGGAACGCGTCACACCATTCCAGGTCTGTGATCTTGGGTTCACCGGGTGCTTCGAAGACACAATCCCCCGTGTACCAGTCCGCCTGTAGGCCGATGTCACTGAATGTTCCATGCGGGATACTGCCCACAAGCGCACGCGGTCTGTCCCCAAACCGTGCATGATCGAGACAAAGCCCGCGACGTCGATCGAGACGGCAGACGAGATGCTCTGTGGCAATGTTGATATGGCGGCCGGTGCAGGGTTCAGCTTCAGCGGGCCGGACAGGATAGTCGCAACGGCTTTGAGAGGACCACCGTTGTTCGGCCGCACGCAGTCTCCCACAAAAGGCCTGCCAACGGCGCTCGGTCAGATGGGTGCGAAAGTCACTTGCCCAAAGATAGCATAGTTCTTTCCAGTCATCGGCGCCTGCCCGACCGCCAGCGAGGCCGCGATAAATGCGTTCACAGGCGGCGTTGATAGCGGTGTTGTCACGCCCAGTGACCGCCCAGCGGGACAAATTGTATTTGCGCTGCTTCTTAACGGGGACCGGTGCTGTGGCACTCTCCAGCCGCATCCTATGGCCCCCGCCCTCCCGCCCAATGAGTTTCAGCGCATGTGATGGGCCGATCAGGTTGATGCCCCCCTGTGCGGTGACGGCACCAAGCGCCCGCTCAATGCGCGACCATTCGCTTTCAGGGCCAAGGGAGGATTCGGTACGAAAGCGGCCGGGACGGAAATCAAAGATCTCCGCATCGCTCGCATAAAGGCATAATGCGCGCGTCGCCAAAGAGCGACGTGCGCGGACATAGCGCGTATAGGCGGTCAGTGAGATATCGCCATGTGCATAACGCTGCAATTGCTGGAAGGCCGCAGTGTCCGTCCACAACAGGGCGATGGCGCGCCCGTCGGTACCCTCGGCATATTGCGGCAGAAAACGTCGCTCAGGATCCCATTCCGGATGGTGCGCCGAAGGATTGTCCCACTCCATCAGAATGGCGCGGTAACCGGCATCGAGGTAATGGCCAACAAGCCCTGCAGAGTAAGCCTGTTCATTGACCAGAGCGACCTCAGGGCGCACACCGAGCAGGCGCTCATACACCCGATGCCCGTGGTCGAGATTTGCCGCAACTACGGTTGCCGGTACCAGAGGTCCGATCATCTGGCTGTAGCCCGAACCGATGAGTTCGATACGCCCGTCGCCAATGCGCTGGCGCGCCGCCTCGATCCATGAAGGATCACGCACGGCGATTTCTTCTAGGGTATATCCGCTTGCTTCCAGCCCGATATGGGGATGCTTGTCGCTTAGCCTGAGAAGCGGCCAGTAGCATTTGGCTATGACCTCGTTTCGCGTCTCCTCCTCGATCGATGAAAAGGCGATGTTGAGATGGAAAAAGGCAAACACCCGAAGCCAGCCGGCGCAGGCTTCGGCATCCTTGTGCTGGATCAGTGGCGCGTTCATTGGGTCTGGATACGTAGGCAGGCCAGGGCATCATTGGCCGCTTTGAGTGCGTGCTCGCGGCTTGATCCCTTGGCCAAGACCATGGCGGCAGAGGGACGTTTGTCACCTGCGGATGCGATGATGTCGCCGGTTCGCGCGGTAATCACAACGTCTTCCACACCAGCTACGGCGCGGGCCTCCTCGGCGCCCTCGATCGACACGATGCGGCCGGGCGGAGGAAAGGCGTAGCGCTGCACCACGGGAATGAGATACTTGGGCTCTGCGTCTTTGGCAGTAATGGTTTCACCCAGCGCGAGTCGCAAGGCGCAGCCAACGAAATCCACCCCGGTGTTGAGTGGTATCTCGCGTGTACAGAAAAAGCCCCCCGACAGTCTTGCGGCCAATTCAATGACATAGGGCTCGCCCTGATGGACGACGATGTCGCCTTTTACGGTACCGTTACGGATGCCAAGTGCAGCAGCCGCACGATGCACCACGTCCTTGACCTTGGCCTGCTGGACGATCGGAAGCTGGCTCGGCAGGTCACCGCCGTTTTCGACGAAGTAAGGGGCAAAACGGTCAAGATACTCGTAGTTGCGATCGGAGAGTCCGGGCGTGAAGGTGCGGCCGTCGCAAATCAGGCTTTCAGTGGAGATCTGGGGTCCTGAAAGATATTCCTCAACCATCACCCTCTGACTTGGCGAATGGGCACGGGCAAAAAGAAAGGCCTGGGAGAAATCCGCGACCCTGGCCAGGCGCTGCACGCCGCGCGAGCCGCGACTGTCGACCGGCTTGATGACAAGATCGGGTCCACGTTCGATCACGATGCGCTGCAATTCCTGCAAGGTGGCGACCTCTTTGAACCAGGGCACAGGTACGCCTTGAGCCGCGAAGCAGCGCTTCATTGCCATCTTGTCACAGGCAAGACGGGCGCTCTTGCCGTCAATGCCCGGAAGTCCGAGCCGCTCAGCGACCAGCGCTGTGGTCAGAGGAGCGTCTGCTGCCACACAGATTACGCCGTCAATGCGGCGGACCTTTCGGTTAAAACGTTCGGCTGCCGTTGCGGTTTCTTCTGGTCCATAAACGTCTGCAAGAAGGCAGCTGTCGGCGAAAGCAAATCCCGGGGCACGAGCATCGCGGTCCGAGACCACCACGAACAGGCCCATCTGCTTGGCCCGCCGCGCGGCTTCAGCCGCTTCAATGCCTCCGGAGATAATCAGAATGCACTTGTCCATCAGAAATAGAGTCCGCCATTAACGTTGAGAGTTTGCGCGGTGATGTAACTGGCAGCATCCGAGGCAAGAAAGACCACCGCATCGGCGACTTCCTCAGTTCGGCCAAGCCGTCCTAGAAGAATGCTTTCAGCAGCCTTCAGCACGGTTGTGGAGCTCATCCCGGCGGCGGCCATATCCGAGGCGATCAAACCCGCAGCAACGGTGTTGGAGCGGATCTTGTGGGCCGCACCGAAGCGGGCGATGACCTGCGAGAGGGAAATCAGCCCAGCCTTTGAGGCTGCATAATGCGCCGTCCTTGGGCCACCATATTGTCCGGAAACCGAGCCGATGTGAACGATGGAGCCGCCGCCACTCTCCTTGAGTAGTGGGAGCAGCGCCTGACAGACAAGAAACGGCCCCTTAAGATTGGTGGCGAGGATTTCGTCCCAATCGGGTTCCTCGATCTTGTCGAAATCGGTCGGCTTGTTGATGCCCGCATTGTTGACCAGGATTGACACTGGACCAAAGCCGCGTGCGCTTTCGACCATGCGCGCGATGCTGCTGCTGGCCGTCACGTCGAGGGGCAGGGCAAAGGCCTTGCGTCCCAATGCCTCGATGGCGCGCACCACTCTAAGAGCCTCGTCCCGCTGCGCGCGGAAGGTAATGAGTACATCCGCCCCCGCTGCTGCCAGCCCCAGGGCAATGGTCCTGCCGATGCCACGACTGGCACCGGTCACTATGGCAGTGCGATTGGCGAGCGAAAAACGATTCATCGGCTGCGTCTCTTGGTCTTGCGGGCAAGGACGGTTCGAGCTGCTCTGGCAATCGCAACGGCATCAAGGCCAAAATGGGCGGCAAGTTCCTCAGGCTCGCCGGAGGCGCCGAACTCGTCCTTCATTCCGACAAATTCGATCGGACAGGGATGACGGGTGGCCAGAGCTT
>JAJZGY010000033.1 GCA_021804785.1 Pseudomonadota bacterium | reverse complement strand
AGATGTGCCGTTGAGGCGCTCTGCAGGGTAAACTGATATTGCGCGGCGCTGACGGTGGAGGCCACGGTCAGATCCTGGACCGGCTGCAGCGAAAGCTGGATGCCGGCAACCGTGTGGGCGAGAGTGGCAAGATGGCCTTCGACCTCGGATATCGAATGCTGGCGCTGATCCTTGGGTTTGAGATTGATGTCCATGCGCCCCTGATTGAGCGTCATGTTGGTGCCATCGACCCCGATGAAGGAGGACAGGCTGACGACATCGGGATCTTTGAGAATTTCCTTGGCAAGCGCCTCCTGGTGTTTGGCCATCGCAGAGAAGGAGATGTCCGGGCTGGCGCGCGTCATGCCCAGAAGCAGGCTTGTATCCTGCACCGGGAAGAAGCCCTTGGGGATGAGAATGTAAAGTACAACGGTGAGAACCAGCGTCGCCACCGCCACGAAGAGTGTCAGAGTCTGACGCTCGAGTACCCAGTCGAGCGCGCGTTCATACCCTGCAAGCAGTCGGCCATAGCCCTCCTGCCACCAGCGTGCCAAACCGCGGGGCGGGGCTTGCAGGGACTTGTGGCGCAGCATCTTGGCACAGAGCATCGGCACCAAGGTGAGCGATACCACGGCCGAGATGAGAATGGTGATGGCAAGGGTGATCGCGAACTCGCGAAACAGACGGCCGACAACTTCCTGCATAAAGAGGAGCGGAATGAGCACGGCAATGAGGGATACGGTCAGCGAGATGATGGTAAAGCCGATCTCGCCCGCTCCCTTGAAGGCAGCCTCAAGCGGCGTTTCTCCGGCCTCCAGATAACGCGCGATGTTTTCAATCATGACGATGGCATCGTCGACAATGAAGCCGGTGGCGATGGTTAGGGCCATCAGCGACAGATTGTCGAGGCTGAAGCCGAGCAGATACATGGCGGCAAAGGTGCCCACGATCGACAATGGCGCTGACAGGCTCGGGATGATGGTGGCCGGCAGGTTATGGAGAAAGAGATAGATCACAAGCACCACGAGGATCACGGCCAGCACAAGTTCAAACTCGGTGTCTGTGACCGACGCGCGGATGGTGGTAGTGCGGTCGGTGAGCACATGTAGTCTCACGCCAGCCGGTAGCCCCCTCTGGATCATGGGCAGGATCTCTTTGATGTGGTCGACCACCGAGATCACATTGGCGCCAGGCTGACGCTCAATGTTAAGCAGAATCGCAGGCTTGGTGTTCATCCAGCTGGTCAGCTGGTTGTTTTGCGAACCGCGCACGATACTGGCCACATCCTTAAGCCGCACCGGAGCGCCGTTCTTGTAGGCGATGATGATGTCGCCATAGGCGCTGGGATCTTCCAGCTGGTCATTGGTGGCGATGGTGAAGGAGCGGGCCGGCCCGTCAAAACTTCCCTTGGGCGCGTTGGCGTTGGCGTTGGCGATGGTGGTGCGCAAATCATCGAGACTGAGACCATAGGCCGCCAGCGCCTGCACGTTCACCCGAACCCGAACCGCTGGCCGGTGTCCCCCGGCCAGCGAGACCAGTCCAACACCCGCCAGCTGCGAGATGCGCTGCGCAACCCGGGTATCAGCGAGATCCTCGACACTCGTCAATGGCATCGTCTTGGAGGTCAGTGCGAGGGTCAAAACCGGCGCATCAGCCGGATTGATCTTGTTGTAGACTGGTGGTGCCGGGAGATTTTGCGGCAACAGCGACTGGGCTGCATTGATCGCCGCCTGCACTTGCTGTTCAGCCACATCGAGGCTCAGCGACAGATCAAACTGCAGCGTGATGACCGAGGCGCCGCCGGAGCTCACCGAGGACATCTCCTTCAGTCCCGGCATCTGCCCCAGCTGGGTCTCGAGCGGCGCCGTCACCGTCTTGGTCATGACATCAGGGCTTGCACCGGGCAGGAAAGTCACCACCTGGATGGTGGGATAATCCACCTCTGGCAGCGCCGATAACGGCAGGAACTGAAAGCCAACCACCCCGAGCAGAAAGATCGCAATCATCAGGAGTGAGGTTGCGACCGGGCGGCGGATAAAGAGAGCCGAGGGGCCCAAGGGCTTAATCCTTCTGTATACGGATCAATTCCGTCGGCCAGTCTGTGTCGCGCCGGCCCGTCCTGCACGGTCCTGGTGATGGCGCGCGAGCCACGCCGCGCGCGCCTTCGGGCTCAGGCCCTTCAGATAGGCCTGCTGCTGCGGTGTCAGCTTTGCTCCCGTGGAGGCACGGCTGCGGCCTTCATGGGCAAGCAAAAGTGCCGCCGGCCGGCTGCCGGGTGGCGCGGGGCTCGGCACCTGGATTTTCAGGCCGTGTGCGTCAGGAAGGCTTACCTTCGCGCCATCGCTCAAGCGGTCTGCACCGTCGACGACCACGGTGTCGCCAGGCGCGAGACCCTTTAAGATCTGGACCTGACCATTGTCGGTCACCCCGGTTTTAACCACCCGCAGCGATACGGTGTGGTTGGGATTGACGATATAGACGTATTCGCCTTCGGCCCCTTGCTGTACCGCTGTGGTCGGCACCGTGGTTTGATCAGGCAGGGTTTGCGCATCAAGGTGGATATTGACAAAGGCGTTGGGGAAAAGAACGCCATCGGCGTTGGTGAACATCGCCCGCAGCTTCACGGTTCCCGTCGAGGGATCAACGACATTGTCCACGCTGGCAAGCGTACCGCGGGCAATCAGCCGCGTGTTGCCGCGATCATAGGCCTCGGCAACGAGGCGATGGCCCCTGGCCATTTGCATGCGGATCATCTCGATGTCGTCTTCCGGCAGCGTGAAGAGCACGCTCATCGGCTGCATCTGGGTTACCACCACAATCGGACCGGTCTGATCGGCCGTAACCAGATTGCCAAGATCAACCTGGCGCAGACCCACGAGCCCGGCGACCGGCGTACGCACCTCCGTGTAGCCGAGATTCAGCCTCGCGCTCTCGACATTGGCCTTGTCGGCCAGGACGCTGGCTGCATCCTGCTTTACGCTCGCCACCTGGGTGACGTATTGCTGCTGGGAGATCGCATTGACCTTGGCAAGATGGGCATAGCGCGCTTCGTCGATGCGTGCATTCGCCAGGAGGGCCTCATCACGCGCGAGTGTGGCCTTGGCCTGATCCAGCGCCGCCTGATAAGGCCGCGGATCGATCTGAGCCAGTACCTGGCCTTTCTTGACCATGTCGCCTTCGACGAATTCGAACTTGATGATCTGGCCGCTGGCCTGCGGGCGAATGCTCACCGTCGCCAAAGGCGTCACCGTGCCTAGCGCATCATGCCAGACCTGCACATTCTGGCGGCGAGCCACGGCAACCCCAACCGGAACCGGACCAAGTGAAGCATAACGGCCGTCACGACCGGCCTCACGCCCGCTCGGGGTCAGAAAATGAACCACCACAGCGACTAGTGCGATGCCAAGCACGAGCCAGCCGAAGCGCTGGTTGCGCCGCCAGAAGCTGGCCGTCCGTTTCTCACCAGCCGGCCCCGCCAAAGGGGTTGTATCTGGCACCGCGCCTAAATCCTTGTCCATGTCCAATCCAGTCGTGACCAAGCTGCCCTGGCCCGAGGGGCTCGGCTTTTTGCAGGCAGAGGCTCTAGCAGATTTTGGCGCTGCTACGTTGACTTTAGTGTCGCTAAGTCTGTCGCTCAGGCGCCGCGAACACGCAGCTCCACAATCACATTTCCGCGCGTGGCATGGCTGTAAGGACAGATCTTTTCATGGGCTTCCTCCACCAGCGCCAGAAGTTCCGCCTGGGGAAGATGGTCGTCTTCAACCCCAAGGCGCACGGCAAGACCAAAGCCTCCCAGAGCACGTGGGCCAATCGCCACCTCGCAGGTTACGCGGGCTCCGCTCGCGTCCTTGTGCTGCTGGCGGGCGACATAATCCAGCGCGCCGCCGAAACACGCCGCATAGCCTGCCGCAAAAAGGTGTTCGGGAGTGACCCGGCCCGGCTTCTGCGGCCCTCCCATCGCCCTGGGCACCGACAGCTCCGCCCGCAAGGCGTGATCCGAGGTTTCGGTCACGCCATTGCGCCCGCCTGTCGCGGTCGCCGAAATCGTGAAGAGGGGGGTGATCGTGTCCATGTCCTGTCCTCGGTCGGGCGCACACCGCGCGCCCCCCACCAGGTCAGGTCCAAGGCACGCCAGCGGCGCGGTTTCTTCTTATACGCCGCAGCGCCATGCTGCGATCAGTTGGAAAAGCCAAGAATTTCTGTGCTCAGCGTGCGATTAAGCCGGCGCAGCGCCCGGCTCCGTCCCTGATAGGCCGCCGTCACCATGGCATCTCCGCCTGGTTCACTCATCGCAGCGATCAGCGCCCGGTGGAGCTTGGGAGCGCTGCCAGCCACACGCACCTCGGCAAAGAGCAGTTGCTGGTCGGCAGCACTCAGGCGCCGCCAGATCGGCGCGGCGGCCGCGAGCCTGGGAGCGATCAGAAAATATTCGCGCGGCGCCAGCCGGAAGGAAAAGCTGAGGGCGGCACTGGCCGCCTTCAGATCCTCGGGTTCGCACAACCGCGCGTAGAGAACCCAACCGCGCGCATCCGCAGGATCGCGGGCAAGCGCAAGCCTAGCCCGGGGCAGCAGCGCTGCGGCCTTTTCCCCGCGCAACATAGCCGCCTCAATACCAAGCAGATGCGCCTCAGCGTCGAAGTCTGGCGTCGAGAAGAGCGCGCGCTCGGCCTTGATGTAAGCAAGCGGGGTCAGCCTGACATTGGCTGCAAGATATTCGGAAAAAGGTTCCGCTGCCCGCCGCCCCACGGCATCTGCGAGTTGGTACAGCGCAAGGCCCATCACCATGAGGGCCGGCGCCACCAGAGCAAACCGCATCAGCTGACGGCCCCTGCGCGCAGAAACTCTACCGCTTGCTCGGCTCTGCGGGCTCATGTGTCACGTGTCGGAAAGGCCTGGGCGACACCAATGCCCAGAATGGTCGCAAAGGTCAGGGCGATCGCCGGCATCTGCAGGCTGAAATCAAAAATCGAATGGAACCCGACCGCGGACGCCGCCGCGACCGCCACCAAAGGATAGAGGCGACGGCGGCGGCGCTCATAGACACCACGCAGGCAGCGCCACAAGAGCAAGCCGAGCGCCGTCCACCACAGCGCTGCGGCCGGCAAGCCCCAACCGGCAGCAAGCTCGAGATAGTCATTGTGCGCCTTGTTCATGATGAAGGGCATCATGTGCACATCATAAATCGGAAACGCCTGCACAAAGCTGCCGAGGCCAAAACCCCCGAGCGGACGGTCGTGAATCATCGCAAGAGCCGCGGTCCACAATTGCAGTCTTGCTCCAGAATGCAGGCTCGCGGCACTGAAGTCATTGAGGCGATCGGCGAGCTGGCCACCATCGATCAAGACCAGCGCGAGGAAACTTGCAGTCAGCGCAATGCCGATCCAGCGCGCGCGCTGTCTCCCCTGCTCACCTGCATTCAGCGTCCGTGCCAGATAGGCTGCAACGAGTGCGCCAACGAAGAAGGCACCGTTGCCGGCGCGTGATGCCGTCCCAAGCAGAGCGCCAACGCACAATAGGCTGCAGCTCAGCCACACCGCACCGCGGCCAAAGAGATACTGGATCAGGGTCAGCGTATAGGCGCGCGGACCGCTCCAACTGATGATGTTCGCTCTTGCCCGTTCGACCAGTCGCGATCCCGCACACAAGGCACCCATGGCCGCATAAGTGGCAAAGCTGTTGCGATTGACGAAGGGGGCAGCCAGCGTGTGACTATCACGGTGACCAGCATAGAAGAGCTCGAGCTGCGGCATGCCCAGCCCCGCCATGACGAGGCTGTAGGCAGCATAGCTACCGCAAATCACGATCAGCGCGTTGAAGAGAAAATGGGCACGCTGGCCCTGGGTACTGAAGATCACGGCAAGCGCGAATGCGAGCCCATAAGTCGTGAGCTTCATCGCCTCGGTGAGGGTACGCCAGGGCGCAATCGACACCGCGCCAGTCCAGTTGCCGAGCTGGCCTGCAGCATCGCGCCATACCCAGTTGGTGACAGGCAGCGGGAGAACCGGCAGGGCCTGGAGAAAGGACCAGAGCAGGCATAGGAGCCCGAGGAGCAGTGGCAATTTCAGGCGGTACCAGAGTTCCTGTACTGGGGTTAGCGAGGAAAGGCCGGCACACCACAAAAGCCAGCTCGCCGCAATCAGAAAGCTGAGAAGTGCCCACGCCCATGGCCGGTTGCTGCCGAGGGGAAAAGGTGCCCAGGCCAGGGTGATCAGAAAAAGTAGGAAGCTTAGGTTTTGCAGCCACAGCCGGGCCCTGAAGGCGAGGCCGGGAGTAAATCGCTCAAGCGCAGCGGAGGCTGCCATCACTCGCCGTAATATTTGCTGTAACGATCGTAGCGTTGATAGCCGTAGCTATAATTGCGATAGCGGTCAATATCCGCACGGGTCAACGCCACGCCGGCCACATGAGCCTTAACCCCCGCAAGGATTTGCGCCGCCCCGACCACCGCCTCTCGCGGCGTCTTCTCCCAGCGTACGACAAACAGGACTGCGTCCATCAAGGGCGCGATCAGTTTGGTATCCATGACCGGCAACAAGGGTGCCGAATCGATCACCACCAGATCGAACTGCTGCTTGAATGCCTCGAGCAACCGTTCCAGGCGACGTGACCCAAGCACGTCATGGGGGTTGGATTTGATGGAAGTCGCCGGCAGCACAAGGACGCTCGACTTGGGATCCTTGCGGATGCATTGGGCAATGTCTGCCCCAAGCGCCACGACTTCAACCAGTCCCTGTTCGATGGGTCCAAAGCCAATGGCCTCCGCAAGGCTGGGATTACGCAGGTCAGCGTCGACCAGAAGCACGCGTTGGCCACCACGCGCGGCGCTGCGCGCGATGCTGAGGGCAACAGTCGATTTGCCTTCATCCGGAATGGATGAGGTCACAAGCAGGAGCTTGGGCTTGGTTGCGCCTTTACTCAGCGCCACCCCCATGTGCACACCCCGCACCGCTTCAGCAAAGGCTGACAAGGGCTTGTCAATCACCAGATCGGCAACGTTGGTTTTAGCTTTTGCTTTCGTGCTGCGCTTCAGCTCCGGCAGAATTCCAATAACTGGCACGCCCAGAGCACGCTCGACCTGCGCCGCACGACGAAAGCCGAAATCAAGCCGCTCTGCGATGACAGCAAAACCGAGCCCAAGCACGATGCCGCCGATCATCGCCAGTTCCAGATCATGGCCCTTGGCCGGCGCACTGGGCGTTGTGGGCACTACTGCGCGGGAGATGATGCGCGCATCGGGGGTCTCCATGCTCTTGGTACCCTGGGTTTCTTTGAACTTGCTCAGAAACGCCTGATAGAGCTGATGCGCCGAATTCGCCCTCGCCTGGAGCGCCGAAAGCTTGACCATGGCCTGGCTTTGCGACTGGGTCTGGTGCTCGAGACTGTCCAGGCTTGACTGCAGGGAGTTGACCTGGGCCTGTGCGACGTCAACGTCATTGGCGACGGTTTCGACGACACGTTTGACCTCCTCGCGGATCTTCTGCTTGATGCTCTTGATCTGCGAATTGATGTCGATCATCTTCGGATGACGGGGGCCGTAGACGGTTGCCAGCTGCGCCCTTTCGCGCATGAGATTGGCTTCCTGCTCCCGCAGAGTCGAAATCATCCCGGACTGAAATACCTGTCCGATATCCTCGGCATGGCCACTGGCTTGCAGCTGCTTGACGCGCGAATATTTGGCCTGCGCCTCCGCCATCTGGGAGCGGGCGGTGATCAGCTGGGCGTTGATTTGGGCAAGCTGCTGGCCAATCACCGATCCCCCATTGGGGGTGTCGTTGATACCGTGCCTGGCCTTATAGGCCTCGACCGCCTCATCATCGCTCTCCATCTGCTGTGAGAGCTGCTGTAAGCGGCTGGAGAGCCATTTCGCGGTCTTGTTGGTGGCGGCAAACTTGGCCTCGAGCTGATCTTGCACATATTGCTCGGCGATGGCATTGGCGAGACGGGCCGCCATTTCAGGGATCGGCGAGGCTACGTTGATCTGCATCGCTGTCGAGCCACCGACCTCATTCACGGTTTCCGAATCGAGCAGATGCTGGATCGCCGCCTCGCGCAGCTCGAGCTTCTGTTCGGCCGGTGTTAGCACCACTTTTTGCGGGTGAGAAAACCAGTGCAGCGGATTGATCGCCGCGCGGATCTGGCTGAACAGGCTGGGAGTGGCCGGCGGTTCCGCACTCGGACGATCGAGGTGCAGCTGTTTGACCACCCTGCCCATCAATTCGCGCGAATGGAGTATCTGAATCTGATTTTCAATCGACGTGGAGTCGGTGGGCAGGCCCGAGAGCACGGCATCGATGCCCATCATCTTGTTGTGCTGTCCCCCGAGCATCACGAAGGCTGAGGCGTCGTAGATCGGGGTCATACGAAACACCATCACCGCCGCAATGGCGACGACGGCCAGTGCCGTACCCAGTATCAGGCGATAGCGCATGCGGAAGAGCCGCAGCACCACCGCAAGATTGATCCCGCCATTCTCGGTGTCACCTCCCTCGACCCCCTGGTCGAGCGGTAGAACGGGCTGGCGGAGGAAGGACCGATCCATGTTCATCTCAACGCCACGCCAAGCTGACGGTGTTGCCCGTCAGCTTGCGCCTCCGCAGACATTGCGATTTGCTGATGGCAGGACGGCACGTCAGCGGCTCCGCTAGAGATAAAAACTGATGCCGAGATGGGCGACATTATCGGTGAATGCCTGCAACGGATCATTTGAACCACGATCCTGGTAATCATAACCAAAATTCATGCTCATATCGTGGTTCATCAGGTAGCTGATATTGATACCCGCGGTCATATACCGGTCATCGAGAGGCGTACCGTTGAAGCGCGAGTCGGTGTAACCGAGATAACCATTCAGCATGATGTTCTGACGCATGCTGAAATCTGCAGCGAGACGTACCGACTGATCGTCTTCGGTCGACGCCTGACTAATGGTGGTACCATTGAGCTTGCGTGATGCGGTTAGATGAAACGTCCACAGGGGATCGAAGTAATAGTCGAGATTGGCGCCCCAATCGAGACCAGCAACATTGGGCAACGGCGCGTTGTAATCCTGCTTCAGATATCCGGCATAAAGGGTGCCCACGATCAGCTGGGTGACCTTGGCCTGGATACCAGCGTTTGCGGCATAGCCATGACTGTTACGATCGAAGCCGTTGCGGTCCTGGTGCAGCTGGTAGACATCCTGCGCGTCCGCGCCTTCCACATAGACCGAGTAACCAGGGGAAAACTGATAATAGACGCGCGTGTAGACGGTATATTCGGTGCGGTTGCGGTCGGTATTACTGAGCGGGGGAAGGTCGAAAAGGGGAGTATTGAAATAGTCATAGCGATCGAAGGTGCCACCGATCGCAAAACCGAGCGAATAAGGCCGGTAGCTGAACTCCGTGGCACCATGTGTGACGTGATAGAGGGTCGGAACGATCGCCGCGAAGGGCTGGTCCGGCGAGACGCGGGACTCATGGAGCACGTTGTAGCTGCCGGTTGCCTTCAGCGTGACGCCACGGGTGATATCAAGCAGTCCACTGAGGCCGGCATTCCAGTCATTATGACCCTCTGAATGGCGGCGGTAATATTGATAGCCACTAAAGCCGGCGAAAAAGTCGAGGGCATTTCGGGCCCATTCCGAATCGATGGCGACCTGCGGATTTTCGGAATAAAAAATGTCGCCAATCTGCCCGGTCGGTCGTCTGTACACGTTATCGTCGCCAGAGAGCGCCAGCTGGAGCGACGGAAACATGCGAAAGCCACCCATGGGCAGGCCCTTGACCGCATAGGGGCCGCTCGGCAACTGGGCCCCGGTATAGTGGCTGGCGGAAATTGCGCTCGAATAGCCGGAACCGATGGACGCACTGCCCATCATGTTCGGCTGCGTGGGGCCACCGTCGACCTGGGCCAAAGCTGGCCCGGCCGCGGTTACGGCCATCATCGCCGCCACTGCCATTAATGCGTAGTCCGTCCGCATCACTCAATCTCCCGCACCTTTGGGAAAGGTACGTCATAAAAATTAACCAAACCACGAGGGCCACCGGGCCCTAGCTGCAAGAAGGATTGTTACAGGGCGGCAAAGCCGCGTTACTGGTACCTACACTCGGGTTTCCGGTGATCGACTGGGTAGAGCCTTGGCCGCCGGCCGCGGTCGCCCCACTCTGGCTCCCGGCAGGCTGTGACGCCGGCAACGTGACCGTAGTGACGCTATTTACAGTGCCTCCTACGACCGCCGAAGGCGGTTGGACGCTTTTATCTGCCAGCTGCGTCGAACCGCCGCTGACAACCACCGCAGTGGCATAGCTCTGGGTCATGCCCGAGGGCGCCACATTAGCCACGGTGGTGCTGATCTCGATGGCTGCGCTTGGGTTGGACTGGGCCACTGTCGCCGCAGCAGCACCGAGGCCCGAGCCCACTTCTGTGGTCGGCAAATTCTGTTGCGCGCTTGCCGCAATGACGGTCTGGACCGCCATGGCCGGCGGCGCCCCGCCAGCAACCGCTCCGCTCGTGACCTGCGCCACGGCGATGGGAACCGCCACTCCCGAAGTCACCGCCGCCGAAAGCACGGCCGGCACAGCGATGGTCAACGGCACGAGGCTGGCGGCGGCCTCCACCACCGTCGACAATGATAAATTACCCGAACTCGCCAATGTTGCCGCGACCACCGCGGCAATTGCCTCGGTGATCGCCTGGATCCGGGCCTGCCCCTTGAGGGCTGGACTTATGTTCTTGAGCGCTTCAGTGAGTTGCTGCTTTGCGGCGGCCAATTGGGACGCCTTCAGCACACTGCCATCGGCCCGGGCAAATTTGGTAAACGGACTAGGGGACAGGGCGACAAAGGCCACCGCCAGCGTGATGGCGCCCAAGCTCACCCTGATTTTGCGCTGTCTTGCCCGCATCATGGCAAGCCCCTTTTCGTTCTGGTTCGGCCCCTGCCGACAATGGGCGACAACGGATATTGTCACCCGAAATGCCAATAATAGCACAATTCGCCCTGCGATAGTCCACTGCTTCAAATTTAGCTAGTGGGCCGCCCGGGATGGAACCCATCTACGCCCTTATGTCGCGACTGGATCATCGATCAGGCTGCAGAGTTCGGCCTTAAACGCCGAAAAACAGGGCTTCTCAGGAAGGGATGATGGTGCCGGACAATCTGTCTGCAAAGGTTAATGTCGCACACGAAAGATGACAAAACAGTCATTCTGGCAACAATAACATAATTACAACGTGGGGCCCACCACGTCAGAAGAACCGCTCGGGAACCCGAATGATGTCACCCGGTTCCACCTTAGTCTTCTCGCTCGCAGGCATTTCTACCTCTTTGTCGGACCCCGCCCGCCGCACGTAAACATCGGATTCGTCAGCCCGGAAGGTATAGCCACCAGCCAGCGCAACCGCCGTAATGACACTCATTCCCATCACATAGGGGTACTGCCCCGGCGCCTTGACCTCTCCCAGGATATAAAATGGCCGGTTGCTGGTGACCTCGATGCTGACGCTGGGGTTGACGAGAAAGCCCTTGGACAGCGCTGCGGTGAGGGTGCGCTGCAGCTGCGGCACAGTTTTGCCGGCCGCCTTGACCTGGCCAATCAGCGGAAACTGGATGTTCCCGCTGCCGTCGACGAGGTAATTGCCGTCGAGGTCGTGCTGGCCGAAAATATTGATGTGGAGCTTGTCGCCGGTGCCCAGAACATAGGCAGCCTCAGCATCGGGCGGAGCCTTATTGGCCTTGGTCTTGTTGCCAGCGTTTGCCGCGTCGCTAACCGCATCTGTTGCAGCCACTGGCGCCGCACCTGCTGTCCCAGCAGAGGCATCAGCGAACTGATTGAGATCTGAGCGCGCGGCACAGGGAGAGAGTTTCGAGGATGCCATCGCCGCGCCTGTGGCGAAGTGCACAGCCTGCCCGGGCGGCGGCACCGCGGCCAGCGCCATGCCGCCGGCTGCCATCAGCCCCGCCACAACAATGAGCCCAAACTGGGCTTTCGTCAGTACACGCCAGAGACGCATCAAAGCTTCCTGTTACGCCTTCCGTGTCATGCCGATGCTACACGCTCGTACGCACGAAACCAGTTTCATGTTGTTTAGCTGCACAACCGGAACTAGTGCACGCTCATAAAGCGGCACTTATCTCCATCCAATACGGCAGCGGTAAGGCAGCCGGTGGCATAGGCGCCGGTGTCAACCCCAATCCGATTGGACCGCACGACCGGCTGCGGTGTGGGAGAATGACCATGCACGACAACCGCGCCAAAATCTTGCCGGGAATTTAGAAAGTCATCGCGGATCCACATCAGATCCTCTGGCGACTGCTCTTCGAGCGCGACCCCGGGGCGCACCCCCGCATGGGTAAAATAGTAGCCGCCGATGCGCAAACTGCCCGCCAGGCCTTCCAGAAACTGGCGATGCGCAGCCGGCAGGACTGCGGCCAAATCATTGCGTGCCCTCTCGAAATCCTCGATCTGGTCAAACAAAGGCGGAACCACCCCATAGCTCACGAGTGTGTCGCGCCCACCAAATTCCCGCCACACCCCGTAGACCGCCGGATCAACCAGGAAATCGAGCAGGGTTTGATCATGGTTGCCACGCACGGCGGTGGCTTCAAAGCCCGCGGGCGGGCTCAGAAGCCGCTCGATGACCCCCTTGGAATCAGGACCACGATCCACATAGTCGCCGAGGAAAACGAGAAACCGCCGGGAAATTCCTTCCGCTGGATCTGCCGCAATACGGGCCAAAAGTGCATCAAGTTGACGCGAGCAACCGTGAATATCCCCGACCGCATAGACACGCTCACCGGCACGCAGCCGGTGGCGGCGGAAAGGGCTCTCTTTCCGGCCGGCAAACCAGCCGGAAATCAGACCGCGCAGACCCTGACGCTGGACGCTATCGATGTGCTCGTGTCCCGACAAATCTCCACCTTCTTATGCCCCAAACTGCCCCAGACAACGCCAACCCCCTCATTGCGGTGTCCATAGCCAGGCGCCGCAACAGACACGCGGTCCCCGTCGCAGGCGGACCAGGGCCCTGTCACCAAGCTCGCCCATTCTCGTCCCATAAAGGGGGGCTCTATAATCCTCTTGCGACGGGGACTAAAGGGCAAAGCTGTCCCGCGCCATCGCATCACTCACTCTTTTACCCTGGCACCGGCGTGATCAGTAACGCAGAGGTCCTCTTGCGCCCACTGGTCCAGCACCGCCGCAAAGCCTTGGCCATCGCCGACGTCGATGCGCGCATACAAGCTGGCCTGCTGTGCGCACAGCAGATGAACATCCGAGTCCTTCGGACCCACAAACAGCACCGGCCGGCGCGAGGCGATGCAGGCATAAACCTTTGAAGGCAATACATAACCGGCAAAGGCCGGGCGCAAGGAAATCAGATGCGCATCGGCGCAGGCCAGCACATGGGGTAGCATTTCGAGCGGACAGGGGTCGGTGCGGGCATAAGCCAATCCTTCGGCCTTAAGACGCGCCTCCAGCCGATCCGCATTGGCCCCGGTCGCATTCAGCCACAGCACGAAGCGACCAGAGCCCTTGCGGTGATGACGACGGTAGCCCTCAAACACCGTCTCCACCTCATGGGCGACGCCGTAATTGCCGGAATAAAGCAGGACCCGACGGCCGCGCAGTGCCGCAGGCATGTCCGCCGGCGTCTCGTCCCCACTGACCACCACCGGCGAAGGATCGCGCTTGAGCGTAATCCTCTGCGCCGAAATGCCCCCGCGTAGCAGCAGTGTACGCTGGTCTTCTCCCAGGACCTCAAAGCGGTCGACGCGCCGGCGCAACCACCAGGTCAGTCGTGTCAGAAGCGCGAGCAGAAGCGAGCGGCGCTCGCGGGCGACCAGGATGACCTCTGGATAGAAATCCGTGATGCGGTAGCACAGACGCATGCCGCTGAACCATTTAGCTGGAACGGCAAACCACAACATGAAGGGCGGGGATCCCGTCACAAGCAGCTCCGAGGCCGCCGTCCTTGGTGTGCGCAAGGCTTCGCACATCAGCCGCCAATTTGCGCCCATGGCCCACAAGAGCCGTCCGAGCCAATTGGCGCGATTCACTGGCGGGAACTTAAGTCGGCGGACTTCTAGTCGCCCACCACTGGCAAAACTCTCTGTGGCAGTGTGACCTTGTCCACGCGAAAGGCCAATCAGGCACACTGCTTCTCCGCGCTCAGCGCGTTCGCGGGCAAACAGCATGGCGTATTGGCCAACTGCCCCGAATTCGGGCGGCAGCCAATCAACCACATAGACGAGATTGAAAGCGTTCTGCGTCATGCCGAGAGATGATTGGCAAAGGCGCGCCGGCGCACCTCAGCCTCGATCCAGGCATAGGTTTTTTCAAGACCTGCCCTGAGCGTCTGGCTCGGCGCCCAGCCAAGCTTTTCCTTGATCAGGCGGTTGTCAGAATTACGCCCGCGCACGCCAAGTGGTCCCGGTACATGTTCGATCGAAAGTTTCTTGCCAGCAATATCCATCACCATCGCGGCCAGCTGATTGATCGTAACCATTTCCTCGGAGCCAATATTGAAAGGGCCCTCGAGCTCGGAGCGGGCAAGCCGCAGAGAGCCCTCAAGACATTCATCAATGTAAAGAAAAGAGCGTGTCTGCAGCCCATCACCCCAGATCTCGATACTGCCACCCGAAGACGCTTGGGCGATCTTGCGGCAGATCGCGGCGGGTGACTTTTCGCGACCGCCATCATAGGTGCCTTCCGGTCCAAAAATATTGTGATAGCGGGCGACGCGACATTGCATGGCGTAATTGCGGTTATAGGCGAGATACATGCGCTCGCTGAAAAGCTTTTCCCAGCCATACTCGCTGTCAGGCGCGGCAGGATAGGCACTGCCCTCGGCACAGTTGGGATTATCCGGATCTTCCTGATTATAGGCCGGATAGATGCACGCAGAGGACGAGTAGAAGACACGCTTGATCCCAGCAAGACGACAGGCCTCAACCATGTTGAGGTTGATGGTCGCCGAATTATGCATGACCTCGGCGTCATGCTCGCCAGTGAAAATATAGCCGGCCCCCCCCATGTCGGCGGCCAGCTGGTAGACTTCATCAAACCTACGGTCGACGACCGCGGCGACCACGCGCTGATCGCGCAGATCGCCAATGACAAAGTCGTCGGCCCAGCTTTCCGAGAAATCGGGATATTTCAGATCGGCGCCCCGTACCCAGAAGCCTTCCTGCTTGAGACGCCGAACAAGATGGCTGCCGATGAAGCCCCCGGCGCCGCAGACCAGTGCCTGTCGCATATTCTACCCTTTCTTCGCAGTCCTCATGGCGAAACCCATCGCCTTCAACACTTTCAGCAACCGGTACACGCCTGCCCTATGAACACCGGTCAAAATATGAACCTTCCCTCCGACAGCTCTGGCCTGACCCAAACTTACGCCACGACCCAATGCCCGGATCATCGCCGTGCCATCACATCATGTGGAAGCCGACCATCACCACCGTCTGCGACACAGATCCACGGCATCTCGGTACCGGCAAGATTGGGCAAGCAGCCTGGATGCCATCCCTCTGACTACAGAATGCGCGCCGTCGGTCGCTTCGCGCTTTTCAGGCCTCAGACTGTCTTTCGATCATGACATCTCCCAGGACCAGAACATCCATCCGTGTCCTAAGGAAGCACTCCAGTGCCTCTTCAGGACGGCACACCACCGGTTCGTTTTCATTGAACGAGGTGTTGAGCACCATGGGGACACCACTTAGGGCAAAGAACTCCTCAATCAGCCGATGATAGCGCGGATTTGTCGCCGCGCTGACAGTCTGCAGCCGTCCGGAACCGTCGACATGGGTGACCGCCGGAATGCGCGGCCGCTTGTCTTCGCGAATCTGGAACACCTGCATCATGAACGGCACCGCATCATCTTCTTCGAACCAGTTGGTCACTTCATGCTCCAACACTGAAGGCGCAAAGGGACGAAACGATTCGCGGCGTTTGATTTTGGCATTCAGGATGTCCTTCATGTCCGCGCGCCGCGGGTCACATACGATGGAGCGATTGCCGAGCGCCCGCGGGCCCCACTCCATGCGCCCCTGAAACCAGCCGACAACCTTGCCGTCGGCGATGTGCCGGGCGGTACGCTGACAGAGCTCGGCCTCCTCCGCGATGGTGGTCGTCCGGCACAAGCTGGCATCGAGCTGGGCCCTGCGCGCAGCCACGAGTTGGGCAATCTCGGCCGCGTCAAAATGGGGCCCCCAATAGGCGTGGTCCATTCGAAAGCTGCGTTTGCCACCTTGTCTCTGCCACACGGCAAAGGCCGCACCGATCGCTCCGCCAGCATCGCCGGCGGCGGACTGGACATAGACCCGACGAAACCGCGTCTGCCGGCGTACTTTGCCATTGGCTACCGAATTGGCGGCACAGCCACCGGCGAGGGCAAGGTCAGTGGCACCGGTCCGGCGCTGCACGGCGTCTATGAGGTTGAAGAAGGCTTCCTCATACATCGCCTGCACCGATCGGGCGAGATCGAAATGTCTTTGTTCGAGCGCCTCATCCGGCCGTCGCCGCGGGCCAAGAAGTGCTTCCAACGCAGGCGAAAAATTTTCTCCGACATCCGGCGAGCCGCTCATCCAATGAAACGGAACCTCCTCGATGTGATGACGGAAGTAGCGCAGATTGAGCGTAAAGCTGCCATCGCTCTTCAACTCTACGATCTGGCGCAGCTGCGCGAGCAGTGAGGGCGCCCCATAAGGAGCCAGTCCCATCACCTTGTACTCGTCGCCATAATGGGGGAACCCGAGATACTGGGTGAACGCCTGGTAGAAGACGCCGAGGGAGTGGGGAAAGAACACCTGGCCATCGACGCGCAAACTGTCCCTTTGACCATGCCCCCAGGCCGCACTGGCGAAATCCCCAAAACCATCGACCGACACCACGGCGGCGTCTTCGAACGCGGACACATAATAGGCCGAGTAAAGATGGCAGAGATGATGTTCCACCTGGTGAATCTGGCCAGCAAACGCCTGCCCGGGAAATTCCTGCCGCAAAAGCACGTCGATGCCGCTGCGTTCGGCACGAAAGCGCAGTTTCTGGCGGATCAGCGCAGGGTTCGGCCGGCGCCCGACCATGAAAAGCACTTTGCGCCAAAGATGTGCGGAATTGTTCTGGTTGATCGCCAAATGATCGACGTCGCCTAGCGCGACGCCTGCCTCCTTCAGGCAATAGGCAATCGCCTGCGCGGGAAAACCCGCCCAGTGCTTCAGGCGGCGAAAGCGTTCTTCTTCGGCAGCTGCGATCAGCACACCGTCACGGACGATACAGGCCGCAGAATCACCATGAAAGGCATTCAGTCCCAATATGATCATTGTGGTTCTTCCGAAGAGTTCGGATGCCGTTCTTGCGGGGCTGCGAGCCCGGATGCCCCGGGGCCCTCTGTCCCAGCCACGGGGGCAAGACGACGCTCGAGCAGCGCCAGGGCGATGGCAATCTCGGCAAACAGACGTTCAAGTCCATAGCGCCAGCCTGCAATACCATCGAGAATGCAGCCTTTGCGCAGCAGGACATAGGGCAAGATGACCAAGGGCGCGACGACACAGCTGCGCCTGATCCGGTCATTCCATGACAGTTGTGCCCGTGGCGTCGTCATCAGATAGTCCGCTTCACGGTGGGCGTATTGGATCTGCGAGCCCATCCAGCGGTCAAGCGGCTTGCGATCGTCGTGATAGATGACGCCTTTCAGAGACCCGAGCGCGCCCGGTACAACAACCTTGTGACCGTGGCCGCAGTTGACATAATGCGCTCCTTCGCGGCGATAGAGCACCGTGCGTGGCGGATAAAGCGTGCCTCTTAACCTGCGCCCGTGGATGCAATAGATGAAACTTGCCTGAAAGCCGCGGGCCTGGACGTCTCGCAGCTCTTCAAGTTCGTGGACGAGCTCATCGGAGAGCACGTAGTCGGCATCGAGCGACAGGACCCAGCCGCTACGAATTTGTCCCAGCCCGAAATTGCACTGGCCAGCAAAGCTGTCGAAGGAGCGCTGGAACACCTCGACCTGCTTGAAGCCCGCCGCGATCTTCAGAGTGTCATCGCCACTGCCGCTGTCGATCAGCACGATGCGTCTGGCCCAGGTCAGCTGGGAGAGCGTTCGTGCGAGGTTCGGCGCTTCGTTGAAGGTGAGAATCATCACCGTCAGATCAGTGCTGATGGGGGAGGCGGATGCCGCCGATGCCGAAAGCGTCGTCATGAGCAAAGTCCGCGTGGGCCCCTCTTAGTCGATCCGTACACAGTCGGGTCGCTCGGGACCCTGTGCAAGCCAGTCATAGACCTCTGCCATACTCTGTGCGATCGCGGGCCAGGAAAAGGCGCGCGCCATCCACTCACGTCCACGGCGTCCCATGCTGCGCCGCTCGTCATCAGACAGAGAGATCGCCGTTGTCAGGGTATGCGCGAGCTCCTGCCAGTCATCATCAATCCACCAGCCGCAGGCCTCGCTGACCAGTCCCTGCCAAGGCGCATTGCGAGTGGCGATGACCGGGACCCCGCAGCTCAGCGCCTCGGCCACACTGAGGCCAAAATTTTCGTTGCGCGTGGGCAGGGCGAAGAGACCGGCATCACGATAGAGCTGCCATTTGCGCGGCCCCGTGACTTCTCCTTCGATGCTGACCTTGCTGCAGCCGAGTTCTGCTGTGAGCCTCGTAAGTTCGTCGCCATAACCCTGTTCGCTGGGCCCCACTACGCGCAGGCGCCAGCCACTCACCTCTGCCTCGATGGAAGACCAGGCGCGGATGAGCCGGTCCAGTCCCTTTTTGGGATGAAGCCGGCCGAGAGACAGGACATAGTGCTCCTTGGTCTCGTCATGCGCTGCCATCTCACGCGGCAGATCGATGCCATTGGCGATGATCGCCACCGGATTGCGGAGGCCAAGGCGACGGATCTCCACATATTCGGCGGCGCTCGTGGCATGCAGACAGGCGGCCTGCGTGAGGCAGGCCCTCTGTGCGCCGTACCACATGAGCCGTTTCCTGGCGGCGGAAAAGCTCAACGCCGCCCCGCTCAGCATGCCGCGCGGCGATACAACAAAAGGGATCCCAGCCACGCGGGCCGCGTGCGCCGCCCACAGATTGGGCATGAGCCAAAGGCCATGATCATGAAGAACATCATGGGCACGGGCCAATTGATGGACGCTTCTGCGAAAGCCCGAGGACCAGCGCAACGCCCTGAGCCCAGGAATATTGGCAAAATTCCACGGGCGACGAATTTCGCGATAGCCTTGTTCCATAGCTTGTGAGGCAGCAGCACCTGCGTCAGCCACGGCGAGCAAGCTGACCTCGAAGCCCTCCTCTGCCAGCGCGGCGCTTAATCGCGGCACACTGTAGGAGGGACCGCCATGGTGCGGTGAAAGACCGGCGATGGTCTCAAGGACACGGACAGGCTTCGCTTCGGGCCCACGCATTGCCACGTTCAGATGCCAACCGGCCCGGATGTATCAGGACCCTGGTTTGCCCAGAAGACCGGCGTCGCACGCTGCGCCGCGAGTTCCCGCGCCGTTGGCTTCAGATCAAAATAGCCGGTCCTGCCGATGAGGTTGGCCATCACCATCGCTCCGACAACCGCCACCATGATTTCAAGGAGATTGCCACCAGGATTGATCATGGCAAGGCCCGGCATGGCTACTGCGAGAAGCCGCCGACTGTCGGCATCGGCAAGCGCGCGCATCACCGCTCCATCTATTCGCATCAAGATGAAGCCAAAGAGCATGAAACCTCCGACAATGCCGGCATATCCGAAATTGGCATAGAATTCGAGCACCTGGCCGGCACCGACGCTGGTACCGTTGGCAAAGATGATACCGGTATATTTGCTGACGACATCGCCACCGCCGCCGATCTGCGGTTTGTTCGGCCAGATCACCCGTGGAACGAGCGCCCACAAGGGCATTGTCGCCCCATAGGCTAAGCGGGTTAGGCCTTCATCGTGACGCTGGATTGCATCCGCAATGAGGAGATTCTGATTGAGCCGGCCGTTCAAAGCAGCCTTGTCGGCAGGCGCAGACAAATCCAGAAACTTGAAATCGGTGAAGATCCTCGACGCACGATCCGCCACCGCCATGGTAGTGGCATTATTCTGAAAGGCCAGTTCACGAATGTAGGCGCGCTGGGCCATGTAGGACACGAAGAGGGACAGCCCGAGGAAAACCACCCCAGGAGCGAGCGCATAATAGAGCCAGCGCGCCCGAGAGCGGGTAAACTGAAAGGTCACCACCGTCACCAGCCAGTTGGTGCCGTAGCCAAGGAAGCCGCCGCCCACCACCGTGGAGGCCGGCAATGCCGGCAGCATGGCAAAAACCTTGGCGACGCGTCCACCACCACCATTGGGCGGAATGACATATAGCTTCACCCAGAAGCCCAGGATCATCATCGTACCCAAAGGCGAGACCAGTGAGGTCAGCGAAGCCACCCGAAACGACAGAGGAATGAGCACGAAATAGCAAAACGCACCCACGCTGATCATGCGCCAGCTGATGCGGTTGTAGACCTTGAGCTTCGGTTTCGAGCCGCCCTTGACGGGCCTGGAGGGAACCAGTCGGGCGATCAGCGTGCCAAGGCAGAATGCCGTCAGGCCGATCAAGGTTGCAGCAAAACCCAGATAGGTCTGCTGGTACAAGGGATCAGTGGGGGTGCCGCCAACATTGGCGAGCACACCAGGCACGCAGTTGAGCGATGACGTCAGAAAATAGGCCACCGACAACGCGCCCACGTGCCGCCACACCTGGGTGATGCGCATCAATACCCAAAACAGCACGCAATAGAGCAACAATTCCTGGGTCATGAATGACTTTCAGCGCGACGCTGCACCGCGGCAAACCGCTCACCAGACCATCCGGACTGACCTCTGCCCCATTGGCCGGATGGCAGGCACATGTCCGATCGCCGGTCCCATATCATAAAAAGGCTTAATTTGGTCAACCCCGGGTCAAATATCGGCGCAATTTTACATGAACGCTGTTCATTATTTTTTACGATGATCATGTTTTGAGCTGGGGGAGCAAAGCCGCAAGACAAGCTTCCACCCCTTCCACCACCCTTTCGATGGCAAATCGGCTTTGGGCGCGCGACAGGCGCTCCTCGCTCAGCGGTCGGGCCAGGGCTGCCTCCATGTGAGCGGCCAGATCCGCGATGTCACCACAGCGAAAGCAGGCTCCCTCACCGAGGACTGCCACCATGTCCGGCGCACAGCCGACCTCATCGGACACGAGGATGGAACAGCCACAGGCCAGGGCTTCATTGACCACAAGACCCCAGGTCTCACGCCCGTCCGAGGGAAGCACAAGGAGATTGGCGGCAGCATAGACGGCGGGCATCCGGCTTTGGTTGCAGAAGCCCAGAAGGTGCAGACGCACCCCAAGCTCGCTGGCGCGGGCCTTGATCGCGTCGTCAAGTGGCCCGGCACCGGCGACCATCACGTCCGCCAGCTCGCCCGCCTCGCCCATCCGGGCCACTGCCGCGATCACGTCCATGGGACGCTTGAAATCCACAAGCTTTCCCGCAAAGAGGACAAGGCGTGTCGCTGGTGCAACACCAAGCTGTGCGCGCAGGCGCGCGCCTGCAGGTGCAGCGGCATGGGCTGAAAACCACGCCTGGTCGACACAGTGAGGCGCCCAGAACAGTCGCCTTTGCGGGTAGCCGTAATGGCGCCAATAAGCCCGGTTGCGCTCACCGACGACGAGCGCCGCATCAAAGCTGCGCAAAAACAGCGGATAGACAATCTCCTTGGCCAGACGCTTCCACGTGGCACGCATGGTGCCCAGCTGCGAATCCCCGCGCACGATCACCTTGATGCCCCGGCGCTTGGCCGCCCACAGTGCCTGATGAAAGCATTTGAAATTCCAGCCCATCAACAGCACCGCATCAGCGCCCTCAAGATGTGCCCCCACATCAGGCGTATCCACTCCCCCAAAATGGCCGAGGCCGGGCTCCTTTGCGACATTGTGCAAAAACCTGTGCGGATAGCCGCTCAAAAGATCGACATCCCACGCGAAGCCAACGCCAAACCCGGCCTCAGCCTGATCCGCTTGAGTCGCCTGGTGGCCATACAGCACTGTCAGCTCAAAGCGCTGGGAAAGCGCGCGATAAATCGGTGCGTAATATTGCACGGGATGAGAGGCGACGATGGCAAGACGCATGCCTAGACCCGGCCCTCAGCCTTCACCCGGTCAAAGATCTTCGCATAGCGTTCGCTCACCGCCGCCGCAGTAAACGGCGCATACACCGCGGGATCCACCACCCCAAGATTCTCGCGCTTCATCACGAGCACTGCAAAGGCCCTGGCGATTTGCTGATGCAGCGCTGCAAGCGAGGCCGGATCCCTAAAGCTGAGGGCGATGCCGCCACCGGCGCGGGCCAAAATGGCATGGGCACTGCTCAACTCATGAAGCACCGAAATAAAGGGGCGTCCTGACATCAAGGTCGGATAGATCTTCGAGGCCGTATAATGTGGCTCATCCGAGCCAATGAGCAAAAGTGCATCACTGTTCGCCATAAGACGCAGGGCCTCCAGAAATGGCACCCGTGCCGGCTCCTCATACACTACATCGGCAAGTCCGAGGCCAACCGCCAGATCGCGGATGCTGTAGAGCTTGCCATCGGGCTGGTTGCTGGTGCCGACGAAGCGCAGGCGCAAGCGCGACCCAACCTCCGGCTGTTCGGCACGCAGCTGACCCAGTCCTTGCAGCACCGCCTCATGCACCTTGAGTGCCCGTGGCGTCACGGTACCGACGAAGGATACTGTGACCTCCCGTGACACCTGTGACCCTTCTGCCCTCGCCAGTTGACGAAAATCATCGGGATCGCCACCGATGGGAATCCCCGCCATGCGCGTCCCATCAAGCCAGGGATAGCGGGCGGCCATTTCCTCGTTCTGCCGATCTGATACGGAGGTGATGAAGGCCGCGGCGCGCACCGCACGCGGCTCCAGCAACACTGCCAGACCATGCGTCACACCTGCCTTTGACCAGATAGGCTCAAGCCCACCCACATGCGACACCCAGGGGTCCTGAAAATCGAGCACCACCGGCAGATGAAAGCGTCTTTTGATCCAACCGGTCAGCAGCATCTGATAGTAAGGAGGCCCGGTCATGAACACGACATCAAACTGCCGTTCGGCAAGCAGCCGGACCAGGGAACCGCGCAAGTGAAAATAGGCGCGTAGCGAGATGTCGCCGATACCCAGCCGGCGAAGGGGGGACAGCGGCAATGCTCCGATGCGAAGGATCTCAAGGTCCTCAGGTACGAGCTCGGCCAGGTGATAGTCGACCGCCTTCTTCTGCAGACGTTCATCCACCATCAGGACCACGGGATGCCAGCCATACGCGGGAAGACATTTCGCCAGATGCCGGGCACGATGAACACTTGCGGCCGAACTTGGCGGAAACTCCAGCGACACCAGCAGAACCTTGCCCATATCAGCCCAAAAGCGCCTTCACGAAAAGTTCGAGGTGAGCAACCGAACTCGTATTGAACAGCACCGCGGCGTTGGAACGCGCCGTGAGGAGAGCGCGCGTCTGCGCGGCAAGCCCCTCTGCAACCTCGGCCGCTGAGGTTCCACTTGCGCGCTGGCGCAAATTGAAAAGGCGCAGCTCCCGCGCCCATTCGAATGGTTCGACATCATCGACAGACACCTGCACGATATCTGGTGTTCCAACACGTCGAATCATATCCTGCACATTTGCCCTCGCTCCACTCACGCCCCACCTTGCGATCAACCCACGATGTTTGAGCTCGGCTAGTTCATCGCCAAGACCAAGTGCATGCGGTCCTTCGATGCGTTCGTGAATGAGCACGGCATCGAGGTGATCGACACCAAGCCGGTTCAGGCTGCGCCGCACGGCGGTGCTGGCGCTGAACGGAAAAGCCGGTGGCGCCTGCATCTCGCGCGTTACGACCGGCGCTGGCGTCTCCAGCCGTACCCTTAGTGCTTTGGGCCGCAGGCTGCGCAATGCGCGATAGGGTTCACGCATCCATGCCGCAACAGAGCCGAGCGGTGCCGGCAGGATACCGAATTTGCTCGTGATCTCGACACGATGGCGCCTTGCCCCCAGGGCCCGGGCGAGCATGGTTTCGGCGGTCCCAAGACCATAGGACGGGGCGACATCAAAACGCCGGATCCCAAGACTGAGCGCAGCATCGACCAGACGCTTGGCGCGCGCCGAGGAACTGCCCGCCGTGAGATTGTGGCACCCAAACAGGATCCGCTCGATCATGCCGCACTTCGTTGCGGCATTGTCTGCGCCGCGGCAAGCTTCTGCGCCAGACGTATGCCAAGAGCTGCAGCCGGCAACGTCGGATTGGCATAACCCATGCGCGGAAACACGCAGGCCCCACAGACATAAAGCCCCTTTACGCCGTGCACCTGCAGATCTCTGTCCACCACCCCGTCGCGCGCCGTGAGGCTCATGCGCGCGCCCCCTGCAGGATGCAGTCCCTCATCAGCAGACTGCGCGAAGCCTTCCGGGTCCTCAACCAGGCGTGGATCGAGCACAGCCTGACCGATACCTTCAGCTTCAAGCCAGTCTGCCGCGCGTCTGCCCAGGCTTTGAAACACCAGGCCTTCCTCGCGCCCCGTATGCCAATGCAGCGTTGCCCGCCGGATACCAAGCGCATCGCAGCTCGCGGCGAGCTCAAGACGGTTGTCGAAACGCGGGCTCTGTTCGACCGACGCCCGCAAGCTGGGGCTGCCCCGGAAATACGAACCGATACGACGATGGCGCAGATAGCGGAAGGCAAGCGGCCCTATCTCGCGCGCGCTGCTTGCGGCGGCCGCGAACAATCTGGGGATGGGGCGCGGCATATCGCGCGGGGACAGTGTGCGCAACAAAAGACGCAGCTCTGCCAGCGAGTGACGCAGATTTCCCGGGGCACTCAGCATCACCACGCCACAGCCATCCTCACCCTCGGAGAGCTGAACGCGTCCAAACAGCTTCCAGGTCTGCTTGTTGCCCTGCCCGACCACCGGATCGAAGAAATCTGCGAGTCGCGCTGGCGAGCTAACCGCAATCCCTGCCACCATCGCCTCCAGATGCTCACTGAAGCCGCGCCCAAGCCAGGGCAGGTCATGCCAGGGCTGCGGACGATCATCCGCCGCGGGCTGAAGCAGGAGGCGAACCGATTCAATCGTGCCGGCGGCGATAATGACAGTGCGGCCAGAAAACGACAGCTGTCGACCGCCACGGGTGCTGGCCACAACTCCCCGCACCTCGCCCGTCACACGATCAAGTGTAATAGCGCGCACGGCTGCACCCAGAACGATGCGCAGACCTGTCGCGCGCCGCAGCTCGGACCACACCGCGCGGGTCCATTTGGGTGCCGCAAGCCAGCTCGTAGCAATCGCTTCAAGCCCGTGACGCGCCAGGCCATCGCGCATCGCCTGAATCGGTGGCGGTGGTGACAGCGCTCCTGGTACTGCGCCCAGAAGCCGGGCCGCGATGTCGAAGCCCTGAGAAAGCTCGCTCGCAGCGATGGGCCAGGGGGAAGACGACGCATCGAACGTTGCCGCGTGAAAACGCGCCAGCTGACCGCCCCACAGATTGAGCCCGCCGCCCAATTGCCGGGTGCGGCCGAGCTGGGCGCCGGAGAGGATCTGATCGGAGCACTCGATTTTCAGGCAATCGCGATCGGTCTCACTGGGCAACTCGCCGCCGGCTTCCAGCACCGTCGCGGCAACACCGCGTTCAGCGAGATAGCGTGCGATCACGAGCCCCACCGGCCCTGAGCCAATGATGAGTATCTCGTTGCTCGCCGTGACTTCATCGGGCAGCGTTGCGGCATCACAGATCATGAGGCAATCCCGCGCAAAGTGCCCGCATTACGCGTGGCCAGCCGCTCCTCGACCAGCGCAACGAGACGCTCGGCTTCAAGATCCCAGTTGAAACGGGTCTGACCCAATTGCCAGGCATCCTGGCGGGCCTTTGCGAGCCGCTTCGGCGTCAGCAGATAGCTGTCGATGAGTGTGGCCAGAGCGCTGGCATCGGCAATTGGAAAGGTCGCCATGGCATCTCCGAGCTGCGACGCCAGTTGAAGATGGGCCACCGTACCACTTGCCAGGCAAGGCACTCCGCCCAAAAGATAGCTGAATATCTTGTTCCCGAGTGTATATTGGCGGTTCGTTTCCACGCCCTGCTCACCCGAATAACCGAGGTCAAATTCCGCTCCCAGCCTTTCGAGATCATCCGGCAGCGCCGGCTCCAGAAAGTGTAAGCGGTCGCCCACCCCAAGTTCCTCAGCCACAGCCTTCAGCTCGTCGTCAAAGCCTTTTGCGGGAGCACCACGCAGATAAAGATGGGGTTGGCTCCTGGCCTCCGCGATCGCCCTGATCGCCGTCTTGAGCCCGCGTCCAAAGCCAATGGTCTGAGAAAACCAGTAAAGACTCGGCCCCGGCCTGGCACTGCCTGCGTTTGTGGGTGCTGACGGCGCATTCGCGCGTGGAAAGCTGTTGAGGATGACCGTCGGCAAGGGGATGGCGTAGGTATCGACATAGGCCTGTGCGATCAGTGGTGCCGCTGCGGTGACATAAAGCGCCCCAGGCAGATAGCGCCCTTCGATGGCCCGCTTGATCTGCCGCTGCAACTCCACCCCTGGCCCATCGACCTGCTCGCCCACATGAAAATCCTCGGCATCGAAAGCGTAGGCTGCACCATAACGTGCAGCGAGCGCCGCAGCTGCGGGCAGAGCTTCGATATAATGGGCGATATAAAGGTCTGCCGGTGAAGACTGCCACAGTTCCCTCTTCAGCAACGGCCCGAGCGGACTAAGCGCCCAGGGCGCCAGCGCGTCGAGCTTGAGCGCGGCAAAGCCGTAGCGCGCGCCGATCTGAAGCAGCCGGCGCAGGCGCCAACTCGGAAGCGCTCGCAGATCAAGACGCGCGCTGGTGTAATTTGCATGGCGAAGGACCGCATCATCGCGACGATCAACAATCTCCAAGGAACGGGTCGACTGCACATGAACCCTGTGTCCCCTGCGTACCAGGGCTTCGGCTTCCTTCACGACACGTGGATTTGAACCCAGCGCACTTGGCGTGATGAGAGTAATCGTAGCCACTATGCCACCTGGTGCTTGCGGAACGACAGTGAATCCGCGCGTGCGGATGGCCAAGAAAAGCCCTGGGCAGCGAGTCCCCCCCGCAACGCTGTCATGAACTCACGGCGATATTGCGGCCACTGCCGGGCTTTGGCACTGGCCAGCGCCTCGGGGCGCATCGCGTTCAGGTCATCGCGATGATCAAGACACCACAGGATCGCCTGCACGATCGCATCTGCATCATGCGCGGCAATGATGAGGCCGTTTTCCTGCGGGCGAATGAGATCGGCAGCACCCGCGCGATCGGTGGTGATCACCGGAAGACCACGAGAAAATGCCTCGGTGACCACAAGGCCAAAGCCGTCGGAAAGCGTCGGGAAGATCAGCGCATCGGCCTCCTCGAATTGCTGCAGCAGTTCCTGCTGCCCGATGGCGCCATGGAATCGCACAAAGCCGGGGCGCTCTGCAAGCGCGCGCTCCGGCAGTGTAACCGTCCCATAGACGTCGATCACAACGCCGGCAAGCTTTGTGCTGCGACAGGCATCCAGA
>JAJZGY010000098.1 GCA_021804785.1 Pseudomonadota bacterium | reverse complement strand
CTGTGCGGACGTCGTGAGCTTTCCGTCTTCATATTTTTGTATCATCTGCGTGCGCTCTGTGGCATCGCTGGCCCCAAGCCTGCGCGGAGCGATAAGATCTTTCGGGTCGGCGACCATGACCGCGAGGTTGTGCTGTGTTGCACAGCCGAAGTTTTCCATGGGCAAGTTGGAACCCGTGTGGCTGATATTGTTCCAGTCACCGCAGTGTGGTGCCTTGGCTTCATAGGTCATAAATCGCAATTCGACATGGTCATTTGCTACTGCGCCATCAGTTCCCGCCAAAATGCGCTTCACGCTTACCCCAAAGCTAGCCAGCTTTCGTCCGAAAAAGGTCAGTTGCTGGCGGGCTTGCGGGATCTGAGGAGCAACGATTGAAAGCGCGCCATGACCGCTGCTCAGGTAATGCGTTGCAAAGCGACGAAGCCGGTTCTCATCACGCGACGCCAGTCCCTTCGCTTTAGTTGCAAATGGCAGCGCGAGCGACACAGTGTGTGGTTCGACGGTTATGGGATGATTAGCGGCCGCGTCATATTGGAGATTGGCCAGATCGCTGTTCGAGCTGCATCCTGCGGCAAGCAGTGCCAGGGAAAGAACAGCAGATGCTACGAGCAGTCGGGAAAAGTGAACGTGCATGTGCTTTCTCCTACTCGACTATGAACCGGTGATCAGCTTGGCGAACAAGCTTGGGCGTGACCTTTTGGTGGGCTTGGTTGAGCTTGCCAAGTAGTATTGTCTGAGCGTCCGTGGCTGGCCGGAACCCGTCGGTGGGCAGTGCGATTTTGTCGGGGGCTACCGGATTGACGAGGTAGGGGGTAACCATGACGACCAGCTCGGTCTCATTGTTCTGGAAATCACGGCTGCGGAACAGCGCCCCCAGAACTGGCATGTCCTTCAAGCCCGGAAAGGCATCGATCTGCTGCTTGGTAGTATGTTGCAATAATCCCGCGATGGCGAAGCTCCCGCCCGAGGGCAGTTCGACCGTTGTTTGTGCGCGCCGAACTGAGAGTGCCGGTATCGTTAGATTGCTCCCCGGTGTAGTTCCGGTGAGGGTAAATGAACCCGTGTTGGTGAGCTCACTTACCTCGGTAGAAATCTGTAGCGAAATGCGATGCGGGCTGAGAACGACGGGGGTGAATGAAAGGCCGACGCCAAATTTTTTGAAGACGACAGTTACATTGCCCTCCAGATCACGTCCGGCCGGGACCGGAAATTCTCCACCGGCGAGAAACTGGGCGGTTTGTCCCGACACTGCCGTCAAATTTGGTTCCGCAAGCGTGTGCACCAGGCCGACCGTCTCCAAGGCCTTCAGCGTTCCCTGAATGTTGTTACGGATCTGGCAGACTCCGCCGCCCTGTAGGGCCTGCAGGGGATTGATCGCCGAGCTTGCCGCCGAACACACTTGCCCCGCCTGGAATCCCGACAAGTCGCTCAACGCCTGACCCACCAGGCCATAGGGATTGGATGTCGACACGCCAATCGGCGCGCCACCGGCGACAACGGCGCCCGCCAGATCAATTCCCAGCTGCTTGGCGACGGCGCGCTGTACCTCGGCGATACGAACGCGCAGCATGACCTGCTCGCCACCGCCGATGTTGAGCATATTTACAACTTTTTTGGGATCTCCCACAAACCGTGCTGCCAGGGCCTCAGCCCGCGTCGCCTGCGCCGCGTTCTCCACGTCACCTGTAAGCACCAGGTTATCATTCAGCGTCGCCACGTGAATGTTACTTCCCGGCATATCAGCGCGGAGCATATCGGAAAGGGGTGTCACATCGCGTTCAACGCGAATATCGATTGACAATATCTGATGTCCCGCGGCGTCGAAGAAAAAAGCATTGGTCTGGCCAATCTTCTTCGCCAGCAGAATGATCCGTCGCGGACCTTTCACCACGGCGTCCACGATGTCCGGATTGGAAACCAGTACATCACGAGCGCTTTGGCTGAGGTGAACCAGCTCGGCCTTGTGGAGCGAGAGCCTTATGCGCTTATGTATCCCACCCGACGACGACGCAACTCTCAGAATCGGTGGTGCCGCTTGCGGGGACAATGCCTGCGCGGTGCCGGCCCATGAGGGTACAGCCATTAAAAAGACAAACAGACCAGCAGAGAGAATACGCATGGTTCAATCCTGCTTCTGTCCAGTGCTGGACGTGATGCCGTAACGAATGACATTGATGGGAGCGTCGACGTAGCTCCGTTCAGCTACTGGCACATTGACGAGCGGACGCAGCGCGAGCGTCAGCGTACCGCTTGCCCCGGCATTGGCGAGAGCGTCTGCCCCTGCCGGGGTAACTTCCAGCGTCGCAGTCTTGCCGGTTATGACCTTTTCGCCCTTTTGCTGCTTGTACGTCTGACCAATCGCCAGCACCCGGACATCCTGCAAAATGGTCCGTGTATGACTGCCAGATCCCGTTGCGTTGCTCGTCTTCAGGACATCCACCCGGTCATTCGGCAGGATGAACCCGCTTGCTCCGGTCGAGTCGCTGATCTGGATTGATACCGCGCGCATACCTTGTGTGAGTTGTGCAGACATGAAGCCGGCGGATGACGCATGTACGATATTGTCAGTGGAAAGAGGCTGACCTGCGAGGATTGGCGCGCGTGCCACCGTCCCTTGGATAATCGTCGCAGTGTTTTTGGCTTGGCGCGTTGTGATAAAACTTGCGCTGACGGCGGTATCCGGCCAGGTCTGCCACTTGACCTCGTCAGAAGTGATTTTCGTGCCCGGCTGCAAATCGTCGCGGGCGACGAGAACTGACAAAGTTGAGGTCGGAGCAGGGGCAATGGCTGCGTTCGCGGTCGTAGTGCTGTGACCGACGAGATTGCGCACCAGTAGCGCGGCGAGGACGGCCGCAATACCCGCGACGCTCAAGACGATGATACGAGACCTGTCCATAGGGCGATGCTCCTTTGTGCAGATGCCACCATGAAGACTTTAGAAAACACTTAAGGATGTATGCAGCAATGCAGCTAACTGGAGACAAAATGGAAAATGGCACTGCGAAAGATGATGACCAGCGCCGCCAGCGCCAGCGCCACACCATAGGGAATGCCCTCGCGCGCATCATGCAGGCGGACGAGCCAGCCCTGGGTTGTCAGTGACCCAGGCAGAGGCAGCTGGCGCATGCACAACAGCGTTACCGCCATTGCGCCACCGAAAATCGCAGCGAGAAGGGCATAATCGAACGTCAGCTGCGGCCCGAATATCAATGCCGTGGCCGCAAATAACTTTGCGTCACCGCCTCCAATCCAGCGCAGGCTGAACATCGCAAAGCCTACAGTCAGTGCCACAAGACCTGTTGCGGCGTGAACACCAAGGCCTAGCCAGCCAAACCCGGATAATGCCGCGAAGACGAGAAACGCAATGGTTACCGACACCGGTATTGAATTTGGAATGGTATAGTGCGTCAGGTCGCAAAAGCCCGCGGCGGCAATAAGGGCCGGTATGATCACAAAACCCAGGAAATGCGCAATCATCGGCAAACTCCCGCCTCTCACAAAATGCAAACGGCCGCCGGAACACGGCGGCCGTTGCCGGACTTTGCGCAACTTGTGGCGCCTGCCGCCGCAATCGTCAGGAGGCTGGCCCTTTTACCGCGCCGGCGACGGTGTTGAACGTGGTCGTGAGGTTTGTACCAATGAGATCTACTGCGGCGATGATGACCACAGCGATGCCGGCAGCAATCAGACCATATTCGATTGCAGTGGCGCCGGATTCGTCGGCGAAGAACTGAGACAGAAGATTTTTCATGGAAGACTCCGCTTGTTTGACACCCATGATCCGATGCGGACGCGTCTTTTGCTGCCGCACCATCGGAACGGGTTCATGCTAGGCGCGGAGATTTAATGGGCACTTAATCGGATTTGCTGCCTAGAGCGCCAAAGCGTTCCTTATTGAAACAAAACGGGCTAGTTGTAAGCAATTTTACGTATCTGAAATATCAATTGATAAGGCTGTTTTCCGAAATTGCGTCGATTCAATATCATTAAAATGCAATCTGCTTGCGTTTTGTCGAGAGACGTGACGCGGCACGCGGTTTAAGCGTTCCTTTACGCGCGCGTTTTTATCCTTGGCACAGCACGTCGCTGTCATGGAGGTCGTGAATGCATAGATTTACTCTTGGACTGGCTGTTAGCATTGTATTGGGAACCATCGCCGCGCAGGCGGGGACGGTGTCGGTGCAAATGGATCAGGCGCGGCTGCTTACGTTTTCGCGACCTGTAGCAACTGTCGACGTTGGCAATCCATCTATTGCTGACGTTCAGGTTGTTGATGCCCGCCATGTGCTAGTGCTGGGCAAGGTGTTCGGCGTCACAAATGTTATTGGCCTTGATGGTCGCGGACACCAGGTTGTCAATGACGTCGTGACCGTAGTGGCCCGCGCGGCTGACGAGGTAACGCTCGACCGTGGTACCCAGGAAATGACCTATGCGTGCGCGGATCATCGGTGCGAGCCGGGAGCGCTGCCAACCGATTCGGCAAAGTTCTTCAATAAGACAAACGCGCAGACGCAGAGTTATGAAGCACGCGGCACCAGCGCGGCAGGGCGCCATTAGTCAGGCCGCAATGGCCTGTACGAGTCGGAATCATTTGGTGGTGAGCCGTGGTCGCGGCAACGGCAGAGCACGCGCAACCAGGTGATTTGCGTCCGCCGTACGCGCAGATCGGGACGGATTCAGTCACTTCGCTTTCGGATGAGGCCTTCCTGCGCCACCGAGGCCACGAGCTTGCCGTCACGTGTATAAACAAGGCCACGATTGAAGCCGCGACCACTGCCTGCAAACGGACTGTCCTGAACATAGAGAAGCCATTCGTCGGCGCGAAACGGCCGATGAAACCACATGGCGTGATCGATGCTTGCCATCTGCATGCGCGGATCAAACCAGCCAATACCATGTGGCAGCAGACAGGTATCAAGCAGAGTCATGTCCGATGCGTAGGCCAACACGCATTGCTGGAGAGGTCCGTCATCCGGCAATTTGCCGGTGGCACGTACCCACACAGATTGATGCGGTGCACGCCTGGCCGGAATAAAACTATCGGATGGCTCTACCGGGCGTAACTCGATGGGCCTGGGGCGCAGAAAATTTTCGCGCAGCTCGGGGGGCACCTGATCGATCATCTTGTGTCGATAGGCATCCTCGCTTTGCAGCGCTTCGGGCGGGAGAACCTCAGGCGCCTCAAGCTGGTGCTCGAGCCCAGCTTCATCGATCTGAAAAGAAACTGACATATGAAAAATAGGTCGGCCGTGCTGTATGGCAACGACCCGGCGCGAACTGAAGCTTTTGCCGTCCCGGCTGCGGTCTACTTGATACAGGATGGGTACCTTGGGATCGCCAGGCAACAGGAAATAGGCGTGAAGCGAGTGGCAGATGCGATCACTGACGGTGCGGGTGGCAGCGACCAGCGCCTGCCCCAGCACCTGTCCGCCAAACACACGCTGGGATCGATCCTTGGGGCTTACCCCACGAAAGATGTTCACCTCAACCGGCTCGAGGTCCAGCAACGCCAGAAGCTCTCTAATCGGATCGGGCTGGGGGTTGGCAAAATGAGGGTTGGTATCTTGCATCATCATCCGTTCGCGCGCGCCCATTGGTGTCGCCGCGTGAGGTCTGCCTACACCGAAACACCCAGCCGCGAAAAGGACCGAGACGCCCGACATGGCCACTAATCTTCTTCTCGAACGCGCCGCCCATACCCGTCCTGCAGCGAGCCGGCGAGGGGCGCTGGAGAGACTGTTCACGCGGATGTTCCGGGGTTTCGTCTACAACCAGATCTGGGAAGATCCTAGGGTCGATCTCAAGGCGCTGGCCCTGCGGCCACATCACCGGCTGGTGACCATCGCCTCCGGGGGCTGCAACGTACTCAATTACCTTGCCGCCGATCCGGCCCGCATCATCGCGGTCGACCTCAACCCCAACCATGTGGCCTTGACCCGCCTGAAGCTGGCCGCCCTTGCCCAGCTTCCCTCTTACGAGGAATTTTTCCGCTTCTTCGGATGTGCCGACGACAAGGCCAATCGGACCGCGTATGACAGCCTGCTAGCCGATCAGCTGGACCCCGACACAAGACTTTACTGGGAAAAGCAGATCCCCCTCTTGGGGCGGCGCATCAATATGTTCGCCCACAACCTTTACCGCTATAGCCTGCTCGGCCGCTTCATCGGCATCCTGCACGTCATCGCCCGGCTACATGGCAAAAGGCTTGATGACATCGTCACGGCCAGCACGCCAGAGGAGCAGCGCGCCCGTTTTGAAGAGCTGATCGTGCCTCTCTTTGAGTCGCGGCCGATCCGCCTGTTGGCAAAGTCCCCTATATCTCTCTATGCCCTGGGCATCCCACCGGCACAGTACGATGAACTCGTCGGAGATTCGCAGTCAGATCCCACACGGATACTGCAGCAGCGCGTGGAAAAGCTGGCCTGCAGCTTTCCCATCAAGAATAATTACTTTGCCTGGCAGGCATTTACCCGCAGCTATGACATCCAGAACCGCGATGCGGTGCCGGATTACCTGCGTCCGGACATCTATGACGCGATACGACAGAGGGCCGGGCGGGCGGAAGTACACCACGCATCGTTGATCGATTTCCTTAAAGATCAGCCAAGCGGCTCACTGCATCGCTATGTGCTTTTGGACGCCCAGGACTGGATGACGCCAGACCTGCTCTCCGAGCTCTGGACCCAGATCGACCGTACCGCCGACATACATGATGCGCGTGTCATCTTTCGTACCGCCGGGGAGATCTCACCACTGGCGCGGAAACTGCCCCCCCTGCTCCTGGCCCCATGGCTTTATCTGGAGGAAGAGAGCCAGGCCCTGCACGCGGAGGATCGCTCCGCCATCTATGGCGGTTTCCACATCTATTCGAGAAGGCCGCTCTCGTAATGGCCACAGCACCCAGCCACGCCCAGCTGATGGATGAGGTCTACCGTCATCAGCGCTACTTCTATGATTTTACGAGGAAATATTATCTTTTAGGGCGCGACCGGCTCATCAGGAACCTCGCGCTTGCGCCAGAGGAACGGCTGGTGGAGGTAGGCTGCGGAACCGCTCGCAACCTGATCTGCATGGCCCGCCGCTACCCCGAAGCGCGCTTCTACGGACTCGACGCCTCGGAGCAAATGCTTGAAACCGCCCGTGGGCAGATTGAGGGGGCAGGCCTCAGCACGCGTATCAAGGTCGCGCAAGGCTATGGCGAAGCCCTCACGCCCGCCCTGTTCGGCGTCCCCCACTTTGAGCGGACCGTCTTCTCCTACAGTCTCTCCATGATCCCCGATTGGCGGGGGGCACTTAGGGCCGCCCAGGGCAGTCTTGCGCCCCAGGGGCGCCTGCATGTCGTTGATTTTGGCGATTTCACGGGTTTTGGCAGCGTTGGACAAGCCTTGATGTACGCCTGGCTCAGCCTCTTCCACGTCGAGCCCCGGCTAGCAATACTCAATCACCTCGAGATGGTTTTCGACAGTAAAGAAGCAGCATTGGAAGGCAACCTGGATATTTTACGTGGTC
>JAJZGY010000097.1 GCA_021804785.1 Pseudomonadota bacterium | reverse complement strand
CGGAAGTACAGGGCACGCAAGCGCGTTGGATTAAGCCTTGGCAGATTCCTTGGCAGCGATTTCGCTGGCGCGCTCACCACGTTCGGCAATGCGCGCCGCCTTACCGCGACGACCGCGCAGATAGTAAAGTTTAGCCCGCGCGACCTTGCCGCGGCGCACGATTTCCACCGAGTCCAGCAGCGGCGAGTAGACCGGAAACACCCGCTCGACACCTTCACCATAGGAGATCTTGCGTACGGTGAAGCTCTCATTGAGGCCTGCACCCTGGCGGGAGATGCATACGCCTTCGAACGCCTGGATGCGTTCGCGGGTTTTCATCTGCTTAGTCTTCTCGTCAAACGAGGCATCCACCACCTTGACATTGACGCGCAGCGTGTCGCCAGGACGGAAGTCGGGGGCGGGCTTGTCACCGCGCAGCGCGGCAGCCTGTTCGGCTTCAAGGGTTTGCAGCAGGTTCATCGCAGGTCTCCGAAGGCGCAGGCGGCGGCCAAAATCATGAAGGGGGGCCGTATAGCCTAGTGCTTACCGGATTCATAGAGGGAGAAGAGGTCCGGACGACGGCTTTTCGTCAGCATCTCTGCCTCCCTCCTCCGCCAGCGCGCAATCCGGCCGTGATCGCCGGAGGAAAGAATGGCTGGAATGCTGCGTCCCTCGAAGCTCTGCGGCCGCGTAAACTGCGGATACTCCAGAAGATTTTCCGAAAATGTGTCATCCAGGGCCGAATCCTGCGCCCCCAGAACACCCGGAAGCAGGCGCACGCAGGCCTCGATCAGGGCGAGCGCGGGCGTTTCGCCGCCGGCCAGAACAAAATCCCCGATGGAGAGCTCTTCGAGCTGGCGCGCCTCGATTGCCCGCTGATCAAGGCCCTCAAAGCGGCCACACAGCACTGTCACCCCAGGGCCAGCCGCCAGCGTCCGAACCCGGGCCTGATCGAGCAGCCGGCCACGGGGGCTAAGGTAAATCGTCGGGCCCTCAGCGCCCTCCGCCAGCGCAGCATCGATGGCGGCACATGCAACATCGGCGCGCATCACCATCCCGGGACCGCCGCCGGCCGGGGTGTCATCGACACTGCGGTGGCGCCCCACGCCATGTTCACGGATATCCCGGACCCTCAGCTGCCACAGGCCTCTGGCCGCGGCCCTGCCGAGCAAAGAGACTCCGAGCGGCCCCGGAAAGATTTCGGGAAAGAGGGTGAGCACGGTTGCCGACCAGCTCATTTGAGCTCCAGCTTGAAGCCAATATGCGTAGCCACGAAGCCGAGCCGCTCGTAAAACAGGTGAGCGCGACCCCGCCGCCGGTCGGAACTGAGCTGAACCAGCTGACAGCCTTCCTGCCGGGCCTGGGCAATAGCATGGCGCAGCATCGCTTCACCAATGCCTCCACCACGCTTGCCGGATTTCACGCGCACCGCTTCGATCTGGGCACGCCGGGTACCGTAGCGGGACAGCCCCGCGATCACGGCAATCTGATAGGTCCCGACCGGTTCGCCATCGCGTTCGACAATCATGATGTGATTGCCTGCCTGCTCCTGCACTTCCTGCAGAGCCCTGACATAGACCGGGTCAACGCCACTACTGAGAGGTCGCTCACGCCCGCGACCCAGCCCGTCGTCGTCGAGCATGGCGACGATGGCAGGCAGATCATCCTCGTCGGCCTTGCGAAATTTCAATTCGCTCATTCGACATCTCCTCTGATGGGGCGGCCCGGGGACCGAGCCTCGACCTCTTCGGGAGGGACGATGACAACCCGTCCAGCGGCGATCTCGACCACTGGCACAAACTGACGATTGAAGGGCAAGAGGGCTTCGCTGCCATCGCTGCGCTCAATGTCGACCACATCGCCGGCACCAAAATTGTGAATGCCGCGAATATGACCGATCAAGCGCCCTTCACTGTCCTCGACCCGCAACCCGATCAGGTCGGCGTGGTAGAACTCCTCCGCCTCGGTCTGCGGCAGCGCCGCGCGTGTGACGAAGAATTCGCAACCCTTGAGCCTCTCAGCCGCGTCACGGCTGCAGATCTGATCGAATTGCGCAATGGCAGAGACCGCATCGATCGCCTTGATGTGCGTAACCGCAAATATACGACCCTGGTCATCGTGCAATGGGCCGTAGGCGGCCAGGCGCTCGGGCGTCTCAGTGAAGGTTCGCACCTTCACTTCACCCTTAAGACCATGGGCGCCCAGCACGACACCAAGAAGAATGTCCGCGGCCATGACCGACGCCGTTATGCCGCCTCGCCGCCAACTTCTGCGGCCTTGGCTGCAGCCTCAGCGCGTTCCTGCGCCTTTTTCTTCGGCTTGGATTTCTGCGGATTGCTGCGGCTCAGGGGCTTTACGAGGCCGGCATCCGCAAGAAAACGATGTACCCGATCGGTAGCTATAGCCCCCTTGCCGAGCCAAGCCTTTGCCTTGTCGAGGTCCAGCTTGATGCGATCGGCATGATCTTGCGGCAGCATGGGATTGTAGAAGCCGATCTTCTCGATAAAACGACCATCACGCGGCGAATGTGAATCGGCCACCACCACGGAGTAATGCGGGCGCTTTTTGGTGCCGCCGCGGGCCAAGCGAATACGAAGTGCCATGACTGTCCATTCCTTTCAAAGCTATAAAACCACACTCACGTGCGCGCGATGCTTCAGGCGAGACCTGCCGCCTGCAAAGCCACCAGCGCGTTCACTTTTTTCCTCCCGGCATCATACCGGGTGGAAGCTGAGGCATGCCGCCGCCAAACAGTCCGGCAAGGTTGCCCATGCCGGCCAGACCACGCGGCCCCATACGTCCCATCTTCTTCATGACGTCCGACATCTGCCGGTGCATTTTGAGCAGCTTGTTGACATCACTGACCTCCACGCCAGCACCAGCAGCTATACGCTTGCGCCGCGAGCCATTTATGATATCCGGCTTGACACGTTCCTGCCGTGTCATCGAACCGATGATCGCTTCCTGGTGGGTGATGATCTTGTCATCGAGGCCAGCCGCGTTCATCTGATCCTTAATCTTGCCAACACCTGGCAGCATCGCCAGCACGCCTTTCATACCGCCGAGCTTTCTCATCTGCCCCAGCTGTTCGGCGAGGTCGTTCATATCGAACTCTCCGCGTTTCATCTTTTTGGCGATGGCTTCGGCTTTTTCCTTGTCCATCGTTTCGGCTGCACGCTCGACAAGACTGACGACATCGCCCATGTCGAGAATGCGTCCTGCCACCCGCTCCGGATGGAACGGTTCCAGCGCATCAAGTTTTTCTCCGACGCCCAGGAACTTGATTGGTGCGCCGGTCACCTTGCGCATGGACAATGCTGCGCCGCCCCGCGCATCACCATCGGCACGGGTGAGGATGATACCAGAAAGCTTGACTCGCTCGTTGAAGGCCTTGGCGATATTGACAGCATCCTGTCCAGTCAGGCTGTCGGCGACGAGCAAGGTCTCATGGGGATTGACCTGGGCCCGCACCGCGGCGACCTCAGTCATCAGCTGCTCATCCACATGCTGGCGCCCAGCCGTGTCCAGCACCACCACGTCATAGCCACCGACCTTAGCCGAGGCCATAGCACGGCGGGCGATTTCAACCGGCCCCTGTCCAGCAATGATTGGCAGGGTCGCAATACCGCCCTGCTCGCCCAAGATCTTCAACTGCTCCATCGCCGCCGGACGACTGGTATCGAGCGAGGCCATCAGAACACGCTTTTTTTCCCGGGTCTGGAGCAAAACGGAAAGCTTGGCACTCGTCGTTGTCTTGCCTGATCCCTGCAATCCCACCATCAGGATCGGCGCCGGCGGCGAACCAAGATCGAGCCCTTCGTTCTTTTCGCCGAGGGTCTCCACGAGGGCGTCGTGGACAATCTTGACCACCTGCTGGCCAGGGGTCACTGAACGGATGACTGCCTCACCGATCGCCTTCGGCCGAACGTTGTCGATGAACTCTTTGACGACTGGCAGCGCAACATCGGCCTCCAGCAGGGCCACGCGGACTTCGCGCAACGCCTCCTCGACATCGGCTTCCGTCAGCGCACCGCGCCCTCTTAGCCGGTCGAAGGTTGTGCCCAGGCGCTTTTGTAAGGAATCAAACACGTCCGTATCACCATTTCCCTGCACCAGCAGGAGCAAGCGTAAAAGCCCCAGGGGGCGCACCTGCGCTGCCTGAGGGCGATCTTGGGCCGTGCCCAAGACCGGAAAGTTCACATCGGCTTTCCGGATCGGAAGCGATGTAGTCCGGAACGACGCGCAAGTCAAATTTTCTGCGCCGACAGGTTGACACCAAAGCACCATCGCCCAGGGCCTGCTGCAGCTACCCTTGGACGCCGATCAGGACGCGGAGCAAAGGCGGATGGCGCTGGTGCTTCAGCCGCACGAGACAGGGCGGGGATTTCACCCGCCCTGTCTCGTGAGCTGCGGCTATTTCAGTCCGAGGTGCTCTTGGAAGAAGGTGTAGGTGAGCGCCCAGTAATTGGCTTCTTCGGCATGGGTCGAACCTGGCCCATGTCCACCCTCTGCCTCTTCATTAAACAACACCTGATGGCCCTGAGCTTCCATTTTGGCTGCCATCATGCGGGCGAATACCGGCGTGACACGGTCATCGCTCGTCTCGGTAATGAACAGCACCGGGGGGTATTGGACGCCCGCCTTGACGTTCTCGAAAGGCGAGTAGCGACGAATATAGGCGCGCATCTTGGGATTGGCAGGATTGCCATATTCTCCTTCCCACGATGCGCCGGCGCCATAGTGGGTGTAACGCAGCATGTCGATGAGCGGTCGTTGACACACCACGGCCGCAAGCAGGTCGGGGCGCTGCACCATGACAGTCGAGACCAGTAATCCACCGTTGGAAGCACCCACAATACCGAGCATTTTGGGGGTCGACCAATCATGATGTTCGATATCCGCGGCAACCGCTTCGAAATCATCAAAAGCCCGCTGGCGATGATATTTGAGCGCCGCCTGGTGCCAAGCCGGGCCAAACTCACCGCCACCACGAATGTTTGCAACCGCGATGGCTCCGCCCTTCAGAACCCAGTTCTTCACGGCATCGAGTGGCCGGTAGCCGTCATCCCAGTACCAGGGAAAGAGCGAGAGCTGAAACCCACCATACCCGTACAAAATAGTTGGCAATGGCCCCTTAGCGCCGGCGGGCCGGATCAGAAAATAGGGTATCTTGGTGCCGTCCTTGGACTTCACCCAGTGCTGCGCGACCGAAACCAACTTGGGATTGAACCGCTCTGGCAGTGCATAGATTGCCTTCACCTGATGACTGCCATCATCAAAATAAAGCGTGGGAGGCTGGGTGAAGCTTTCGAACTGGATATAGGCCTGCGGTCCCCAGGCGTTGACACTCGCCAGCGTGGTTGAGCCGCCTGTGGGCAGGGTGAGGCGACGGCCTTTGCGCCAACGGCCATTTGCATAATGAAACGCGAGCACCTGCCCCGTCACGTCTTTGTAGATGGCGGCGTAGACCGCATCGCGCCCGGCTGCGACATCACCAATCGCTTCATGTGTCCCTGGGGTGTAGAGAACCACAGGCTGTGGGGTGGAGGCTTTGGCAAAGCCCGGAGCCGCCACGGCAAACAAGGCCCCCTGCGCGAGGGTGGCACCGGCCGGGGTCTTCCACGCGTCCTGAAGGGTAAAGATAAGCTGTCCGTTGGTGACACCGACCAGCTGCGCGTCCTCGGGAACCTTTATCTGGATGAGATGGCCATCGTCAGCCACGTCGTAGTAGTCCGCCTTGAAGAAGCTTGGCCGACATATGATCAGCGAAATCGTTCCGTAAGGGCCATGAAGGACAATCGGGTCGGCACCCATATCAGTGGGCCGCGCCTCGAACACGGTCTTGGCTGCTGTCAGTGGCTCGCCACGATGCCACAACTTGATGATGCGCGGATAGGAGGCCGGTGTCATCGAGCCCGGGCCAAAGTTCGTTGCGAAGAGAATGGTGTTGCGGTTCACATAGCTGGCCTGGCTCTTGGCCAATGACAGCTTGAATCCATTGACGATGAATTTCTGGGTTTTCGGATCGAATTCACGGATTACAACCGCATCGCCTCCCCCTGGAGACAACCGTACCAGGCATTGATCAAAGGCGCGGGTGCAGTCCGCACCCTTCCATACCCAATCCTTGTGTGCCTGCTTGTCCAGGGCATCGAGATCAAGAAGCGTGTGCCACGCGGGATGGCCCGAATCGTAAGACGCGATGCTGGCGCGACGCCAGATCCCGCGCACATGGGTTGGATCCTGCCAGAAATTATAGACCCAGCGTCCCCGCAGCGTAGGTTCGGCAATCCGTGCCGGATTATTGAGCATCCCAAGAATGGTGTTCATGTGCGCGCGATAGGCCGGATCGCGCTTCAGCACGCGATCGCTGATTGCATTCTGCTGCCTGACCCAGGCAAGAGCGCGTGGACTGTGAATCTTCGCCAGCCACAGATAGGGATCGCCATCTGCCGTCTTCTGGCTGCTCCCTGGCGCTATGGGTCTGGCCAACGCCACGCTGGCGCCCGCCAGGGCTCCCGCCGCAGCCACTGCGATGATCAGGTTACGGATCCGCACGTTTCACTCTCCCTCGCGCGCAAAGCGGCAGGATTTGAGGAGGAGTACCCCCGCCGGTCAAGTCGTACGTCGCCCACCTAACGCAGGATTTACATTGGCAGGCCAAGCTGCTGCTTGAGCCAAATATAGCTCAAGGCCCACATCTCTGCGGCCTGGCGGTGGTCGGCGGCGCCAGAATGACCACCATCCGTATTCTCGTAAAACCAGACATGATGGCCCTGCGCCTGCATGCGGGCGGCCAGCTTGCGCGCATGTACAGGCGTCACCCGGTCATCCGTTGTCGCAGTCAACAGGAACAGCGGAGGATATCGTACGTCGCCATAAACGTTCTGGTAGGGTGAATATCCCGCAATGATCGGTCGCAACTGCGGGTCTGCGGGGTTGCCATACTCATCTTCCCACGAGGCGCCCGCACCGATCCGCATATAGGCCAGCATGTCGGTCAGTGGCACCTGACATACCACTGCGCCGATCAGCTCAGGGCGCTGGGTCATGAGCGTGGCAACAAGCAGCCCGCCATTGGAGCCGCCCATCACCCCAAGCTGGTCGGCCCGGCAAAAGCCGCGCGTGACGAGATCCTCGGCCACGGCAGCAAAATCATCGAATGCGCGCTGCCGGTTGGCCTTGCGTGCAGCGTCATGCCAGGCGGGCCCAAACTCGCCCCCGCCGCGGATATTGGCCACGACGTAATTGCCGCCTTCGCTGAGCCAGAGCGTCCCCGCCAGAGACGAATAGGTCGGCAACAGGGCAACCTCGAAGCCGCCATAGCCGTAAAGGATAGTCGGACTGGGTGCCGTCTGGGTGCGCGCATGGGTCACAAAATAGGGCACCATGGTGCCATCCGCCGAGCGGGCCTCGCATTGTTCCGTCACAAGATGGGTAGCGTCAAAACGCGCCGGCAGGGATTTCAGGGGCTGAGGGGCACCCTGTCCGTCATGGCCATAGAGCGTGGGCGGCACGAGATAGGACTCGAACAGGACCTGCACGTCCGGGCCGAGCCTGTCTGCGCTCACGATCCGGAGCGAGCCACCATCTGGCAAGGGCAAGGGCGCGCT
>JAJZGY010000096.1 GCA_021804785.1 Pseudomonadota bacterium | reverse complement strand
GGCCGGCACAGTGGGCCTCGGCCGCCATGGCTTCGGCTCGCAGAAAGGGGTCGGTCATTGCCTCCGAAGATCCAAGAAGGTCAAAGGCTTCTGCCATGAGGCCCTCGCCGGCGAAGAGGGCCAGCGGGCCGAGCGGGGCCGTCGCGAGGCGACTGGCGGCGGCGACGCATTCCACCGCGGCACAGACCCGGCCGAGAGGCTGGCGATCAACGCCGAACAGCCGTCCACTCTGCAACACAAAGAATGCCCGTAGATCTCGATCCTGGGCCAGAACCGCCCTGCGCATGGCTTCGATCAGCGCACCTTGTGGTCCGGCCGGTTGTGGCAGCAGGGCCGTCAGCGTGCGCTCGGCAAAGCTTGCCGCTTCCTGCAACGCCGGTCCGATCATAGCGCTGGGCGCCTGCGGCTCTGTGCTCATCAAAACGGTCCCGAAAAGTCCAGCTTCGGCGCTTGCGCCCGGCTCGGCTTAGGAAAGATCCAAAGGCTCGAGGCTGCTTGCCCCCTTTGGCCCGACCACCACTTTTTCCAGGCGTGTCTCGGCCGCCTTGAGCTTGGCCTCACAATGGCCCTTGAGCGTCTGGCCGCGTTCGTACAGCGCGATCGAGTCCTCAAGATCGACATTACCCTGCTCGAGCCGGCCGACGATCTCCTCCAATTCCCGCAAGGCAGCCTCAAAGCTGAGATCTTCGATTGGCTTGGAGGCGGATTTGGATGAAGCGGCGGCCATGGCCAGGGTCTTTCAGTTGCATCTCAAGGCCAGCCCATCAGGGCCTCCACATGGGCGGCTGCTGATTGTGCCAGCGCGGCGAGGTCATAGCCGCCTTCCAGCGTCGATACAACGCGCCCGCCGCAAACTGTGTCGGCGAGGCTGCAAGTTTGCTGGGTAAGCCAGGCGAAGTCTTTGGCTGTAAAGCGTAAATCGGCGAGCGGGTCGGCCCAGTGGCCGTCGAAGCCGGCGGACAGCAACACGATCTCAGGGGCAAAGCTCTCAAGCGCCGGAAAGATTCTCTCGGCAAAGGCCTGACGCAGCGCCGTGCCGTCGGAGCCCGGAGCAAGCGGGACATTGATAATATTGCCCGCACAGCCTCTTTCCTCGGGGCTGCCGCTTCCTGGATAAAGCGGCCACTGGTGGGTGGAGCCGTAGAAGAAGTCCGGATCGGACCGGGCGATCTCTTGGGTGCCATTGCCGTGATGAACGTCAAAATCGAGCACCGCGACGCGGTGAAGTCCGTGCACCGCGCGCGCATGGAGCGCTCCCACTGCCACATTGTTGAAGAAGCAGAAGCCCATCGCCCGCTCGGGTTCGGCGTGATGGCCGGGCGGGCGTACCGCGCAGAAAGCGTTGCGCGCTTTCGCGCTGGCCACGAGATCCACGGCATCGATCACCGCCCCGGCGGCCAGCTGTGCCGCCTCGGCGGTACCTGCACTCATCACCGTGTCGGCATCGATAGAAAAAAAGACCTCCGCGCGTGCCCTTTGCGCCCAGGGCCCGAGGATGGCGTCCACCAGGTCCCGGCTGTGTACCCTCTTAAGGGCCTCAAGGCTTGCAGGCGTCGCCTCTGCCCGTACAAGATATTGAAAAGGCTCGGCTTCCAGTGCCCGCAATACCGCGCGCAGCCGGTCCGGGCATTCGGGATGGGCGGGCGGGGTGTCGTGGGCAAGACAGCCCGCACTGGAGAGCAGGACCGTGGTCACAAGAAGGGCTCTTTCGCTAGCCGTTGGAACAGGGCGCGGTGCAGAATGGCAACACTCAGGCAGGACCCTAACGCGGAATGGAAGGGCTCGGAAGCCGGCCCCGAGAGTGCACCGACAGCCCGCCCAACCCCTCTGCCCGCTTGGGGTTTTAGCGCCGCGCCAAAGTGCCTTGCGTTATAATCGTGCGGCCAGACCGGCCTCAAGTTTGCGATCATGCCGGGGGCTTCATGAAATTGATGCAGAAAAGCCACAGAACCATCGGGAAACACAACGTTTTTGTGAATCGGTTTTGACCCGTTCCCTGCACTCTCTTAGCTTCCCGGCGAAGCGGACACCCTGCGTACCTAACTGCGCGGGGTCGAGTGCCATCAAGGCAGAGTCCGTGGTGGCCGTCGTCGTTACGACAGAACCAAGGGGGTTCCACGTGCATCAAGAACTAAAAAGTCGCGCTCTGCGGCGCAGCCTGCTCCTCGGAGCGGCATCTATGGCTGCGATTTGTCTGAGCGGCACTGCGTTCGCGCAGAGCTCGTCCAGCAGCCAATCAAGCAATGTCGAGTCCGTCATCGTCACGGGTTCGCTCATTCCAACCACCAACCTCACAACCACGAGTCCGGTGACGGAGCTTTCGTCGCAGGACATTAAGACCACGGGCGTGACCCGAATCGAGGACCTCGTCACCCAGCTGCCGCAGGCTTTTGCGGCGCAGAACTCGACAGTCTCGAACGGTGCAACCGGTACGGCGACGATCAGCCTGCGTAACCTCGGCTCGACTCGCACCCTGGTCCTGGTCGATGGTCTGCGCATGCCTTACGGCTCGCCGACCGATCCGGCCGCCGACCTCAACGAAATCCCCACCCAGATGGTGCAGCGCGTTGAAGTGCTGACGGGTGGCGCCTCTGCAACCTATGGCTCGGACGCGATCGCCGGTGTTGTCAACTTCATCATGAAGAAGGACTTCCAGGGCTTTCAGCTCAATGCCGAGTACAGTATCTACCAGCACGAAAACGGCAGCAATCAGGGCGGTATCCGCAGCAGCATCCAGGCGCTCGGCGCGACCAACCCGACCCAGTTCAAGTTGCCGCCAAGCAGCGTGATGGTCGGTCGCGGCCTCGATCTCAGCGCCATGCTGGGTGTCAATTCACCGAATGGCAAGGGCAACATTACCGCCTATTTCGAGTATCGTAACGACCAGCCGATCCTGGAAAGCAATTACGACTATTCATCGTGCGCCGTGTCCGGGCTCTCCGCTGCCAACACCTTCAAGTGCGGTGGTTCCTCGACCTCCTATCCGGGCCGTTTCAGCAACTTCTCGACCTATGACTATACGCTCGGCAAGACCCCCGGCACCTTCGTTCCGTGGAGCCCGGCTGACGAGTATAACTACGGGCCGCTCAACTACTTCCAGCGTCCTGATACGCGCTATTCGTTTGGCGCCTTCAGCCACTACCGCATCAACGATCACGTTGAAGTCTACAGCCAGTTGATGTTCACCAACTATGAGACGCTGGCCCAGATTGCTCCGTCGGGCGACTTCTTCCGCACCAATACTATTAATTGCGGCAATCCGCTCCTCAGCACCATCCAGTTGACGGATATTGGTTGTACGGCGGCAAACATCGCGGCCAACACCACCAACCACGGCTTCTATATCGGCCGCCGCAACGTCGAAGGTGGTCCGCGTATCGACGATCTGCAGTACACGTCCTATCGCGCCGTTCTGGGCTTCCGGGGCGACATTGCGAAGGGCTGGAATTACGACGTGTCCGGCCAGTACTCGAAGGTGCTGCTCGCCGAGCACTATCTGAATGAGTTCTCGGTGACCCGCCTGAACCGGGCTCTGGATGTCGTGACCAATCCCGCCAACGGCCAGCCGGTTTGCGCCTCGGTGTTGAATGGCACGGATCCCAACTGCGTGCCTTATGACATCTTCAGTGGCGCTGGCCCCTCGAAGGCCGCGATTTCCTACCTCAACGTGCCGCTGCTGCAGCAAGGCAACACAACTCTGCAGGACCTGATCGCCAGGGTTAACGGCGATCTCGGTCAGTACGGGATCAAGAGCCCGTGGGCAGAAGGCTCCGCCAAGGTGGCTATGGGTCTTGAATATCGCGCCAATGGCCTCGGCCTGTTGCCCGATCTCGAGTACCAGACCTTCGACGGCGCAGGCCAGGGCGGTCCGGTGCTTCCGGTGTCGGGTAACACCAGCGTGACGGAAGGCTTCGGCGAATTCACGATGCCGGTGGTCGAAAATAAGCCGCTGGCTCAGCTCATCAGTGTCGACCTCGCCTATCGTTATTCGAGCTACAACACCTCTGTTACCACCAACACCTGGAAGATCGGTGGCGACTGGGCTCCGGACAACAGCGTCCGCTTCCGGGGTAGCTACGATCACGCGGTGCGTGCGCCAAACGTGCTCGATCTTTATACGGCACAGGGCTTCAACCTGTTCAACTCACCGGGCGATCCTTGCGGCCCGGCCACGGTTGGCGTCTATCAGGCCTCTATGGCTCAGTGCTTGGCAACCGGTGTTCCGGCGGCCCAGTATCAGAGCGCGGCTCTGACCAGCCCGGCCGGCCAGTATAACTTCCTGGCTGGTGGTAACCCGGACCTTCGTCCGGAAACTGCCAATACATGGACCCTTGGTGCAGTGTTCACACCGACCGCCATCCCGGGATTCAGCGGATCGATCGACTACTGGAACATCAACATCAAGAACCTGATCAGCACGGTCGGAGCAACCAATACCCTGGCCGCCTGCTATCAGTACAGCATCGCTTCGTCCTGCGCGCTTATCCATCGTAACGCGCTTGGCCAGCTCTGGGTTGGGAGCGGATTTGTCTCCGACCTCAATACCAACGTTGGTAGCCTCAAGGAGGACGGCATCGACATCAACGCCTTCTATCAGCTCGATCTGGCTGATGTGGGTGCGCCGGGCTATGGTCAGGTCACCTTTGGCCTCACCGGCACCTGGGTCAACCAGCTTGTCACCAACCCGGGCATTCCGGGTGTGCCGTCGTATGACTGCATTGGCAAGTATGGTAATGCCTGCGGTACGCCAAATCCGGATTGGAGACATCGTCTGCAAGCAACCTGGAATACGCCTTGGGATGATATCTCAGTGTCGGCAACCTGGCGGTACATCTCGTCGGTCACGGCGTTTGATTACAGCAGCACCGCGCTCGACTATCAGCTGCCATCCGAGAACTACATGGATCTGTCAGCTGGCTTCCCGCTGCCGCACAACACCATGCTGCATGTCGGTATCAACAACGTGCTCGACAACAATCCGCCGATCACCTCGATCGCGGGTACGAGCGGCAACGGCAATACCTACCCGCAGGTCTATGATGCGATGGGCAGGTATCTGTTCGCCGACATCACCATCAACATGTAAGTCAGTATCTACGTGGACTTTTGCGGCGGGCTTCGGCCCGCCGTTTTTTTTCGCCCAGTAGACAGTGAGATTGCTCACAGCCTCCTTTCCAGCGACTGATGCGTGCGCGCTCCACCTACCTTGACCTTGTGCTCAAGGGGCAGAGGCATGTCATTGCACAATTGGACAGGCTACTCAGACCTCGGCAGCCTGCTTATGTTTCTTGTGAAGTGTCGGGCACAGCCCAGAGCTGACTTGCGCGATCTTAATGGCTGCGCGGCTCGCGATGCCCCCGAAAGAGAAACTGTTTGAGTACCGCGGCAAAGCGCCGAGGGCGGTCGAACATGACGAAATGCAGAGAGTGGTAGATTTCCACGGCCGTCAGCACTTTCAGGCCGGCATAGGCATGGAGATAGAGGGCGCGGGTTTTACCGCGGGCAATTCCGAGCGGAGCGTAGTCAGGATAGACCAGTGTCACCGGGGAAGAGGCGGTTGCGTTCGCGTCCTTGAGCCGGCAGGCACAGGCCGATGGTAAAGCTGAAGAAGCAGCCAATACACACAACAAATCTCAGACGCGACATGGGTGTTCTCTGCAGCGTGGGATTAGGACCCGGATGTCGGGGAAGTGGAGACGACCTAGATGTTTCCGACGATGTCGCGCAGATAATCGACGTAGGCTTCGAAGGCGCGCCGCCCTTCTTTGGTCAGCGTGATGCGGGTACGTGGCTTCTTGCCGACGAAATCTTTTTCGGAGGCAATATAGCCTTGGGTTTCCAGGGTCTGCAGATGCGCGCCCAGATTGCCTTCGGTGGCACCTACCAGTGCCTTGAGGCGCACGAACTCCAGCTGGGTTCCCGCCGGCAAGGCTTTCAGGGCCGACATGATCTTGAGCCGCACAGGCTGGTGAATGACTGCATCGGGCTGTTCCATGTCAGGCCCTCCGCAGCCACAGGCCGGTACCGATCAGCGTGACGCTCCCGACAAAGGCCATCCACAATATGAAATGCTCGGGGGACAGTCGGAAGAAGCCGAATAGTGTCAGGCCCACAATGAGCATACCTGCCATCACAAAGCGTGGTCCGAGCCACACCCCCAGAAACACATAGGCCCAGCCGGTGATGAGTGGGAACAAGGTTCCGATCTGCGTTCCGGTGAAGGGCGCGAAGATCGCAAGCACCGAGCTGATTGCTCCCAGCGCCGCAAGCCAGGTGAAGAAGATGCGCCAGCTGAACTTTGGCGCGGTCACGGGCTTGCTTGCTTTGCCAATCCAGAAGCTGCCGATGGAGCCGGCAATCGTAACGCCGATCCAGATCCAGCCTGCATAGGCATGAAAGAAGTAGGTCCCCCCATAGCCCAGAAACCAGAGCGCGCCCCACAGCATGAGCTGCGGGGCCGCGGCGGCGTACCCATGGGCGTTAAAGCTGCGCCGCCCCATCCGGGCGATGTCATTGAGTGCCAGCTTCGCTTCGCTGTTGGACAGAGGCATGTATCGAACTCCCATTAACTGCAGAGTACTCTATATGACAGAGTAGTCTATGTCAAGACAGGGACTGCCTTGGTTGCGGGCTTTCGCTTTAAGTGATTGCTTTCAAAGAAACCTTGGAAGGTCCAGAACGTCGATCAGCGCCCGGGAGAGGAGGCGAGAACGATGATCTCCTCCATCACGCGGGTCAGGTCGTAATCGCTGGGGCCAAAAACCGCGGCAACGCCCCCTGCTTTCAGCCTGGCCTCGTCCTCCTTGGGGATGATCCCGCCGGCAACGACCTTGATGTCCGCGAGCCCGGCGGCTGCAAGTCCCGCCACCACCTCCCTGCTCAGCGCAACATGGCTTCCCGAGAGAATTGACAGGCCAATCACATGCGGACGCTTTTTGCGCGCCGCCTCCACGATCTCGTCCACGGTAAAGCGGATTCCCTCGTAGCTAACCTCCATGCCGGCATCTCGGGCCCGGATGGCAATCTGTTCCGCACCATTGGAGTGACCATCAAGGCCGGGTTTGGCCACCAAGAAGCACAGCCGTCGACCGAGCCTGGCAGAGGCGGCCTCCACCTTTTCGCGCAAGGCCATGATGCGGGCGTCATTGCGCGCAGGCGCGTTTGCGCCGATGCCCGTTGGCGCACGATATTCGCCAAAAAGCCTGCGCAACGTGTCGGACCACTCTCCGGTTGTCACGCCAGCCTTGGCGCAGGCGATCGAGGGCTCCATCACATTGCGTCCCTCGCCCGCGGCCGCCGCCAGCTCCTTGAGGCTTACATCGACCGCTTTCTGATCACGCTGCGCGCGCCACTGTCGAAGCCGCTCAATCTGTTCGGCCTCCGCATGTGCATCCACCGTCACAAAAGCTTCCTCCCCAAGCGTCAACGGTGAGGGTTCGCTTTCCTGATAGGCATTCACACCAACCCTGATCTCGCCCTGTGTTTCGATGGCGTCAATCCGCGCGGCATGAGACTGAACCAGCCGCTCCTTCATGTATTCGAGCGCGGCCTGGCTTGCGGCACCACCCAGCGCATCAATCCGCACGATCTCGCGCGTGATCTGCTCCCTAAGC
>JAJZGY010000004.1 GCA_021804785.1 Pseudomonadota bacterium | reverse complement strand
GGTGCCGGTCATCCAGCCCGTTGCGAAAGCCAAAGGTGATACCCACAACACGCCCGGTGGCCACTGCCACCACAGGACCGCCGGAAAATCCCCGCCCACCCTCGGCGGCATAGACAAAGGCCTGCTGCACCGGACAGCTCGGGCAACGCGGCAACACCGGGGCCCTTGTATAGCGCACAGCCCCTTTGGCCTCGCGCAGGTCGGCACGGGAAAGGCCCTGGCCATAGGCGATCACCGCCTCGCCAAGATGCGGCTCAGCGAGGGGCGGCACCTTTTGGCGCGAGGTGTGGAAAAACATCAAATCAAAGCGCCTTGACCGACCGATCACACGGCTTGCCGCGATGAGATTGGCATTGTGGCCAGCCGTCGCGGCAATGCCGGGCGCAATCACGGTTGCTGCCCCCTCGCCGTACCACAGGAGGTCGATTCTTTGCTGCAGCGGAATATAAGCGGCAGCAATGTCCGGCGTGCGGAAATGGCGCGCAGGCCTTCCCGACGGCACTGCCGTACAGCCACTCATCAGCATCAGGACGATGGCCGCGCCGGCGCAACCGAGCAGGCGCGGGAAAAAGAAAGGTCTCACAGTCCTAGAACGGGATTTCGTCGTCCATGTCGTCGCGCTCAAAGCTTGCCGGCACCTCACCCGCGCTGCGTGCTGGCCCGGCGATGGCCCCGCCGCCCGAATCGCCGCGGCCATCGAGCATGACAAGCTCGCCGCGGAAGCGCTGCAGCACGACTTCTGTGGTGTATTTCTCCGCGCCATCCTTGTCGGTGTATTTGCGGGTCTGCAGCTGGCCTTCCAGATAGACCTTGGCGCCCTTGCGCAGATATTGCTCGGCAACCTTGGCCAGGTTCTCGTTGAAGATGACCACCCGGTGCCATTCCGTACGCTCCCGCCGCTCGCCACTGGCCTTGTCACGCCAGCTTTCCGAGGTCGCAAGCGACAGGTTGACGACCGGCTCACCGCTCGACAGGCGCCGGACCTCCGGATCCTTGCCCAGATTGCCCACGAGGATCACCTTGTTGACGCTGCCCGCCATTGTCGTCTCCATTCATCACAGTGAAGGGCAGACCCTAGCCTTGCCCACGTCATCGCGCCACCATCGACCGGCCCGCAATTTGTGGACCATAGCAAAGCCTGAGGCCGGATCCGATCACGATGAGCTGTATGATGCTGGCTCTTGGGGCCCTCGCCCCGCATCTCGCGAAAATGGTCGTGGAAAAATGCCCCCAAGGACCTGCCCGGCTCCGCGCTAGAGGGGCAGCGTCCTTCACCGCCTGACCTCAGGGGAAGGGACTGATCAACTTGGCCCCTGGGCGGCTCCTCGCGTCGCGGTGCGGCCTTCAAGGTTGCCGCAGGTGCAACTGCCACACCAGAAAGGCAAGTTCGCGGGCCATTTGCGCCACCTGCGTTCGAACTGGCGGTGTTCCGGAATGGCCGGATTTCGAATCATAGAGGAGCAGGACCGGTTTTCCAGATACGGACGCGCTCTGAAGGGCCGCTGTCATCTTGAGCGAATGGGCCGGGCTGACCCGCGTGTCGTCCGCGCCGGTAACAAGCAGAACTGCGGGATAGGCAACGCCCTTGCGCACATGGGCGTAAGGCGAATAGGCAAGCAGCGCCTTGAACTGGGCTTTGTCTTTGATGGAGCCATATTCGCCAGCCCACCAGCGCGCGATGCCGAATGTCTCATAGCGCAGCATGTCCGCCAGGGCATAACGGGCGATGGCAGCGCCAAAGAGCTTGGGGTGCTGGATAATGGAGACGAGCACCAGTAATCCGCCATTGCTCATACCCTGGATGGCGAGGCGAGCCGGCACAGTGAAATGTCTGGCCACGAGAAAACGAGCCGCGGCGGCAAAGTCATCAAAACTGTTCTGCTTGTTGAGAAGATCTCCTGCATTATGCCAGGCCTCGCCGAATTCGCCACCGCCGCGAATATTGGCCAAGGCATAGATCCCGCCATTCTTCACCCAGACCGCCTCCTCCGGTGAGAAGGTTGGGGTCTGGGCCCAGTCAAAGCCACCATAGCCATAAAGCAGAACCGGATTGCGACCGTTTCTGCGAATGGAGCCGCGGTGAACCAGAAACATTGGGACCCGTGTGCCATCCTTGGAGCGGTACCAGACCTGCTCGGTCACCACGCTGGCCAACCAGTTGGGCCGCTTCGCGCCCGAGATCTCCTGTTGCACGCCACTGTTGACCACATAGTTCCAGAATGTTTCCGGCCTGGAAAACGATGTATAGCTGAAGCTCAGCTGTGGCGATGTCCAGCTGCCCTCAAGATCGCCCACCGTGCCAAACCCGCGCAGCGCTATCGCAGTCTTGGCACAAGTCTTGGGATCAAACAGAACGAGCCGGGCATGGGCGTCACGCAGATAGCTGAGAACGAGCTTGTGGTCTGCCAGAACGAAGCCCAGCAGGGTGTCGGCTGTCTGTGGCACCAGAGGATGCCAATAGGCGAGTTGGGGTCGATCAATCGACGCCACCATGATCCTGCCGCGCGGCGCGTCGAGATCGGTTTGGACATAGATGCGGCCTGCCGCTTCACGCGCGACAAAATTCGCATCCTTGCCCGCGACGAGAACCTGCGCTGGTAGCGAGCCATCTACCCTCTTGAGGTAAAGGTCGGTCGGCCCGGTCGCGCCATGCAGCGCCTGAAGCAATAGGAAGTCGCCATCTTGCGACAGCGTCGCCTGCAGAATGTCATTTGGGCCCAGCCTGCGCCCGAAAAGCATCCGGTCTGGCCCCGTAGCGCCAAGATGATGGGCATAAAGCCTGGGTCCTGTAGCGCCAAATCTGATGTAATAGACGCTCTTGCCATCGGCTGACAGCAGTAGTGACCAATAGATGTAACGGGCAGCTGGAAGTACGTCCGTCAGGTTTCGTCGCCGTGTCACGTCATAGAAATGGATGCTGAGCTGATCCGTTCCACCGTGGCGGACACCAAAGGCGATGATGCGCCCGTCGCGTGACACTGCCAGCAGCGTGAGCGTTGCATTTTCCCCAAAGCTCCGGGCATCAACAATACGCACATCTCTGGCCGCAAGACGCGTCCGCAGATAAAGCGAGGCGACCTGCTCACCCGGGGCTTTTTTGAGGATCACAAATTGACCATGGCGACAGATGACGCTCTGCGGCGCATCAAGCCGGGCCAGTGGCATGAGTTCATGAGCCAATACCGGCAATGAGGGCTGATGGTCGAGCAGCCTCCTCGTGTAGCGCTGCTCGGACGCAACAAAACCATCAGTTGCCGGCGACGACAGCCTCTCGAGCCAGCGATAGGGATCAGCAACGCGCACGCCATGAATGACCTCGACGAAATGGTCGCGCAGTGCAGGCGGCGGAGCCGGGAGAGTTCCTGCCCGCAACAGGGCCACGCTGGCACATGCGGCCAACAGGCAAGGGATGGCATACGGCAAGGATCTCATGACAAGCATCGTTCCATTCGCCGTGCACATTTAGACTGCGTGACTGCGCAAGACGAGACAAAGCAGGCCATGAGCCAAAGGAGCCCTCAAGCCGGGCCTGGACATTTGGGCTTATTTGGCCCGGCGCCGACATATTAAGACCCGATCGGATGCGAAAAAAGGGGTGAGCCCTTTCCAACATTGCCCCGCCATGAGACCAAAAGAGCCGACACCATCGGCTCAACCTGAATCCAGGGGAGCACTGTCATGCTAAACCGCCGCCACTTTCTGAGAAGTTCCGTCTGCGTCATGGCGCTGGCCCCTTTGCTGGCGCCGGTCGCCGGCGTGACCAAGCCACGCTGGCCATTGCCACCTTACGTGCCCCAGCATCCCAAACGGATTGAGCAGTTCGGCCAGGTACGCATCGATGATTATGCCTGGCTGAAACCCTCCAATTGGGCTGAGGTGCGCAAGGACCCGGCAACACTCAATCCAGCGATCCGCAAGGCGCTCGAGGCCGAAAACGCCTACACAGAGGATATGCTCGCTCCCACCCTGCCGTTGCAGGAGACACTGTTTGCCCGCATGCAGCGCCTCAGTGCGGCCGATGTTCCTCCGCCGGCCATCATCGAGGACGGCTGGGCTTATTATAGCTGGACCCCGGAAGGGGCCAGCTATCCAGTCTATGCGCGCAAGCCTCTCTCCGGCGGACCGGAGCAGATTCTCCTGGACCTCAACGCGGAGGCAAAGGGCAAGCCCTATTATGCACTTTCGGTATTTCAGGCTCCACTGCGCAGTCCCGACAACCATCTCTTTGCCTGGGCTGTCGACGAAACGGGTTCGGAATACCACACACTGTATGTCAAGGATCTCGAAACCGGACGCATCGTTTCTTCAGATATCCATGACTGCTACGGCACCTTCGCCTTCGCACCGGATTCACAGCATCTGTTCTGGGTGCTGCGTGATCGCCTGAGCCGTCCGACCAAAGTTTTCCGCAGACCCGCGCGCGGCGGCGCCGATGTCGCGGTCTACGATGAGAAGAATCCTGCGTTCTTCATTCATGTTTCGCTGACAGCCTCCAAACGCACACTTCTCATCCACTGTTTTAATGGTGACATGGGCGATACCCGCGTTGTCTTTGGTGATGATGTACTTGCGACGCCAACCCTGGTGGAGCCCCGGCGCAATGGCCTGCGCTACACCGTGGAGGACTGGCAGGACGGTTATCTGATCTTGACCAATGCCAACGGTGCCTTTGACTTCAAGGTGATGCGCGCAAGCCGCAGCAATCTCAGCGAAGCGGGATGGAGACCATTCATTGCCCACGATCCGGGACATTTCATTGCCGCCATCCGCCCCTTCCGCAATTTTCTGGTCTTGAGCGAATGGCGCGACGCCAACCCTCACCTCATCACGGTGGCACCGACGGGCCAGACCCACGACATTGCCTTTGATGAATCCGCTTACAATGTGAGCCTTGAGCCGCAACAGATCTACGACACCGACAACCTGCGCTACGCTTATGAAACGCCGCGCCTGCCCAAGGCCTGGTACGAGTACAATATGAAGAGCGCGAAGCGTCAGTTGCTGATCGCGCCACCCCGCAGCTTTGATCCGGCAAATTATGTCGTGGAGCGGCTGTCGGCACCTTCCAGTGACGGGGTTATGGTGCCGATCACGGTGCTGATGAAGAAGGGAACACGTCTCGACGGAAGCGCGCCACTTTTTATGTATGGCTATGGTTCCTACGGCGATTCCGTCACCGCGAGTTTTTCGGCACCAGCGCTCGCACTTGTAGACCAGGGCTGGATCCATGTTCTCGCCCACGTCCGAGGTGGTGCCGAAAAGGGAACACGCTGGTGGCGCTCGGTGCTCAAGCGCGGCAAGAAGAAGACATTCATCGATTTCATCGCCTGTGCCGAGCATCTCATCCACAGGCGCTACACCCGCGCCGGACGGATCGTGATTCACGGGCTCTCCGCCGGAGGCCTGTTGATCGGAGCCGTTTACAACATGCGGCCGGATCTCTGGGGCGGCGCTATTGCGCAGGTCCCCTTTGTCGACCTTCTCAACACCATGGAGGACGAAAACCATCCCCTGTGGTTCACGGCGCTGCCGATCTGGGGAGATCCCCGCATCAAGACGGAGTGGGAGTACATGGCGAGCTACTCACCATATACCAATGTGCATAAGGCGGCCTATCCGGCTCTCTTGGCAACCGGCAGTCTTGTCGATGACAGGGTCGGCTTTTGGGAGCCGGTCAAATTTGTCGAGAAGGTTCGCGACGACAGCACCAACAAAGCGCCCAAAATGGTCAAGATTGACATGTCGGCCGGCCACATGGGCGCCTCGGGTCGTAACGCCAAACTGCGCCAGCACGCGATGTTCTATGCCTTTGCCATCTGGGCTGTCGGCAACAAATGGGGCCTCGGTTAGGCCTCCGGGGTAAGGGCAAAGCGGCGAAAAGGGACGCTGCCAGAGGCACGTTGGGCGCAGCCTGGATCAGGACCGAACATCCGCTCGGAGCAACATATCTACCCGTCTGCGCTGGCCTATCGCCGGCGGTACCAGACATAAAGCCCGGTCAGCGACAGCACTGCAGTGGCAAGTCCGAGTACAAAGACCAGTGCCCGCGTTGGCCCGCCTAAAATGCGTCCCGAATGCAGAGGGTAAAGTGAGCGCAGGACAATACCCCGCAAGCCCTCGCGATAAGGATCATCCGTTCCTGTGATGCGTCCGCTATTGGCGCTGACAAAATATTCTACTGGCCCGAGCCAGGCGTAGGTGTTGTTGCCTTTGGCAATGAAGGAGACGCCATAAATACCCCGCTCAGGATCATAGCTGGCAAAGACCGGCACCCAGCCGGGGTGCCGCCGTTCCGCCCTCTGCCATGCGACTTTAAGGCTGGTCGCAAAATTAACCGGCATAGCAGAGGGATGCACAGCAGCAGGTGCACCGTAGAGCGTCCCCTGCGGGGCACCAAATGTCAGGTTCACGGCGGGTAGGAACAACTCGTCAAAAAAGTTCATCTCGACCGAGGTCACCGCGAGAACAAGAAAACCCAGAAACAGCCACAGGCCACCGGCACGGTGCAGATCAAGACAGAATCGGGGAAAGCGTGTGCCACGCGCCACGCCCCACATCTTGCGCCAGCGCTTCCAGAACGGCGGCAGGCTCGGGAAGGTGAGGTAGAACCCCAGAAGGTTGGAAATCACCCAGCCAGATGCGACGATCCCCATGAACCAGCGGCCAAAGGTGCCCAGAAGCAGATTTTGGTGAAACTGAAAGAGACCTTCGACGAGGTGACGGCGACTCCAACCCGGACGATTGCGTCGACGCCCCAGGACAGCTCCAGTGTGCGGATCGACAAAAACCTGGGTGAACGAAAGAGCCGGCTTGCCCGGCGCGGCGGTAACATGGAACACCAGCGCACGGCCACGGTGCACCCGAATGGGAACCTTGGTGAGGCGCCAGGAGGGATGGCCTCGCGCCAGCCCATCTGCAAGGCGCACGGGTGAGAGTGTGGCGCCATGCACCCCGACATCAAAAAGCGTCGGATTAAGCAGTGCATCGAGCCTGGTGCGGAAGATCAGAACGCTGCCGCTGACACCCGCGAGGATGAGAAAAACCAGAATCAAAAGGCCGACATAGCGGTGCAGCCACACCAGCCCCGGTCGTATGCGCATGCCCTCTACAGCAGCTCCCCGTGTTCAAGTCCGGACATCGGCTTCACCATGACCTCTCTTGCGCTCCGCGGCCAGCGTCGGGGGGTCCTTTGCCATCGCAGACGGGCCGTTCAATGGCCCGGACGCGTTACAATCGGGCCCAGTTTCCGTCCAAAAGCTGCGCAGGCTTGGCTACAGTCAGGGTTCGGTTGCGCGACGAGGCAGGATGATGAGCGATTTTTCGGGAAAATTTGCGCCGCAAGGACCTGAGGACGGCATCAAGCTCGTGGCCGAAAACCCGCTCGGCTGGATTGTTTCACGTCATGAGGACATGCCCTTCGCCACAGTGCTTCCCTTCCGGGCGCGTATCGATCAGAACGGCCATATCTTTTCGCTGCAGGGGCACTTTGCCCGCGCCAACCCACATCTTGCTGCCTTACGGTCCAGCCCAAGGGCACTCATCCTGATCCTCGGCCCCAACGCCTATGTCTCTCCCTCCTGGATGGCGGATCGTACCCAGGCCCCCACCTGGAATTATACCTCCCTGTGGTTTGAGACCGAGCTCCACTTTTTCGAGGATCGTGAGGCGCTACGGGCGCTGCTCTCGGAGCAGGTCGGCGCCATGGAAGAAGGTCGCCAGAACGCCTGGCAGATCAGCGACATGGGACCACGCTTTGACCGGCTCGCGAGCGGAATTGTCGGCTTTGATGCACGCGTGATAAGTGCCCATGGCCGCTTCAAGCTCGGTCAGGATGAACGCGAGGATGTCTATCCTGATATTGTGCGTGGATTGAAGAGCGAAGGTAGCGAAGCGGTCCTGGAATGGATGGCGCATTTCAACCGCGCCAAAACCTGACACAAACCGAAACCGCGCGGCGATGAATTGGCAGTGCAGACACCCGTCAAATGAAAGAGATTGAGCGCTACGCCGTCGCCATCAAACCAAGAATCCCGTCTTGGGTTTGAACCAGGTCCGCTAGAGGTCCTCGCCGCGTTCAAGCAGATAGTGCGTCGGTGGCACACCAAATGCCCGGCGGAACATGGCGGTGAAGGCACTGGGGCTGCTATAGCCGACATCAAGGGCGACAGTGGTGACCGGATGGCCTGTCGCCAGGCGGGACAGCGCTTCCATCAGCCGTACCGTCTGTCGCCAGGTGGCAAAGCTCATCCCGGTTTCCTTGCGGAACGTCCGCGTGAAAGTACGTCGTCCCATCGCCGCCACATCAGCCCATTCATCGAGGGCTTCGTTTTGCGCCGGATCCGCAAGGATGGCCCGACACACCCGCACGAGCCGTGGATCACGTGGCATCGGAACATGCAGGGGTGCAATATGCGCGCGCCGCAGCTCTTCGAGAATAAGAGCCATCACCTGACCGTCACGGCCCTGCTCGTCATATTCGACCGGAATGCGGGTCGCCTCAACGATGAGCGCGCGCAGCAGATCGGAGACCTCGATCACCCGACAGCTTGTGGGCAGACCGAGCCCCGGATCCTCCTGAACGTAGAGGGTGCGCACCGAGACGTGACCGCGACAGCGCGCTTCGTGCTCTACACCGCCAGGTACCCAGAGGGCACGCTGTGGTGGCAGAACAAAACTCGCCTCATCGGTCACCACTGTCATCAGACCGGCAATTGTGTAGAGCAGTTGCCCACGCAGATGGCTATGGCGCGGATCAACATGACCGTCAGCATATTCATCGGCCAGCGCGGCAACAGGTCGAGGAATGTTTTGATAGTCGCTCCCACGGGTACTGCGTTGGCCCGCCTGAAATGGTTTCAGGTCCTGTGGCGACAGCAATCCAGCATGATGCGGCGTAAGGTCCATGCTTGGATTATAGGTCCAAAGTTTTGTGACAGAAAGACGTCACCCGGCAGGTCTGCCACCGGCTGCTGACCGCTGAAGGTGGCAAAGCGTGGTGGAGCGTCATGCGCCATCGCTGGAAAGGATGTGACCGACGTGGCGGGCGACGATCTTGACCCCGAGATCCGCAGCTTTGCGGCTGAAATGGCGCGGGCCTATGCGCGCTATCCCGCGCTCGACCAGGTGCCGCTGAGCGAGGCCCGTCAGATCGCCGAGAAAGTCAGGCTGCCCTGGCGCCAGGGCGGTCCGGTGATGCATCGGAGCGACGAGCTTCACCTGCCGACGCCACATGGCTTGGTACGGGTGCGCATCCATCGCCCCAATGCTTCGGCCCGGCTGCCGGCACTGGTTTACCTGCATGGCGGGGGCTGGACGATCTTCAGCATCGATTCCCATGACCGGCTTATGCGCGAATTTGCGGCCCGTGCCCAGATCGCAGTCGTGGGTGTGGACTATGCGCTCTCGCCGGAAGTCAAGTATCCCGTGGCGCTTGACCAGGTGCTTGCGATTGCAAGGCTTTTGGCGCACGAGCCGTCCCGCTTTGGTCTCGTGCCAGGGCGCCTCGCCCTTGGGGGCGATTCGGCTGGCGGCAATCTGGCGCTGGCTGCCGCCCTCAAGCTCAACGCGGCGGGCGAGGCTATCGTACGCGCGCTCCTGCTTCTTTATGGCGCCTTCTCGCAGGAAATCTCGGCCGAAGCCACACGCCGCTATGGCGGGCCTGACTACATGCTCACCGCCACTGAAATGGACCAGTTCTGGTCGAACTATCTGCCAGACAGGGGTGCGCCTGAAGACCTCTATGCCGCCCCGCTCAAGGCCCGGCTTGAAGGTCTTCCCAGCACCTTAGTGCTTGCCGGAGCCTGCGATATCCTCAGCGAACAAAGTGTTTTTTTGGCACAGCGTCTGAAAGACGCCGGGGTGAAGACCGAACTTAAAATCTATGCAGGCGCAACCCACAGCTTTCTGGAGGCGGTGTCGCGCGCGCGCCTCGCCGATCAGGCACTGGCCGAGAGTGCCGCGTTTCTGAGCGCAGAGCTTGCCTGATACGCCGGACTACCGCTTATTGCTGGCCTAATCGCGATAATTTCCGTCCCGTCTGGAACTGCAAGGCGTTTAAAAGCTCCGCACACTTGCTTACGTCGCCACTCTGGCGACGCCGCACAAGGGGAGTGGCGATGATGCGCAAGCGCAATGTGGTCGGAGCAGAGCGGTTAGGACGAGTTCCACGTTCAGCGCTCCTGGCACTTTCTGCCTCGGTGCTGGTGCTGGCCTCGGCGATGGCGGCAAAGGCCGGTGACGGTATCGAGACGGTGGTCGTGACGGCGCCGCATTATGTACCCAAATCCTCGAACATCGGAACCAAGCTCGGAGTTCCCTTGATCGAGGTTCCACAATCGGTTTCGGTGATTAACCGCGATCAGATCTCGCTGCTCGACGAGCAGAACCTTGGCGAAGCGGTACGCTACACCTCCGGCATTGTCGGCGAGGATTTCGGTACCGATGAGCGTTATGACTGGCTGACTTTGCGCGGGTTTCAGCCCATCGAATACATCGACGGACTTCAGGCTCCGATCGGTTCGGTTTCCAATGTCGGTGTCGATCTTTATGGCTTTCAGAGCGTACAGGTACTCAAAGGCCCCGCATCGACGCTTTACGGCTCGGCGCCGCCGGGTGGCATCATCAATCTGACCAGCCGCCGCCCTCAGGCCAGGTTCGGCGGCGAGCTGCAGGTGCAGTATGGCAGCCATGACGACAAGCAGTTGGCGGGCACGGTCACCGGCACACTTTATGGCGACGATCTTGTCGAAGGCAGTCTCACTGCGCTGTGGCGCAGACGCGGTACCCAGATCACCGGCGAGACCTCGAACCGGGTCTATCTCGCCCCGGCGCTCACTTTCAATATTTCCCCGGCAACGATGCTGACCCTGCTCAGCTATTATCAGTATGACGACATCAGAGGTGGCGATGGCGGCTTTCTGCCTGCCTATGGCGTGCTTCTGCCCAACCCACTCGGGAAGGTTCCTGTCAGTACCAATCTCGGTGACACCAGGTATAATGACTTCCGCCGCAGCCAGTATGGTATCGGTTACGATCTGCATCATCAGTTCAGCAGCTGGCTCAGCTTCGAACAGAACCTCAAATTCTTCTACAACCATAATCGGATGCTGGACGTCTACGGCGCCGGCCTGCTAACCGGCAGCAATGGTCTTCCGGTCGATTACCGAACGGTCGAGCGCTATAATTTCCCCTTCCAGGAGGCGATCACCTCATTCAACGTGGATTCCCGCCTCAACGCCGATTTTAGTCTCGGCCTGATCCAGAACAAGGCCTTGCTTGGCCTTGACTATCGTGATTATCGCGACAACTCGGACTATGGCTTTTCGTTCGCGCCGCCCATCGATCTGTTCCATCCGGTTTACGGCATGGCAATCACCACCCCGCCTCTCATGCCCTATACGCGGGAAGTGCAGCGCCAGACCGGGCTCTATGCGGAGGACCAGGCGCGTTACCACAGCTGGATCCTGACCCTCAGTGGTCGGCAGGACTGGCTTACGACCAAGAACTACGGCAGACCGAGCAACGACCAGGACTTCACTTACCGCGCTGGGGTGAATTACCTGTTTGACAGCGGCCTGGCGCCCTATGTCAGCTATGCGACCTCGTTTGAACCGGTCCCCGGCGCCGACTTTGCCGGCCATCCCTTCAAGCCGAGTACGGGGAACCAGGTCGAAGCCGGCATCAAGTTCGAGCCCACATTCCTGCCCCGCGATGTGCAGGCGCTAGCTACCCTCGCCGTCTACGACATCAACGAGAGCAATGTCCTGACGAGTGATCCCACCCACGCCTTTTTCAGCGTCCAGACCGGTGCTGCAGAGGTGAAGGGTGTCGAGCTGGAAGGGGTGACGCGGATCAACAACCAGATCACGATCAACGCTTCCTATACCTATACCGATGCCCAGGTGACACGCAGCAATGGCAATGATCTTGGCAAGCGCCTGCCGATGGTGCCACTGCACAAGTTCTCCGCCCTCGGGGACTACACACTGCAAAAGGGCATACTGGCCGGTTTTGGCGGTGGCGTCGGCATACGCTATCTGAGCAGCAGCTATGGTGATCCGGCCAATCAGTTCCGCAATCCTTCGGTGGTCCTGTGGGATGCGATCCTGCATTACGATTTTCATCCCTGGCGCCTGCAACTCAACGCCTCGAATCTGTTCGACAAGACCTATATTTCTCGCTGCACCTCGATCAGCCAGTGCTTCTATGGCACCGGCCGTACATTGGATCTGACACTGACACGCAAGTTCTGAGGCGAGCGGCCGCGTGGAACCACGTGGCCGCAGCGTCTTTTGCGAAGCTGATTGCAGGCCGGCAGAAATTTCTTTGACTGCGCGCAAGAACAAGGAGACGTCCGCATTGTCTGCGCCATCCGCGGCGGACGACACCACACTCAACCGTCATCTTGGTCCTTGGACCTTGACCGCGTTGGGCATCGGCGCGGTGATTGGCGGCGGCATCTTCGTCATTACCGGAACTGCAGCTGCCAGGTTTGCTGGACCGGCCATCGTTATTTCCTTCGTGATTTCCGGCATTGGTTGCCTCTTCGCCGGGTTGTGTTATGCCGAATTCGCCGCGATGTATCCTGTTGCCGGCAGCGCTTACAGCTATTCGTATGCCGCACTCGGACGCAGCACCGCCTGGTTTGTCGGCTGGAATCTCGTCCTTGAGTATCTCGTCTCCGCCGCCGCGGTTGCCGTGGGCTGGTCGGGTTATTTCGTCGGCCTGCTCAAGAGCGTTGGTATCGTGCTGGCACCGACCCTGACCTCAGCCCCTCTCACCTTCTCAGCGACGCAAGGTCTTGTTTTGACCGGCGCCCTAATCAATCTTCCCGCCATGGGCCTCATCGTACTGCTCAGTGTCTTCCTGATCACGGGTGTTCGCGAGACGGCACGGGCCAATGCACTGATGGTGGCAATCAAGATTGCGGTCGTACTTCTCGTGATCGTATTTGGCGCCAGCCATATCAAGGTGGCGTACTGGCACCCCTTTATTCCACCCAATACCGGACGCTTCGGGAATTTCGGCTGGTCGGGAATAATTGCCGCGGCCGGCCTCGTGTTTTTCGCCTATATCGGCTTTGATGCAGTCTCGGTGGCCGCCCAGGAGGCGCGCAACCCCCAGCGCGACCTGCCCACCGGCATCCTCGCCTCACTGCTCATCTGTACTGTTCTTTACATACTGATGGCGCTCGTCCTGACCGGCCTTGCCTCCTATCGGACGCTCGATGTCGCCGATCCGGTTTCCTTTGCGGTTTCGCGGATTCCGTCCCTGCGTTGGCTCTCCGACGTCGTTGAGATCGGAGCCACCGTAGGCCTTGCCTCGGTCGCCTTTGTCGGCCTCTATGGTCAGTCACGTATCTTTTATTCTATGGCCCGCGACGGCTTTCTGCCTCCGGCCTTCTGTCGCGTGCATCCACGCCTTCATACGCCCTTGATCGGCACTATCATGACCGGAGCCATTGCCGCACTCCTTGCCGGGCTCTTTCCCATTGGTGTTCTAAGTGAACTGGTCTCGATCGGAACGCTTTGTGCCTTCAGCGTGGTCTGCATCGGCGTGATGTTGCTAAGGGTGCGCGAACCCAACGCCTCACGCCCCTTCCGTACACCCTTTGTCTGGGTGGTGGCGCCTGCGGGGCTTCTGATTTGTCTGACCATGATGTATGGCCTGCCTGCCGCGACATGGATCCGGCTCGGCGTTTGGACTGCGGTCGGCTTTGCCATCTATTTTGGCTATGGCGTGCTTCATGCCGCACAGCGTCCCCATTGGCAGTCAGAGAGCGCCAAAATTTCCCTCGGTAGTTCGGGCGCGGAGCAAAGTCTGACGGGGAATTCCCCCACCACGCAGTGAGACCAGCTGAAGGGGCCCCGCCCAGAGGGCGACGCAGACGCCGGGAGGAAAGGTCTGCGCCGCTGCGGTTGGGCCGTCATGACACAACCTCCCAAAAGCGGCGAACGCCGAACTCCCTGGGTGCACTTGCCGCATCCCCACGTGCAGGCTCTTTAGATCCAGGTCGCACCGTGAACGTAAAACAGACTATAGACGTGCCTGTCCGGTCTTCTGCCGGCCCCCATCGTGGGGTGCGGGGCAGCACCCAGTCCCCCCTTAATCGGCCCCCTTCGGACCCCAAGATGATTTCGCGAAGAGCCCCAGCCCGCCGACCTTTGAGAAGGCGCCCCTGCACCCTGTCTCCTAAACCGAAGAGCAGGGGCTCTGGCGCAATTGCCCACTCCAGGCCGTTGCGGCATACTGTTCTTGATTTGTTCAAAAAGGGTCAGCGCTTGTTCTGCCTGCTGGCTCCCGCCATATAACTGGCGTTCCCCGAAAGACCGGACATGCTGAAGACCATCTCCATCCGCGGCGCCCGCGAGCACAATCTCAAGAACATCGATGTCGAGATCCCACGTGACAGCCTGACCGTGATCACCGGGCTTTCTGGCTCGGGCAAATCCTCGCTTGCCTTCGATACGATCTACGCGGAAGGCCAGCGGCGCTATGTCGAATCGCTGTCCGCCTATGCGCGCCAATTTCTCGAGCTGATGCAAAAGCCCGACGTCGACCATATTGAGGGACTTTCCCCGGCCATCGCCATCGAGCAGAAGACCACCTCCAAGAACCCCCGTTCGACGGTCGGCACGGTTACCGAGATCTACGACTACCTGCGTCTTTTGTTTGCCCGCGTGGGAGTACCCTATTCACCGGCCACCGGCCTTCCGATCGAAAGCCAGACCGTAAGCCAGATGGCAGACCGCGTCCTCGCGCTTCCCGAAGGCACAAGGCTTTATCTGCTTGCACCGATCGTGCGTGGCCGCAAAGGCGAATACCGCAAGGAATTTGGCGAGCTGCTGAAAAAGGGCTTTCAACGGGTCAAGGTTGACGGCCGTTTCTACGAAATCGCTGAAGTGCCCGCACTCGACAAAAAGCTCAAGCACGACATCGAGGTGGTGGTTGACCGGATCGTGGTCAAGGCCGATCTCGGCAATCGCCTGCCCGATTCCATCGAAACCGCGCTGGGGCTAACAGATGGTCTTGTGATCGCCGAATTTGCCGACAGGAAGACGGCGCAGGGCGAAGCCGAGCGGCTCATGATGTCTGCCAAATTTGCCTGTCCGGTGTCAGGGTTCACCATCCCGGAAATCGAGCCCAGACTGTTTTCCTTCAACAACCCCCATGGAGCCTGCCCCACCTGCGACGGTCTCGGCACCCAGCTCTATTTCGATCCGGAACTCGTGGTTCCTGATCAGAGCCTGTCGTTGCGCAAAGGCGCCATCGCACCGTGGTCAAAATCGAGTTCGCCCTACTATCTGCAGACCCTTGAAGCACTGGCACGGCACTACAAATTTTCGCTCACCGCAGCCTTCGAGGATCTGCCGAAGAAGATACGCGATGTCATCCTCTTCGGTTCGGGCGAGGACGAGATCAAGTTCACCTATGACGATGGCCTGCGCCGCTACGACACCAAGAAGCGCTTCGAGGGGGTCATCCCCAACATGCAACGCCGCTTCAAGGAGACGGATTCGGCGTGGATTCGCGAAGAGCTGGAAAAGTACCAGGATGCAAGTCCGTGCGAGGCCTGCGGCGGCTATCGCCTCAAACCTGAGGCTTTGGCGGTCAAGATCGGCGGCCTTCATGTCGGCCAGGTGTGCGAACAGTCCATCCGCAAGGCTGATGGCTGGTTTGCCGGCATCGACAAGCACCTCAATACCCAGCAGAAGGAAATCGCGGCGCGCATTCTCAAAGAGATTCGCGAACGTCTGCGCTTTCTCAACAATGTGGGGCTTGAATATCTAACCCTCGCGCGCGCCTCCGGAACGCTCTCTGGTGGCGAGAGCCAGCGCATCCGTCTTGCTTCCCAGATCGGCTCCGGGTTGACCGGCGTGCTTTATGTCCTCGACGAACCTTCGATCGGCCTGCATCAACGCGACAACGAAAAGTTGCTCGAATCCCTCAAGGGCCTGCGCGATCTCGGCAATTCAGTGGTGGTGGTTGAACATGACGAAGAAGCCATCCGCACCGCCGATCATGTCGTCGACATGGGACCAGGCGCTGGCATCCATGGCGGTCACATCATCGCCGAAGGAACTCCGGCCGAGATCATCGCCAATCCCAAGTCGCTGACCGGCCAATATCTGGCCGGGATCGAGCAAATACCCTTGCCGTCAAAGCGGCGTCCCGCCACCCATAATCGCTGGCTCAAGGTCAGCGGCGCGCGGGGCAATAATTTGCGCAACATCACTGCCCAGATACCCCTGGGCACATTTACCTGCATCACTGGCGTGTCGGGCGGCGGAAAGTCGACCCTTACCATTGAGACGCTGTACAAGGCTGCAGCCCGCAAACTCAATGGCAGTCGCGAAACTCCTGCACCCTATGATCGCATTGAGGGCCTCGAGTACCTCGACAAGGTGATCGATATCGATCAGTCCCCAATCGGCCGCACGCCGCGCTCCAATCCGGCGACCTATACCGGCGCCTTCACACCTATCCGTGACTGGTTTGCCGAACTGCCAGAAGCCAAGGCCCGTGGCTATCAGCCCGGACGCTTCTCGTTCAACGTCAAAGGCGGACGCTGCGAAGCCTGCCAGGGCGATGGTGTCATAAAGATTGAAATGCACTTTTTGCCCGACGTTTACGTGCAATGTGATGTCTGCCAGGGCAAGCGCTACAATCGTGAAACTCTCGAGGTGAAGTTCCGCGGCAACTCAATCGCCGACGTGCTCGAAATGACCGTGGAATCAGGCGCAGAACTCTTCCAGGCGGTCCCCTCGATCCGTGAGAAGCTCGATACGCTGAGCCGTGTCGGGCTTGGCTACATCAAGATCGGTCAGCAAGCGACAACGCTATCGGGGGGCGAAGCCCAGCGCGTGAAATTGTCCAAGGAACTGTCACGCCGGGCGACAGGGCGTACGCTCTACATTCTCGACGAGCCCACAACCGGGCTGCATTTCCATGACGTGCGCAAGCTTCTCGAGGTGCTGCACGAACTCGTGGAAAGCGGCAACACGATAGTGGTTATCGAACACAATCTGGAAGTCATCAAAACCTCAGACTGGATCATCGATCTGGGTCCGGAAGGTGGTGATGGCGGCGGACAAGTGGTTGCCGCCGGCACTCCGGAAGAGGTCGCCAGCGACCCGAGCTCCTACACCGGCCAATATCTGCGCCCGCTGCTCAAAACGCGCGGGCCGCTCGCTGCGGCGAAGACCCCTGCCAGATCAGCCAAAACCCCGCCCGGCCGGCGTACGGCGGCACGACGCTGAGCCCACACGGCATGCTGGCGCGGACTAGGTACGTGCCAGCGGCACCACTGCGAGCCTGCGATAGGCAAAGGCGGCCGGCGCAATCTGCAGGCCTATCAAGAACGGTGCCATGACCAGATAGATACCGGTCAGTAGCGGCAGGTTCGCACGCAAGGCAAAGAGCTGCTGGCGTCCAACCGCCAATTTATTGCCAACATGGGCGGCACTCAGAAAATAACTTGGCCCGAGCACCGCGGCTTCGGCAAAGCCGGCAACGAGCGCCGCTGGCCCCAGCACTGCAATGCCAATCACAATTATGCGTCCGACATTGCCCTCGCACAGTTCCCAGGAGCGGACCAAACCGAGGCGGCTTTCCACCACAACCACAGGGATGAGCAGAAAGCTGAGGCGGATCACCGCATAGATGATGGCTATGGCCCCGAGCACTCCGGCAGCACCCAAGACCGCCTTCAGCGGCGTCGCGCCCGGCACCAGACTCCGCAGCAGCTGCAGCCCCTCAATCAAGCCCAGAGCAAAGAGGAGCGTAATGGCGACCAGCGCCAAGAGCGAGGCAAAAACCCGCAGTTCCATGAGCCCGAAGGCAAAATGGACCCGCGCCGGACCCTGGCGCAGCCCCAGCGCCTGACGCATGACCGCTACATATACGATCGACCAGATCAAAAGACTGATCAGGCGCCAGCCCATCATCACAAGACCGGCCTGACCCAGGGCGAAAGGATTGCCAGCACTGAACGCCGCCGGTACGGCGCTATAATAAAGGGCACTGACGAAATAGTCGCCAATCGCCCATAGCACGAGAGGAAGCCAGGAAAGACCAATAATGGCGCCCAGATGGCTGAATGTGAAATTATAGGCAAAGCCGATCGTCTCGAGGACCGGGATCTTCTTCATGGGCGCAGCTCCAATGGGCGGCAGCGCGCCCGTAAAATGCACGACGTGAAACTGTCTAGCCGCAGTCTACCGCCCTGGCTAGGCCTGCGCCAATCAGGCCGCGCCTTGGTCGCAGGGAAGACCCTGCGCCATCGGTCTGCAGAAAATATAATGGCAGCAGACCTAACCACAGCCGTTTTTTTCGAAACATCTCCCGGCCTACCCTCAGCTGACCGGCACCCGCACACTGCCACAGGATCTCATCGCCAGATCGATAGCTTCTCCGCCGTGGTGACAGTCTGTCACCCACTGGCTAAGCTGAGCAAAACAAGCACACGGGGACGATGCCATGAAGGAGTATGCCGAGCACGATGGACTTGGACTTGCCAGCCTTGTGCGCAACAAGGATGTCAGTGCGAGTGAACTCGTTGAAGAAGCGATCCGGCGCGCTGAACGCGCCCAGCCAAAGCTGAATGCCGTGGTGTTTCGCGACTATGATGGGGCTCGTGCGGCCGCCAAGGCGCCCCCGTCAGGCCCGTTCATGGGTGTCCCCTTCTTTCTCAAGGACATCTTCGGCCTCGCCAAGGGCATGCCCACACGGCAGGCCAGCCGCTTCATGCCGCCGGTGCCAAGCGATCACGACAGCGAACTGACACACCGCTTCCGCAAGGCCGGGCTCCTGCCGCTGGGCAAAACCAACGTTCCCGAATTCGGGCTGGTGGCGACCACGGAATCAAAGCTGTACGGCCCCGCGCACAATCCGTGGAAGTTCAGCCACTCCACAGGTGGTTCGTCCGGTGGCTCAGCAGCCCTGGTGGCCGCAGGCGTGGTGCCTCTGGCCCATGCCAATGATGGCGGTGGATCGATCCGCATTCCCGCCTCTGCCTGCGGATTGGTGGGCCTCAAGCCGACGCGCGGACGCACCAGCTTTGCGCCGGATTTTGGCGATCCTCTCGACGGCCTGGCCAGTGACCTGGTGGTCAGCCGCTCGGTGCGCGACACTGCAGCTGTCCTCGATGCGGTCCAGGGCAATGTCCTTGGTGATCCCTACTGGGCGCCGCCACCCTCGCCCTCCTATCTGAACGCCATCGAAAGGCCACCCGTCGCCCTGCGCATCGGTTTTGCCACCACCACCCTCGACGGCCAGTCCCTTCATCCTGACTGTGTCGCAGCGGTCAAAAATGCCGCAAAGCTTCTTGAAGGCCTCGGTCATCACGTCGAAGAAGCCGCGCCCAAACTTGACCAGGCGACCCTCGTGCCAGGCTTCATGGCCTATTGGTGCGCGCATCTTGCGGTCGGCATCGATACGATAGCGCAGATGACCGGACAAACGCCGAGCCGGGAAAATTTTGAAGGCATGACCTGGGGGCTCTACCAGGCAGGCAAAGCGGTCAGCGCGGTGCAATATCTGACGGCCAAGGGTGCGCTGCAGATGGCCTCACGCGAGGCGGCAGGCTTCCATCAAACCTATGACGTCTGGCTGACCCCGGTGCTGGGACGCCCGCCTGTGCCGCTCGGCAGCTTCAATTTTGACGAAACCGATCCGGTCAAGGCATTTGCGCCCATGGTCGACTATGTTCCCTTCACCGCCATGCAGAACGCCACCGGTCAGCCCGCAATCAATGTGCCGCTCTACTGGAACGGCGAGGGACTGCCGATCGGCACGCAGTTCGTCGGCCGCTACGGTGCAGAAGACCTCCTGCTTCAGCTCGCCCGCCAGCTCGAACAGGCACAACCCTGGGCGCAGCGCTACCGCGCCATCGAGCTCTGACATGGGCTTTGCAGAATATCCCACCCTCGATGGGCTCGCACTGGCCGAGCTCATCGCCCGCAAAGAGATCAGCGCAAGCGAGGCCATCGACAACGCCATCGCACGGGCCGAGGCACTAAATCCCAAATTGAATGCCATCGTCTTTAAGGACTTCGAGGCTGCGCGCAAACAGGCCGCAGCGGCGCCCTCGGCGCCGTTTCACGGCGTCCCCACCTTGCTCAAGGACATGAGCGCGGGCGCCAAGGGCATGCCCACGCGTCTGGGCTCGGCGATGACCCCCGCCCGTCCGGCAGATCACGATTCGGTCGTGGTCGCACGCCTGCGTGCGGCCGGCATTGTTCCACTCGGAAAGACCAACGTCCCAGAGTTCGGCATTCTGCCCACGACCGAATCCAAGCTCTATGGTGCGGCCCGCAATCCCTGGAATCTCGCGCATTCAACCGGTGGCTCATCAGGCGGATCGGCCGCGGCCGTCGCCGCCGGCATCGTCCCCTTCGCCCATGCGACAGACGGTGGGGGCTCGATCCGCATTCCCGCGTCGTGCAACGGTCTTGTTGGCCTCAAGGTCAGTCGTGGACGCGTGCCGCAAGGCCCCGACGGCACCGATCGCATGCTTGGACTTTCCGTCGATCACGTGGTGAGCCGGACAGTGCGCGACAGTGCCGCCCTGCTTGATCTTTTTGCCAAGCCGGATTTTGGCGATCCGTATTTTGCCCTTCCCGCACCGCACTCCTATCTGGCGGCGCTGCACGAACCCGCAAGGCGCCTGCGCATCGGCATGACCTGCCGTCTGCCCAATGGCCGCCCCCTGCACAGCGAAGTCGACGCCGCCATCCGCCATGCCGCCAAACTCTGTGAGGCGCTTGGCCATCACGTAGAGGAAGCCTCTCCCGTCCTGGATCACGAGCTCATGGTCAAAGCCTTCATGACACTGTGGGCCGCAGGCACCGCATTTGGGGTTGAGGGGCTGGCGCGTGCCACCGGACAAACCCCGTCCACAGACGTCCTGGAAGGACTGACATTTGCGCTCTATCAGCGCGGCCTTGGCATCAGCGCAGTTGAACAGAGCTGGGCCCAGCAGAGTCTCTACATGAGCGCCCGCAGCACCGCACGCTTTCACGAAACCTATGATTTGTGGCTAAGCCCGGTGCTCTCAGCTCCGCCCATCAAACTTGGTATCATCGATGTGGATGAGCAGGACTTGCAGAAAGCCTTTGCTCCCATCATCGACTATGCGCCCTTCACCGCCGCGGTAAACGGAACCGGCCAGCCAGCCATTTCATTGCCCCTGCACTGGACCAAGGACGGACTTCCGGTCGGCGTGCAATTTGTGGCACGTCATAGCTCGGAAATGCTTTTGCTGCAGTTCGCAGCCGAACTCGAAGAGGCCGCAGCCTGGTCTTCGCGGAAGCCTGTCATCTGAACCACAAGGGATCCTCATCATGGCTTTTGCAGAGTATGCCCGCTACGACGCCACCGGTCTTGCCCATCTCGTGCGCAAAGGTGAGGTCAGTCCGCGTGAACTTGTCGAAGAAGCCATCAGCCGTGTCGAACGTCACAATCCCAAGCTCAATGCCGTGGTCTACAAAGCCTATGACGAGGCTCGCGCCACGGCCAGCGCCGCACTGCCCGATGGTCCCTTCAAGGGTGTTCCGTTCCTCATCAAGGACATCAATGTGCCGGTGAAGAATTGGCCGATGAGCAATGGCTCGGCCTATCTTAAAGGCTATGTCAGCAATGACGATTGTGAGCTCACGCATCGCTATCGCCGCAGCGGCGTGGTCCTCTTGGGCAAGACCAACACACCGGAATTCGGCATCCCGGGCACCACGGAAGGACGCTATCTGGGGATTTGCCGCAATCCCTGGAATCCTGAGCACTCCTCGGGAGGTTCGTCGGGCGGCGCCGCGGCGGCCGTGGCAAGCGCCATGGTCCCAATGGCCCATGGTTCCGACGGCCTCGGTTCCATTCGTATTCCCGCAGCGCAGTGCGGCCTGGTCGGTCTGAAGCCAACCCAGGGGCGCAATCCCGGCGGACCGGATGATGGTGGGCGCGCCCATGGCTTCATCGTCGACCACGTGCTGACGCGCTCAATGCGCGACAGTGCAGCCATGCTTGATGCCACAGCGGATCCTGAAGATGACGCCCCCTATGCGCCCTTGCACAAAGGCCGTCCCTTCGTCGAAGAGCTTGAGGTTCCGGTGGGCCGGCTGCGCATTGCCTTTACCATGGAAGTGCCACGCGAAACCCCGCCCCATGCCGATATCGCGCGGGTCTTCGAGAGCACCGTAAAGCTGCTTGGTGAGCTTGGTCACACCATGATCGAGCGCCCACGCCTTGGTGTAGACTGGCGCACGCTCTACCGCGCGCAAGCCTGCGTGTCAGGTGCCATGTTCGCAGCCTCCGTGGCGCAGTGGACGCAAATCCTGGGGCGGGCACCGCGCGATGACGACTTTGAACCCCTGGCGCGCGCGTCCTGGCACAGCAGCCAGAAGCTTTCGAGCGAGCAGATCGGCTGGGGCTTTCAGACCTTGCGGCGGATGACCCGCGAGCTTTTGCGCCAATGGCGGGATTTTGATGTCCTGCTGTCGCCCACGACGCTGACGCCACCTCCCAAAATCGGCCATCTGGATCCCGTTGGCGTCGACCCGCGCGAGTTCCACCGTCGCCAAAGCTATGTGTTCGGCTACACCCCGCCGGCCAACATGACCGGCCAGCCTTCACTGTCGCTCCCCCTCGGCATGTCGGGCGATGGCCTTCCCATCGGCATGATGTTCACCGCCCGCTTTGGAGATGAAGCCACCCTCCTGCGCCTCGGCCGCCAGCTGGAGGAAGCTGCGCCCTGGGACGAGCGACACGCGCGGCTGTGGGATTAGCCGATGCGACAGCCAGAGGACTCAAGGTGTACACCTTGAGTCGCAGACGCGGCCAGTGACGCCGCCCCACCCTTGCGCCCTCATCGTCAGCTATTTAAGCCTGCCGTCATTCACCCTTATGTCACCAAGGAACCTACAACGTGCGTAGCATCCATGTCATCGGTGGTGGTTTGGCAGGATCGGAAGCGGCCTTTCAGGCCGCTGAAGCGGGCTGCCACGTCCTTCTCCATGAAATGCGCCCGCACACCGCAACCGATGCCCATCAGGGCGAGGGCCTTGCCGAACTGGTGTGTTCCAACTCGCTGCGCTCGGATGATGCGGTGAACAACGCGGTCGGCCTCCTGCATGAGGAAATGCGACGTGCAGGCTCGCTGATCCTACGTGCCGCCGATGCTGTCCGCCTGCCCGCCGGCGGCGCGCTGGCCGTCGACCGCGACGCGTTTTCGCAAACTGTGACGGCAGCACTGACGGCTCATCCCCGCATCGAAATCCGTCGCGAAGAGATCATGGGCCTGCCGCCCGAGGCCTGGGGGGCAAGCATCATCGCCACCGGCCCCCTGACGGCTGCGCCGCTGGCCGCTGCCATCACCCAACTGACCGGGGAAAACGCGTTGTCATTTTTCGATGCCATCGCGCCCATCGTCTATCACGAGAGCATCAATTTTGAGATTGCCTGGATGCAGTCGCGCTACGACAAAGGCGACGGCGCGGATTATATCAATTGTCCGCTCAACGAAGAGGAATACAGGCGTTTTATCACGGCGCTCCTTGAAGGTGAAAAGGCCGAATTCAAGGCGTGGGAAGCCTCAACGCCCTATTTTGAAGGCTGTCTTCCAATCGAAGTCATGGCCGCGCGCGGTGTAGATACGTTGCGTTTCGGGCCGATGAAGCCGGTTGGTCTGTGCGATCCACGCAAGGGGCGGCGGCCCTTTGCCGTCGTGCAGTTGCGCCAGGACAACACCCTGGGAACGCTTTGGAACATGGTCGGCTTTCAGACCAAGCTGCGACACAGCGAGCAGACCCGCATCTTCCGCATGATCCCCGGCCTCGAAAATGCAAGTTTCGCGAGGCTCGGCGGACTGCACCGCAACACCTTCATCAATTCACCGGCGCTGCTCGATGAAACCTTGCGGCTCAAATGCCGCCCCGATCTGCGCTTTGCCGGTCAGATCACCGGAGTTGAAGGCTATGTCGAAAGTGCCGCCATCGGCCTTCTGGCAGGGCGTTTTGCTGCGGCCGAGTGCATGGAGCGCGCCATCTCCGCCCCTCCGCCCACGACCGCATTGGGCGCACTCCTGCGGCACATCACTCTCAATGCCGATGCCCGCAGCTTTCAGCCGATGAATGTCAATTTTGGCCTTTTTCCAGCGCTTGAAAGCGGTCATGGTAAAGCCCGAGCCCGCAAACCGGACCTCAGCGCGCGAGCATTGGCCGACCTTAACTCGTGGCTCGCGGCAAATCAGGTTGCCATGTGATCAGATGCGCGTGCGAAAGGCTCTCGCCAGCAGAATGAGCTGGCGGCGCCACTGCGCGATCTCACAGCCCTGACGAAACGGATCAAAGCCCGGACGCAGCATCGCCCGCAGATAGTGCCCGCACAGAGACGTAGGCAGAAACGCCGCCAGCGCGCCGTGATCGATCTGAAAGGCTCGTGCGGCATCAAGATGGCGCAGCGCCCGCTCGATCACAGCGTGCAGCGCCGCGTCCAGCGCCTCTCCGCCTTCCCCGGCAAGCAGCCCATCGCGTGACAGACCAAGCTGCGCCATCAGATCACGCGGCAGGTCGAGCTTGGCACGGGCGGCTCGATGGGGCATCGCCCGCAGCAGTCCGGTCAGTCCATAGGCCATGCCGGCAGCGCGGGACAGCGCATCAAGGCGGTCACCGGCGCCCAGAATGCGCGCAGCAATGCGCATCACTTCCCCGGCGGTACCGTCGGCATAGCTCTCAAGTTCCGCCATGCTGGCAAACTCTTCACCGCTGTCATCCTTGGCACGGACATCGATCAGATCGATAAAGCGCGCTGGTTCAGCTGCCGTATGGGCAAAAACATCGCGAAGGGCTTCGGCCACATCATGACGCCGGGCCCGTCCCTTCGCCGCTTCATCAACCGTCTCGCGCCACCACTGCCGACGGATCTCGGCCATCATCGGTTCCGTCACGCTCTCGGCGATGCGCGCAATCTCATAATTGAAGGCATAGAGGGCGTGGAGATGGGGACGCAGCGGCCCCGGCGCAAATAATGCAGCCAGAAAGCGGTCACGGTCGTGACGGCGTACCAGCTCTTCACATCCCGGATGTGTCAACTCGCCTGCCATCGCTTCCATCAGGCTGCTCCTGCGTCCCCGCCAGAGACGTCATGGGCCCATGTGCACATACGCGCTCATCCCTAAACGCAGGATCATCGCGGATCGTGCCGTGCACATGACAAGAAATGCCTTGCCCTAGAACGCAAGCCGCTTGGGCCGCACCATCTGGAACCAGCTCACCACGATGAGCCGGGTGACCATCACCGCCGTAAAGAACGAGGTGATGATGCCGATCAGCAAGGTCACGGCAAACCCGCGGATCGGTCCTGAACCCAGCTGGAACAGGATCGCCGAGGCGATGACGTGGGTCATGTTCGCGTCGACGATGGTCGCCATGGCCCGTCTGAACCCGGTGTCGATCGAGGCGATGATGGTCCTGCCATTGCGGATTTCTTCTCGGATGCGCTCATAGATCAGCACATTGGCGTCGACGGCCATGCCCATGGTGAGAACGATACCGGCAATGCCCGGCAGAGTCAGCGTGGCGCCGATCAGCGTCAGTGTGGCCAGCAGCAAGACGACATTCAGCGTCAGCGCCACATCGGCAAAGATACCGAAGAGACCATAGCGCAGGACCATGAAGATGACGACAAGGATGAGGCCGGCGATCGCCGAATATTTTCCGGCGCGGACCGAATCGGCGCCGAGCTCGGCACCCACTGTGCGCTCTTCAAGGATCTTGAGAGGTGCCGGAAGGGCACCCGCACGCAGCAGCAAAGCCAGATCATTGGCCTGCTGTACCGTGAAGCTGCCGTCGATGCGCCCCGAGCCGCCCAAGATCGGTTCCTGGATCACCGGCGCACTGATCACCTTGTTGTCGAGAACAATGGCAAAGCGCTGGCCGACATTGTTCTTGGTGACGTCGGCAAATTGCCGTGCGCCTACGGTGTCGAAGCGGAAATCCACCTCGGGCTTCTGGGTCTGCTGATCAATCCCGGCCGAGGCATCAGTCAGCCGGTCACCGGAGACCATGACGCGACGCTGCACCACAATCGGGATTGGCGGAGCGCCTTTGACGGGGTTGTTCTGATAGAGCAGCTCATCGCCGATCGGCACGATGCCCTTAATCGCTTCGGGAATGGACGCGGTCTCGTCGACCAGCTGAAAGGTCATCTTGGCAGTCTTGCCAAGAATGGTCTTCATGCGGCTGGGATCCTGAAGACCCGGGACCTGCACCAGGATACGCTGGGTATCCTGCTGCTCGATGGTCGGCTCGCGCGTGCCCATCGCGTCGATGCGCCGGCGCACCACTTCGATCGACTGGCTGACGACCTGCGAGCGCATCTGCACGATATAGCTGTCAGTCAGCGCCATCTTCAGCACGCCATGCGAGGCGGTGAGCGCATATTCATGGGCCCCCACCGACAGCAGGCCTCCGCTTGCCGAGGGATTGAGAGCGTCGAGGATCTGACGGGCCTTGTCGAGCTTGGCCGGATTGATGATCTCGACCGACACCTCATGGCCTTTGGTCTGCAGATTGCGATAACCGATATCGGCCTTGCGCAAACCCATGCGGATGTCGGCAACGAGGGTGTTCAGCCGGTCATCGATCACCTTGTTCAGCTCGACTTCGAGCAGCAGATAGGAGCCACCCTGCAGATCGAGACCGAGCGTTACCTGGCTCTTGGGCATGAAGCCCGGCAGGCTTGCGATCGCCCGTTTGGACAAGGCATTGGGCAATGCGATCAGGATGCCGGCGATCAAAATCAGGCCGGTAAGAATCTTGGACCAGGTCGGGATCTGCAGCATGGCTCCGGATCAAGCCTTCTTTTCTGCCTTGGTCTTGTCAGCATTTGGATCAACCGGCTGGCCCTTGGCACGCACATCCGAAAGCGTCGAGCGCACCACCTTGACCTGGATCCCTTCGGCAATCTCTACCGTGATCTCCGGATCATCGGCCTGGGGAACCTTGGCAACCTTGCCGACGATGCCGCCGGCGGTCACGACGGTATCGCCCCGCCGAACATTGTCCACCATCTGGCGGTGCTGCTTGATCTTTTGCTGCTGGGGACGGATCACCAGCAGATACATGATCGCAAAAACCGCTATCAGCGGCAAAATCGAAGTGAATAACTGGTCGTTCATAGACGGGTCCGGGAACAATCTGCTAGGCGGGCGCAGGACGCGACCGTAAGGCGGGGGACTATAGCGGCGGCCGCCCTCAATGCAACAATCGCCTTCAAGGACTTAATCTCATGGCAGAACAGGCGGAATTGGAACTGGGCCAGCTTCTGGCCCGCATTGCGGCCGCCCTCGAGCGGCTGGCTCCGCCGCCGGCGCCGTCCTTTGACTTTGCCGGCGACGCCTTCGTCTTCGAACCCCCCGGCCTGATCGCCGTCGCCGGGGTCGCAGTGGTACCGCTCGAGCTGCTCAAGGGCATCGACCATGCCCGCCTGACCCTCAGCGAGAACACGCGGCGCTTTGCCGATGGCCTGCCGGCCAACAATGCGCTGCTGTGGGGCGCCCGCGGCATGGGCAAGAGCTCACTGGTCAAAGCCGTACATGCAGAGATCAATCAGGGGCGCAGCGGCCTAGCGCGGCTCGCCCTCATTGAGATTCACCGCGAAGACATCGCCGCGCTGCCGCTGCTGCTGCGCCTCATCAAGCAGAGCCCCCGTCGCTTCCTGCTTTTTTGTGATGATCTGTCCTTCGACACTGACGACACCGCCTACAAATCGCTGAAGGCGGCCCTTGAGGGCGGCATCGAAGGACGGCCCGCCAATGTGCTCTTTTATGCAACCTCGAACCGCCGCCATCTCATGCCCCGCGACATGTTGGACAATGAACGTTCGACCGCCATCAACCCCTCCGAAGCGGTTGAGGAAAAGGTCTCTCTCTCCGACCGCTTTGGCCTTTGGCTGGGCTTTCACGCCACCTCGCAGGACGATTACCTCGCCATGGTCGAGGCCTATGCGCGCTATTTTGCGCTGCCGATCGCAGCGGCCGCACTGCGGGCCCGTGCCATCGCATGGGCCGCCCAGCGCGGCGGGCGTTCGGGGCGTGTGGCCTGGCAGTTTATTCAGGATCTGGCCGGAGAACTCGGCCAGACACTCGAAGCCTCAGCTGGAAGCACTGGCCATTAAGAGTGGCGCAGGGTTCAGCGGCGTAACGCCATGGCGGATCTCGAAATGCAACTGTGGCACCTCTAAATCCCCGGTTCTGCCGGCATAGCCGATCACCTGACCCGCCACGACATGGGTATTGCGCGCCACCAGCAGGCGTTCGGCATGGGCATAGGCGGTGATGTAGCCATCGCGATGGCGGATAAGAACGAGATTGCCATAGGCCTTGAGCCCGTCACCGGCATAGATGACGGTGCCGGAGGCTGCCGCCCGGATGGGTGCGCCTTCGCGCGTCGCGATATTGATGCCATCATTGCGCCCACCACTGGGTAAGGCGCCAAAAGCTTCAATCACCTTGCCCGAGACCGGCCATAGGAAACGTGGCGCCCCATCCGCCGTACGCGGCGTAGCGGCGGGCAGAAGCGGTCGTGGCACGGCAGAACCCTGTGCCACAGGCGTTGGCGCCAGAGCCAAAGGCAGGAGTGGACGCGGCAGGACGTCACGCTGTTCCAACCGCGTTGAGGTGGGGGAGGCTGGCGGCACGACCGGTGCGGCTCTTTGCGGCGTGAAATCCGCCTGCTTGAGCGCAATTGACAAGTGTGCCTCTGGCGGAGCGGAGCGTCTCACCGCAGCCAAACGCCACTGCGGGCGGGGTGTCGGGACCACATCCGCCATCCTCAGTGTGGGCGCTACCGGAGTACTGGCGGCATGGTTTGCCGGCGGAATGCGCAGCACCTCGCCCGGATAGATCCGGCTGGGTGACAGGATGCGGTTGTAAGCGGCCAGTGTGGAATAGGGCACCTGAAAGGAACTCGCGATCTGCGACAGGGTATCGCCCGCACGCACCCGATAGCTCGCACCCACTGGCCAGAAGAATGCCGTTTTGCCGGGAGGAGACGAGGCACAGGCCGTCAGCGACAGACCAAGACCCAGTAACACCGCAAGACGCAGTGGCCCTCGCGAGGGAGTGCTAGCGCGATCGCTCCATACCATGACGCGTCTCCTGCGGCAGTCCTTCTACCATTGGCACAAACAAAACCTTGATCAGGCTTTCTGCGACAAGGCCCTGCTCGCTGTGCATAATCTTGGTTAAAGATTGATAAATACTTTCCGCGGGAGGGCTTGGTGCCTCTTGGGGGGCAATCGGCGCAATCAGAATTCCACCAGGTTTCAGCTGATCAATCAATAACTTAGGGACCACATCGACGGCCGCAGTCAAAATAATTCGATCGAAGGGTGCCTGCTCCTTCCAGCCCAGAAAGCCGTCGCCATGGCGGGTCACGACGTTGTGCAGTTTAAGCTTTTCGAGTCGTTTGCGGGCCACTTCCAGGAGCGGGCGGTGGCGCTCGATCGAGTAGACCCTGCCAGCCAGGTGGGCCAGCACGGCCGCCTGATAGCCCGAACCGGTGCCGATCTCGAGCACCCGCATGCGCGGTCCTACTTCAAGGGCCTCACTCATATAGGCGACAACGAAGGGCTGGCTGATGGTCTGGCCACAGGCGATGGGAATCGCCCGGTCGGTGTAGGCCTCCGCCTCAAAGAGGGCATCGACGAAGTCTTCGCGCGGTACCTTTTCCAGGGCTTCGAGAATGCTCCGGTTGGTAATGCCCTTGCCGCGCAAAGCCATCACCAGCTGGGCGCGGCCATGCAGATTTGGCGAGCTTTGGGCCATCCCTAGTCCTTGAAGCTCTGCCGCAACCGCGCCAGCACCGCGTTTTCTGTCAGATTGAGATGCAGGGGGGTCACTGCGATGCACCCTGCCATCATCGCCGCCAGATCGGAGCCCTCCACTGGCTGCGAGCGGACGCGGCGAAAACCGATCCAGTAATAGGGATTGCCGCGCATGTCGTTGCGCCGGTCGATGATCGCGGTCTGCAGATCGCGCTTGCCCTGCATGGCCATGACCACGCCTTTGACCTCGTCCGGGGCACATGGCGGAAAATTGACGTTGAGAAGAACACGCCCCGGTTCGTGCCAGTCGAGCTCGAGCAGCTTGCGCACCAGTCCCGGGCCATGATGCGCGGCGCATTGCCAGGGCACCTCAGTGCCCCGCTCGCTGTCGAACGCCTGGCTGAGAGCGATCGAAGCAACGCCCAGAGCCGTGCCTTCCATGGCACCGGCAATGGTCCCCGAATAGGTGACATCATCGGCGAGGTTGGCACCGCGGTTGACCCCCGACAGCACGAGGTCCGGTTTGCCCTCCTTGATGATCTCGGCGCAGGCCATCAAAACGCAATCGGTCGGCGTGCCTGAAATCGCAAAATGTCTTGGCCCCACCTCGCGCAAACGTAGCGGCTCGGCCAGCGTCAGGGAGTGCGAGGCACCGGACTGTTCAGTCTCCGGCGCCACCACCCAGACATCATCGCTGAGACTGCGGGCGATAGCTTCTGCGACCCTAAGACCCGGCGCATGAATCCCATCGTCATTGGTTACGAGAATGCGCATCGCTTCCCCATGCTTGCTGTCCGTGACCTGTTGCGCGTCACTGCGCACGCTCGATGCGCGCGAGAGAACCCATATAGGGTCTCAAGGCTGTCGGTATCTCGATGGAGCCATCGGCGTTCTGATAATTCTCGACAATGGCCACGAGAGTCCTGCCCACCGCCAGACCCGAACCGTTGAGCGTATGGACAAAGCGGGTCGCCTTGGCTGTCGCCGGACGGTAGCGCAGGTTCATGCGACGGGCCTGAAAATCTCCGCAATTGGAACAGGACGAAATCTCGCGATAGCGCTGCTGGCCAGCCAGCCAGACTTCGATGTCGTAGGTCTTGGTCGCCGCAAACCCCATGTCGCCGGTGCACAGCGTGACCACCCGGTGTCTGAGCTCCAGACGTTTGAGCACTTCCTGCGCGGCATCCGTCATGCGCTCGTGCTCGACTGCGGATTGTTCGGGGGTGGTGATTGAAACCAGTTCGACCTTGGCAAACTGGTGCATGCGAATCATGCCGCGGGTGTCACGTCCAGCCGCGCCGGCTTCCGAACGAAAGCACGGCGTGTGGGCGGTAACCCGATAGGGCAACATCGCTTCATCGACGATCTCTCCGCTCAGATAATTGGTCAGCGTGACTTCCGCCGTCGGGATCAGCCAAAGCCGCAAATCGGCTGGAAAAGGCAGCTGTGCGGGATCCTCGCCACCGGCCTCTGCCCGGCCCTGTGCCCGATAATGCTCCGCCAGGGCACCATCGCGCGCCGTGCCAAACAGATCCGCGGCGAATTTTGGCAGCTGACCGGTGCCGAACATCGCTTCATCGCGAACCATCAGCGGGGTCGAGGTCTCGCTGTAGCCAAAGCACTCGGTGTGCAGATCGAGCATGAAATTGGCCAGAGCCCGCTCCAGCCGCGCCAGATGACGCAGCAGATAGACAAAGCGGGATCCAGACACTTTGGCCGCCCGCTCAAAATCCATCATACCGAGCATCTCGCCGAGTTCGAAATGCTCACGCGGCTGGGCGAGAACAGCTGCCGGAAGCGTGCAGCGAGGCTCAAAGGCACGCGTGGCCACGGAGATATTCGCCGTTTCGTCGGCACCATCGGGCACCTCTGGCGCCGGCAGGTTGGGCCACTTGGCAAGCTCGGCGCGCAGCTCGGCCTCGAGCCGGCGCTCTTCGTCCTCACCGCTTTGAATGGCAGCCTTGAGGCCTGTCACCTCCTCCATCAGGGCAACTGCCTGGCTCTCATCGCGCGTCGCCTTGGCCTTGCCGATGGCCTTGGAGGCCTCATTGCGCCGGGCCTGCTTGGCTTGCAGATCGATCAGGAGGTTGCGCAGCGCCGCATCGCGCCTGAGAAGCTCGGCCGCGATAGGGGCGCCGTCGAGCCCGCGCCGGTTGAGACCGGCGATGAAGGCGCTGGCATCCTCACGAATGGCCTTGATGTCATGCATGAGCAAAGGTCCCTAGAGCTGTTCCGTTCATGGCTGGCCGAATGGCCCATCGACAAGCAAAATTTTTATGGCATCACCTGTCCGCGGCGTCCTTCCGACCCCGCAGAGGCGGGCAAGCCCCCTCCCTAAAGCCCAATGGTAGCGAAGGTTGCTTGCCGTCGCCCTCACGGGGCATCAGGCTTGGCGTCAGGCTTGGCGTCCTGGCCATCGCCGCGCTGCCTTTCAATCAGCCAGACGAAGAAGATCGAGATCTCGTAAAGAAACACCAGCGGGATCGCCAGGCTCATCTGGCTGAAGACGTCCGGCGGAGTCAGCACAGCTGCCAGCGCAAAAATGCCCACGATGGCATAACGACGAAACTCACGCAGCTGCTTGGCCCGAAGGATCCCCACCCGGCCCAGAAGCGTAAGCAGCACCGGCATCTGGAAGGTCAGACCAAAGGCGAAGATCAGGGTCATGACGAAATTAAGATAGTCGCTGACTTTGGCCAGAAGCTCGATGCCAAGGCCATTGCTCTGCCCGGAGGTCTGAAAGCTGGCAAAGAAATGGATCGCGATCGGCAGCATCACGTAGAAGACGAAGCTTGCTCCGGCAAGAAAGAGCACCGGAGTGGCAAACAGGAAGGGTACGATCGCCCGGCGCTCATCGCGATAGAGCCCGGGGGCAATGAACAGCCACAGCTGGCTTGCAATGATCGGAAAGGACAGACACAGCGCGCCAAACATGCCAACCTTCACATACGTAAAGAAGGTTTCATAAAGCGCGGTGTAGATGAGGTGGTCGTTGCGACGCCCCTGCAGCACCTTGGCCAGTGGATTGGTCAGAAAACCGTAGATCTCGGGCGCGAAATAAAAACAGACCAGAAAACACACAGCAAAAGCTATGAGCGAATAGATGAGCCGCTTGCGCAGCTCGACCAGATGCTCAAGGAGCGGCGCCTTGGTCGCTTCCATCGCCGCTTCGTCTTCGGCCGTACGCTCGCTCACCTAGGACCCCGTCGGCGTGACGCCAGCAGCCGGCGGCTCGTGACGCGACGCCTCAGAACCCGCATCAAGGACCGGCTCCGGGCGCACCGGCGCCGACGCGTCATGCTCATCAGCGCCTGACGCATTGCCGCTTTCTGCGCCCGGCGCCTCCGTCACGGCAGAGGCCGCAGGTGTTCCGGCGCGCTGAATGGAGCGATTGATTTCATCTTTGAAGCGACTGACCGGATTGTTCCCGCGCAAGGCAGAAATTTCACGGCGCAATTCATCAAGTTCGGTTTCGCGGGTCAATTCATCAAAGCCGGTGCGAAACTGGTCGGCCATGCGACGGGCCTGACCCACCCACCGTCCGACCATGCGTATCAGCCGCGGCAGGTCCTTGGGCCCCACCACGATGAGCGCAACGACGAGCACGAGGAGGATCTCGCTCCAGCCAATGTCAAACATGGCTCATCCTGCCCCGCGCTAGCGGCCAACCTTTTCCTTAGAATCTGACGTCATCGCTTCCGCACGTTCCGGCTCGCGATGTTCGCTGACAAGGACGCGTGGAGGGGGCTGGCTTGGGCGCTGTTCCTCATTCGTGTCGTCCTTAAGACCTTCACGAAAGTTCTTGATGCCCTTGGCCACGTCTCCCATCAGATCCGATACCCGGCCGCGCCCAAAGAATATGAACACCACAAGCGCTAGGACCAAAAGATGCGGGATGCTGAACCAATCCATCGTCTTCTCCTAACAACCCAATCGAGGGTCTTCGATAGTGTCGGGCTTAGACCCTCTGTGTGGCAGGTGCAAGGCATTGACCCGCGCCCACGGCCAGGGACCCCGTCCACCATCAGAGCAGGCTGATTTCGCCTTTGCGGCCAAACGCGACCGCCAGTGCCGACAGACGCTTGGGTACCGGGTCCGAGACCACGGCCTGCCGACTTGCCGGTACCTGCAAAAATAGGCGTCCGGGCGTCAGTTTAAAGCGGTAATGGGCAAGTTCACCGCTGGCGCAGCCCGAGAGGGCAAAGCCCAGCCGCGCGATCAGCCCCATACGCCGCGCCAGGTTCTGATCCTCCGCCGTCAGCAGGTCATGGGCACCACGGCCTAGTGGCAGGTCATCATCACCCTTGTAGCGATGGAACACAGCGGTGGCCAGGATCGCCCGATCGCGATGGCTGGCACCGGCAAAGGGGGCGGTCAGCACTTCTTCAAAGCTGCCCAGCGCCCGATCATCGGGGTGACGGCGCCAGCCAATGTCGGAAAAATCGCAGGCGGCGCGGCGCAGGCGATGGCTGGCCTCGCCTTCCCCCTCGAACAACCCCTGGCTCCAGGCAAAGAGTTCGCCCGCATGAGCCGGCGCGCGGCTCATGCGCTGATTGGCGGCGGCGGAAAACTCAAGCAGCGGATCCTTCTCGCGCTCCTCGCGCGACAGCGCGCCGTGCAGCAAACCCTCCCGCAGGCCGTAGGCCGAAATCACCACCTCCTTGAGCCCGGTGGCGAGCAGCAACCGCTCGAGTACCACGGCCCCATAAGGCAGCGCTTCGGCGCGCCGCCGCGAGATCACGCCCATCTTGTCGAGGGTCTTGCGCGACAGCCCGGACAACGCCCGGCACAGTTTGAGGGCTCTGGCTGCAGGAATGGTGTAGTGATGCAGCACATGCAGCGGATAGGCTTCGCGATCCATGTCGACACGGGCAAGGGCGCGCCAGGTACCACCAACCGCATAAAACGAGCGCCCCTTGAGCGCTGACAGGCTCTCAAGACGCTCAAGACCCGCATCGACAATCGTGCGTGCCCGCTCCGGATCCTGACGGGCAGCGTCCATCAGGCGCAGGGGGCCAAACGGCAGGGTCATGGCGGCGCCGGTGGCACCACTTCCCACCGTCACCATGTCAAGACTGCCACCTCCCAGATCACCAACGAGACCGGTCGCGTCGGGCATCCCAGCAAGCACACCCTCCGCTGCCACCCGCGCTTCCTCCTCCCCGGAAAGGACGCGAATGGGGCTGCCCCAGGCAGCCTGCGCGGCAGCGATGAATTGGGGTCCGTTGGTGGCGTCACGGGCCGCCGCGGTGGCCACGGCAATGCGATGGCGGATGCCAAAGGAGTCAGCCAGCAGCCGGAAGCGCGACAGTGCCTCGAGGGCCATCGCAATACCCCCATCGTGCAGCCTGTGAGTTGACACCATGTTGCGGCCAATGCCGCAAATGGACTTTTCATTATGCAGGATCGCCGCCGTACGCAGCAGCGTTTCATAGGTGACAAGGCGCACCGAGTTCGAGCCAATATCCACGATGGCAACGGGACCACGCACCCGGCCCAACGCCGGCGCGCGGGGCGTAGTCGACTGGGCAATGGCACCTACATCCACTCGTCAGCCGCCCTTCGGAGAAACTACAACGCGCCCGATCTGCTCTTTCTGGCCGTCGATCCTAAGCGCACGCCCCCGTCCGGACAATGACGGATTGGTCATGAAATAGGTATGGGCACAGAATGCCTGCGGATCCGCAGCACCCGGATCGCGGGTATAGGTTGCGTCCGCGTTCATGCTCCAGCTTTGCGCCCGGTCCTTGAGCAATGCCACCAGAATCTGGTCCAGGATCTGCTCGTGGACTGTGGGGTTTTCGATCGGCACCAGAGCCTCGACCCGCCGATCAAGATTGCGCGGCATCCAGTCAGCCGAAGAAATGAAAAGCTTGGCCTTCGGCGACGGCAGAACATGCCCGTTGCCAAAGCAGACGATGCGCCCATGCTCCAAAAAGCGTCCGACAATCGATTTGACCTCGATGTTCTCCGACAGCCCGGCAACCTGCGGCCTGAGACAACAAATGCCACGGATGATGAGGCGGATCTGAACGCCGGCACCGCTTGCACGGTACAAGGCATCGATGATGCCGGGATCGACGAGACTGTTGAGCTTGGCCCAGATCGTCGCCGGACGGGCATGTCTGGCGTGGGAGATCTCCTCTTCGATGCACGCCATCAGCTTGTTGCGCAGATTGAGCGGGGACACCGAGATCTTCTCGAGTCCCACTGGCTCGGCATAGCCGGTAATGAAATTAAACAACTGCGCGGCATCACGGCCAAGCACCGGATCGGCAGAAAACAGCGATAGATCGGTATAAACCTTGGCGGTGACCGCATGATAATTGCCGGTGCCAAAGTGCACATATGTACGCAGCACGCCGCCTTCACGCCTCACTACCAGGCTGACTTTAGCGTGTGTCTTCAGCTCGATGAAGCCATAGACCACCTGCACGCCAGCCCGCTCCAGATCGCGCGCCCATTTGATATTGGCCTCTTCGTCAAAACGCGCCTTCAACTCGACCAGTGCGGTGACGGATTTGCCCGCCTCCGCCGCCTCGATCAATGCCTTGATGATCGGTGAATCCTGCGAGGTGCGATAAAGCGTCTGCTTGATCGCGACCACGTCCGGATCCGCTGCTGCCTGGCGCAGGAATTGCACCACCACATCAAAGCTCTCGAAGGGGTGATGAACCACAATATCTTTGGCACGGATGGCCGCAAAACAATCCCCACCATGGTCTCGGATGCGTTCGGGATAGCGGGCGATATAAGGAGGAAAGAGCAGTTCCGGTCGATCATCGAGAATCAACTGCCTGGTATCGGCAAGGCCCAGAAGATGATCCACGAGCACAAGCTCGGCGCCCTTGAGCTTCTGTTCATCCGCCATGAAACTGCGCAGATCCTCAGGCATCGCTGCGCTGCATTCCATGTGGATGACCGAACCTCTGCGACGGCGTTTGAGCAGGGTTTCGAACAGCCGCACGAGGTCTTCGGCCTCTTCCTCCACCTCGACATCGCTGTCGCGGATCAGGCGCAATAGGCCCGATCCCATCACGGTGTGTCCCGGGAATAGCCGATCGAGGTAAAGACCGAGCACATGCTCGAGCGAGAGGAAGCGTGCTTCAGGCCCGGAGACGCGAATGAAGCGCTGCAGCTGCGCGGGAACCGGCAGCAGAGCGTTGATCTGGTTGCCATCGCGTTTGCGCAGCAATTGCAGGGCCAAGGTGAAGCCGAGATTGGGAATGAATGGGAAGGGATGTGCCGGGTCAAGGGCAAGAGGGGTCAACACTGGAAAGACCTGCTCGCGGAAATAGACGTCGAGCAGAGCGTAATCTTCCGCGTTCAACTCCTCCGGCTTCAGGAGCCAAATTCCGGCGCTGCGCAACTCGTGGCAGAGTTCGAACCAGATCTCCTGCTGATCGGCAATCAGCGCCGCAGCGACTTCATCGACGCGGGCTATCTGCTGCGCCGGGGTCAAGCCGTCATCGCTCAAGCTCGTCACCCCGGCGGTAACCATCCCCTTCAGGCCGGCCACGCGAACCATGAAGAATTCATCGAGGTTGGAGGCTGAAATCGAGAGGAAGCGCAGGCGTTCAAGCAGCGGATGGCGTGGATTGCGTGCCTCCTCGAGCACCCGTCGGTTGAATTGCAGCCAGCTGAGCTCGCGGTTCACAAAGCGGTCAGAGCTCTCCGGGCTGATCGTTGCCGGATCTGGCGCCTGGGCCGGCCAATGCGCACCTGCCCCGCCGCGACGCCCACCCCCCAGCGACCCGCTGAGCGGCAGGGTACCATCCGCAGTTGCCGAAGCCGAACCTGCACTGACCATGACCACCTCTTGTCGGACTGAATACGCGCCAGCCGACGGGCTGATGTGAAGCTACGTGGCTAGCACGCAGCGGGTTCTTTAACCCTTAAGCCTCTCCTTCTAGCATCCGCCACAGTGCTTGTGCAGCACGGCAGGATTCCACCTCGGCAAAGGCCAGGGTTCTGCCGTCCTTAGCCGGCAAGCAGCTCGCGGATCAGGCCCAGGGTGATCGGCCTGCCCTCTGCCAGTGCCTTCCTATCCGCCAATTCGATAAAGTTCCGAATGGCTTCCGGAGAGCGCTCCAGAAAATGGAGCATGCGGTCCACCACCACCTCCGGCACCCGCAACTGCCGATCGGTAAAGAGCTTGTGGGCCAGCGCCCGCAACAGGGCCTCGTCCGGTTCCCAAAGCGGAAAAGCCAAAAGGGCCGCAAAACGGGAGGCCAGATCGGGCAAGGCCACCGGCCAGTGCGCCGGCGGACTGCGGCCGGTCAAAAGCAGCGCGCCGCCAGCTGCGGCCTCCTCGAGCAAAGCAAAGAGAACCCGATCACGGGCCAGGCTCGGCGCCGCGCGGTCGACATCTTCCACCGCAAGGGCCCGCCGTCCCTTCAGCGCCGCCGGAGCCAGCTCTGCCAGGGAGCCGGCCGCCACCACGAGGCCGTCGGCCGCCTTGATCCAGGCTGACGTCAGATGCGACTTGCCAGAGCCCGGCGGACCATGGAGCGCAGCCACTGCAGCTGGCCAGTGTGGCCAGCGATCGATGAAGCGCACCGCCTGCACATTGCCGCTGGCCTCAATGAAGGCTGCCCGCGTCAAGCGCGGATCCGGAACAAAGGGCAACGGCAGTTGTGAGGCCACGAGCTTTGCCTTCAGACCGGCCGTGCCGAGCAGAGCAGCGCCTGCAGGCCACGGGCTCCGTAGAGAAACCCCGACCCCAAGGTCAGGGCCGCCACCACCAGCATCAGCGCCGCATGCCCGACCGGCCAATAGAGGTCGAGACTGCGCGCCACCAGCGTTACCGCCACGAATACCACCTGCAGCACGGTCGAGGCCTTACCCAGCGCCGATGGTTCGATGGCGAAGGGCCGCCCAAGAGCCCAGCCCAGGCCAACCGCCACAATGAGCAGACCGTCGCGGCCGATCACCACCGCGGCCAGCCACAAGGGCACCTCACCAATCACCGCAAGCGTACCAAAAGCAAACAGCATCAAGAGCTTGTCGGCGGCCGGATCGAGCAGTCGGCCAAGCGGTGTAGTCCAGCCGAAGCGCTTGGCAAGCCAGCCATCGACCGCATCGCTCAAGCCTGCGGCGGCAAACAGGACAAGCGCCATCGCATCATCGCCGCGCCACAGCATAAGCGCGACCACCGGCGCGGTCAGAAGGCGCAAGCCAGTCAAAAGATTGGGTAAATTGAAATTCCGACGCGTCACCTTGAACCCGTAGAGGACGGCCCAGACGCCGGATCGAGCCACCAATCGCCCTTGCGATTGTCCAGCGTATATCCTGCCTGAGAAAGAAATGCGCTCAGCTGCGCCTGTGTTCCTGCGTAATCGATATCGGCCTGCAACTGACCGATTTCAACGGCCCTGATGCGCACCGCCTCGATCACTGGCAATTTTTCGAGGCGGCTTTGCAGCGCACCCCAAGCGCTCAGCGACGGAACCTGGAGATTGACGGTCAGTGTGGAGGGTTTGCCAAAATCAACCGCCGTACTCGTAGTCCAGGCCACGCCGATCGCCTTCGCTGCGGCCCCGGCGGCCAGGGCATAGGCAGCCGCCGGCGTCAGATTGGCAGGCACCGGAACGTCAAGCGGGGTCAGCGCCTGGGCCGGTTGGTTGGCATAGAGCAGGCGAATCCCGACCGCCAGATGGCCGGCGTTCGCAGGTCCGGCCTGCACCAGCGCCGCTTCATCCGCTCCGGCGCGGGCCGCCGCCGGGGCGACATCGCTCCAGCCTGCACTGCGAAAGTCCAAGGGACTCAGCGCGGCCGTATTGAGCATGTCCGCCTTGGGCAGGACCAAGGGCACTACGCCACCGGCGACATGGACGGAGGACCAGGCATTGCTCCACAGAGAATGCGGGTCATAGGCCGGAGACATCGGCACCACCAGCATCGGTGTCGCGGACGCCAGCGAATAGCTGATGTTGTTGTTGCGGAAGTAGCGCCGGACCAGTGGCTGGTTAAAGACATAGGTTACGGTTGCCACGTAGCGGGTGGTCGAGCGGGCTTCGTTGCTCAACCGGTAATTTTGCACCATGCTCTGCAGCGTACTGTCGTCGATCGCCGTCAACGCCGCCCACTCTTTCTGGGGCGTCAACCGATGGACAAGTTCCACCCAGGCCTTGCGTCGACCGCTGTCGACGGCATTGTTATAGGCCTCAAGCGTGGAGGCCCCCGAGCCCTTGACGTTCTCGGTCACGTTAAACGGGCTTGCCGCCAGAGCGGGACGCAGCAGCGAGACGGCCGCGGCGAAGATCAGAACCAAGGCAAGCGGAGTGCGCATGAATAACCTGCTGACGGGCGAAGAGGGGGCACTATAGTGGTCGACGCGCGGCGAAGAAAGCCGCGGACGGTGCTTGCGCGCCCGCCCCGGCGCCCGTAAATCCTTGCCGCTTCGAGGAGCAAGCCATGACAGGCGATAAGGCCAAAGGTCTGACCTACCGGGATGCCGGTGTTGACATCGATGCAGGTGAGGCACTGGTGGCGCGCATCGCGCCCGCTGCCAAGGCGACCCGCCGCTCCGGCGCCGATGCCGAACTAGGCGGTTTTGGCGCACTGTTCGATCTCAAGGCTGCGGGGTTTCGCGATCCGGTTCTGGTGGCCTCCACCGATGGGGTAGGTACCAAGCTCAAACTGGCCATTGACACCGCGCTCTACGACGGTCTCGGTCAGGACCTGGTGGCGATGTGCGTCAATGACGTCGTGGTGCAGGGTGCCGAGCCCCTGTTTTTTCTTGATTACTACGCCTGTGGCCAGCTTGATGTGGAAGCTGCGGCGCGCGTCGTCGAAGGTATTGCCCGGGCCTGTAAGGCAGCCGGCTGCGCCCTGATCGGCGGAGAGACCGCAGAAATGCCCGGTCTTTACGCGAAGGGTGACTTTGATCTGGCCGGCTTTAGCGTCGGAGCGGTGGAACGCGGTGCGGTGTTACCCAGATTGTCGGCCATGCGTGAGGGCGATGTCATCATCGGCATCGCCTCCTCGGGTGTGCATGCCAATGGCTATTCGCTGGTGCGCCGCCTCGTCGAGAACAGCGGGCTTGAACTTGGTGCTCCGGCGCCGTTTGCACCGCAGATGAGCCTTGGCGCGGCCTTGATGGTACCAACCCGGCTTTACGTGAAATCAGCCCTCGAGGCGATCCATAGCGGCGCCATCAAGGGGCTTGCCCACATCACCGGCGGCGGCATCACAGAGAATCTGCCGCGCGTGCTCCCCGACGGATTGTGCGCCGAGATCGATCTGACAAGTTTTAGCGTGCCCCCTGTGTTTTCCTGGCTGGCGCAAAGCGGCAACATCGCGGCCGAAGAAATGTTGCGGACCTTCAATTGCGGCCTGGGCCTGATCGCCATCTGCGATGCCGAGAAAGCTGGCCTCGCCATTGACGCCTTCGGCCTGGTGGGCGAAAGAGCCTACCGGATTGGACGGCTGGTCCGACATGACGGCGCGGCCCTGGTGCGATATCAGGGCGCCCTCTCGCTGTGACGGCAAAGCCCACCGCCATCCTCATTTCCGGTCGTGGCAGCAACATGGCGGCGCTGATCGCCGCGGCGGCCAGCCCCGAATATCCCGCGCGCATCGCACTCGTGATTTCAAACCAGCCGCAGGCAGAAGGTGTCGAGCTGGCACAGGCCCACAACATCGCCGTTGCCATCATACCTCATCAGGGCAAGACACGGCCGCAGTTCGATGCCGAGATCGATGCCACGCTACGCCGGCATGGCATTGAGCTTGTTTGCCTGGCCGGATTCATGCGCATTCTGTCCGACGATTTTGTCCGCGCGTGGAGCGGACGCATCATCAACATCCATCCCTCGCTCCTGCCTGCCTTCAAGGGCATCAATGTCCATGCGCGCGCATTGGCCGCAGGCGTACGTATTTCCGGCTGCACCGTCCATTTTGTCGTGCCTGAACTCGATGCTGGCCCCATCATCGAGCAGGCCTGCGTGCGCGTGGCACCAGATGACACCGAAGAGACACTGGCCGCCCGCATCCTTGAGGAAGAACATCGGATCTATCCCCAGGCGTTACGGCTGCTGGCCTCAGGACGTGTCCGCCTCGAAGCCGACCGGGCGGTCTTCAGCTGAGAATTTGCCCAGCAAGGGCTTCCGACAGCTGCCACAGCCGCGCGGCATCCGCATCATTGCGGGCTTCGCGGCTGGGGGCTTCGACCCGGCATTTGTGAAAATATTTGCCACTTTCGGCGGCAATTTCGGGCGAGCTGGCAAGGTAGATCAGGGTTTCGGCTCCCTGTGCCGGCGACAAAGCGAGGTTCTTTGCAAGACCAAGGCCCCAGCCGATCACGCCCTTGTTGTTGTCGCCGAACCTGGTGTTGACAAAACCCGGGTGCAGACAGTTTGCGGTCACCCCGCTGCCCTGAAGACGGCGCGCCAATGCGCGCGTAAAGAGGATGTTCATCAGTTTGGAGCGCCCATAGGCGCCCCACGCTGTATAGGCCTTGGCACTCTGCAGATCGTCGAAATCCAGTTTCGCCCCTTTATGCGCGGCGGAGGCGGTGCAGATGATCCGCGCCGGCCCCTTGATCTGGGCGAGCAGCTGCGTCGTCAACACAAAATAAGCGAGGTGGTTGAGGGCAAAGGTCGCCTCGAGACCATCCTGGGTTAGCTGACGATGCGCAAACATCGCCCCCGCATTGTTGATCAGCACATCGATCTGCGGACAGGCCACCGCGATCTCCCCAGCCACCCGCCGCATCTCGGAGAGACACGACATGTCGGCATAAAACACGCAATGGGGGCTGTGACCGGCAATTGCGTCGAGGTGCTTCAGCATCTCCTCACCGCGGGCCCTATCGCGGGCAATGAAGGCGATACGGGCACCTCGTTGGGCGAGGCGATCGGCGGCAACCTCGCCAATGCCCGAGGTTGCGCCGGTAATGACCACTGTCTTGCCCTGCATGGGTGCTCCTTGCACGTTTCTTCGCGCGACGAGCACTTTAGCGGATCAGCCCACGATCTCCAGATCCGAAAAGAAAAACTTGATTTCCTGCAGCGCAGTCTCCGGTGCATCCGAGCCATGTACCGAATTGGCCTCGATGCTTTCGGCAAAATCCTTGCGGATGGTGCCAGAAGCCGCGTTGGCAGGATTGGTGGCACCCATGACCTCGCGATTGCGCGCAATGGCATTCTCGCCTTCGAGCACCTGCACCACGACCGGACCAGAGGTCATAAAGGCAACCAGGCTGGCAAAGAACGGCCGCTCACGATGCACCGCGTAAAAAGCCTCGGCCTGGGCCTGGGACAAACGCAGACGCCGGGAGGCGATCACGCGCAGCCCGGCTTTTTCGAAGCGATCAATGATCGCTCCGGTCAGATTGCGCCGCGTGGCATCGGGCTTGATGATGGAGAGCGTACGCTCCAAGGCCATGATAAGACTCCTGATCAGGGGGGATTTTCGGCCGCTCTATAGCGGGGCCTATAAAAGGGTGCAACCACAGCCCGCCCACCCTTGGCCGCAAGGCACCGGGCGTACGCAAGGCCTTCGCTGCTTGCCCAGCGCCCGCCGCACCCGCTATGGGAGCGGCATGATCAATATCGACAATCTGGTTTATCGCATCGCCGGGCGCGAAATACTGTCAGGCACCAGCGCCAGACTGCCTGCCGGGCGCCGGATCGGGCTTGTCGGGCACAATGGGGCGGGCAAGTCCACGCTGTTCAAGCTTATCCAGAAAGAGCTCCATGCCGATGGGGGTACCATCACCCTGCCGACGGTCTGGCGCCTGGGCGGAGTCGCCCAGGAAGTTCCCGCAGGTCCGATGAGCCTTCTGGATACGGTCCTGGCCGCCGATCAGGAGCGGCTGGCACTCCTGGAGGCGGCCGAAGATATCACAGATCCCCATCGCCTGGGCGAAATCCATGGCCGCCTCGAAGCCCGCGATGCCTATGCGGCGCCAGCGCGGGCGGCGACGATCCTCGCCGGCCTGGGGTTTTCAGCCAGCGACCAGCTGCGACCCTGTGCGGAATTTTCCGGCGGCTGGCGCATGCGCGTGGCCCTTGCCGCGATCCTGTTTCTTGCCCCTGACCTGCTTCTGCTCGACGAGCCAACCAATTACCTCGATCTTGAGGGCGTATTGTGGCTGGAAGATTATCTGAAACGCTATCGCGGCAGCGTCCTGCTCATCAGCCATGATCGCGACCTGCTCAACAGTGTGTGCGAATTCATTCTCCACCTCGAACATGGCCGCCTCACGCTTTACAGCGGCAATTACGACAGCTTCACGGCGACGCGGGCCCTGCGCCGCGCCAATGATCTTGCCTTCGCCAAACGTCAGGAGGCACGGCGCAAACACCTCCAGACCTTCGTCGACCGCTTCCGCTACAAGGCCTCCAAGGCCCGCCAGGCCCAGAGCCGCATCAAGATGCTCGAGCGGATGGAAGAGATCGACATTCCGCTTGATGAGCAGGTAACGCCGATCCGGCTGCCAGCTCCGTTCGACGCCAGCCCGCCTTTGCTGACCCTCGAGCAGGTCAGCGTTGGCTACGAACCAGGTCGACCAATCCTCTCACAGCTTGACCTGCGCATCGATCCGGACGAGCGCATCGCGCTTTTGGGCAAGAACGGCAACGGCAAATCCACTCTCGCCAAGCTCATGGCCGGCAAGCTCGACAAAATGGGGGGCACGCTGTTTCGGGCGCGCAAACTGAGCGTAGGATATTTTGCACAGCATCAGCTTGAAGAACTGCAGGCACAGCTGACGCCATTGCAAACTCTTGGCTTGCTGCGACCAAGGCTAAGTGAACAGCATCTGAGGAGCCAGCTTGGCGGTTTCGGCTTCTCCGCCGCCAAGGCGACCACCAAGGTGGGCGCCCTCTCCGGCGGCGAACGAGCCCGGCTGATGCTCGCCCTGGCGACCCTTGATCATCCCAATCTGCTCATCCTCGATGAGCCCACCAATCATCTGGACATCGATGCCCGCGAGAGCCTTCTGACCGCACTCAACGACTTTGAAGGCGCGGTCATTCTCATCAGCCACGACCGCAGGCTGATCGAAGCGACAGCCGAGCGCCTGCTTCTCGTCGCCGATGGCCAGGTTCACACTTTCGATGGCGATCTCGAGGATTACCGCCGCTATCTGCTCATGGGCGAGAACCGTCCATCCGTGCAGATCAGTGAGGCTGCGCGCCCCTCCAAGGAAGATGTCAGGCGTGACGCGGCACAGCGGCGCAGTCAGCTGCGTCCGCTCAAGGATCAGGTCGACCTCGAAGAACGGCAGATTGCGACCCTCTCCGAGGAGATCGCCAAATATGACCGCGCCCTCACCGATCCGCTTCTCTTCGTCCGCGATCCGCTCAAAGGCACCGCTGTGTCCAAGAAACGGGCTGACGCCGTCAAGAAACTGGCCGCTGCTGAAGAGCGCTGGCTGAAGGCACAGGAAGCCTATGAGACAGCCCTGACGAGCGTGCGTTGAGGGCCACTTCTTGTCCTGCGCGCGCCACCGCCGCCCTAAGACGACAGATTACGCCGTGCGATGACAAGCCATTCGCGCTGACGGCGGCGATAATAGGTGGGGGCACCCTTCACCGAGTCGACAATCTCGCGGAACACCCGTCGCGCCCGCTCGTCCTGTCCAAGCGTCTTCAGCAAAAGGCCATAGCGACAGCGCGCCTCCTCACCCGGATATTTGGGCAGGATCTTTTCATATTGGGCGAGCGCGGCCTCGTTCTTTCCCTGTAGCGCAAGACTGCGGGCGTAATCGAGTTCGGCATCTGCATTGAAGGCAACCGGGTCCGCCTTTTTGAGTTCATCAAACGCCGCTTCGGCGCCAGCGCCATCTCCGGCCAGAAGCTTGGCGCGTGCCAATCCAAAGAGCAGCGCCGTGTCCTGCGCACCCAATGGCCCGGCCATGGCACTGAGATAAAGGTCGATCGCGTCCGGAAACAGCCCGCGGCGGATGCACTCCTCAGCCAGCGCCCGCTTGGAATCAACCGAGCCAACCTTCTCAACCTCGCGTTTCTTTTCGCGATAGCTTCTGCCGGGATCTACGGTGTTGACGATATCGTCGGCAAAGCGTCGCGCCTGTCCGCTGCTCACCGCACCGCTCACCACGGCATAGGCCACATAGGCAATCCAGCCCAGGGGCGGAAAAAGCACGATGGGCAGAATCCAAAGATACGAGCGCCCGCTGCGCATGACATGGGCGCTGAGTGCAAAGTCGATCAGAAGCACGATGATCGTGCCAAAACTAAAGCCGAGGGGCATGGAAGGCGATGTCTCTTTGCGCGCAGCCCTTTGTGGCTAAGGGCCGCCTTTTTCGATCCCTGTCAACCGTTACGACAATTTCATGCCTGGCGGGCGCGCCGGGCCAGTACCGCCAAAGGCACGCATAAGAGCGTCAGTCCCACCGCAAAATAGAGTGCAAGACTGTTGGCGCCGGAAAACAAAACCAGCAGAACGAGATCGACGACGAGCAGCAGCGCTGGCGCCACAGGATGAAAATACGCGTGGAACGGGCGCGGCAGTTCCGGTTCCTTGCGTCGCAGCGCGAAGTAGGCAGCATCGACGAGGACATAGCCGACCGTATCGAGGAGCGCGATGAGTCCGAAGACCGTGGCGAAGGAACCGCTGGCGGCGAGCGCCAGCGAGCACAACCCGGTCAGCAGCACCGCCGCATAGGGGCTGCCACCGACATTGACCGCGGTAAACCAGCGGGGCAGCAGTCCATCGCGACCCAGTGCAAATAGGATCCGCGGCGCCGTCATGATGCCGGAATTGGCCACGCCGGCCACCGCAATCATCGCGCCCAGAGCAAAGATCACTCCCGGCAAGGGGCCGCCCAACTGATTGAGTACGGTGTTAAAGGGTAACGCCGTTGCTGCGACGCCCCGCACGCCCAATACATAAATGAGCGCGCCATTGACGCCTACATACAGTGCAAAGGCAAGGATGAGGCCAAAGAGTAGCGACAGCGGAATATTCCGCGTCGGTGACGTATTCTCCTCGCTGAAATAGACCGGCGCATCATATCCAGAATAGGCCCCACGAATGAGCGAATAGGCATTGATCACCACGGCCCAGCCCAGCGCAGTTCCAGCCGCATGCAGATGGGTTGTGCCGGCTTGCCCGGCAGGGGCAATCACGGCAATGGCTGCGGCGATGAACACCACGAGCATCGCCGTCTTGATCAGACTGGAGGCCTCCTGCATCGTTCGCCCAGGCCTCAGGCCAACACCATTGAGCAGATAGAGCGCGCCCTGCACGCCGAGTGCCACGGCCAGGGTGTAACGGGCCGCAGCAGGGATGACAATCGGCAGGAACTCAGCGCAGGCGATCGAGGTCGCGGCGATGCCCGCAAGCTTGCTCATCCATTGCGACCACCCCACCACGAGGCCGGCAATGTCACCGAAGGCGCGGTGCGCATAGAGGTAAGGTCCGCCACTCTGTGGAATCGCCGTACCCAGTTCGGACAGGATGTTGATGCTCAACAGGACATGAAGCCCGCCGATGATCCACAGAAGGAGGATCAGCCTGCCATCGGGCATGGTCGCCGCGATCGCGGAGGGAGCCCGCAGGATACCGGCGCCAATCATGTTTCCGAGGGCGACGGCTATGCCAAAGCTGACGCCCAGTATGCGTAGTAGCTGTCCGCGCCCGCGCAAGTTAAACACCGCCCCCTCCTTTGTCTTCGTTGAACCTAAAGTCCACGATCGCGGCGACGGCGCGCGCGTTTCACGCTTGCTTTTGCCATTTGCCCGCCGCGTTCTGGCGCCAGTATGTCACGGTGTGACCGGCCGCCTCGGCAGCCTTCCATGCCGCGCGGGCCGCGGCGAGCCTGGTCGTGTCGGAGCCATCGAACAAAAGAACGATGCGACTGAGCTGTGCAAGTTCCGGGCTGTCCCACACCGGCATCTCCCCACCGACGAGAAAGAGGACATCCGGATGGTTTGCCAGCTCCCTCTGCATGCTGATGAGAATTGGCTGATCACTGGCAAGTCCATCGCCGACGCAAGCATGCGGCAAAAAACTGTCCTCGCGATAGGTCCACAGCAAAGTATCGAGCACCTCTGCCCGTTCGACAGTGTCGCAGCAGACCTGCGCCCGCCAGCCCCGTGCCAGCGTGCGCTCCAGCAGTTCGGGCAGCACTCCTTCAACCGTGCGCCGCTCAAGATGATAGAACAACGTCTCTGTCACGACGAGCGCACCGGGCTAAACTTCGTAATGGTCCTTACTCAGGCGGTTGAGAATGCGCACACCCCAGCCGACACCCCAGGACGGGGCGAGCGACTTCTGCTCGCCATCCTGCCAGGCGACCCCGGCAATATCCAAATGCGCCCAGCTCTGCTTGTCAGTGATAAAGCGCTGCAGGAACTGTGCCGCAGTGATCGCACCGGCATGGGGACCGCTGCCGATGTTCTTCATGTCAGCAATCTTGGATTTGAGCAGCTTGTCGTAATTGGGCGACAGCGGCATCCGCCACACCAGCTCGCCTTCCTGCTTACCTGCCTGCGCCAGCTGTGCGGCCAAGTTATCATCATTGGCAAACAGTCCGGCGTGCTCCGCCCCGAGTGACACCATGATGGCACCGGTCAGTGTCGCCAGATCGATCAGGAGCCGCGGCTTGAAGCGTCGCTGGGTATAGGTAAGAGCATCGGCAAGTACCAGTCGGCCTTCCGCATCGGTGTTGAGAACCTCGACGGTTTGGCCGGAGAGTGAGGTCACGACATCATCCGGACGCTGGGCGGTGCCGGAGGGCATGTTCTCAACCAAACCAATGACGCCGATGGCATTGACGCGGGCCTTGCGCGCCGCCAGTGCATGCATGGTTCCAGTCACCGCGGCTGCACCGCCCATATCGCCCTTCATGCCCATCATCGAGGCTGCCGGCTTCAGCGACAGCCCGCCCGAATCAAAACAGACACCCTTGCCAACCAACGCGATCGGCGGGGCCTTGCGATTGCGCGCCCCCAGCCACTGCATCACAACCAGCTGCGGCTCATGGGCGCTGCCCTGGGCCACGCCAAGCAGGGCTCCAAAGCCAAGCTTCTTCATCTGTGCCGCGCCAAGAACCTCGACCTTGAGCCCAAGCGCTGTGAGTTTTTTGGTCCGGCGGGCGAATTCAGCCGGGAACAGCACGTTGGGCGGCTCATTGACGAGGTCGCGCGCCAGACAGATTCCCTCAGCCACCGCCGCAAACTCACGCCAGATCTTGCGGGCACCGGCCACGTCCTTGGTGCCGATACTCACTTTCTTCACCGTTGCCGCCCGTTCTTCCAGCTGCCGCGTGCGATATTTGTCGAAGCTGTAGGCACGCAGCTCCACGCCCATCGCCAGGTGGGCGGCAAGCTCGGCATCGCCGAGTTTGAGGCCCCGCGGCCGGTCGATCGCAAAGTGGACGCTCTTTTCCCCGCAAGCGAGCAGACGCGCCACGACATCCGCAGCGATCTGCTCGGCCCTGAGCCCGTCAAGCTCCTCCACAGCGCCAAGGCCAACGAGGATGATCCGAGAGGCCTTGACCGCTGATGGTGCCAAGATCTCCAGCGACTGCCCCGATTTGCCAGAGAAGCGGCTGACCTCGAGGGCGCGCTTGAGCGCCCCACCGGCCATGCGATCGGCCTCCGCCGCCGAGGCGGTGAAGGCCCCGCCGGCAAGGGCGGCCACGATGAGAGCACCACCGCTGGTGGTGGAGGGCGCGGAAAAGCTGATTTGCATCGGTTCGACTCCAGGAAGGGCCATGCCACGGATGAGACTTGCACTTTTGCGCTGTCGGGCACAGAAGGATTGCCGGGCGGCGGCAGGAAAATGCTAGTTTAGGACCAATCGTAACCTGCATGAAAGGCCGCAGAGACGCCGGCCAGAGCCCTAATTCGGATACCCATGCCGCGCCTATCCCATTACGTGCTGCGCCAGTTGATCGGGCCCACGGCTTTTTTTGCCTTCGTGCTGAGCGCCGTGGTCTGGCTGTCGCAGTCGCTGCGCCTGCTGGATCTGGTGATCAATCGCGGCCAGTCGGCACCGACCTTTTTCTACCTGACCCTGCTGATGCTACCGGATCTGCTCGTCATCATCCTGCCCATTGCCTTTTTTGCCGGGACAATGTTCGGCCTCAACAAGCTCAACTCCGACAGCGAGCTGGTTGCCATGACTGCCGCCGGCTACAGTTCGTTTCAACTCGCCGTGCCGGTTCTCATGGTCGGGCTAATGGTGACAGCACTCACCTATTTCAACACCCTGTGGCTGATGCCTTTCACACAACAGGCCATGGAGCAGCAGGAAATCAATATCCGTGCTGATATCGGGGCGGCGATCCTCACCGAGGGGACGTTCAATACCCCGGCACCAGGCCTCACCGTGTTCATTCGCGATCTGTCCTCGGACGGCCAGATTCATGGCATTCTCGTGCATGACAATCGCGATACCGCCCACCCCATCACCTACATCGCCCAAAGCGGCTTATTGGCACAGACCCCAATGGGCGCACGCCTCATCATGCGTCACGGTACCATTGAGCAGTCTTCGCAGCGCGGCGCCAAACTGTCCGTGCTCAAATTCAGAAGTTATGTCTTTGACCTCGACCAGTTCGCCAATGCCCGTTCGCAAGGTATCCTGCAGATTCACGAACGCTATCTGAACCAGCTGTTCTGGCCCCATCTGCCGGCGTCACTGCCCGATCGCCAGAAGCTGGAGAACATCTTTGTGGCGGAGGGCCATAACCGCCTTGCCGAACCACTCTACAGCCTCGTCTTCGCCCTCATTGCGCTGGCGGCCGTGACCCAGGGCCGGCGGGCCCGTGGCGCCTATGCCTTGCGTCTGTTCCTTGCTTCGACCATCGCCGGAGGGATACGTATCCTCGGCTATGGCATACAGGGGCTGGCCGCGCGCGATCCCATGATGATCATCCTCATCTATCTGGTGCCTCTGGCCTCGCTCGCCGCAGCGGCGCTCTATCTGAGCGGCTGGCACCACAGCTGGCGCATCAGGCGGGCGCTACCGGAGCCGACGGCGTGATCTGGTCGTGGACACTTTATCGGTATCTGGCGCGCCAATTCCTCATCGGCGTGGGCATTGTGTTCAGCGCCATCATGTTCCTGGCCTGGTCGATCGCGCTGGTTGGCCTCCTCAACCACACGGCTGGCCGGCACATCGACACCAGCCTTGTGATCGGCATGAGCCTTTTGGAACTGCCCAATCTGGGTCTCAGCCTCCTGCCTTTTGCGGTGCTCTTGGGCGGGGTGTACAGCTTCGTGCGCCTCTCACGCAGCCACGAGCTTCTGGCCATCCGCGCCGCAGGGGTTTCCGCCTGGAACCTGCTCGCGCCCTCACTCAGCGTTGCCGTGCTGATGGGTGTTGTCAGCGTGCTCGCGATCACCCCGGTCTCCGCGCTCCTGCTGCAGCAATATGCGAGCCTTGAGGCCAAATATCTGCACGGCCAGGCCTCCCAGCTTGACGTCTCGCAGAACGGCCTGTGGCTGCGTCAGGGCGACCGGGAACACCAGTCGGTGATACATGCCCTCCGAGTCGCCGATCAGGGGGTGAGACTTTACGACGCCATCGTCTTCCTCTACGGAGCGAAAGACGCCTTTACCGGCCGCATCGATGCACGCAGCGCAGATCTCAAAACCGGTTATTGGGATCTTGATCAGGCCTATGTCAGCGATGCGGTGGGTCACGTCAAATTTTACCCGCACTATCGTCTTGCCACCACGCTGACCCCTCAGCACATCCAGGAAAGCTTCGCGCCGCCGACAACCATCTCGTTCTGGAATCTGCCGCACTTCATCGACGCGGCACAGGCCGCAGGCTTCTCGGCAACACGCTATGTGTTATATTTTGATTCACTTCTGATGCTTCCAGCCATGTTCGCAGCCATGGTGTTCATGGCCGCGAGCTTTTCCCTGCGCCTGGCACGGCTGGGCGGAATAGGCCGCGTCGTGCTCTACAGCGTACTCTGCGGCTTTGGGGTCTATTTCTTCAGCGACTTGACGCGGGCACTCGGCGAATCAGGAATCGTGCCGGTAGTTCTGGCCGCCTCAGCGCCAGCCGCTGCCGCCATCCTTCTGGGGATGACGCTGGTGTTTCACCAGGAGGATGGCTGAGCATGGCACGCGCCGGCGCACTGCGCGCAGGGGTGAGCCTCATTGCCGTCCTCGTCACCCTTTTGGGGCCGCCGGCGGACGCAAGGAGCGCTGCGCCCGTTTCCAGCAGCAATGAGATTCTCCTGAAAGCCGACCGCATCACCTATGACAGTGCGCATGATGTGGTCGTGGCCGAAGGCCATGTCGAAATCGACGACAAGGCGCAGATCCTGCTGGCTAAGACGGTCGTCTATGACGAAAAGGCGAACAAGGTTACCGCGAAGGGTCAGGTCAGCCTGCTTGCTCCCGACGGCAACGTCGCCTTTGCCGATCATGTCGTGCTCAGCAACAATCTGCGAGACGGCGCCCTTTCAGGCTTTCGTGCACTCATCGGCAAAAGCGGACGGGTGGTGGCCAGAAGTGCGATAAAGAAGGGCTCCATGGTGGTCGCGCGCAACGCCGCCTACACCCCTTGCGCACTGTGCGTGCGTACCGGACACACGACGCCGACCTGGGCACTGAAGGCGAGCAAGGTTATCTATGACCAGTCCGAACACCGGATCTATTATCAAAACGCGCTGATCGAACTGTGGGGCGTGCCGGTATTTTACAGTCCGATCCTCGTCCACCCTGATCCCACCGTAAAACATCTGTCCGGGCTTTTGCGGCCCTCCGCCGGAACCTCCTCATCACTCGGCTCATTCGTCCTTCTGCCTTACTACATCGCCATCAACAATTCGCAGGACGCAACCATCGAGCCCATGATCACGAGCGCGGCTGGTGACATCGTGCGTGGCGAATACCGTCAGCGCTTGAATAATGGCGGCCTGTGGCTGCAACCGGACATAGGCTATGCTCCGTCCAATGGCATTTGGTCCTGGCAAAGTGCACTGTTCGGTGCCGGCCAGATCCCCATCGGCGACATCTGGCATGTTGGTTACAGTGCTGCTCTCACCTCGAATCAGACATTTTTGAAGCGTTTCAACATCTCCAACGACGTCACCCTCAACAACGACGTCTATCTGGAGGCTATGTCAGGACGCAGTCGTTTTCTGATGAGCGGCTTCTATTTTCAGGACCTGCGGGTTGGGCGCGTCAATCAAAACGAAATTCCCATTGTTCTGCCATCGATCGACTACACCTACATCCCGCCCCAGACCGTGGCAGGAGGCCAGTTCCGCTTCAATGTCACGAGCGCAAGCGTCCTGCGTAATGTCGGGGCCAGCGACGAGCGGCTCTCCACCGAGATGCGCTGGCAGCTGCCGATGATCACCTCCGATGGACAGCTCATCACCCTGAGCGCTCAGGCCCGCGCCGATCTGTGGCGTGTGACGGGTGACCCGAACAATCCGGGTCTTGTGACCGATCTGCAGGGCAACCCCATTCCTGCCGGCGTGCACTACATCGACCGCGCCCAACCCATGCTGGTCGCGGATTGGCGCTGGCCCTTCATCACAGAGGGCCGCGCCGGACATTCCTACGTGCTCCAGCCCATCGTCCAGCTGATCGCCGCACCCTATGGCGGTAATCCCAGCGGGATTCCCAACGAGGATTCCACCGATTTCGAGCTCGACGACACCGACATCTTCAGCGTCTCACGCATGCCCGGTTATTCCTTGTGGGAGAGCGGGCCCAGAACCAATGTCGGCGTGGAAGCAGAAGCCTATTTCCCTGGCGGCAGCATTGAGGGACTGGTGGGCCAGGTCCTCAGGCCCAAGGCGGATCCCATCTTTGGCGTCAATTCCGGGCTCTATGGCACACGATCCGACATCGTCACCCGCTATCGGGTGCGGTTTTTTCCCTATCTGAGCCTGACGCAGCGCCTTGATCTCAATCCCAACACCGGCACGGTGGACCGTGACGAAGTCTATTTCCACGGCACCTATGGCCGCTCCAGTTTCGACGTCAGCTATATCCGCCTGGACCGGCAGGCGGTGAGCCTTGGGGCCCCGCGCGCCGAAATCAACGGAGCGCTGACCCTGGGCATCGGCACCCACTGGTCCGCATTTGCCGCAGCGCGGCGCGATCTGCAAAACTCGCAGATGCTCGATACCGAACTGGGAATCGGCTGGCAGAATGATTGCCTCGGCCTTTCCATCGCCTATCAGCGCAGCTATACGCGCTTTCTGGATGTTGCCCCATCGACCTCGATCCTTTTCAACATCATTCCCAAATTTGGCGGTGAGGCCGACCAGAACACGCCTTTGTTCCCCCGCAATGCCTTTTCCGAGCCGATCCAGCAGGCTTCCATTCCTTGAGCTTGCCCTCAAACCCCTGTCCTGCCCCGGGGCGCCTTGAAGCGGCCGCAGATTTCCTTATTCTGCCGCTGCGATCGGCCCCTGTAGTGGGTGGAGTGCGGGCTCAAGCCCGGTACCCGTTCGTTAACCCGAGAAGAAACGAAGACATCGTTGACCTGTAAACCTCGCATCGCTGTTGCGGCCGGCCTTGTCGGCATCGCCGTTTGGGCAAGTGCAGCGCCCCTCTACGCAGGAGGCCGTGCGGCCCCGAAGGGCACCGAACTTGCCGCCAACGAGCCCGCCAGCGCCTCCACACTCGCAAGCGGCCCGTCCGCCAACCAACTCCCCGTGCTGCCCCCCAGCCTTCAGGGCGACAGCGTCGCGGCGATCGTCAATGACACGGCGATCTCCACAATGGATGTCCAGCAGCGCCTCAAGCTGTTTCTGGTGACAACCGGCACCCATCCCAATGCCAAGCAGATGAAGAGCTTGCGCGCGGAGATCCTTAAGCAGCTGGAGACCGAACGCATCCAGCTCCTGGAAGCGCAAAAGCACAACATCAGCGTCAGCGCCGGTGAAGTCGACACCGCCATCAATCGCATCCTCACCGAAAACCACATCGACAAGGCCAAGCTCGAAGCCACCTTCGCGGCGGCGGGCGTGCAGATGTCGACGCTGCGCGGTCAGATTGCCGCACAGATCGCATGGTCGAAGACAGTTCAGGGCCGCTATGGCGATGAGGCCGAGGTTTCCCCGAAACGCGTCAATGATGAAATGAAGCGCATCAAGCGCAACGCCAACAAGCCCCGCTACGAGGTTTCGGAAATCTTCCTGGCCATCGACCGCCCGGCGGACAAGGCCAAGGTCAAGGCGGCGATGGACGCGGTCCTGGCGCAGATCCGCAATGGTGCGCCCTTTCCCAGCGTGGCGCGTAGCGTCAGCCAGAACCCAACTGCTGCCGACGGTGGCAATCTTGGTTTCATCACTGCCGACCAGCTGGCTCCGCCACTTGAGGCCGCCCTCCTGAAGCTGAAGACCGGCGAGATTTCCAAGCCGATTCTCGGCCCCGGTGGCTACTACGTCCTCGCCCTGCGCGAAATCCAGGTTCCTGCCGGCTCCAAGATGGCGCAGCAGAAGCCCGAGGCCCCGGCCTATCCGCCCGGCGTGCTGCCGCTTGCCCGCGTGCTCCTGCCCATCGGACCTAAGCCCCCGCCCGCTTTGCTCAAAAATGCCGTCCTGGCCGCCGAGGTGCTGCGCAGCCGCATTGTCGACTGCAAGATGCTGCCCAACCTGGTGCAGCACATGCGCGGCGCCCTCTACATGAACCTCGGGACAATGCGCCTGACCAATCTAAGTGCGCAGATCCGCCAGGCACTGTCCAAGACCACCGCCGGAGAGGCGACACAGCCCTTCGAATCAAGTGCCGGCATCGAGCTCATCGTACGCTGTGACAAGCGGCCGCCCCAAGTCATCGCCTATAAGGTTCCGACCCGGGACGAAGTGGCAAACCAGCTTTATCAGGAGCAGATGGCCGTTCTGGCCCGTCGCTTCCTGCGCCATCTGCGCCGCCATGCCGACATTGAGACCCGCTGAGGCCGCACCCTCCCGTCAGGCTCCGGTTCTCATCACCATGGGAGAGCCAGGCGGCGTTGGTCCGGAACTGGCGGTGCGCGCCTATCACGCGCTGAAGGGGCGGGTGGGCAGCCATCCCTTGCGCCTGGTCGGCGACCCCGAGGTGTTCTTGCACTGTGGCCGGGTGGAGCCCGACGCTCTCCTCGACAGTGGGAACGCGCCCGCGGGACGCCGGCCGGGCCAGGCGAGCCCGGACAATGCCCGCAGCGTCGCCAACGCGATCAGTTTTGCCGTCGCCCAGATCATGACGGCAGACGCGGCAGCGCTCGTGACCGGCCCCATTAACAAGCAGGCCATGCAGGATGGCGGGTTCGCCTTTCCGGGCCACACCGAATACCTCGCGGCGCTGACCCAGGCACCACGGGCCGTGATGATGCTGGCCGGCCCACAACTGCGGGTGGTGCCCTTGACCGTTCATATCCCGCTCGCCGAGGTACCGGCGCAGATTTGTTCCGCCGCCATCTGCGCGACCGCACGCATCGTCCTTTCAGCCCTCGCGCAGGACTTTGGCATTGCCCGGCCGCGTCTGGCGATTGCCGGGCTCAATCCCCATGCCGGCGAGGGCGGACACATCGGCAGCGAAGACGAAGCCCAAATCCGCCCGGCGGTCAGCTCCTTGAGAGAAGAGGGACTGGATGTCCGCGGCCCCCTGCCAGCTGATACGTTGTTTCATGCTGAGGCACGCTGTCACTATGACGCCGCGCTTTGCATGTATCATGATCAGGCTCTGATCCCGATCAAGACCCTGCATTTCTGGGAGGCGGTGAACGTGACTCTCGGCCTGCCCATCGTTCGCACCTCGCCCGATCATGGCACCGCGCTTGATCTGGCTGGCAGCGGCCGGGCGGATGTCCGCAGCATGCTGGCAGCGATCACCATGGCGGCCCAGATCGCCGATGCGCGGATGGACAGAGTTGGCTGAACCGGAGCTGCCGTCCTTGCGGGAGGTGGTGGCCCGCCACGCAATCGCGCCGCGCAAATCGCTGGGGCAGAATTTTCTCTTCGACCTCAACTTGACCCGCCGCATCGCCAGAGCCGCCGGTCCCCTCAGCGCCACCACCATCTACGAAGTGGGTCCCGGGCCAGGCGGATTGACCCGGGCGCTGCTGGCCGAAGGCGCCACGCGGGTAATCGCGGTGGAGCGCGATCCACGCTGCATCGCGGCCCTAAACGAACTTGCCCTAGCCTACCCCGGCCGTCTTGAGGTGATCGAGGCCGATGCGCTTGCGCTCGACGAGGCCGCCCTCTTCGCTGCCAAAGGGGTCACCGGACCAGTCCGCATCGCCGCCAATCTGCCCTACAACATTGGCAGTGCGCTGCTCGTCAAATGGCTGTCGGCGGCGTCCTGGCCTCCCTTCTGGCACAGCCTGACTTTGATGTTTCAGCGCGAGGTGGCGCTGCGCCTCGTGGCAACGCCTCGCACCTCGGCCTATGGTCGGCTCTCCGTGCTGTCCCAATGGCGTACGGAACCGCAGCTCCTGTTTGATGTGCATCCCAGCGCCTTTACCCCAGCGCCCAAGGTGATGTCGTCGGTGGTGCGCATCGAGCCACTGCCGACACCCCGGGCAGCCTGTTCTTTGCGCGCTCTGGAACGGGTGACAGCAGCAGGCTTCGGCAATCGGCGCAAGATGCTGCGCCAAAGCCTGAAGGCGCTCTTTGCCGATGTTCAGGGCCCCCTGCTCCATGCCGGAATACCGCCCACCGCGCGCGCCGAAGAACTTGATATTGCAGATTTTGCCGCACTGGCGCGTGCGCTCGACGACACCGCGATCAGGCGTTGAGCCCAAGGCGCACCCGTGCCACAGTGACAAAAGATCAGATCTCAGGAGACCCGTGCGCCATGCTGAGCCAGGCTATTGTCGAGTTCGGAAAACCACTTCAGTCCATCGAAGCTGCCACACCCGAACCCACAGGCAGTGAAGTTCTGCTCCAGGTCGAACACGCTGGCGTTTGTCACTCCGATGTTCACATTCATGATGGTTACTTTGACCTGGGTGGTGGCAATCGCCTGCCTCTGGCGACCCTGAAGCTACCGCACACGCTCGGCCATGAAATTCAAGGCAAGGTTGTCGCCACCGGTCCCGAGGCAAAGGACGTCAAGATCGGCGCCCGCTACGCGGCCTTTCCCTGGATCGGTTGTGGCAGCTGTGCGGCGTGTACACGCAGTGAGGAAAATCTCTGCCTCAAGCCACGCCAGCTTGGCTGCTCATCCAATGTACCGGGCGGCTATGCGAGCCACGTGCTCGTTCCCCATCCCAAATATCTTCTGGATTTCGGCAAAACCGAAGCAGCACTTGCCGCAGCCTATATGTGCTCGGGGCTGACTGCTTTCGGCGCCATGAAAAAAGTCGGCAAGGTGACGGCGGGCGATCCGGTGGTAGTCCTTGGCTGCGGCGGCGTGGGCATGATGGGTGTACAGTTCGCCAAGGCCCTGTTTGGCCGCGGTCCCATCGCTGCGGATATTGATCAAGGACGGCTCGATGCCGCCCAAAAAGCCGGTGCCGTAGCCACTTACAACACCAAGGATGATGGTGTCGCCAAGCGGTTTATGGCCGAAACCGGCGGCGCCTATGCGGTGGTCGATTTTGTCGGCTCGGAGCAGAGTTTTGCCTTCGCCAATGCCATCGTTCGCAAGGGTGGGCGCATCATCATCGTCGGGCTCTTCGGTGGCGCCATGACCATGCCGCTGCCGCTGTTTCCAATGCGGGCACTGACCATCGCCGGCTCGTTTGTCGGCTCCCTGCCCGAGGCCAAGGAAATGATGGAATTGGTGCGGGCCGGCAAGGTAGATCCCATTCCCTATCAGACCCGCCCTCTCGCCGAAGCTTCCAAGACGCTCGATGATCTTAGAGCCGGCAGGATTATCGGTCGCGTTGTGCTCACCCCGTGACTGGGCACGCAGATTGCCTGGCGTATTTCGGCGCGGGTGCCACGGGGCTCGCCGCGCTGGGCGGAGTGTGGGGTTTCGGAGACGCTTGGCGGCACGCCTGCGATGCTCTCACTTCATCGCGCGCGCGAAGTCACATGTGACGCGCTCGCACCAAATTGTTGTTGCAGGGAGACGATAATGGCTGACGAAATTCTCGAACCAGACCTGCCGATCGTTGATCCACACCACCATCTGTGGGACCGGCCTACCGGAGTGCTGCAGGACCTACCTCCCCTGCAGCACGGCTTCATGGACATCATTCGCAACACGCCGCGCTATCTCTTCGACGAGCTACTCAAAGACCTCAAGAGCGGCCACAACGTCGTCGCTACGGTCTACATGGAATGCGGTGCGATGTATCGTGCCGATGGCCCGGAGGCATTGCGCTGCGTGGGCGAAACCGAATTCGTCAATGGCATCGCGGCCATGAGCGCCAGCGGCATTTACGGCCCGGTACGGGCCTGCGCCGGCATTGTTGGCCATGTCGATCTGCGTCAGGGTGAGCGGGCGGAGGACGTCCTGCGTGCCCACATTGCAGCCGGACATGGCCGCTTCCGCGGCATCCGGCAAAGTGCCGCGTGGTCGGAAGATCCCGCCGTTCTGGGCCCGCTGCACGGCCGCGTACCCCAGGGACTTTACACGGACCCCGCCTTTCGCTCGGGCTTTGGGCTGCTGCACAAGCTCGGACTTTCTTTCGATGCCTGGTTTCTGGAGCCGCAATTGCCGGAAGTGGTTGATCTGGCGCGCGCCTTTCCCGAAACCCGGATTGTCATCGATCATGTCGGCACGCCGCTTGGCATCGGCATGTACACCTCCAAACGCGAGGCACGCTTCAAGGACTGGCAGCAGGGCATTCGCGCTCTTGCCCAATGCAGCAATGTCCATGTCAAACTCGGCGGCCTTGCCATGCCATTTGCTGGCTTTGAATGGTCCTATGCACACCGTCCGGCCTCAGCCGAAGCACTGGCCCGCGCCTGGCGGCCCTATATCGATGTCTGCATCCAGAGTTTCGGGCCGAATCGCTGCATGTTCGAAAGCAATTTCCCGGTCGATTCCTTCAGCTGTGACTACGCCACACTCTGGAACGCACTTAAGCTCTGCGCCGAGGGCTATTCCGCGGAGGAGAAGACCGCCCTGTTCAGCGGGACCGCCAAACAGGTCTACCGCCTGGAACTTGGCCATTAGGCGCAGGAGCTGGCCGGACTGTCAGCTGCTGCGTACCAGTCTGCCCACAAATTCGGACAGACCGATCTGGCGGGTGCGACGCACCCGTTCTGCGCTCAGCACAGCTTCAAGCTGGGCCTGCGCCATCTCGATGTCGTGATTGACAATGACATAATCATATTCTGGCCAGTGGCTGATCTCATTGGCCGCCTTGGACATGCGTGTCCGCACGGTTTCTGGCGAGTCCTGTGCCCGCGTTTTAAGGCGGCGTTCAAGCTCAGCATGGCTCGGCGGCAAAATGAACACGCTGACAAGGTCGTCGCGCGCTCTTTCCTTGAGCTGCTGGGCGCCCTGCCAGTCAATGTCGAAGAGCACATCGCGACCAGCCTCAAGGGCTTCATGGACCGCCGCCGCCGGTGTGCCATAACTGTGCCCGAAGACCATCGCGTGCTCGAGAAACGCATCTTCCTTGCGCATGGCCTCGAAGCGATCCGCACTGACGAAGTGATAGTCGCGTCCGTCGACTTCGGTGGGCCGCTTTGGCCTTGTGGTTGCCGATACGCTCATCACCAGATTGCCGTCACTCTCGATCAGACGCCGCGACAAGGTGCTCTTGCCGGCACCGGAAGGCGAAGACAACACTAGCATGAGACCGCGGCGGCGGATTTCTTCAGTCATGAGCACTTCCCGGTAGCAAATCGCCCACTCTACTCGACATTCTGCGCCTGCTCTCTCAATTGATCGATCACCGCCTTCAGTGCAAGGCCGATGCGGGTCATCTCGATGTCCGCAGATTTCGAACATAACGTGTTGGCTTCGCGGTTGAACTCCTGAGACAGAAAGTCAAGCTGCCGGCCGATCGCCTCGCTGGCAGCAAGCAGGCGCCTGGCCTCGCTGACATGGGCGTTGAGCCGGTCAAGTTCTTCGCGTATGTCGGCGCGCAGCGCGAGCACCGCCGCTTCCTGTGCGAGGCGTTCCTCGGAGATCGCCGTGTCGGCGAGCAACTCTCCCAGCTGGGACCTGAGCCGGGCGCGCAAGGTCTCAGGTGTTGCGCTCGCGAGGCCGGAAGCTTTGGCGGTCAGCTGTTCGATTTCATCCAGCATACCCGCCAGCAGCTTTGCCAGCTTGGTTCCTTCTGCGCGCCGTGAGCGCCGCAGACTGTCGAGGGCAACAGCAAGACTTTCCAGGACGGCTGCATCGCGCGCCGCACGTTCCTCCGGATCATTCGCAAGTTCATCGACAACGATCACGCCCTTGAGTGCCAAAAGACCGTCGACCCGCGCTGGGGCCAGGCCATGCTGATCACAGAGCTCCTGTGCAATACGAATTGCGGCGGCAAGCGCCACCGGATCGACCCTGAAGCCGCGCCCGCTTTCCTGCATGTCCAGTGTGAGCGTGGCCTGCAGATTGCCGCGCTTGAACCGTTCCCCCGCCAACAGCCGTGCGGCAGGCTCGATGCTGTCGAAGCCGGGGGGCGTACGCAGGCGAATATCGAGACCACGACCATTGACGCTCTTGATTTCCCAGCGCCAGCTGAGAGCACCCTGCGCGCCGTGGCTCTCGGCAAAGCCCGTCATGCTGATGATGGACATGATTGAGCTCCCTAAAGAAACAAGCATACCCAAAGCGGTGCCAGCGGGAAAACCGTCACTGGTTCCCCTTCTTGGCCTTTTGGATCTCACGCCAGTGGGCAACGTTCTTGTCCTGCTGTGCGATCGTGGCCGCAAAAACATGCCCACCCTTGCCGTCGGCCACGAAGTAAAGATCCTTGGACTTGAGGGGGTGCAGCACGGCGAGGATGGAGGCCCGCCCCGGATTGCAGATCGGCGTGGGTGGCAAACCGTCGATCACATAGGTGTTGTAGGGGGTGACTGCCGAAAGCTCGCTCTCGAGGATGGGGTGGCCCAAAGGATAGCCCTTGGTGATGCCGTAAATAATGGTGGGGTCCGACTGCAGCTTCATGCCCAGGCGAAGGCGGTTCTCGAACACAGCGGCAACATGGCGGCGCTCAAGCGGTAAGGCGGTTTCCTTTTCGACGATGGAGGCCAAAGTCACCGCCTGCTCGGCGGTCTTCAGCGGCAGCCCCGGCGCCCGCTTCGGCCACACCTTGGCCAGAAAGCGCAGTTGCGCCCGATGCATGCGGGCCAGAAGCTGAGCCCTTGTGGTGCCCCGGGTGAAAAGGTAGGTGTCGGGCAAAAGCGAGCCTTCGGCTGGCACCGCTCCAGCCTTGCCGACCAGTACCTTGTTAGCCTGCACCACACTGTAGGCCATCTGGCTGGTAAATCCTTCAGGGATCGTCAGCTTGTGCTCGACCACTTTGCCAGCGATGAGAATGGCGGCGATGTCGGCCATGCTGGCCTTGGAGGGAATGGCATATTCGCCCGCCCTAAGCTCGGCCCCTTCCCCCTTGAGACGTACTTCCAGCTGGAAGAGCATCGCATTGCGGATAACCCCCGCGGCCTTCAGCGTACGGGCAATGCCGGCGCCTCCCATTCCAGGGCGGATGAGAACAATGCTCTGATGGCCATGGCGCGCGACGGGACCGGAGGCGGTATACTGTGCATCTGTCCAGAGCAGGATCCCGGCCGCGAGGACCAGAACGACAATGACAGTGGCGATCGCGGCCCGGCGCAACGGCGATCAGTCCACCGCTGACAGGATCAGCGAGGCATTGGTGCCGCCAAATCCGAATGAATTGGACAATGCCACCCGCACCGGCCGGGTCTGGGCGGTGTTGGCGACGAGGTCCAGCCTGGGCGAAAAGTCCGGGTGGTCAAGATTGATGGTGGGCGGCACGACTCCGTCACGCATAGCCAGAAGACAGAAGATCGCCTCTACCGCGCCGGCGGCGCCAAGCAGATGACCGATCGATGACTTGGTCGAGGACATTGCAACCTTGGGCGCCGCCTCACCGAGAAAGCGTTCCACCGCAGCAAGCTCGATGCCGTCGGCCATCGTCGAGGTGCCATGGGCATTGACGTAGTCGATATCGCCTACAGTCAGTCCCGAACGCTTCAGAGCCATCTGCATCGCCCTGAAGCCACCATTGCCATCTTCACTGGGCGCCGTGATATGATAGGCGTCGCCCGAAAGTCCGTAGCCCCTGACCTCGCCGTAAATCTTGGCGCCGCGGGCTTTGGCGTGCTCATATTCCTCGAGCATCAAAACACCCGCGCCTTCGCCCATCACAAATCCGTCGCGGTCCTTGTCGTAGGGACGCGAGGCCTTCTGCGGCTGGTCGTTATAGGCGGTCGACAGAGCCTTACAGGAATTGAACCCGGCGATACCCACACGACAGATCGCGCCCTCCGCACCTCCACACAGCATGACGTCCGCGTCGTCAAACGCAATGAGACGCGCTGCATCCCCGATCGCATGCGCCCCGGTCGCGCAGGCCGTAACCACAGCATGATTGGGGCCCTTATAACCGAAACGGATCGAGGCATAGCCGGAGACAAGATTGATCAGCCGCCCCGGAATGAAGAAGGGCGACAGTCGCCGCGGCCCCTTCTCGGCAATAAGCAGCGAGGCCTCTTCGATGCCAGGAAGTCCACCAATCCCCGAACCGATCAGCACGCCGGTGCGACAACGCTCTTCCTCGGTAGCAGGCACATAACCCGAATCAGTAACCGCCTGCTGCGCAGCCGTAAGGCCGAACAGGATGAAATCATCGATGCGACGCTGTTCTTTGGGATCGAGCCAATCATCGGGATTGAACAGCCCATCACCACTGGCCCCGCGCGGGACGTCACAGGCGATTTTGGTCGCCAGATCATCGGTCCTGAATTTGGTAATCGGCCGCGCACCCGACTGACCTGCAATCAGGCGCTGCCACGTCGCTTCCACGCCGCAGGCCAGCGGCGTAACCAAACCCAACCCGGTGATGACTACCCTGCGCATCGTATCCCTTGGTCTTGCCTCAGGCCCGAAGGTGGCTCAAGCGGGTTAAGCCTGAGCCTTGTCGATATATTTGACCGCATCTCCCACGGTGACGATCGATTCGGCCGCATCATCGGGAATCTCGATGCCGAATTCCTCTTCGAATGCCATCACCAGTTCGACGGTATCGAGGCTGTCCGCCCCCAGATCCTCGATGAAAGATGCGCTGTCCGTCACCTTGTCGGCGTCGACGTTCAAGTGTTCGACGACGATCTTCTTCACGCGCTCCGCAGTATCGCTCATTGTATTTGCAACCTCTCGTTCGTTGTCTGCGCCGCTAGTCGTTGGATGGCCCGCGGCAGGACCATTATCCCGCGTGAACGGCAACGGGCTTGCTTCGTAACATAAAGGACCTCGCCCCGCCACACGGTGTTAACGTATTGAAAAAACTATCAAATCATCACCATGCCGCCATTGACGTGGAGACTTTGGCCGGTGATGTAAGCGGCCTCCTCGCTGGCCAGAAAAAGCACGGCCGCAGCGATTTCCGCTGCCGACCCCATGCGACCGGCCGGGATACGCGCATCGATCTGGGCTTTCTGCGTCTGGCTCAGCGCCTCAGTCATTGCCGTTGCAATGAAGCCTGGGGCGACGCAATTGACGGTGATGCCGCGACTTGCCACCTCCTGCGCCAGCGACTTGCTCATGCCCACGAGTCCGGCCTTGGCCGCCGCATAATTACCCTGACCAGGATTGCCCATCGTACCGACCACCGAGGTAATTGAAATAATGCGGCCCCAGCGCTTCTTCATCATGCCACGCAAGACGGCGCGCGACAGTCGAAAAGCGGCAGTCAGATCAACCGCGATGACCTGATCCCACTCCTCATCCTTCATCCGCAGGAAGAGGTTGTCGCGGGTAATTCCGGCATTGTTGATGAGGATGTCGATCGGCGCGCCGAGCTGGGCTTCTGCGGTCTTGGGCAAAGCCTCCACCGCGGCGCTGTCGGCCAAATTGCAGGCAATCACCTGGGCGCCCTCGCCAAGTTCGCTCTGCAGCTGCGCCAGGCTTTCAGTACGGGTTCCCGAAAGTGCAACCCGCGCTCCATTAGCGTGCAGGCAGCGTGCGACCGCGCCGCCAATGCCGCCAGTGGCACCGGTAATGAGTGCGGCTTTTCCGGATAGATCGAACATCGCCATCCTCAAAGGGATTTTGCAAAAGCTTCGATGTCGGCGGGAGAATCAAGCGTGATCGGCATCAGATCCTTGTCCGTGCGCTTGACCATGCCGGTCAACACCTTGTTTCCACCAAATTCTACCGTCGCATCAATTCCAAGATCGCGGAAGGACAAAATGGTTTCGCGCCAGCGTACGCGGGCGGTCACCTGCTCGATCAGAAGCTGACGAATGCGCTCAGGCTCAGACACTTCAGCGGCGGTGACATTGGCAATCAGAGGGACCACTGGTGGACGAATGGTGACCTGCGAAAGAGCCTCGGCCATGACATCGGCGGCTTTCTTCATCAAAGGGCAGTGGAAGGGTGCGCTCACCGCGAGCGGCATGGCGCGCTTGGCACCTTTGGCGCGGGCGATCTCACCGGCACGTGCCACTGCCGCTGCAGTTCCCGAAATCACCACCTGGCCGGGCGCGTTATCATTGGCAACGACACAGACAGGCGAGCCTTCTCCCGGAAGGGCCGCCGCCACGGCCTCACGGGCCGCCGCTTCGGCAAGTTCGGGGTCGGCACCCAGAAGGGCACTCATCGCTCCCACCCCTACCGGTACCGCCGCCTGCATCGCCTGGCCGCGGGTCTTCAGAAGGCGGGCCGCATCAGCCAGGCTGAAGGCTCCCGCCGCCGCAAGCGCAGTGTACTCGCCCAGCGAATGACCGGCCACAATGCGCGCGTAGCGGCCAAGCTCGAGGCCGCCATCGGTCATGAGGATCCGCACCACCGCCATCGAGGCGGCCATGATCGCTGGCTGCGCATTCTCTGTCAGCGTCAGCTCGCTCTCAGGCCCTTCCCACATGAGGCTGGACAGGCGCTGGCCCAGCGCATCATCCACTTCCTCAAAGGTTTGCCGTGCACTCGCATAGGCTTCGGCAAGGCTCTTGCCCATGCCGACCGCCTGACTGCCCTGTCCGGGGAAAAGAAATGCCCTGCTCATGGGCCGGGCAGAAACGCCATGGCGCGCGAGCTGTCAAGCCGGACGGGTGGCCACACGCACCTCCCCGACGTGAGGGGGAGGGTGTGGCGGGCGCGTTCACCCATGAGACGGCAGGTCCTTTGTCAGGGGACATCAGCCGCCGACGCACACGATCTCTACCCGGTTCACCGTTGCAGCGCCGGGGCACAGCCCAGGCGTGAGGTCCTTCAAGGCGTGACCACGGCAAAATTGTTGACGATCGGTTCGATCAGATCCACCAGTGCTGCATAGAGGTTCTCGTCGCCCTCGATGCGGATGTGACCGCTCTTTACCTCATCGGCCCAGGGCTGCTTGAGAAACAATGTCCGCAAGAGATCAGGACGGCGCATCGCAATGGTAAGGTCGGCCTTGCCATCCGCATTCATCTCATGCACGAGCACGCCATTGCCGACGCTGAGCAGATGACTCTCCGCCCGATCCGTCAGCTGCAGGCGTATCGCAAAGGAGCGCGCCGCCGCCTTTTGCGGATTTACCCTCACCGCGGCGAAATCGAACAGCATCGACGTTGTGGTCGCAGCCAGCACATCGGGGCTGAAGCCGATAGCTGGCAGCTGTGCGACCCCGTCACGCAGTTCCTGCGCACCGGTCAGATAGATATTACGCCAGGTTCCTGCTTCGCTCTCAAAACCCAGCTGGGTGTAGACATCGGCGAGCATGGCGCGTGAAGCGGTATCCGTGCCATCGGCGAACACCGCATGATTGAGAAGCATGGCTGCCCAGCGCAGCTCACCGGCGGTCACGGCGTGACGGGCCAACTCCCGAACCCGGTCCGCGCCCCCCAGTGCCTCGACATATTTCTTGGCTGCGGGTTCAGGCGGCAGCGGATTGAGGTTTACCGGATTGGCATCATACCAGCCGAGATAACGCTGATACACGGCCTTCGAATTGTGGCTCATCGTGCCGTAATAGCCACGATTGAACCACTGCTTGCGCAGGACATCAGGCAACACCAGCACTTCGGCGATTTCGCTTGCGGTATGGCCCTCATTCATGAGGCGTACCGATTGGTCGTGAAGAAATTTATAGGCATCGCGGTGCGACTTCAGAAAATTGGAGATCTCCTCACGGCCGAAGCGCGGGATGCCATGCGCCGCAAACATCACGTCAGAGCGATCAGCCCACAACCGGATGGACTGGGTGAGATAATCTGCCCATGCCTTGCAGTCGCGCACCAACGCACCGCGCGCGGGCAACAGGTTGTGCATGGTCAGATTGGCGTTTTCTGCCATGAACACTGCCGACAGCTGCGGCAAGAAGAAATTCATCTCCGCCGGCGCCTCAGTTCCTGGCGTCAGCTGAAATTGCAGCACCACCTCACCGATGGTCATTTCCTGACCGGTGTGATTGACAAGATGGGTCGGTGCGATCAGCGACAGTGAACCCAATGAAGGACAGGGACCAAGTCCGCTGGTGACTTCACCGTCCTTGCTGCGTGGCAGCGTATGGCCGAACTGAAAGCGGGAGCGACGCAGCATGGCCGGACCGGCGATGATGTTTTCCGAAACCGCGTGTTCGAGAAACCCTTCCGGGGCAATCACCTTGACCTTGCCTGCCGCCACCGCCGCGGCATCGACGACGCCGCCCACCCCGCCGTAGTGATCAATATGCGAGTGGGAGTAGATCACCGCCAATACCGGCTTGTCGGCGACATGCTCACGTACGAGTTCAAGCGCCGCACGGGCGACCTCTTGGGTGGTCAAGGGGTCGACCACGATCCAGCCGCTTCCCGCATCGATGAACGAGACCGTGGAAACATCAAAGCCGCGGACCTGGAAGATGCGCTCATGGACCTTGAAGAGGCCATGCTTGGTCAGAATTTGGGCCTGTCGCCATAGGCTTGGATTGACACTGGCCGGCGCCGAACCCTCCAGAAAGCCGTATGACGACAGGTCAAAGGCCACAGCCCGGCCGTCGTCTCGCATGATTTTGGGGTCCTTTCGGGTCGCGATGAAGCCGCGGGAGGCAAACGCAAAATCCTTGCCGTCGTCGCTCGCCACAAGACTGCGCACTTCTTCGAGGCTGTTCATGGTCTTTCCTTCACTGAAAACCGTGGGCCGAGATTAGGCATGTGGCCATTGCCAGACTGCTACGATCGTTACAATCTTGAGCCATGATCGACCGCGCCCGCGCCGAAAGGATTATCGCCCGTGACAACTGGTTCGCGCACCAGCCCCCGCGCTTGCGTCAGGCCCTCCTGGCTCGCGCCCAGATCACCAGCGTTGAGGCCGGACAGTGGATTTACGGCACCGGCGATGCGCTGAACGGGCTTTACGGCGTCGTGACCGGCTCGGCGCATTTGATGCTCGCCACCGGAGACAGCGATGTCCTGATCGAGATCGTTCAGGCCGGACAACTCTTTGGTCAGGCGGCGCGCTTTGGCGGCGGCCCACGTCTGGTCACCGCCATTGCCGGCGAGGACTCCACGTTGCTGCATGTCCCTGATCATGCGCTGGCCGAGATCGCGCGCAGCGAGGCCGGCGTGTGGCGCGGGTTCACTGAACTTCTCTACAACCAGCTGGCGAGTGCGTTGACGCTGGCCGGAGCCATGATCCACCTGCCACCGCCGGCGCGCGTAGCCGCCCGGCTTATTATGCTGTCCGCAAGTCACGACCCAATTCGCGTCAGCCAGTCCCAGCTCGCCGAGCTCACCGGCCTGTCGCGCAAGACCGTCAATCTGCACCTGCGGGCACTGGAAGCTGAGGGCGTCATCCGCCTCGCTTATCGGGCCATTGCGGTCATGGATCAGACGCGGCTTCGGGCACGGGCGCGCTTCTAACCCGCTGGCGGCAGGGTCATACCTCCCTTCCAGAGAAAGGGGGCGAGGATTGTCCGGCAGAGTTGCAGCGCTGACAGCGCGATCCGGCTGTACCAGCCGCCGCTAGCTACACCGCGCGGGCATGCTGTGCGTTGCCGTCATTCAGATAGGCATCGAACGCTGCACAGACGAGACGCAGTCCTGCGCGCATTTCATCCCTCACCCGAAGCCTGTTGCCATCGATCTCGACCAGACCGTGCTCTGCCAGAGGTTCCAGGCGCGACCATACGTCAGCAAACGCGTCCGCGCTTTCTCCAAAGCGGGCCGAAACCTCGGCAAGATCGACCTCAAGATCACACATCAGCCGCTCGATGGCAGCACCACGCAGGCGGTCGTCGACGCTCAGCGCCACTCCACGTGCGATGGGCAGGACATTACGTCGCAACATCGCGCGCCATTGGGCAACAGCAGGGATATTCTGCACATAACCCTGCGGCAGAGCGCTGATGGACGAAGCCCCGAAACCGATCAAAGCAGATGCAGCATCGTCGCTATAGCCCTGAAAATTGCGCTTGAGACGTCCCTCTCGCCAGGCGATCGCCAGACCATCATCGGAGCGGGCAAAGTGATCAAGCCCGATGGGCTGGTAGCCCGCCGCAGCGATCCGCGACTGGGCAAGCTCGAACTGGCTGGCCCGCGCCTCAAGATCTGGCAGGCTGCGTTCGTCGATCAGATTTTGGTGCTTCTTGAAGTGGGGCACATGGGCATAGCCGAAGACCGCCAGACGATCCGGCGCAAGGGTCAGGACCTGATCGAGCGTATGCAAGAGACCGGCTTCGGTCTGCTGCGGCAACCCGTAAACCAGATCGATATTGAGACCACAAATACCAGCCGCACGCAGCCGATCCACCGCACTCTTCGTGCAGTCAAAGGGTTGGATGCGATTGATCGCGCGCTGTACGGCGTCATCCAGGTCCTGCACGCCGATACTGGCGCGGGTGACGCCGATCTCAGCCAGCGTCGCAATCATCTCATCGGTAAGTCCACGTGGATCGATCTCGACCGCGATCTCTGCGCCTGGCAGAAACTCGAACTTCTGGCGCAGGAGTTCCATCAGCCTGTGCCAGTCCTCAGAGGCCATAATCGTGGGCGAGCCACCGCCAAAATGCAGGTGGCTGACGGGCCGCTTGCTTCCCAGTGCAGAGGCAACAAGACCAATCTCGCTCGCCAGATCACCAAGGTAGTGAACCACCGGTGCATGGGAATTGATCACCGTGGTGTGACAGCCGCAGAACCAGCACAGCGTGTCGCAGAAGGGCATATGGACATAGAGCGACAGTGGCATGTCGGCTGGGAGTTCCTGCAGCCAGCGCTCGAAGACGTTGCGGTCGACCCCGGCATGAAAATGCGGGGCGGTGGGATAGGACGTGTAGCGCGGTACGCGCGCGTCCAGGAGAGAAAGCGGAAGTGTCATGCACGCACCATGGCCTGCTGTTCTTGCTCGTCCTTGATCTGGCGCAAGCCCACGAGCGTTCCCGCGCCCCTGGCGCGCTTCTGGCTCCTCGCCCCGACCGTGTGCCATTGGCGAGCTGTACTACGCGCCTGGCCGCAACAACAGAGGGCGTTTGGGGTCCGACCTCAAAACAGGACAGGCTCGCACCTCCGCGTGAGGCCGGCGCAGCGCGGGCGCCTTGGCCCCGGTCCGCGTCCGCCCCTTGTCCGCGGCCTGGCTTTCCGCTATAGGCCCCCCCTTCAAGCGGCTAGCGGTCGCCAGAAGACCACTTTCATTTGAGGGTCTATGCCGGATGGTCCGGCGTTCTGGGGAACCATGGTCAGCCCGGCATGCCCGCCGGCTTGGCCCCGCCAGCCTAACCAGGGACGGATCATGGCTCTCTATGAGCATCTCCTGATCGCGCGCCAGGATATCAGCGCGCAGGCGGTCGATGCACTCGCCACTCATCTTAAGACCATTATTGAAGGCGAAGGCGGACAGGTCGAGAAGCAGGAATATTGGGGTCTGCGCGGCCTTTCCTATCGTATCAAGAAGAACCGCAAAGGACATTACGTCCTGCTCAACATCAATGCCCCGGCCAAAGCCATCTTCGAGCTCGAGCGCCAGCTCAAGATCAATGAAGACGTGCTGCGCTATCTGACCGTAAAGGTCGACAAGTTTGAGCAGTCGTCCAACAAGGCGCGCCGTGAACGCGAGAACAACCGCGACAGCGAAGAACGCGAGACCAAGGAGACCGTAGAATGAGCCAGGCTGGAGCCCGCCGCCCGTTCTTCCGCCGCAAGAAGACGTGCCCCTTCTCCGGCGCCAATGCGCCGCGGATTGATTACAAGGATACCAAGCTGCTGCAGCGCTTTATCTCCGAGCGGGGCAAGATCGTCCCCAGCCGGATCACCGCCGTCTCTGCCAAGAAGCAGCGGCTGCTGGCGCAGGCGATCAAGCGGGCGCGTCTCATGGCGCTTCTGCCCTATGTCGTGAAGTGAGGAAGCGGCCATGCATGTGATCCTGCTTGAACGCGTCGAAAAGCTTGGCCAGATGGGCGATGAGGTCAAAGTCCGCGATGGCTTTGCCCGCAATTATTTGCTGCCCAAGAAAAAGGCCCTGCGCGCCACTGACAGTAACCGTAAATATTTCGACAGCCAGAAAGCCCAGCTCGAGGCCCGCAACCTGGAACGCAAAGCCGAAGCCCAGGCGGTTGCAGAAAAGCTGAGCGGAAAAAGCTTCATGCTGTTGCGTGCGGCTGGCGATCGTGGCCAGCTCTATGGCTCGGTGTCACCGCGCGATATCGCCGAGGCGGTCATTGCTGGTGGCTTTTCGATCTCCCGCACCCAGGTGCCACTCGACAAGGCGATCAAGACTATCGGTTTGTTCCCAGTCTTTGTCGTGCTGCATCCCGAAGTCCGCGTCGAAGTCCAGATCAACGTGGCGCGGACCGAGGATGAAGCCGAACGCCAGGCCAGAGGCGAGGATGTCCTTGCCGAGGTTGCCGAGGAAGAAGAAGCTGCCGTCAGCGCAGAGGACATTTTCGAGGAAGGCGCGAACGCAGCTGACGCGACCGCCGAAGGGGAAGAGGCCTAAGCCCCTTCATCGATACCGTCCTGAACATCTCAGCCGCGGCCGGAGCATTGCTCCGGCCGTTTTGCTTTGGCGGGCTTGGCTAGCCATCCAACGCCGTAATCCCTCCAGAACACATCCCCTGCGCGCCATACAGCCGTGATGCGTCCCTGTGCCATGGGTTGGCAGCGGTCCCAGCCGCGGCGAGAGGTTTCGCACTCACAGCAGAAAGGAGTAAGCTGCCCACGCGATAATGCCGGAGAGGCCAAATGTCCGCCGTCGTCACGACCAAGCGCGTAACCGTACCCGAGATTCGCGCCCGCAAGAGCAAGGCCCCGGTCGTCTGTCTGACCTGCTATCACGCCCATACCGCGCGACTGCTCGACGCCCATGTCGATCTGATGCTCGTCGGTGACAGTCTCGGCAATGTCATGCACGGGCTGGAAAGTACCATTCCTGTTACGCTCGACATGATGATTACTGCCGCCAAGGCCGTCATGCGCGGCTCACAGCACGCCCTTGTCGTCGTCGACATGCCGTTCGGCAGCTATGAGGAATCACCCCAGATCGCTTTTCGCAATGCGGTGACGGTGATGAAGGAGACCGGCTGTCAAGCGGTCAAGATGGAGGGTGGCACCCGCATCGCGGAAACCGTACATTATCTCAGCGAACGCGGCATTCCCGTGATGGGTCACATCGGCCTTACGCCCCAGATGTTCAACGTCCTCGGCGGCTTCAAGACCCAGGGTCGAACCGAAGCGGAATGGCCGGCAATCGAGGCCGACGCCCGCGCCATCGACACGGCCGGCGCATTCGCGGTGGTACTCGAAGGCATGGCCGAGCCATTGGCAGCCAAAATCACCACCGAAATCGCGATTCCCACCATCGGTATCGGTGCCTCGGCGCAATGCGACGGGCAGATCCTGGTCATGGAAGACATGCTCGGCCTTAATCCAAACCCGCCGAAATTTGTTCGCCAGTACGCCACGCTCGGTCCGCAGATCGAGCACGCGGTCAAAGCCTATGCTGAGGATGTCCGCGCCCGCCGCTTTCCTGGTGCGGAGAACATCTATGCCATGAAACAGAAGACAGCCTAGGCGCTAGGCGTTGAGCCGGCCTGCCATCTTCAGCGCCTCGACGATCCGATCCGCCGCCTCTTCGGGCCGAAGCACGGTCGTGTCGATGATGATTTCGGGGGCAAGTGGCGCTTCATAGGGGCTGTCGATACCGGTGAAATTCTTCAACTTTCCGGCACGCGCCTTGGCGTAAAGACCTTTGACATCGCGGGCCTCGGCAACGGCCAGAGGGGTGGCAACGTGGATTTCGAAGAATTCTCCTTCCACCATCAGCGCCCGTGCCATGTCGCGTTCGGAGCGGAACGGCGAGATGAAGGAAACAAGGACAATCAGGCCAGCGTCGGCCATCAGCTTGGCGACTTCACCTACACGCCTGATGTTTTCCACACGATCCCCTTCCGTGAAACCAAGATCGCGATTAAGCCCATGACGGACATTGTCGCCGTCCAGCAGGTAAGTGTGCTTGCCTTCAGCCAGGAGCCGCTTTTCCACGAGATTGGCTATGGTCGACTTTCCTGCCCCCGACAGGCCGGTAAACCATAGCACCGCCGGCTTTTGTCCCTTGGCCTCGGCACGACTCTCGCGGGTGACATCCAGCGACTGCCAGTGAATGTTGTGGGCTCGGCGCAAGGCAAAATGAAGCATGCCGGCACCGATGGTGGTATTGCGGATACGGTCGATGAGGATGAAGCCGCCAAGCGCGGGGATTTCTTCGTAGGGATCAAAGGCGATGGGGGCATCGAGCGCGATGTTGCAGACGGCGATCTCGTTGAGGTCAAGTTCGCGCGAGGCCAGACGCTCGAGGCTGTTGATGTTGATCCGGTATTTGATGTCCGTGATCGTCGCCGCCACCGTGCGGGTGCCAAGCTTGAGCCAGTAGGGACGGCCTGGGATCATCTTGTCCTCGGCCATCCACACAATCGTGCTCTCGAACTGGTCGGCAACTTCGGCCGGATTTGCCCCCGCCGCGATCACATCGCCGCGCGAGCAGTCTATTTCATCGACGAAGGTGAGTGTAACCGACTGGCCGGCAATGGCCTGGGCAAGATCGCCATCAGCCGTGACAATGCGCGCAATCGTGCTCGTCTTGCCGGAGGGAAGCACGCGAACGGCCTCACCTGTCCTGACCGTTCCGCTGGCGATTTGGCCTGCGAAGCCACGAAAATCGAGATTGGGCCGGTTTACCCATTGCACCGGCAGGCGGAAGGGTTTCTGCAGCAGGCGGGTCTCGTCGATCGGGACCGTCTCCAGATGTGCGATCAGGCTGGGCCCGCTATACCAGGGCATTTGCGCGGATACCGCGCTGACATTGTCGCCCTTGAGCCCGGATATCGGTATCGCTAGGACATCACCAAGGCCGATGCTGTCAGCAAAAGCACGATAATCGTCCACGATCTCCTCGAAGCGATCCTTGGAAAAACCGACCAGATCCATCTTGTTGACGGCCAGGACGGCATGACGAATGCCCATCAGGCGCACGAGAAAAGAATGGCGACGGGTCTGGGTGAGTACCCCCTTGCGGGCATCGATTAGGATGACGGCAAGGTCCGCGGTCGAGGCCCCGGTGACCATATTGCGCGTATATTGCTCGTGACCAGGCGTATCGGCGACAATGAACTTGCGCGTCTCGGTGGCAAAGAAGCGATAGGCGACGTCAATGGTAATGCCCTGCTCACGCTCGGCTGCGAGCCCGTCGACCAGAAGCGCAAAATCAAGATCGCCACCTTGCGTCCCCACCTTCTTGGAGTCGCGCTCCAGCGCCGCCAGCTGATCATCAAAAATCAGCTTGGAATCATAAAGAAGGCGGCCAATCAGCGTGGATTTGCCGTCATCAACTGAGCCACAGGTGATAAAGCGCAGTAGCGATTTGTGACGCTGGCGCTCGAGATAGGCTTCGATGTCGGCATCGTTCATGGCAGTAGAGGTAGCCCCACGCATCAGAAATACCCTTCCTGCTTCTTCTTCTCCATCGAGGCGGACTGGTCGCGATCGATGACCCGTCCCTGTCGCTCCGAGGTAGTGGTCCGCAGCATCTCACCTACGATCTGCGCGACGCTGGTCGCACTGCTTTCAACTGCACCGGTGAGTGGATAACAGCCGAGCGTCCGGAAGCGAACCCTGCGCAGTTGGGGCATTTCACCGGGGGCAAGAGGCATGCGGTCGTCATCGACCATGATGAGCGCGCCATCGCGCTCTACCACTGGACGCGGCGCCGCGAAGTAAAGCGGCACGATCGCGATGTTTTCGATGAGGATGTATTGCCAGATATCAAGCTCGGTCCAGTTGGAGAGCGGGAAAACCCGGATGGTCTCGCCCCTGGTCTTCCTAGCATTGTAGAGATTCCACAGTTCCGGACGCTGGTTCTTGGGATCCCAGCGGTGCCCCGCAGCGCGGAAGGAAAAAATGCGCTCCTTGGCGCGGCTGGCTTCCTCATCGCGACGGGCACCACCAAAGGCAGCGTCAAACCCGTGTTTGTCGAGGGCCTGTTTGAGCCCCTGGGTTTTCATGACATCGGTATGCACCGCCGAGCCATGGGTAAAGGGATTGACGCCCGCCTTCAATCCCTCCTCATTGACATGAACAATGAGATCTATCCCAGCCTGCTTGGCCACGTCGTTGCGCATTTCATACATCGCCCTGAATTTCCAGGTGGTGTCGACGTGCAGCAGTGGAAACGGCAACGTTGCGGGAGAAAATGCTTTGCGCGCCAGGTGAAGCATCACCGCGGAATCTTTGCCAATCGAATACAGCATCACCGGCTTGTCGCATTCGGCGACAACCTCGCGCATGATATGGATACTCTCCGCTTCCAAGCGTTCCAGATGACTGAGTGAGGGACGGGACATGCTGATTGTACACTCGCAAACCGGGCGGAGAATTATATCAACAGCACCATGCTGACAATGGCCGATGCCATCAGGCATTTCTACAGGACATGCACCGCATAAATTCACAGACGCAGCTTTGCGATCCGCCATTTGCGCGGGGGAGGCCCTGCGAGCAATTCAGAAATCCACTCCATGCCATCCAGATGCCGGCAGGCGATGGCCAGCGCGCCGGTCATGGGTACCGCGAGAAACAAGCCTGCAATGCCCCAGATCAGTCCCCAGAAGGTGAGGGAAATGATGATCGCGAATGGGCTTAGATTGAGCGAACGACCGAGCAGGATGGTTGAAAGCACATTGGTCAGGAGGAAATGTACCGCACTCAGCGCCAGCGCCACGGCAATGGCAACGGCAGGATCACCAAGTTGGGCCAGCGCTGCCAGTGCCGGCAGAACAACGACGATGGCTCCCACGGTCGGAATGTAGGTGATTAGGAACATCACCAAGGCCCAAAATCCGGCAAAGTCGATGTGCAGTAGCTTCAGAACCAGATAGGTGACACTTCCCATCACCACTGACAGAAAGGTACAGACCCCAATGTAGGACTGGATCTGGAAACCTACCGCGCGAACGACATTCGCGGTTTCGCCGCGGGTTTGGGCGTTAGCCTGCAGCCGCGCGAGCTTTCCGGACAGATGGGGCTGCTCAGCGAGTAGAAAGCCGACATAGATCGCGATCAGAATGATCTCAAATAAGGTGCCGCCGATCGAGGCGGCCATCTGCCCGAGAACGCCGGGAAGGTTGTACTGTCGGATCAGCGTGGGTAGATCGAGAACCGGCACGTAGGAGCGGAACGGAACTCTGTGCCAGAACGCCTGCAGTTTGGCGCTGTAGACCGGGACTTCGGTCGAGATCGCTGCGGCTTCGTTGCCGATCACAACAGCAACGAAGTAAAGCGCCGCCCCGATCAGGGCGAAGGCGAGCGGCCAAGCCAGAACTGCGGGCAGACCGATGCGCTGCAGCTCCCTGGTGAGGGCATTCAACACCGCCCACAACATCAGTGCAAAGGCGAGCGGTACGAGCAGCGCACGCCCGTAATAGAGCAACGCCAAAACCACGGCGATGCTGACGAGCCAGCTGGCAAGACTCTGATCGTCGATCTTCATGCCTCTCCGGGGCCGGTCCGACCAAGCCAGTATCGGACTCGGCGCTCAAGGTGCAAGAGGGAGCGCTCAGTTGCGCTTCAGAAAGGAAAAGATGGCCCGGCGCAGCCTCGGACTGTAGCCAAGCAGAATACCGGCACCGATGGCCGCGAGCATGACATTGCTCAGCTTGGAGCGCAGCAGGCTCTGGCCCTCCTCCCCGAGATTGCGCCCCATCTGGAAGGCTTCTCCCAGCCGGCCGACTAGGTCGGCCTCAGCCGGAAACATGGTGCCGAGCAGACTGGGCTTGGGCAGGGCATAAACGAGCACCGCCATCAGAAGGGTCAGGAAAACCGCAAATCCGGCGACAGCCAATGCGGCAAGCCCGGCGCCCATCACCGTCCGTATGTAGAAGAACAGGGCCAGGCAACCGAACGCGGTGGCTACCATCATGGCCGCACATGCGGCCGCGACCGCGGCCAGTGTAACCACAAAGCCGAACCCCGACCGGCTCCCCCCTCCGCGCCGCGCCATGATCAGCGGCGGCCGAACAGAAGGCCGATCAGAATGCCCAGACCGAACGCGCTCCCGACCGTGGTCAGCGGATTGGCCTCAATCACCTTGGCCGCTTCACCAGAAAGCCGACCGGCGTCCTCGAGCGCCTTTTCGGCCCTGCGGGTCACCTCATCGACAGCGTCATTGGCGCGCCGCCGCACCAGTTCCTCGACAATCGAGCCCATGCGGGCAAGATCATCCCGCAGCGTCTTGATCTCATCGGCGATCTTGCGGACACGCGCCTCGGCGTCACGCTGCACGTCGGACATGTCACTCATCTCACCCTCTCGTCCCGTCCCCAAGGATTATAGATTCGCATTGATCCTGCTCTGGGAACGCTGAGGCAGATCAATCCTGGCCACCGCCCCAAGCAAAGCGCCTGAGCCTGTCCAAGGTTCCTTTATGCCCCTAGCATGTGCCCGATCTTGACGGATAATTCCATAACCATCCTTAGAGCGGTGAAGTTAATGCTTCGACTGCAGGTGGCTGGCCCTGGCGCCGGAGTGCCACCGCGCCACCCTGATGCGTCCGCTTTTCTACTATAAGTTGTACACAGCCTCGGTACCACTGGCGGTCCGGCCTATTTGACCTGTTGCTTCATCAGTTTGCGGGCCAGGGTGCGCCGGTGCATGCCGAGACGGCGCGCCGTCTCCGAAATGTTGAAGCCGGTCTCGGCCAATGTACGGTGGATGTGCTCCCATTCCACCGTCTTGATCGAACTTGGCCGGGCGCTCAGATCCACATGGGGATCACCCTCTTCGCGCTGAAATGCCGCTTCGATGTCATCGGCATTGGAGGGCTTGGCGAGATAATAGCTAGCGCCAAGCTTGATAGCCTCTATGGCGGTCGCGATGCTCGCATAGCCGGTCAGCACCACAATCTTGGTATCGGTGCTGTTGGCGCGGAGCCAGCGCACACACTCGAGCCCTGAATGGCCCGAGAGCTTGAGATCCACCACCGCGTTATCCGGTGTCCGCCGCTCCAGAAGTTCATGCAGAACACCAGGCTCGGGACACACCTCCACGTCATAATTTCTCCGCACAAAGGCCCGCCGCAGAGCCTGGGCGAAGTCAATGTCGTCTTCGACAATGACCAGCAGCGCCTTATCGGAGGTCATACCTGCCATCCTCTAGCGAGAGTGCCTTGAGAGGCAGTCGCATGATAACGACTGCACCACCGGCAGCATCGTTGGAAGGCGTCACAGTGCCGCCCAGCTTGCGTATGACATTGACGAGCAGAAAAAGCCCGAGGCCGCAGCCGTCGACTCCCTTTGTCGACTGATAAGGCTTGCCAAAATTTGCCAGAATATGGGGAGCAAACCCCGGACCATGGTCACGCACCTCAATAACAACCCATTCCTCGTCACAAGCGACCGTGATGGCGACCCAGTCGGGCGATGCTTCGAGTGCATTGTCAAAGGTGTTGAACAGGGCCTGGACCAGAACCGTGTCGGACACGATCAAGGCATCGCTCGTAACTGCGTTGGTGTATTCCAGCCAGGACGGAGACTGGCTGGAGCGCCAATCGGCCACCATCCGGTCAAAAAAACCGATCAGCGTGGTGCGTTCAGCCTCCTCACCACGGGCTTCTCCAGCTGTCAGAAGCACGCGCGAGACGATCTGCTTGCAACGACCCAGTGCCTGCTGCATCTCGGCAATATCCGCGGCGCGTTCCACGTTGTTTACCAGCTCTGGAACACGCAGCCAGTCGTTGACGATGACAGACAGCATGGAGAGCGGAGTACCCAGTTCATGGGCTGCGCCCGAGGCCAGCAGCCCCATACGCACGATATGCTCCTCTTCGGCACGCTGCTGGCGCAGATCCGACAGGCGGCGATCGCGTTCACGCAGGTTACGATTGATGCGCGAAAGGAAAAAAATCAGCAAGACAGACGCCAGCACGAAGGAGACAAAGCTGCCTTCAACCCTCAGGTCCATGAAGCTGAACACGCTGCTTTTGGCGTAATGGTCCAGTCCGACATGCCGGTAATAGCGCATCAGGCCCAGAAAACACACGCCAGTCAGAACAAACAAGGTCCAGGTCCAGCGCGACCTCAACAGCACAGCGCCGAGAATGACCTGCAGAAGATAGAGCCCGATAAAAGGGTTGGTCGCTCCGCCGCTGAGATAAAGTTGCACCGTTAGCGCCGCAACATCGAGCAACAAGGCGAGGAACAGCTCCGCGTCGTAAAGCGGTATGGCGCTGCGGGAAAGATGGAGGCTGACAAGATTGAGGCCGATGAGAAACAGTATGACCGTGGCCATCTGCAACAGTGGCAGATCCAGATGAAGCCATTGCCGCGCCACACCGATGATGACGATCTGGCCGGCCACCGCCAGCCAGCGCAGTGACACCAGAAGCCTGAGGTTTCTTGTATTTGCAGTCTGCTCAATGGCATCCGGCTGCATCCGCTCTTTTAAGGAGCGCCATCGCCGGAGCACATGCTGGGCCGGACTTGCGGCCCATGCAGGTCCCGCCACGTTCATGAGCCCGACATCATGCCTGGCATCATGTTGGCATTCATATTGTGCATGACCCACAGCGATCCAACCACGACGATTCCAAGGATGATGAGCGTGAAAACGAGAGCTGCCATGTTCCAGCTTCGGCTGGACGCCGCGTTCATGTGCAAGAAAAAAACGAGATGAACCACCATCTGGATCGCCCCAAGAACAAGGGCAAGAGCAATAGCCTGTCCGGCGGGCAGGGCATGTGTCATAACGAGCGCAAAGGGAACCGCCGTCAGCAACACCGACAGAATGAAACCGGTGACATACGAGCCCAGAGTGCCATGATCGGCGCCGTCATGGTCATGACCGGAGGTTGCGGCTCTACCTTGGGTACCATGCATTAGTGGGCTACTCCCATCAGATATACGACCGTAAACACTCCGATCCAGATGACGTCGAGAAAGTGCCAGAACAGGCTGAGGCACATCAGTCGCGTACGGTTGGCTTCGGTCAGGCCACGCCGCATGAGGTGACCCATCATCACCATCATCCAGATTATGCCCGCCGTGACATGCAATCCGTGCGTTCCCACCAAGGTGAAGAAGGCCGACAGGAAGCCGGAGCGATCCGGGCCAAATCCCTTTGCTACCAGGCCGGCAAACTCGTGGATTTCCATGCCAACGAACGTCATGCCCAGAAGCATAGTGACCACGAGCCAACCCATGGTCCAGCTGCGATCGTCCCGGTTCATCGCCAGCATGGCGAGACCATAAGTGAAGCTTGATACCAGGAGGCAACCCGTCTCCACCGCCACATAAGGCAGATCAAAAATCTCACGTCCGTCCGGCCCTCCAGCCGTAGCGTGACGCAGAACCGAAAACGTGGCGAACAGACAGGCAAAGATGATGCAGTCACTCATCAGGTAAATCCAGAAACCCAGAGTTACCTTGGATTGAGTGTCGTGATGACCATCTGCGTGGGCACCGAGATCGATCCCGGAAGCAGTGTCCTCAAGTGCGGGTGCAATCGCGGTCATGAGTTCAGCCCTCCGACGGCAGTTGTGCGAAATATCTCTTTTCGGTGCGCTCGATCTCTTCGACCGGCACATAATAGTCACGGTCCTCGTCAAACGACTTGCCGATCGCAACACCGAAGGCGACCACAAAGGTGGCACCAGCAAGCCACCAGATGTGCCAGATGAGCGCAAATCCGAGCACGGTTGCAAAGCCAGCTATAATCAGTCCGGTCGCCGTGTTCCGCGGCATATGGATCTGGTGGTAGGTGCCCAAAGGCTGCATCGCTACGCCACGCTGCTTCATGTCCCAGAAGGCATCCCGAGCAGTCACGATCGGCGTGGTGGGAAAGTTGTAATAAGCGGGCGGAGAAGAGGTCGCCCACTCGAGCGTACGACCCTGCCAGGGGTCGCCGGTGACATCGCGCAGTACTTCCCGGTTGCGCAGGCTGACGGCAATTTGCACGAGTTCGGCAAGGATCCCGAGGAAGATGATAACTGCACCGATCATCGCAACGACCAGATAGGTATGCCAGATGGGGTTATGCGGAGTATCCAGGCGGCGTGTCATGCCCATCAGACCAAGTGCATAAAGGGGCATGAATGCGACGTAAAAGCCGATGATCCAGCACCAGAAGGAGACTTTTCCCCAAAACGGATCAAGCTTGAAGCCAAAAGCCTTGGGAAACCAATAGTTCATTCCAGCCATGACGCCGAATACCACGCCACCGATAATCGCATTGTGGAAATGGGCGATTAGGAAGAGGCTGTTATGCAGCACAAAGTCTGCCGGCGGAACCGCCATCAGCACGCCTGTCATGCCACCGATCGTGAATGTCACCATGAAGCCGAGTGTCCACAGCACAGGTGGTTCAAAGCGCAAACGACCGCGGTAGATCGTGAACAACCAGTTGAAGATCTTCACACCGGTGGGAACCGCGATGATCATGGTCATGATGCCGAAGAAGGCATTGACGTCAGCACCCGAACCCATGGTGAAGAAGTGATGCAGCCACACCATGAAGGACAGGACGGTGATGCAAACCGTCGCGTAAACCATCGAGGTGTAGCCAAACAGGGGCTTGCCCGAGAACGTGGCAACAACCTCGGAGTAGACGCCGAAGCAGGGCAGAACGAGGATGTAGACCTCCGGGTGCCCCCAGATCCAGATGAGGTTGATGTACATCATCGGATTGCCGCCGGACCCAGCCGTGAAGAAGTGCATGCCGAGATAGCGGTCGAGCGAAAGCATGGCCAGCGTCGCCGTTAGCGCCGGAAAGGCAGCAACAATCAGCATGTTCGAGCACAGTGACGTCCAGGTGAAGATCGGCATGCGCATCAAAGTCATGCCGGGCGCACGCATCCTGAGGATGGTGGTGATCATATTGACCCCGCCGAGCAAAGTGCCAATACCGGCGATCTGCAGCGACCATATGTAGTAGTCGACGCCTACTCCCGGGCTCATGTGCAGTTCGGAGAGAGGCGGATAGGCGAGCCAACCCGTTTTGGCGAAATCACCGATGCCCAAGGACAGATTGACGAGGATGGCTCCGGCCACGGTGAGCCAAAAGCTGAGAGAATTCATGTAAGGAAAGGCAACATCGCGGGCGCCGATCTGCATCGGGACCACGACATTCATGAGCCCGACGATGAACGGCATGGCCATGAAGAAAATCATGATGACGCCGTGGGCGGTGAACACCTGGTCAAAATGCTCAGGAGGCAGATAGCCCGGCCCTCCGGCCGAGGCCAAGGCCTGCTGTAAGCGCATCATGAGAGCATCGGCAAAGCCCCGAAGCAGCATGATCGTCGCGAGAACGATGTACATGACGCCGATACGCTTGTGATCAACAGACGTCAGCCAGTCGTTCCAGAGCGTCGACCAGAAGCGGAAATAGGTGACCAGCGCCAGGACGGCGATGACACAGATGACCATGAAGGCGACAGCCCCCAAGATGATCGGGTTCTGATAGGGAATGGCTGCGAGGGTAAGTTTGCCGAACATGTCAGGATCCGTGGGCCAAGGTGTGAGGACGTTTGGCCATCGCCATTTCATGACCATGGGACGTCATGCGCCGGGCCATGTGCTGCGCGTCGATGCAGGTCTGGCCATCGGTGCAAAGATTGAGGATGTCGTGGAAGAGGTGGGGCGCCACGGTGGCGTAATGCTCAACTGGGAGATTCTCGCTGGGTTTGGCAAGCTTGCGGTAAGCAGACAGGGTCAGTGCCTCATGGGAGGCGCGTACCTTCTCGACCCAGGCTCCGAAATCCTTTGCGCTCATGGCCTTGGCGGCAAAGCGCATAGTGGAAAAGCCGTCGCCACTGAAGTTCGAGGACATCCCCTGATAGGTCCCCACCCTGTCGGCCATGAGGGACAGTCGCGTCTGCATGCCAGCCATGGTGTAGATCTGGGTACCCAAGCGCGGGATGAAGAAGGCATTCATCACCCGCGATGACGTCAGGCGAAACTCAACTGGGGTATCAACCGGAAAAGCCAGCTCATTGACCGTGGCGATGCCCAATTGCGGGTAGATGAAAAGCCACTTCCAATTGAGCGAGGCGACTTCAACTTCGACAGGCTTGTTGGCCGATGCGATCGGGCGATAAGGATCGAGGGTATGGCTCGTCGTCCAGGTCACATAGCCCAGAATGGCGACAATGATCGCAGGGATCGACCAGATAACAACCTCGATCTTCCCGGAATGCGACCATTCCGGCCGGTAGGTCGCCTTCGTGTTCGAGGCCCTATAGCGCCAGGCAAACAGCAGTGTAAGGACGATCACCGGAACCACGACGAGCAGCATCAGCCCGGTGGCGAGGTAAATGATGTTGAGCTCGTCCTGACCGATCGGTCCAGCCGGATCCAGCAGCGCGTAATGGCAACCGCCAAGCAGCGGGGCTATGGCGCCCAGCAGCGCGATATTTCTTGTGCGACGCAACCAATTGCGCCGACGCGCCATACCGTAGAGCCCGGACATGCGGCCTCCCCAAGCCGGGCGGACACCATCGCTCTCAGCTATATATCTGATTTTATTGTACAATTTTTAAGTCGCCTGATGCATTTCGAATATGACAACCCCGTCAGGGCTGTGCACACATGCCCCGCCATATCTCGCACCCGCAACACTGGCGATAGGACAAACCGTCCAAGGCCCAACTGTCGCAGGGCGCAACTTGTCGCAGTTCTGGGGACAGGGCACTCCCTGCGGGCCAGCCGCACTTTCCTGGCCGGCAATGTCCACAAAGGCGCTTAAGCGCCCCATCGTTGCAGCGCCCGGCGGGCGGACTGAAAGCCAGGGGCCGCTGCGCTTCGCTGACATGCTTCCACACGGCCAGAGTTCGTATCGCAGCAATCTCCATGGAGCGACGAGGGACGAGCGAGCGTTGTGGGCCATCCCTCGCCACGGGCAGGCTTTACCCGCTGCTCCACGGGCTGGAGCAAAAAGGCTACCTAACCTCGTCGTCGGTGCGCCAAGGCCGATCGGGACGGCGCATATACAGGACCACAAGGTGTGGCCGCACAGTACTGTCATCTGCCAAGGCAAACGTCCACGTACTCTTTGGCGAGCTCTTTGACAGGGAAGAAAGCTGATCGCCGCGGTGCGAACTATCCCGCGCCATATGAGAGAACATCTGTGCGAGGCACAGCCTCATTTCGTCATACCGATCATCTCACGCCCAATGTGCGTGTGCGCCAACGCCCTCCCGTCGCGGAAAAGCAGCTTGAGGCAGACTCAAATCGCGCCTGCTAGTGTTCGATAGCTTCGAGCTCATCTAGGATCGGGCATTGTGGCCGGTCATCACCGTGGCACTTCTGGGTCAGGCCAGCGAGCGCATTGCGGATCGCGGTCAACTCGGAAATTCTACGATCAACTTCCGCAATATGCTGCAACGCCAGACGCTTTACATCCCGGCTGGCCCGGCGTCGGTCCCGGTAAAGAGACAACAGTGCCTGGATGTCCTTAAGTGAAAAACCCAGATTGCGCGCCCGATGGACGAACGACAGGGTGTGCACGTCCTCTTCGCTATAGGCGCGATACTGGTTGGCAAAGCGCTGAGCAGGCTTGATGAGACCGATCTGTTCATAAAATCGGATGGTTTTGGAGGGCATGCCGGAACGCGACGCCGCCTCCCCTATGGTCACGTACTGCGACGTGTCATTTGCCATTGCTTAACCTCGCGGACGCGTGGCAGGCCGCCAGCGACGCAACAGCAGCGCGTTGGACACCACGCTAACGGAGGACAATGCCATTGCCGCACCGGCGATCACTGGATTTAGCAACCCCAACGCCGCAGCCGGCATGCCAACCACATTGTAGAAGAAAGCCCAGAAGAGACCCTGGCGGATTTTGTTATAGGTGGCTCGACTGACCGCAATCGCGTCACCAATCAGAAGAGGATCAGCGCGCATCAGCGTGATCCCCGCTGTCTGCATCGCCACATCTGCGCCGCTCCCCATGGCGATCCCGATATCAGCTTGAGCGAGCGCTGGCGCATCATTGATACCGTCGCCCACCATACCGACGCGTTTGCCCTCAGCCTGAAGGCGCTCGACTTCGCGGGCCTTTTCGGCAGGTAGCAGGCCTGCCAGCACCTGCTTGATGCCAATTTCTGCAGCCACCGCCCTTGCCGTGCGCATATTGTCGCCTGTCAGAAGCACGGTTTGGATACCGATCCGCGTCAGGTGCTCGATCGCGGCACGGGCGGTAGGCCGCAACGGATCTGCAACAGCTATGAGCCCCAAAAGGCTCGGGCTTTCACCAACATCTGCAACCCACATCACTGTGCGCCCCAGCTCTTCCAGACCAACAGCCTGAGCTTCAAACCCCTCACGCGGAACCCCGCAGTTGTCCATCAACCGCCGATTACCGATCGCCAGGGCACGCCCTGTAACCTGGGCCATCAGGCCCATACCCGGACGGCTCTGGAAGCTTTCGAGCCTGGGTAGCTCGAAGCCGTCCGCTTTCAAGAGAATGGCGCGCGCCAGAGGATGCTCACTGCCGGTCTGCGCCGCCGCGGCCAAACTCAAAAGGGCACCCTCCGTAATGCCTGCCGTCACAATGTCCGTTACCCTTGGGTGACCTTCCGTCAAGGTACCAGTCTTATCGAGTGCGATGGTATCGAGGCTGTGGGCGCACTCAAGTGCCTCTGCATCACGAATAAGAATGCCAGCCTTCGCTGCAGCGCCGGTTCCAACCATCAGCGCGGTCGGGGTGGCAAGACCAAGCGCGCACGGACAGGCGATAACCAGCACAGCAACGCCGGCGATGATCCCCGCCGTCAGCTGACCCAATAGAAGCCACCAGCCAAGGAATGTCAGGACTGCAAACATCACCACGATGGGCACAAAGATGCCGGCAACCCTGTCGACTAGCCGCTGCACCGGCGCCTTTTTCGCCTGGGCATGTTCCACGAGGGCAATAATGCGTGCCAGTGTCGAGTGTTCGCCTACGGCTGTTGTCTCAACACGCAGCAAACCGCTGCCATTGATCGAACCACCCGTGACCTTGTCGCCTTTACGCTTTGCGACCGGCAGGCTTTCGCCGGTAAGCAGACTTTCGTCGACGTCACTGGACCCGTTCACAACAATGCCGTCTACCGGAAGCCTCTCGCCCGGACGCACCACCACCACGTCTGCGACCGCGACAGCTGCAACCGGAACCTCAATTTCCCCATCTTCACGCGCGACACGTGCCCGCTCTGGCCGCAAGGACATGAGCGCACGTATCGCCGCGGTGGTCGACCGCTTGGCGCGCAGTTCCATCCCCTTGCCGACCATAACAAGGGCAATCACCACAGCCGCCGCCTCAAAATAAAGGTGGGTGCCTGGTTGACCCGCCAGCATCACATAAAGGCTGTAAAAATAGGCAGTAGAGGTTCCAAGCGCGACCAACAGGTCCATGTTTCCCGTCCGAGCGCGCAGCGCCTTATAGGACCCCACATAAAAGCGGGCCCCCAGGACGAACTGAACAGGGGTCGCGAGCACCAATTGCAGCCAGGCGGGCAGCGCGATGCCAACCATGGGTAGGAGCAGGGGCGCGCTCAGTATCACCGCAACCGCGATGTGCCAGCTCTCGCGCGTTAGCCGTCTGGTTTCGGCGACAAGCAATGCCCGATCCCGCTCAGCATCCCCCGTGAGAAGCTCGCCCTCATAGCCGGCGCGCCGAACTGCGGCGATCAGATCAGCCGGACGAAGCACACCGGCGTAACCTTCGACCATCGCCTTCTCAGTTGCTAGATTGACTTCAGCTCCTGTAACACCAGGAACCGCACGGAGGGCTTTCTCTACCCGCCCGGCGCAGGTTGCGCAGGTCATACCGATGATGGCGAGTTCACGAGTCTCATGCGGTATATCGTAACCGGCGCGCTCTACGGCTTCGACCAGCCTTAGAGGCTCAACACGCGCCGCATCGAACAGCACGTCCGCCTCGTCGCTGGAAAGATTGACCGTCGCCTGTACACCCGGCAGTGCATCAAGCGCCCGTTCAACTCGCCCCGCACAGGTCGCGCAGGTCATGCCCTTTATGGGCAAAACCAGATGCGAGGACGCGGGTACACCGGTTTCGGTGACGCTCATTGGCCTATGCCTTGGCAGCGTCGCCAGTGAGTTTGGCGCCGTAACCCGCGGCCACCACCGCTTCAATCAGCGCCTCAGAACGCACATTGCCCGTGACACTTGCCCGGCCTGCGGCAACGTCAACTTTGGCAGCAGCAACACCTGGTACATTGCTCAAAACCCGGGTCACAGCCCTGGCACAGCCCTCACAGGTCATACCGGAGACCGCAAGCTCAATGGCCGGACCAGACTGTTGAGTTCCGCCCTGCATCGTTGTCGCGCCCATGCCTTTACTCCTTGCAAACCACATGGCGCACCATAAGGCTTCTAGCAACTGGAAGGTCAAGCCAAAGGCCTGCGATTGCCCCGAGAAGGGCCTCCCACCGTACCCAGATCAGACTGCGTTGCACACGGGCGCACAGGCTCACAGGCGGTACGGGCCGGCACAGAGCCTGCAATCGCAAACGCAGCGAGGTCGAACGACTGCAGAAACCTGATCGTCTCCGCGCCTCCCGCAATAATATATCGAAGGATTCCCTGACGTTGCGCAGAACGGCTGCGCCGCCGCCAAGGAAAGTTGACTAAAATCAATTCCCGGCCCAAAGCCGTCCCACAAGCTATTCGTTCTCGCAAAAACTGGGGCGCGGCGAGGCTGCCGCATGGCCCCCAAGCGCAAAAAAGGGAGTAGACATGTCAGGAACCGCGACGCTTGAACGACCACAACAAAAGTCGCCGCAGAACAGCAATCATTTTGATGTCCTCATCGTGGGTGCAGGGATTTCTGGCATCGGCTCGGCCTACCACCTCAAGGACCAATGTCCGGACAAAAGCTTCGTCATTCTGGAGATGAAGGATACGTTCGGCGGAACCTGGGAAACCCACAAATATCCCGCCGTACGCTCGGACTCAGATCTCTACACCTTCGGCTATCGCTTCAAGCCGTGGGTGGGGACGCCGGTGGCCTCCGCCCAGGCCATCCTCACCTACATGAAAGAGGTGATCGAGGAAAACGATCTTGGCAGGCATATCCGCTACGGGCATCGCATCACGCGCTGTGCCTGGAACAGCAAGCACAATCTCTGGACCATTGAGGCCACGCGCAAGTCCGATGGCGCAAACGTGACCTTCACCGCCAATTTCCTTTGGATGTGCCAAGGTTACTACGACCACGAGCATCCTTACATCCCAGACTGGCCGGGCCGGGAGAAGTACAAGGGCCAGTTCATTCACGCCCAGCTTTGGGACCCGAAAACCAACTACGCGGGCAAGCGCATTCTTGTCATCGGTTCGGGGGCCACGGCGGCGACGGTAATCCCGGCATTCTGCGAGAAAGCCGCGCATGTCACCATGCTGCAGCGCTCGCCGACCTACTTCTACTGCGCCGAAAACAAAAACGAACTGGCTGACCGGCTGCGGCAGATCGGTATCGACGAGCCAACCATTCACCGTGTGGTGCGCGCGCAGATCATGTTCGACCAGGATGCGATGACCAAGCGCTGCCTCGAAGAGCCAGATGCGGTTTTTGAGGAGTTAAAGACATTAATCCGGCATTTCTCCGGCAAGCCGGATTTTGCCTTTGAACCTCATTTCACGCCCAAATATCGCCCCTGGCAGCAACGTCTCGCGTTTTGTCCGGAAGGCGACATCTTCCGCTGCGCGGCTGAAGGCAAGCTCAGCGTTTACACTGACGAGCTTGAGAGCTTTACCGAGAAGGGCGTGCGTACTGCATCGGGCGACGAGATCGAAGCCGATATGATCGTCGCAACCACCGGTTTCAATCTCCTGATGATGGGCGGAATTACCTTCGAGGTCGATGGCACGCCGGTAGACTGGCACGACACCGTGACCTACCGCGGAATGATGTTCACCGGGGTTCCCAACATGGTCTGGGTCATGGGCTATTTCCGTGCCAGCTGGACGCTACGCGTGGACATGCTGGGCGACTTTGTCTGTCGTCTGCTCACGCATATGCAGAAGAAGGGCGTCAGGAAAATCGAGGTGGCGCTGCGACCCGAAGACCGGGAAATGAAAATCGGTCCTTGGATGGAACCGGACAATTTCAATCCCAACTACCTGATGCGGGCCCAACACCTGATGCCAAAGGCGGGTGACAAGCGCGACTGGCAGCATACCCAGGATTACTGGCGCGAGCGCGACGAATTGCCCAACATTGACCTCAATGGACCTGAATTCCGCTATAGTTGACAGCCATCAGCTGGGCCGGATTGACACCATCCGGTCCAGCAAACACTTGTTGCCGGGTCCGCCCGCATGCGCACGGGGAGCCATATGAGATCCACCCCCAAGCAGCCTGAGGGGATACTCCAATATAAAGTCAAAGCTGAAGCCGCATTGACACACCAGATCACGCACCAGTCATCAGCCTGATCCGGATCGGACCGTCATCGCGTGGCGGTCTCATCTCACGGGCATCGCGCCCCCTCCCTCACCAGGAGGGGGGCGAACCACGAGATGGGATCAGCTTACAGCCGTTCAATGATGGTGACGTTGGCAAGTCCACCGCCTTCACACATCGTCTGCAGACCGTAACGCTTGCCGCGAGCCTTCAGCGCGTGAACCAGCGTTGTCATCAACTTTGTACCCGACGCACCAAGCGGATGGCCCAGCGCGATTGCACCGCCATTGACGTTTAACCTTGCCGGATCAGCGCCAGTTGTACGCAACCAGGCCAATGGCACCGACGCGAACGCTTCATTGACCTCAAAAAGATCGATGTCACCGATCTTCATGCCGGCGCGCTTCAGCGCCTTCTCGGTGGCTGGCAGAGGCGCCTCCAGCATGACGACGGGGTCGTGACCGAGGAGGGTCAGATTGACGATCCGCGCCATGGGCTCGAGGCCGAGGGCCTTGAGACCACGCTCGTTTGCGATCATCACACCGGACGCGCCGTCACAGATCTGGCTCGCGGTAGCCGCAGTAATGCGCCCACCCTCGCTGACCAGCTTCACACCTTTGATACCGTCCAAGGTGACATCAAAGCGAATCCCCTCGTCAACGGTGTGCATTTCCTTCTTGCCATCGGCAGTGGTGATTTCCACTGGCACGATCTCGTCCTTGAAGGCGCCAGCGTTGGTAGCTGAAATGGCCTTCTGCTGGCTTTCGAAGCCAAACTGGTCAAGTTGGTCCCTCGACAGGTTGTATTTCTTGGCGATCATCTCGGCGCCCATGAACTGGCTGAACTGGATGCCGGGATAGCGCGCTTCCTGGCGCGGGCTCTTGGGGTGACCAAAGCCGTTCTTCGCCGGCAGCACAACCGGCAGCCCCATGGGCACGCGGCTCATGCTTTCCACCCCCGCGGCAATCACGATGTCCTGGGTACCGCTCATGACGCCCTGGGCTGCGAAATGCAGCGCCTGCTGCGAGGACCCGCACTGACGGTCCACGCTGGTAGCCGGTACGCTTTCGGGCAACTTGGAGGCCAGGACCGCGCCGCGCGCGACGTTGAAGCCCTGCTCGCCAGCCTGACCGACACAGCCCATGATCACGTCTTCAATCAGCGCGGGATCAGCGCCGGTCCGTTCCATCAAGGCATCCAGAAGGGTGCCCGCCAGATCGGCCGGATGCCAGCCGGAAAGTCGTCCGCCCTTGCGTCCGCCCGCGGTACGTGCCGCAGCCACGATATAGGCCTCTGCCATGTCAATCTCCTTGTCTTGGTTGGCGATGTCCGATGGGACCACTCTAGGCGCTTACGCTGCACCAGCGAAGCGCTTTCCTTCGCTGCCGTTGCGTCAGGTGTGCTGCATGACATGCGTACTGGCTCAACCTGCAAGATCAAAATTTTGGCGAGGAAGGGCTTCTCGTCCTCCCGCACGCCTTATGGGCATCTTTAGCTTCGGTCCCAGGGTGGTTCGGCTGAAGCACAAGGAGAACCCAGCGCCAAAGTCACGGCCCGCCGCACAAGATAATCCGCGTCGCAAAGGTGTTAAGGGGCCAAACCGTCAGCATCAAGGAGGTCGGCGAGCGTGCATGGCTTGTCGTCTTCATGCAGCATGCTCTGGGATACTTCGATCTGGGACAGAAAGCCTCGCAAACCATCGACAAACTGATCGACCTGAGGATGTAACCTATCCCGTGGGCAGGTTCCGCGACCTACATCTCCGGTCAGACGCGTGCAGGTAGGTTGAGAGCTAGAATCCATGGCCATTGATGTTGCAGGGAAATTCCTGTGTGTACCGTCAGAATTACCGTAGGGGAAAATCCTTGAAATAGTTGGCGACCCACAGTATCGGCGTCTGCAATCGGTGGAATCGCGATGCAGAATTCCACATGTCAATCGCGTCACACCCGTACGATATCGAGGTCGACTTCGGTCTGACAACGCGGCGCTGACAATCCGGAAACTCGATCGCCTTCAGGGACAGATCTGCAAGGTGAGCGACGCCGCGGGGATGGATGTGGCAGGGCTCACTTCGCTTCAACTCTTGACGACGGCGCTGAGGATGCACGAAACCGCGTATGTCGTTAGGCACAAACCAACGGGCGCTGCGAAGCTTTCGGGATGTCGTCATGCTGGCGCCGGTCGCTTCTGCACGAACTGCTGCTCGCAGATCAGGCGCCCGCGAATCGGCCATCATGCGCGGGTTGCAGGATCGTATTACGCGAACATGACCTGCTGACCGCGCTTCAGGAGCGGGATGGCATCGCGCCGCAGATCGCGTGTGCCCGGATTGAGGATCACCTCGGGAGAATATTGCGCCAGATAGACACGGCGCATATTCGGCGTAGTGTTGCCGCCCGTCGCGTGCAAAACGAGGCTCGAAAAGGCGACCACGCTGCCGGCGGGCACTTCGAGCACGAGACCCTCGTCATCTCCGGTCCATCCCACGAGATCATTGGTCCCGGGCTGACGCGCGTGGGGCAGGATGCGCTCGCGGCTCTCCGGCATCATTGAAAAGGGCAGAAGTCGCACCGTACCATTGGCGATGGTCGTGTCGTCGAGGGTGCACCAGCAGGTTACATAGGGCTTGTGATCAGCCGGGCCGCCATTACCCACGACATAGCCCGAATCCTGATGCCAACTGAACGCCATACCCTTATCCGGCCCTTTGACGACGAACTGGTCGTAGAAGAAATAGGCCTTGTCCCCCAGAGTGGTGCGGCAGATATCCGCCATCACCTGGCTGAACAGCATCTTGCGCAGATCGGGCAATGCGCGCTGGCATTCGCCGACGAAATAGCGCTTGCCGCGGTGGGAAATGCCGTCCACGTCCGTGCCCAGTGCATCGAGCCGCGCATCTTCGCGCGCGATCATCTGGGTGCATTGCGCGCGCAGCATCTCGAGGAGAGGGCCCTCGAGCACGCGCTCGAACACCGCATAGCCTTCCTTCGCGAACTGCTCGCGCTGTGGGGAAAAATCCATCTTTACCTCCGTGGGCGAACGCGTGTTGCGGGCATCGGCAAAGGTGATGTTCGCGCCACGGGCGCCATTGCATCAAATCAAATTGATTGGCCAGGCTATTTGTGGATACTGTGAGCATGCGGATGCGACAGGTCGAGGCGTTTCGGCGCGGTGACTTGTTCGAAAAGCGGTGTAAGCTAGCCTTACCCCCTCGGTTTAGTCTAGGTTGAACTGGCATCTGGCCGTCTGATGAGTATCTTGTACACTGTGTCGGCAGAGCATAACTGCGGGAACGGCGCTCCCGCCGCCGTGAGGGGATAATGGAGCAACAGGTCGCAGCCGCACCCGGACAGTTTGGCGTCGGGCTGGTCTCGCGGGAAAATACCCCATCCCCTCAGGCGCGACGGCACATCCAATTGCGCCAACAGCTTTTGAGCACCCATCCGCAGGCCGCCGCACTAGTCGGCTCAGATCATCGCAGCCTTTATGGTGCACTAGTCATCCTGGCGCTGCACTGGACGGTCTGCTGGTGGGTGGCCGGCACCAATCTTCTTGTCGTCTTCCTGACAGCCTTTTTCGTCGGCCAGCTGACAATGCATGCGGCGGGCGCCTTGTTGCACGAGACCGCCCACCGCCTGGTGTTCCGTGCTTCCCGCGCCAAGCTGGCCTTCGATCTGCTGCTCGAGGTTATCCTGATCAGCTTCTCGCTGCAGCTCACTTACCAGCATGAACATATCTCGCTGCACCATCCCTTCCTAGGCAATTACGAGCGTGATTATGAGCATGAGGACAATTGCCGCTTCCTGGCGCGCCGACGGTTCCGCCATGCACATCCCCGCTTGGAAAGGCTGATGGTGATTTCCCAGCTTGCGGTGGCGCTGCTGCCGCTGGGCTTTCTTGTGAGCGACCGCATCTTCCTACCCATCTATCGCCGGGCCACAGGACTGAAAGTGCGCGATTCCGCGCGGCGCACGGCCCCGACGCAACCGGACCCATCGGAGAGGGCGCTGTTCGTCGCGGTATCAGTGGCAGCGCTGCTGTTCCTCTGGCTGGCCTTCGGCTGGACAGCGGCGCTCTATCAGGTTTGGTCTCTGTCGATCTTCCGAGGTAAGGCCGGCATCACAAACCTGGGCCAGTCGCTTGCCGAGCACCCCGGGGACGACACGGAAAATCCCACGCGCTCCCAGTATGGCTGGCTAAACTGGGTGCTGTTCAACACCGGCTACCATCACGAGCATCACACCTATCCACAGGTGCCTTGGACACGGCTACCTAGGCTGAAGGCGCTGGCGCCAGAGATATTCAATCAGGCTGAACCGCGCTCTTACTTTCGCTGCTGGTGGGATCATGTGCAGGCGGATTTCAGTCCCTCCCGTCGGAACGCCTTGCAAGACCAACATAACCCGCCCCGCTGCGCGGGGTAATTGGGTAGCGTGACGCCAAATTGAACCATTCTCCATTCGCCGTGAAGATCGATGGCGTCATAATGCTCAACCCAAATCAATTTACACGCTGGTATATCGAAACTTCCGCAAGCCTGGAGCGTCAGCTCCTTGAGTTCGGTTTCGCCGGCATGTTCTGGCAGGCCTATCCGCAGGATATTGCGTTCTTCGTCGAACTGCATGGGCCATCTCGCTCGGTCGCGAGGGATAGCAGGCAAGGAAGCTGACCTCTACCCGGCCACGAGCGGCTCTATTGACGGTCAGCTCTTTCCGCCGCTCCGGCACGGAGCGCCTCGGCATCGGTGCCCCTTCGTCTCGCATCGTCCCCGGTCAGGCTTTTTTCTAACTCGGTCATTTCCCCGGGAAACCTGAATCCATCGACGACACGTTGAACCATATCCTCAAGGTCGGGCCTTTGGTCCTTGCGAAGAAGCGAGGCGAGTTCGGCTATGTCGTAATCGCCGGCGCCCGTGATCCGCTCCCGAAACCGGCCGTAGTCGAGATTTTCGCGATCGCTAATTCCATAGTTTGAACACCGCCGTGAGGCGAACGGTACGCAGTTGGTGCGGATCGTGAACTTGGCGGCAACGCACCCGGTTTCTCGCAATTGGAAGGGCTATACGCGGCACCACCTTCCGAAGTGAGTTGCCAGACGCAGACGCCCCGCCGCCGCAACGAACCGTCAATATCCTTGCGGCGCTTGGCGCGCACCCGAAGGGTTTGAACTACCCGAAGGGCTATGGCTTGCGCCAGCACCTTGTCATTCAGGTCTAGCCCCTTTGCCGCCATGACGCGCTGCGTTAGTTGGCGTGTGTCTAGAGGCCCTTCGGCGGCAAGCGCAGCCATGCATAGCTCAGTCGTTTCACCCCGCCGGAAAAGCCTGTTTAGGTCCATGTAGGGCGTGAAATCGGCAGGCTCCCCGCTAACCTCAAACAGCCTCAAGGTCGAAAGGACTGCAGCCAGATAGGCGCGGGCTTCCCTCAGCTTGGCCTCGTAGTTCGCAATCGCGTCGCGGATTTCGTTCCGCTTGCGGCGGAGCATGAATACGGAAAGGGGTATCGCCATCCGGCAATCATCGTGCCAAGGCGTTGTTTTTCTTAGTCTAATCTAGGTGTGCTTGATGCATAATGGAGCAAAACCGGTACACACTTAATGCCGTACCGGCAACGTTTCGCCGAGCCTCCGGACTAGCTTGGTGGCATCGACAGACGCAGATTTTGAGCAATTTGCTCGCGCCATGAATCCATCACGTTCGCCTTTGCCGCAAAGGTCCGCCACCTGGCCACTGCGCTTTGCACTTCGTTCAAAATGACCTTGGCCCGACCGCGCTTCATTCCTGCCGTTTTGGCAAAGGCATTGAAGTCGTCCAACGTGAAGCTATCACGCTTGCCGTTCATCGACATTTGATGCTGCGATGTCCACAAACCTGATGGGTTGTAGCTGTATGTCATGTCGAATGCGGGCGACAGGTTCCACGTGCCAGCTTTATCCATCAGAAAGGCGATGTTCTTAACGTGGTCGTCTTGATTGCGGGCAACGATGTTGAATGCCGTTCGTCGAAACTGTTGCTCAACCGCGTCAATAGATAGACCCAGCTGGCGCATCGTGAAGATCGCCTGCTCGTAGGAGTAGGCGCCCGCGCTGTTGAAGTCATAGTGCGCCAGAGCGGCTAGCGATTGCATGTGCAGTTTCGTGCCGTCGTCGAGCCGGTCGAAACGCTTCGCCATGAAATGTCGGCGCCCGTTTTCCTCCAACAACCGGCACTCGCTCATGGTTATTCCGGCGGCAAGAGCCATGTTGTAGTAAGCGAATTCGATTGCCCCGAATCCTTTTGGGTCATCCAGGTCCTTATCTTTGTTGCCAACCACACCGTCGAATTTGAGAAGCCAGTAGTCGAAGCCCGGTCCCGCTGATACCTGGCCCGAGCGCACTTCATTGGTTGTTCGATTCCATGCGATCACGGCTTTCGCGCGCGCACCGCCGGCTGAAGTGCCGACGCGTAGGATTTCCCGAAGCGCATGTTCCTTGTTGCTGCCTGCGAAAGACGTTTGAAGGGTCTTTTGATGCGTCAGGACTTCGGATGCGAGTGCGACAAGAGCGTCGATCTTGATCTTCTGCGACGTGCGAGCCCTTGGTCCGATTGCGGGTTTGAATTCCAGCGCGCCCATACCTCGTGCGCCCGTGTATAGAAGGCGTTCAACAGCGTTGAAGCTCTCGGGCGCGCGACCCTGCGTCGCGAGCCATGCGTCAATGAGTGCGTTTCCGAATTTGTCTGGCAGCGAATCTGCGAGCAAACCAGGGAGGCCATGGAAGCTGCGCACTGGTAGGTCCCGAAACGTATAGATTTTCTCTGACAGCGGCATTGTGATCGGCGAGACCTGGATGCCGCTTCGGGCGAAGGCAGCGTCGTATTGGAACGCCGCGTATGTTTCGTTGTCGCCGAGTGAGACGGCGCCGATTCGCCGGCCCCAAAGATTGACTGATGCAACAGTCGTCACTTATCGCGCCCCCAAGACCATTCGCTTGGAGTTTGAGTTGCCTGTTTGCGCGACGATGCGCGGCGGCGTTCTTTCCCGCGCAACTTCAGTTGTTCCATTGGACTGGCAAGCAATGGCGGAAGAAGTTGGTCGAAGTTCTGGGCTATGCCGAGTGCGCGGAGCAAGCGGATGAAACTTGAAAGCTGAATCGACCCCCCTGTCTCGGAGCGTTCAACTGTCCGTTTGGAAAGCCCGGCAGCGTTCGCCAAGTCTCCCTGGGTCAGATTGCGGTCAAGCCGGACCTGAGCGAGGCGGCGACCAAGCTCTTCAAGGATGGCGGTATCGGTGTTTTTTTGAGTGATTTCCATAACTCGTCAAGTATGACGAATTTTGGCCGATTGTCAATATAAATCGTATATTTTGGCGAGTTATTAAAGTATAATCAGTACATACTAACTCGTTGTATTCGGCGAGTTATCTCAAAGAACCGTCTTAAATCAACAAATTTGGCGAATTATTGGTAGGTAATTAGGCGTCAGTAATCGGCACATCGCAACCCCGCTCCGTCTACCGGCAAAACGCCAGATGTTGCCAACCCCTCCAAGTGCGCTGGCGGGGTCCCGGATTGAGATTGGCTGGGGGACTAGGATTCGAACCTAGACTAGCGGAGTCAGAGTCCGCGGTCCTACCGTTAGACGATCCCCCAATTAAGGATCTGATTTGGTTGGCGAGTGTCAGACCCAACTATCCCGAGGGTCAACGCTTCACCCTGCGGTACTCCTCCGCGCAAGGCTTCTAGCGCGGTCAAGGTGCCGGATGCAACCACACTCGCATCAGGCAAATTATCGGCGCTTGAAGGCCACCCTCCCCAGCTGAACCAGCGGTGACCATTCGCCACCACCGCATCGCTACGAGCCTCCCGCTAGTCCAGCCTGGCATGCCCCTGGGCGTCGCACCGTCGCGTTGCCTCCCGACGCGCCCGTCAGACCATTCAGGAAATGCACACGCTTGACCAGTCAAGCCAGAAACTGGAGCACGATTTTTAACGAGTAGGGCCTGAGCTTATCGACAGAAAACAGACAAAGACCATCAAAGGATTAGACAAGTTGATCGGGGTTTTGCTGTACTGTCAATATTCATACACGCGTTGAAAGGTCTTCGTCCCTTGATGAGCGCATTTAGCTGACAGTTTCCCGCGATACTCCGATTCTCACGCGGTTGGACACAGCTGAACCTGCGGCGCCTTTGCTCAGGCGCATTGCAGGCCCTCATGACAGTGCCCCTGTCCCAGGCTGATGCATCAGCTGGGGTGACCTGGTCAGGAAAAGAGATCTCGGTTTCAGGTAATGTCCAGCCACCAACGGTACAGGCGGTCCAGCGCGAATGATCTGCAGCCAATGGCAAAGCGATCAACGCGCTGATGGTCAGTTTGACTGGCGGTGATCTCAAAAGCATGGTGGCTCTTGGACATGTCATCCGCGCGCGCAAGCTCACTCTCCGCGTCAACGGGTTCTGCGCCGCCGATTGCTCAGCCATGTTTGCACCGGCAGTAGTACAGCTCGTGGTACCAAAGGGCTCGATCCTGCTTTTCACGCCCCTCCTCGCACGCAGCAACTTCGCTGATTTTGGTGTCTCGGATCGCGTCGGGGCAGCACTGATCGCAGAGCAGAACGCCTATTGGGCGAGCCTGCACGTCAATCCCGCCAGCATCTACGCGATTGCCGCCACCATCCCGACCATGAAGGCGGCGCTGGCGGCGGCAGGAAGATCCGGTGCGCCCGTCCTCGTGCCGAGTGCGGACTTTCTGCGCAAATGCCTCGCAGTGGCATCCGTCGACATGGCGGCGTTTGGTATCGCCGACAGCCGTACCTGGGCACACCTTGGCCCTCACAAGCGGGCCGTCGCCTACCTGATCTAGGTGTGAGCTTTCAACAGGTTGTCCACCCGGCCCCATCCGAGAGAAGCTGAAGGTGTCAAAGCCACAGCCCACTCGGGGAGGAACCGGATGAACGTCCATAAGAATGCCCGCCTCACGTCGCATGGTCGAGAGCGGATTGTAAAAATGGTGCTGAGCGGGCAGACGCCGCAGGCCGTTGCCGAAGCCGTAGGCGTCTGCCCGCGCACGGTGCGCAAATGGGTGAAGCGCTATGAGCTGGAAGGCACAGGTGGTCTTGCCGATCGCAGCTCACGGCCGAAGCGGTTCAGGTCGGCCACGCCGCAGGCGATCATCGAGCGCGTCGAAGTGCTGCGCCGCCAGCGCCTGACCGGCCAGGCTATCGCGGCACAGACCGGCGTCTCGCCGGCCACCGTCAGCCGTATCCTCAAGCGCCTGGGATTGAACAGGCTCAAGGCCCTGGAGCCGGCCGAACCGGTGCGCCGCTATGAGCGCGAGAACCCCGGCGAATTAATCCACATCGACATCAAAAAGCTTGGCAAGTTCAGCCGCAGCGGCCATCGGGTCACCGGGCAGCGCCAGGGATGCCGCACTGCCGGGGCGGGCTGGGAGTTCGTGCATGTCTGCATCGACGATGCCTCGCGTATCGCCTTCACCCAGATCAAGCCGGACGAACGTAAAGAGAGTGCTGTCGCCTTCCTGAAGGCTGCAATCGCCTACTACGCCAGCCTGGGTGTGAGGGTCGAACGCGTCATGACCGACAATGGCTCATGCTACCGCTCCAAAGCCTTCGCCAAAGCCTGCAAGCGGCTGGGCCTCAGGCACATCTTCACCAAGCCCTATACGCCCAAAACCAACGGCAAGGCCGAACGCTTTATCCAGACAGCCTTGCGCGAATGGGCCTATGCCTGTGCCTATCACAGCTCAGATCAGCGTGCCGCCGAACTGCCATACTGGATG
>JAJZGY010000032.1 GCA_021804785.1 Pseudomonadota bacterium | reverse complement strand
CCGCCTGCCCTCGTGCATCGACAATCGCCCACTCAAATTCGAGGAGTGGGACGCGATGCGCCCGCAGACCGTCTATGTCTCGGCCACACCTGGCCCGTTCGAAATCGAACGCGCTGGCGGGATTTTCGTCGAGCAGGTGATCCGGCCCACCGGTCTCATCGATCCTCCCGTTGAAGTACGTCCGATCGAGACCCAGGTCGATGATCTCATCGCCGAATGCCGCACCGCCGCTGCCCAGGGATATCGCACCCTGGTCACCACTCTGACCAAAAAAATGGCGGAAGATCTCACCGAATACATGCACGAACAGGGAATACGCGTGCGCTACATGCACTCTGACGTCGAGACCCTGGAGCGCATCGAGATCATCCGCGACCTGCGTTTGGGTGCGTTCGACGTCCTCATCGGCATCAACCTGCTGCGCGAGGGGCTCGACATTCCCGAATGCGCCCTGGTGGCGATCCTCGACGCTGACAAGGAAGGCTTTCTGCGCAGCGAAACGTCGCTGATCCAGACCATCGGTCGGGCCGCCCGCAATGTCGATGGCAAGGTGATCCTCTATGCCGACACCATCACCCGCTCGATGGCGCGGGCCATGGCCGAGACCGACCGGCGCCGGGCCAAGCAAATGATGTTCAACGCGGAACACGGCATTACACCTGCCAGCATCAAGAAGAAGATCGGCGACATCATGGGCTCGATGTATGAGCGTGACCATGTCACAGTCGATGCCGGTGTCAGTGCGGAAGATGGCGCCTTCATTGGCCACAATCTGCGCGCCCATATCGGAGATCTGGAACGGAAAATGCTTGAGGCCGCAGCCGACCTCGAATTCGAGACCGCCGCGCGGTTGCGTGATGAGATCAAACGCCTGCAGGCGGTTGACCTGGCCATTGCCGATGATCCCTTTGCCCGCCAAAGCGCTGTCGACGACGCGGAAGACAGGGCCCTGAAGGCAGACCGCGGTAAGCCGAAGAGCAGGCGTGGAACGGCCAAGCGAGTCGGACGGCCAAACCCGCCGAAAACGTTCGGCAGCCGCGCGCGCTAAGCTTAACCATGTCCGCGCTGGCGCGACACCAAAGAGGCGCGCCACGCTGCTGCGCCGTTCGTCTCCGCAACACCAGTCGTACCGCTGCGTGAGAAACAGAGCCCTATATCTAGGCGTGCGCCAACAAGCATCCCCGTTTACCACGAAAGCGCATTGCGCCTGTCATCGAACATCCCCATTGTGGACTTACCTCACGAATCACAAGGATAAGATCTGGTATGGAGCGGGTTTGATGCTGTCGGACCGCGAACTGCAAAAAGCAGCAAGCCGCGACCTGTGCGAGCGACTGGCGGCGCGGGGCGATGCGCGAACTATTGTGCGCGAAATCGATCACTGGGCCTATTTTCCTACACCGGAGACCCGTGCCAGCTTCGTCGAAGCCGGCATCAGAGCAGGATTTCGGCTGCGCGGTACCTCTGAGCCTACCGGTCCCTGGCAGGGCTTTGGCGCCCAGCTCTATCACCGCGATGTCCCAAGCGACGAGGCCATGGAGCAGGTTACGCTCCTGCTTTACGACCTCGCCGAGGAATCGGGCGGCGACTATGATGGTTGGGAGACCCGGATCCTCGCCTGATCAAGCTGATCCTTGTCCTATTCTCCAAATCCTTCCCCAACCGCGTCCACGGGAGCAAGGCGGATCAGTCGGCTGTCCTCCACCGCGGCTTGGCGGTGTTTGACGAGTTCGCGATATTCAGGATCGGTGACCATGGCGAGAAACGCACCCGCGCTGGGATAGGCGGCAATGAAGGCGATATCCCAGCGTTCGTCTTGGGGGCCGGTCAGGACGGTCATGGGACGGCCGACCCAAACCTGGTGCCCGCCGACACGCTCGAAGATGTGGGCCGTGGTGCGTCCATAGGCACGGTAGGCCTCAAGTCCGGACATTCCTTTGCCGTGATTGGGATGGCCGACAGGATATCTGGCGTCCTTATTCAGCCGGATCAGATTGAGCATCTGAATGGGGGTATCGCGCGGCAGCGCCTTGAAGGCGTCAAATTGCGCACGGGTGGGATCGATGGATCCGGTCATGACTCTCCTCGCCAAAGAATTGGGACTGAGACCACAATGGCGGGTTGCCAATGTCCACAGCAAGCCCGCACCCCTAGCGCCGCACGCCCCGCATCACAGAAACAAATCCGGGAAACACACCGGACGCCTGTCCCCTCGCTTCCCTCTAGGATTTGTTTTTGAAGATGAGGACCACCCGCTTCTGCCCCTTGGCAGGGGGCGAGAAGGCAGCGCTGGCCGGGGCGGCCTGGGGCGCGTCTTGTCGCCTGGCCGACACCTCGTATCTGCCGCTGGGAAGCTGGAAGAGGAGCCAGGCCCCCGAACAGCTGAGACGGGCCAGATCCCTTCGGCCCTGCTTGAGCGTGAGATCGACGCCAGCGATGTATTGATTGGCCGCATTGGCAAATTCAATCCGCACTGGATACGCCGCCCAGCGCGGATCATCCTGCGACTCTCCAATCCCGGCACAAACCGCGGTAATGGCATGGGCCAGGACCACCGGCTCATCAACTGCCATCGATGCGGCTTGGACCGGAAGCGCCCAAAGCGCCCAAACGGCCCATAACGCGGAAGCGAGCAAAAAGCGGGCCATGAGATCCTCCCCCAAAATCAGCTCCTTGCTGTGACCGTGGGATATTACTGTGGCGGCCTCATGGCGGCGGCGCTGGCCAAACCAGCCGCCAACTGCCCCTAGGGGATATGGACGGCATGTGGACAACTGCGGCAAGTGGCCCTATAGTTTTAAGGTTAAGGCCGCGCGAGCCTCAAAAGAAAGTTTCATGCGCGTCCAGCGAATGACCGACCAGCGGGAAGCAGGGGTTGGTACAGACGGCTTGGAGTGACTACGACGCTTTTCCTGAAAGACAGACGCGGAATTGACGGTCGGCTTGGACATGGTGTCTTGACGGCCAATTTCTTTTCTTTCAGGAGAGTACACGATGTCGACCACAGGTCAGGTCAAATTCTTCAACACCACTAAGGGCTTCGGCTTCATCGCCCCGGAAGGCGGCGGCAAAGACGTGTTTGTCCACGTCACCGCGGTGCAGGCAGCCGGACTGCGTGGCCTTAATGAAGGTCAGCGCGTCAGTTTCGACATCGAAGCAGATAAGCGCGGCCCCAAGGCGGTGAATCTGAAGCTGGTCTAAGATCTGCATCCAGATCGGTTCGGCGAACGGCGCAGGAGGCGAGCTTTCCTGCGCCGTTCCTTCACGCCTCGCATTTAGGATGTTGGAAATGCCGGCGTCAGAATTCGTGCTCGTCTATTCGACCTTTCCGGATCGGGGCAGCGCCCTCAAGGTCTGTCAAGATCTCGTCAGCTCCCGCCTCGCAGCCTGCGTCAACATCTCTGCCCCCATGACCTCAGTCTATGAGTGGGATGGCAAGCTCAGCTGCGATGAAGAGGTTGCGGTTCTGATAAAAACCCGCAAGAGCCTTGCCGATGCCGCCATTGCCGCGGCACGCGCCGCACACCCCTACACCACCCCCTGCTTTCTGACCCTTGCAGTGCAGGGTGGCGATCCCGACTATCTGGCGTGGCTGCGCGCGCAGACATCGCCCTAGGGGAGCAACACCGCAGCGCCATTGACCCGCCCACACCGCAGATCATCCAGCGCAGCATTGGCCTCATCAAGGCGATAGGCGATGGTGTGGGTGCGGATCTTGATCTGTCCCGCCAGCGCCAGAAATTCCTCGGCGTCCGCCCGCGTCAGATTTGCAACCGAGGTCACGCTGCGCTCGCCCCACAAGATGGCATAGGGAAAGCCCGGAATATCGCTCATGTGGATGCCGCCACAGATCACCCGACCGCCCGGACGCACTGCGCGCAGCGCCATCGGCACGAGTGCCCCAACCGGTGCAAACACGATCGCTGCGTCAAGCGCAACTGGAGCAGGTTCATCCGAGCCTTGAGCCCATACCGCCCCCATTTCGCGCGCAAAACTCTGCGCCGCCTTATCGCCGGGCCTGACGAAAGCATAAACCTCCTGCCCACGACTCCGTGCGACCTGGATGGCGATGTGCGCGGCCGCACCAAAGCCATAAAGCCCCAGCCGCGTCCCGCTGCCGGCCATCTTCAGACTACGATAACCGATCAGACCCGCACACATCAGGGGCGCAGCCTCCTGATCCGAATAGCCAGCCGGTAGGGCAAAAACATAGCGCGCGTCGGCCAACACATGCGTGGCAAAGCCACCATCAAGCTGATAGCCGGTAAAGCGCGCAGAGGGACACAGGTTTTCCTCACCGCGCCGGCAGAAATCGCAGCGCCCGCAGCTCCAGCCCAGCCAGGCAATGCCGACACGCTCACCGAGAACAAAATCCTTCACGCCAGGCCCCAAGGCCGCGATATGGCCGATAATCTCATGACCTGGGATCAATGGCAGTTTGGGCTCTGCAAGCTCGCCATCGACGACGTGTAGATCGGTCCGGCAGACCGCGCAGGCCGAAACCTTGACCAGGACCTGCATGGTGTCGGGAACGGGCGTCGGACACTCCTGCAGATGCAGGGGCTTGCCGACCGCTTCAAAACGCATGGCGCGCATGACCGCCTCCTTGCCTTGACGGCGCAGTGGGCATTGTATGCGGGTATGACCAGCGTGGAAAATCACCGTGACCCCAAGCCCTTTGGCTGAGTCAAGCTTGATCGACGGCGAGGCACTCCGTCTTCAATTGACAGCCCTTGCCCACAGACAAAGCGACCAGCAGGCGCTGCGCGCAGAGGCCCATGGCCTCATCAAAGATCGCTTCCAGCTGGCCCGAGAACACGTGCGTCAGGCCTGTGAAACCCGGCAGATCAAGGGTCTCGAAGCGGCCCGCCTGCTGTCGCGTCTGCAGGATGAGGTCATCCAGGTCATCTACGATTTTGCGACCAAGCATTTCTACTACGCGCAAAATCCCACTATGGCCGAGCGCATCGCCGTGGTTGCCACTGGCGGCTACGGCCGCGGGCTCCTGGCACCAGGCTCGGACATCGACCTTTTGTTCGTACGACCTTTCAAGCAGACAGCCTGGGGCGAAAGCGTCATCGAGTTCATCCTCTACATGCTCTGGGATCTCGGCCTCAAAGTCGGTCACGCCACACGCTCGCTCGCCGAATGCGTCCGCCTGGCCCGTCAGGACATCACCATACGCACCTCTCTGCTGGAAGCGCGATTTCTGTGGGGCAATGCCGAACTCTGCGAGGACCTGCGCACCCGCTTCTGGAACGAGGTGGCGATTGGCAACGGCCAGGATTTTGTCGAAGCCAAGCTCGCCGAACGCGATGCGCGTCATTCCCGTCAGGGGGAAAGCCGTTATCTCGTGGAGCCCAATATCAAGGAGGGCAAGGGAGGATTGAGGGACCTGCAAACCCTCTTCTGGATCGGCAAATACGTCTACCGTGTCGCCAACACCGCTGACCTGATCCAGCACAACGTCCTCACGGCCGAAGAATACGAGCTGTTCCAGACTGCAGAAGCCTTTCTCTGGGATGTGCGGGTTCAGCTACATTATCTCGCCGGGCGTGCCGAGGAACGCCTGAGCTTCGGTGTCCAGCCAGAACTGGCCCGACGCCTCGGCTTCGATGATGCCGATCAGCAGCGCGCGGTCGAAGCCTTCATGCGTGCCTACTTCCTCGTCGCCAAGGACGTCGGCGACCTGACACGCATTTTCTGTGCCGCACTGGAAGAGCAGAACCGCAAATACCGCCCCAAACTCGCCCGTATGCTGCCAGGCTTCCTCAAGCCACGTACTGGCAACGAGGATTTCTATGTCGAGAATGGCCGGCTCAACGTAAGGCCCGATGCCTTTGTGCGCGATCCGGTCAATCTTCTGCGCATCTTCCATCTCGCCGACGCCAAAGGGGTCGACGTCCATCCCCATGCCCTCAGGGCCGTCACCCGTTCACTGCACCTGATTGGCGACAAGCAGCGCCAAGATCCTGAGGCCAACCGTCTGTTTGTGGAGATCCTGACCTCGAAGCGCGACCCCGAGGGCGCCTTGCGACGACTGAATGAGTCGGGGGTGTTTGGCAGCTTCGTGCCTGACTTTGGCCGGGTCGTGGCGCTGATGCAGTTCAACATGTATCACCACTACACGGTGGACGAGCACCTGATCCGAGCGGTGGGCAATCTTGCAGCCATCGAACGGGGCGAGCTGCACGATGATCATCCCCTGTCCACGGATCTCATCAGGCGCATCAAGTCACGCAGCACGCTCTATTGCGCAACGCTGCTGCACGACATAGCCAAAGGCCTTGAGGGCGATCATTCCAATGAGGGCGCGGCGATCGCGCGACGTCTGTGCCCGCGCTGGGGGCTCAGCGCGCAGGAAACCGAGGATGTGGCCTGGCTGGTCGAGCATCATCTGGTGATGGCCGACATCGCCCAGCGTCGCGACATCTCCGACCCCAAGACCGTGCGGGACTTCGTCCAGATCGTGCAGACCCCGGAGCGGCTGCGACTGCTTCTGGTGCTGACGGTGGCGGATATCCGCGCCGTAGGCCCTGGCGTCTTCAATGGCTGGAAGGGGCAGCTGCTGCGTGATCTCTACTATGAGGCCGACACTGCGATGTCGGGCGTCGAAGCTGCACGCGGGCGGCCGGCGCGCATTGCCGCCGCCAAGGCCAAACTGGCAGAGCGCGTGGCCGATCTTGGCCCACAGATCCGCGATCATGTCATCACCCGCCATTATGATCCTTACTGGCTCGCCTTCGATCCGGACACGCTCGAGCGCCATGCGCGGCTCATGGCGGCAGCCGATGCCAACCAGGAGCTCCTTGCCCTTTCTGTGCAGAGCGACAGCTTTCGTGCCATCAGTGAGGTCGTGGTCTATACGCCAGATCACCCGGGTCTCTTCGCCCAGCTGGCAGGCGCCATTGCCCTGTGCGGTGGCTCGATTGCCGATGCCAAGGCCTATACGACCTCCGATGGCTTTGCCCTCGATGTCTTCTCGGTTCAGGAACAGGATGGCACGCCCTTCGGCGAGGGCGCCCGCGCTACGCGCCTGCGCGACACCATTGCCAAGACACTGGCGGGCGAAATGCGCCTCGGCCGCGCCCTTGCCAAGCGCAAATTGCCGGCCCGGACCTCGGCCTTTGACGTGCGTCCCCGGGTGAATTTCGACAATGAGGCCTCAGCGACCGCCACGGTGATCGAAGTCGAAGGTCTCGACCGGCCAGGATTGCTTTACGACGTCACCAACAGCCTCTTTAAATCCGGCCTGTCGATTTCCACGGCACGGGTGGCGACCTATGGTGAACGGGCCATTGACGTCTTCTATGTCCGCGACGGTTTCGGCCACAAGATCTTCCATCGCGGACGCATTTCAAGCGTGCGCGAACGCCTCTTCAAAGCATTGGAGGGCGAGGACAAGAGCGCGGCTGCTTGATGTAAGGGGCGGGATTCAGGCATAAGGCGCCCGCATTACCAAGGCCCCAGAACATGAGCTTCGAGCGCGTTCTTTCCGGCATGCAGCCGACCAACACCCTGCACCTCGGCAATTATCTGGGCGCGCTGAAGAACTGGGTTGCCCTGCAGGAGCGCATGGAATGCCTATATTGCGTCGTGGATCTGCACGCGATCACCCAGGACTCCGGATATGGCAAGGCCGAGGCGCTGCGTCATGCCACCCGCGAAGTTGCAGCCGCCTATATCGCCGCTGGCATCGATCCGGACAAAAGCCCGGTGTTCAACCAGGCCCGTGTTCCCGAACACAGCGAGCTAAGCTGGATCCTGAGCTGCGTTGCCCGCCTGGGCTGGCTCGACCGTATGACCCAGTTCAAGGAAAAGACCGGCAAGCACAAGGAGCGGGCAAGCGTCGGCCTTTACACCTATCCGGTACTCATGGCCGCCGACATCCTCGTCTACAGGGCTACCCATGTGCCCGTTGGTGAGGACCAGAAGCAGCACCTCGAACTGGCCCGCGACATTGCCCAGAAATTCAACAACGACTTCGGCATGAGCGACTTTTTCCCGCTTCCCGAGCCCGTGATCAGCGGACCGGCGACGCGGGTCATGAGCCTGCGCGACGGCGCCAAAAAGATGTCAAAAACCGATGAAAGCGACATGTCGCGCATCAATCTCACCGATGATGCAGACACCGTCGCCAACAAGATCCGCAAGGCCCGCACCGATCCTGAGCCTCTGCCCGCCGAGCCCAAGGAGCTGGAAAGCCGCCCGGAGGCTCAGAACCTCGTCAATATTTTTGCCGCCCTCGGAGATGAGACCGTCGACGCGGTCGTCACACGCTTCGCCGGACAGCAATTCTCGGCCTTCAAATCGGAACTTGCCGATCTGGCAGTCGCCAAGCTTACCCCTATAGGAGCGCAGATGCGCCGGCTGATGGGCGATCCGGCCGAACTTGACCGCATCCTGAGCGCTGGCGCCCTGAAGGCACGCGCGATCGCCGAGCCCATCATGAAGGAGGTGCGAAAAGCCGTCGGCTTCCTGTCCTAGGTCCGCCCGCAGAGGGATGTCGCGTGCGCCTCGCCAGTTCCTCGGGTTCCCTGTGACAGACCCCGTTCTCTTGGGCTAGAAGCTGAGCATGCAAAACGGACCTCAAACTGTGCTCGTAACCGGTGGCGCCAAACGCCTAGGACGGGCGATCGCCCTTGATCTGGCGGCTTCAGGCTTTGATATCGCCCTCCACTATAATACCTCCGAAACCGATGCCGCAGACCTCGCCGCCCAGATCACGACGCTCGGCCGGTCCACAGCACTGCTGAAGGCCGATCTGTCCTGCGAGGAACAGGTCCGTGACCTCATCGGACGGGCCACCAGGGCGCTTGGCCCCATCGGCGCGCTCATCAATTCGGCTTCGCTGTTCGAGGAAGATGACTGGAACAGCGCCACCCGCCAAAGCTGGGATCAGCACATGGCGGTGAACCTGCGCGCCCCATTCGTCCTCGCGCAGGAATTCGCGCGGGCCCTGCCGCAAAACCTTGCCGGAGCAATCATCAACATCATCGATCAGCGTGTCCTGAAACCGACACCCCAATTTCTGACCTACAGCCTCAGCAAAGCTGGCCTCGACTGGCTGACCGTGACCCTGGCCCAGGCTCTCGCCCCCAGGATCCGCGTCAACGCGGTAGGTCCCGGTCCGACCTTGCGGAACCAGCGCCAGAGCGAGGCTGATTTCCTGCGCCAGCGGGCAGCCACCCTGCTGGGGACCGGCGCCGAGCCCAAGGATGTCTGCACGGCGGTGCGCTATCTTCTGGCCGCCCCTGCGGTGACCGGTCAGTTGATCGCCGTCGACGGCGGTCAGCATCTTGCGTGGCAGACGGCCGATGTGGCCGTGAGAGAATAGTCATGAGCCAGAACCCCCGCGTCCCGTCCCTGCCCATCGCTGACAGCGATCAGGCCGTCAGCCACGTCTTCATCCGCAATCTCTGTCTCGATGCCCAGATCGGCGTCTACGGCCATGAACATGGGCGCCATCAACCCGTACGCATCAATGTCGATCTTGCCGTCGACGATACTCCGCCCCTGGATGACCGTCTTGCAGAGGTCGTTGATTACGACGACATCACCCAGCGTATCCGCAGCCTCGTCGCCGCCGGTCACGTCAAGCTCGCCGAGACGCTGGCACATCGCATTGCCGAGGCCTGCTTTAGCGATCCGCGGGTCAAACGGGCGCGGGTGCGGGTGGAAAAGCTCAATGCCCTCGCAGACGCCGAGAGCGCCGGTGTCGAGATCGAACGTCGCCGCAAATGAGGTGGGTTGCAGATCCCGCCTGTCGCAGACAGCAGCGAGGCTGCGCCGCCCTCCTCGTGCTTGCGGCGCACAGACAACACTGCCGCCATGACTGACCCCAAGGCCCCTTCCGACAACCCCGGAACGCTCAGCGGTGCCGCCCGCATTGCCGCCTATGTCAGAAACCTGCCGGAGTCCCCCGGGGTCTATCGCATGTTGGGCGCCAAGGGCGAGGTGCTCTATGTCGGCAAGGCCAAGAGCCTGAAAAAAAGGGTCGCCGCTTATGCCAAACCGGGCGGTCAGACCGAGCGCATCGCCCGCATGATCAGCGAAACCCACGACATGCTCTTCGTGACTACGGCAAGCGAAAGCGAAGCCCTGCTGCTCGAAAGCAATCTGATCAAGCGCCTCAAGCCGCGCTACAACGTGTCGTTTCGCGACGACAAAAGCTTTCCCAATATCCTGCTGCGCGAGGATCACCCCTTCCCGCAGCTCCTCAAGCATCGCGGCGCCAGAACCACCAAGGGCCACTATTACGGCCCCTTTGCCAGTGCCGGTGCCGTCAACCGCACCCTCAACACCCTGCAACGGGCATTTCTGCTGCGCTCCTGCTCGGACAGCGTCTTTGAAAGCCGCACCAGGCCGTGCCTGCTCCACCAGATCAAACGCTGCGCGGCGCCTTGCGTGGGACGCATCGATGAGAGGGCCTACAGCGCGCTGGTACAGGAAACCGAGGCGTTTCTTTCCGGCAAGAGCCGCAGCGTTCAGACCCGGCTGGCGCAGGAGATGGAAGAGGCATCGCGCGGCCTGGACTTCGAGCGGGCTGCAGTTTTGCGCGACCGCATTCGCGCCATGAGCCAGATCCAGTCCAATCAGGGCATCAATCCGACCAGTTTTACCGATGCCGATGTCTTTGCCCTGTTCGCCCAAGGCAGCGATGTGTGCATCCAGGTGTTTTTCTTTCGCGCCGGACAGAACTGGGGAAACCGGCCCTATTTTCCGCGCAGCGGCGCCCAGGGCGACAGCGCCGACATCCTCGCAAGCTTCATCGCGCAATTCTACGACGAGCGCGAATGCCCGCCGCTGATCCTCCTCAGCGAATCGGCAGCCGAGGCCGAACTTCTGGCCGAGGCCCTGACCAGCCGCAGCGGCAAGCGTGTCGAACTCGCCGTGCCCCGGCGCGGCGAAAAGCATGACATCGTCGAAATGGCGCTGAGCAATGCCCGCGAACAGCTGGCAAGGCGGCTGGCTGAAAACTCGGCCCAGGTGCAGCTGCTGGAGGCCCTGGCCGATGCCCTTGGTCTCGACAGTCCGCCACGGCGCATCGAAGTCTACGACAACAGCCACATTCAGGGCCGCCATGCCGTCGGCGCCATGATTGTCGCGGGCCCCGATGGCTTCGAGAAGGCGGAATACCGCAAATTCAACATCAAGTCCGACGAACTGACCCCCGGCGATGATTACGCCATGCTGCGTGAAGTGCTCAGCCGGCGCTTTGGCCGCCTGCTCAGGGACGACGAGAGTGCCAAGGCCAAATGGCCCGAGCTTGTACTGATCGACGGTGGCCAGGGCCAACTTGGCATCGCCAGCCAGGTCTTCGCCGATCTCGGCATCGAAGATGTCGCCCTGGTGGCGATCTCAAAGGGGCCGGATCGCGATGCCGGTCGCGAGCATTTTTATCGCCCCGGCCAGGCGCCGTTCCGGCTCGATGTCAAAAGCCCGGTCCTCTATTACCTGCAGCGTTTGCGCGACGAGGCTCACCGTTTTGCCATCGGCAGCCACCGAAAACGGCGCAGCAAGGCGATTGGCAGCAATCCACTGGACGAGGTCGCAGGGGTAGGCGCCGCCCGCAAGCGGGCACTCCTGCAGCATTTCGGCTCGGCCCGGGCGGTTTCCGCAGCCAGCGTCGCCGACCTGCAGGCGGTAGCGGGCGTCAGTGCCACACTGGCCAAGAAAATTTACGACTTCTTCCATGCGGGCGGCTAGCGGGTGTAATTGTGGACTCATGTACAGCCTGCCCAACCTCCTTACCATGTTCCGCATCGCGCTGGTGCCGCTGTTTGCGCTCGCCTTCGCCGTTCCTGGCCCATCGGGCAAGCTTGCGGCCTTCGTAATCTTTGTCCTCGCCGGTGTGACGGATTTCTTCGATGGCCTGGCGGCGCGCAGGCTCAAATCCTATTCCGACTTCGGTCGTATGCTCGATCCGATCGCCGACAAGATCCTCGTTGCCACCGCTCTCATGATGCTGGTCGCCGGCGGGGCTTTCGATGGCTACAAACTGATCCCCGCCCTCGTCATTCTGTGCCGCGAAATTCTGGTCTCAGGTCTGCGCGAATTTCTCGCCGGCGTCCGTGTCAGCGTGCCGGTGAGCTCGATCGCCAAACTGAAAACCACGATCCAGATGATCGCCATCGGTGCAATGATCCTTGGGCCTTCGGCCAATCGCGTGGTGCCAGGCGCGCTGGCCTTTGCCGTGGTGCTGTTGTGGGTGGCAGCGGCACTCACGGTCTATACCGGAGCCGTTTATTTCCGGGCCGGACTTGCCCATCTTGATCGGAAACCACGTGCGGAAGAGGGCGATGGGAAGCAGCATCACAGCGCCGGAGAGCCCGCATGAAGCTGCTTTATTTCGCCTGGGTCCGCGAGAAACTTGGTCGCGGCGAGGAGACGCTGGACCTGCCTGCCGAGGTCAGGACAGCGCGTCAGCTGGCTGCCTATCTCGCAGCGCGCAGTCCTGAATATGCGCGCGTGTTTGGGCTGCCAAACAGCCTTAATCTGGCGATCGATCAGGAGCATGCGTGCTGGGATCAGGAACTTGACGCAGCACGTGAAGTTGCATTTTTCCCGCCGGTGACAGGAGGCTGAATTGCAGATCTCCGTCCAGGAAGCAGATTTCGACAGCGCGGCAGAAGCCCTTGCCCTCACAAGCGGACGCAACGATATCGGCGCCGTCGTCACCTTCGAGGGGCGCGTCAGAGCCGATGATGGCCTGACGGCTTTGAGGCTCGAACACTATCCAGGCATGACGGAAGCGGAGATCGCCCGCCACGTTGATGCCGCGCAGGCGCGATGGCCGCTCTTAGGGGTGCGCATCATTCACCGCATTGGCCGGCTTGGCCCCGGCGCCCGCATTGTGCTTGTGATCACCGCAGCCGCCCATCGCCGTGGTGCCTTCGAGGCCGCCGACTTCCTGATGGATTATCTGAAGACCCGGGCGCCGTTCTGGAAGCAGGAGCAATATGGCGACGACGCCCGCTGGGTGGACGCCAAGCTGTCAGATCTTGACACCGCCCGGCGCTGGCAGAAGCCAGGTCAGAGCTAAAGTCTGACCACCGATTTTTCGCGGTGCACATCGTCCATATAGTCATGCATCAGGGTCTGGGTAAGCGCCCCGGGCTGGAAATTGTAGGGCCCGATCTGAGAGACGGGGGTCACCTCGGCGGCGGTGCCAACAATGAAGCACTCTTCGAAGCCTTCCATCTCCTTGGGCTCGATGTGGCGCTCGATGACCGGGACCTGACGCACCTTGGCCAGAGCCATCACCGCACGACGGGTAATGCCATCCAGGAAGCAGTCGGGTGTCGGGGTAAAGAGCGTGCCGTCCTTGATGAAGAAGATGTTAGCTCCGGTCGCTTCGGCAACATACCCGCGATAATCAAACATCAGGGCATCAGCAAAGCCCTTGGCTTCGGCTGCATGTTTGGAGAGTGTGCAGATCATGTAGAGACCCGCCGCCTTGGCCTTGGTTGGCGCGGTGTCGGGCGCCGGACGCCTCCAGTCCGAGACCATCATGCGAATGCCCTTCATCTTGGTGGCCGGATCGAAATAAGATCCCCATGTCCAGACCGCCACACCGACGTGGATTTTGCTGTGCTGGGCCGAAACCGCCATCATTTCCGAGCCGCGGAAAACCACCGGCCGGACATAACCATCGACAATGTCCTGCGCCTTCGCCGCCGCATAGCAGGCATCGAATATCTGCTGCTGGGTATAGGGAACCTGCATGCCGAGGATCTGCGCTGATTCAAACAAACGCTGGATATGCTCCTCGTGCTTGTAAATCCGGCCACCATAGATGCGTTCACCTTCGAACACCGAGGAGGCGTAGTGCAGCCCATGGGTCAGAATATGGGTCTTGGCATCGCGCCACGGCACCAGCCTTCCGTCGTACCAGAGCGAACCGTCGCGATCGTCGAAGGGAATTGTGTCGGCCATGAAATCCTCGTCACGCAGTGTTATCGGCTGCGGCTTGCCGGAAACTGCCGGCCAGCCTAAATATGTCAGCATGTCTGACGCAAAAGGTGCTGAGCCACGGCCGCAGGTCTTTCCTTTATACCTTCACGACGAGGCATTAAAGCAGGGCGTTGACCTGCTTTTTGCCGCCTTCGCAGAGGTCTTCGCGGACGGCGATGCGGTACTGAAATCTGTCCGGCTGGGGCGTGCGCACCACCGGGCCCTCTATTTTATTGCGCGCCAACCGGGCATTACCGTAGCTGAGCTTCTGGCCCGGCTCAAAATCACCAAACAGAGCCTGGCCCGGGTAATTACCGAGCTTCTGGCCGCGGGCTATGTCGAGCGGCGAACCGCCGCAGGTGACCGGCGTCGGCGCGAACTGCGCCTCTGCGAAAAAGGTACCTTGCTCGAACAGCGCCTGTGGGAAGCACAGCGACCAAGACTGGCGCGCGCCTTTCGCGAGGCCGGTCCAGACAGCGTCGCCGGCTTTCGGCATGTGCTTGCAGCGCTCGCGAGCGCGCCCAGAGGGGAGACGCGGCGATGAGCCCGGCCGGCACGGCAGAAACCGCCCACCTGCTCGTGGTCGACGATGATGAACGCCTGCGGGCCTTGCTGCAACGCTACCTCTCGGCCAACGGCTTTCGCGTCAGCGTTGCCGCCAATGCCGCCCAAGCCCGCACCCTCATGAAGTCGATCGCCTTCGATCTGCTGATCGTCGATGTCATGATGCCAGGCGAGACCGGCTTCGAACTTACCAAATCGGTACGCGCCCATTCGCAGGTCCCAATCCTCATCCTGACCGCACGCGGCGGCCCCGAGGATCGCATTGCCGGACTGGAACATGGCGCCGACGATTATCTGCCCAAGCCGTTTGAACCACGCGAGTTGCTGTTGCGCTGCGGTGCCTTGATGCGCCGCGCCGCGCCCGTAGCAACCGCCGCCCTGCGCGAGGTCAAGATGGGCGAAGCCATCTTCGATCCGGAACGCAGCGAACTCAAACGACGCGGTAAACCCGTGCGTCTGACCACCTCCGAAGCGTCCCTGCTCAAACTATTTGCGGCCAATGTCGGCCGCCCCTTCAGCCGTGCCGATCTGTGCACCCGCCTCGGCGTCACACTCGAGCGCTCGATCGATGTCCAGGTGACGCGTCTGCGGCGCAAAATTGAAGAGGACCCCAAACTGCCGCTCTATATCCAGACCGTACGCGGTGTCGGCTACGTCCTCATTCCGGACCGGGTGAGCTAGAGGTGTGGCGCCCCCTCCAGGCTCTGCGCAAGACGATGCCGCAGCGCCTGTTCGGTCGCTCACTGATCATCATCGTCGCCCCCGTGGTACTCTTGCAAGGTGTGGTCACCTTCGCCTTCTTTGCCCGCCATTACGACACCATGACGCGACACATGAGTCAGGGGGTCGCCGGTGAGATCGCGTTTCTCGTCAATCTCGTTGAAACCCATCGCGATCCAAAGACACGCACGGCACTGCTCGACATGGCAGCAAGGAGTATGGGCTATCAGATCTCCTACCTGCCCGGCCAGCGTCTGCGTTTGCCGGTGGAGCACCGTGCCCCGCATATTAGCTACATCCTGACCTATGTCTTCGACAATCAGCTGGGTGAAGATCACCCCTTCTCCTCCCGCGTCATCGGGCGCTACGTCGACATCAGTGTTGAACTAAAGCACGGTACCTTGCGTCTGCTCATTCCCGCCGAGCGCGTGTTCGCCGGTACCGCCGAAGTCTTCATCCTGTGGATGGTGGTCTCTGCCCTCATCCTGCTTGCCATCGCTATCATTTTTCTGCGCAACCAAGTGCGGCCGATCGAACGGCTGGCGCTGGCCGCCGAAGCGTTCGGCCGGGGCCGTACCGTGCCAGACTTCCGGCCTCGTGGCGCGACCGAAGTACGGAGTGCCGCAGAGGCCTTCATCACCATGCGCGCACGCATCGAGCGCTTCCTGCAGCAGCGCACCGAAATGCTGGCCGCCGTCAGCCACGATCTGAAGACCCCGCTCACGCGCATGAAGCTGCAGCTTGCCATGATGGATGAGAGCGATGCCGCGCCACTCATCGAAGACATCGTCGAAATGGAACATATGCTGGAAGGCTACCTCGAGTTCGCCCGTGGCGAAGGTGGCGAGGCAGCGAGTGACACGGACCTGGTCCAGCTCGTGCGCGAAACCTGTGACGCCGCAACAAGGGGCAAGGCTGCCGATCGCATCACCATGCAATGGACAGGGGAGTTCATCCTGCCAGTCAAGCGCCATGCCCTGCGCCGCTGCCTGAGCAATCTGATCGACAATGCCCTCAAGCACGGCACTCACGTGCAGGTGAGCCTCCTCGCCCATGGCAGCGATGAGCAGCGCTTTATCGACATCATCGTCGATGATGACGGGCCCGGCATTCCCGAAGCGCGTCGCGAGGAGGCCTTTCGTCCCTTCCACCGTCTCGATGAAGGACGTAATCTGCAGGCTGGAGGCTCTGGACTTGGCCTTGCCATTGCGCGCGACATCGCGCGGGCCCATGGCGGGGAACTCGGTCTCGATGACAGCCCCATGGGCGGGCTCAGGGCGCTCATTCGCCTGCCGGTCTAGACCCTCGGCCGTTCAGTGTCCCGCAAAGCGCGAGAGCAGAGTGCCTACCCGGCGTAAATCGGTGTCGAGCCGGGCCATCGTCCGGCCCAGATCGGCCTCGTCCTCAAGCCACACCGGCAGTGCCCGAAACAATGCAAGCCCAAAACCAAGACTGCGTGCCCCCAGCTGCCCCTCCTGATCGGCCCCGGCGAGGCTCAGGAGAAAACGGGCCACTGCGGCAAAGCCCGAACGGGCGCACAGGAGCGTCAAGGGATCGCGCCTCAGTCCCACATGGAGGGCCGCCACCGCCCGCTTGTGGGGTGCGAGTGCCTCAAACCAGCTCATCGCCACATCGAACAGCCGATCATGCGCCGCGGCGCCCGTCTCGGGGACATGACTTGCCCCAAGGCTGCGCGTCAGTTCGCCCAAGATCAAAGACACCAGATCGATCTTGGACGGACAGAGCGTGAGCAAATCCTGCACAGGCACCTGAGCGGCGCGCGCCACGCCACGCAGCTGAAGCTCGTCCCAGGATTTTTTTGCCAGCAGCCTGAGCGCGGCCGCGCCAAGACGCTGACGCTGCGCGCCTTGGGTAGGCGGCGAGGGCGCAGCGCGAGGCGCTGCTCCCTTTTTGGTGGTGCGCGGCGATGAAGACCGCAAGGAGGCTTTGGCTGTGGTGCGTTTGCTCGGCATACGCCATGTTTGCCTGCAGCCTCAGCAAGGTTCAAGCAAAGCCGCCGGCCCGGCGCAGCTGCGCCAGAGATTCTGGCCGGAACGACACGATTAACTCGAAAGCTCTTTGGCACGCCGGTTGGCCGCCACGACCGCCTTCTGCATCAAGGGCGCCAAACCGTCCTCGCCCATCAGCACCGAGAGCGCTGCTTCGGTGGTGCCACCCGGGCTGGTCACATCGCGACGCAGTTCCGCCGGTGGCCTTGGATCTGAGGTGAGCAAAGCCCCTGCCCCCATGATGGTCGCCCGCGCCAGGCGCTGTGCCACCACCTCTTGCAGACCGATGGTCCGCCCAGCCTCTGCCAGCGCCTCCACCAGATAGAAGACATAGGCAGGCCCCGAGCCGGAGACCGCAGTCGTCGCATCGATGAGGGCTTCCTTGTTCAGCCACAGGGTTTCCCCCAAGGGTGCGAGCAGGGCCTCGGCAAGCTTGCGCTCGCGCGGTGCAATCGTCGCCGGGGCAAAGAGCGAGGAAATCCCCCGACCAATGGCCCCAGGGGTATTGGGCATGGCGCGCACAATGCGTGCTCCACGGCCAAAGTGCTTGCGCAGGGTGGCGATTGAAGTCCCCGCGGCAATGGACAGCATCAAGGTTCCGGTCTTGGCGATGGGGGCCAGATGCGCCGCTTGATGGCGCAGGATCTGGGGCTTGATGGCAATGACGCAGGCCCGAACCACCGGTGGGGCCTGATCTGCCGCGGCGATGATCTTGATCTGCCCGGTCTTGGCCTGTGCCAGCAGGGCGGGGCCGGGATTGGGTTCAACAACCACCAGCGGAGCGATGCCGCGGGCAAGCCAACCCTTGAGGAGGGCTCCACCCATGCGCCCGGCGCCGATTAGAAGGATGGGCGCAGACTTCGCCATTACGCCTCGCCGGCGCATTCCAGCACGGCTGCGGCAATCGCCTCCTGTGCGGTCTTGCCCCCCCACAATACGAACTGGAACGCGGGATAGTAATATTCGCAGGCTTCGACCGCGAGATTGAGCAGCGCTTCGCACTGGCTGGCGCTGGCCATCGCCTCGGGAAAGATCATGGCATGGCGATAGATCAGCGTGCCGTCCTCGGGCCACAGATCGAAATGACCGATCCACAGCTTGGCATTCACATGCACCAAGAGATTGGCCACCTCCTGACGCCGCGTCGCCTCGACCCGCATGTCAAAGGCACTGGAAAGATGCAGCGACTGCAGATCCTCGCGCCAGGTAAAGCTGAAATGATGGTCACACCAGCGGCCGGCAACCGACAGATTGAGCTCATCGCGCCCGGCTCGCTCGAACGGCCAGCCATTATCCTCAACACTGCGCTCCAGCATGTCGAGGGGGTGATCAGCCGCAGCGATGTCTTCCCGATAGGCAAGGCTCATTCCCATACTCCTGCGGGTGACGGAAGTATTTTGCGCCTCTGACACAAAACGAAGCACCCTGAGATCAACCTGACACAGGATTTTGCGGCTGCACAAGAGTCGGAAGCCCGTCACATTTGTCCCAGCTGTGCAATTCACAGCTTTACTCCGCAAAGATGGGACGCCACCTGAGGCAGGTCTCAGTCCTGGACGCCGGCCTCGCCACCAAGACGCGCCTCGAGGGCTGTGACGCGCTTTGCCAGCGCCTCATTCTCCTCCCGGGCGGTTTGCGCCATGGCGCGCACCGCCTCGAATTCCTCCCGCGGGACAAAATCCATATCCGCCACCAGCTTTTCCAGACGGTGGCGCATAAAGGTATCGGCCTCGTTGCGAACCGACTGGGCAGCGCCGGCCGCATCGCTGAACAGGCGGGCAAGCCCGTCAAGAATTGGATTGTCGCTCTGCATGGGGACCTCCTCTTTAACCCTAGACATAATGAATTTGCTGCCAATAGCGAATAGGCGCGAAATCGCCTATGAGTAGACCCTGCCACCCATCGCCTCAGCCATGATGCATATCCCCCTCATCGAAGCTCTCCTGCCCTATCCCCAGATCAATCCCGTCGCCCTTCAGCTCGGGCCAATTGCCATCCGCTGGTATGCTCTTGCCTATATCGCGGGGTTGTTGCTGGGCTGGTGGCTGATCCTGCGCCAGCTGGCACAGCGGTCCCTATGGACCAACGCCCCATTTTTCGGCACGGCACCGGCCAATGCCGAGCAGGTGGGTGATCTTGTGGTGTGGGCCACCTTCGGCGTCATTCTCGGAGGCCGTCTCGGTTGGGTGCTCTTCTATGGCGTGATCCTGTGTTCGGGCGACCACGGCTATCCTTATTGCTATGGGCTGCCGGGTCACTTCCTCACCGACCCCGTCAAGATTTTCGCTGCCTGGCAGGGAGGAATGTCCTTTCATGGCGGGCTGATCGGTGTTGCCATCGCCATCTCTGTCTTCAGCGCACGGCAGAAGCTGAATGCGTTGCAGCTGGGTGACCTCGTCGCCAGCGTCGCGCCGATCGGACTGTTTTTTGGCCGACTTGCCAATTTCATCAATGACGAGCTTTGGGGCCGCCCGACCGATGTGCCCTGGGCGATGATCTTTCCCCGTGGCGGTAATATTCCGCGTCACCCGAGCCAGCTTTACGAAGCTGCGCTCGAGGGCATCGCCCTTTTCATCATTCTGCAACTGGGCCTGCGCAAATTCCGCTGGCATCAGAAGCCTGGCCTGCTCATCGGCGCCTTTCTGCTCGGCTACGGTGTGTTTCGTAGCTTCGTCGAGATGTATCGCGAACCCGATGCGCCCTTTCTCGGCCCCATCACCATGGGACAGGCCCTGTCCTCCTTCATGATCATCGCCTCGGTATACTTTTTCTGGCGCGCGTTGCGCCAACAGCCAAACGGCCCCAAGGCGCTCAAACAGGACAAGGGGTGAACGCGCTCGCACAGCGCTTGACCGGGTTGATCAGGGCGCAAGGCCCACTCTCGGTGGCACAGGTCATGGCACTGGCGCTGATGGATCCCGATTACGGCTATTACACGCACCAGGACCCCTTCGGTGCGCAGGGGGATTTCATCACTGCGCCCGAGGTCAGCCAGATGTTCGGTGAGCTGCTCGGCCTGTGGCTGGTGAAGACGTGGCGCGACCAGGGCTCAGCCGCCGCGCTACACCTGATCGAGCTGGGGCCAGGCCGCGGCACCATGATGGCCGATGTGCTGCGCGCAGCTGCCAGGGTCGCGCCAACCTTTCTTGCCGCCGCCGAGGTTACGCTGATTGAAGCCAGTCCGCGCCAGCGGGCTCAACAGCAACAGCGCCTTGCCGGGGCTCCCGCTCCGGTCAGCTGGAGCGCGACGTTGAAGCTGGAGGCGTTTACCGGGCCTGTTTTTGTGCTGGCCAATGAGTTCTTTGATGCCCTGCCCGTGCGCCAGTTCCAGCGCGTGGGCGGAAAGTGGCATGAACGGGTGGTGACGGTGGGGAGCCATGGCGAACTTGAATTTGCCATTGCCCCCATGGCGGCGCAGGCGCTGGTTCCAAGCCCAGGACGGCCACCTGCGCGCGAGGGCGATCTCTTCGAGCTCTGCCCGTCCGGCCTTGCCTTGTGCGAAAACCTCTCTGCCGCCATCGCCCGCCAGGGCGGAGCAGCCCTCATCGTCGATTACGGGTATGATGTGAGGGCCGGCTTTGGAGACACCTTGCAGGCACTTCAGTCACATCGCTATGTGCCCGTGCTTGAGGCCCCGGGTGAGGCCGACGTGACAGCACATGTGGATTTTGCGGCCCTGGCCGCCGCCGCCTGCCATGGTGGTGCGGCCGTCTATGGTCCGCGCCCTCAGGGCCCTTTCCTCACCGCGCTCGGCATCGAACAACGCTGTGCGGCCTTGATACGCTCCGAGCCTGGCGCAGCTGATGCTCTTACTCGTCAGCTCAACCGCCTGTGCGCCAAAGACCAGATGGGACAGTTGTTCAAGGCTCTGGCGCTCCTGCCCCAGCATGCGCCGCGGCCGGAAGGCTTTTGAGGAGGACCTTGTTCATGCCCGCGCCTTGCGCTGAGCCTTTGTCTCCGGTCGAACGGATATCCTGCCATGGCCGATGAGCTCTTGAAGCTTGAAGCGGAGACACTTCGCAGCCAGGGTCTTGCGCATGGCTTCTTCGGCCGGCGCGGCGGGGTCAGCGAGGGCATTTACGCCAGCCTCAACGGAGGGCCAGGCTCAGGCGATGCGCGCGACCGTGTCGCGCAGAACCGCCGACTGGTGGCCCATAACCTGGGCAGTCACAGCCTCATCAACGCCCATCAGTGCCATAGTGCCGAAGCCGTTCAGGTCACCACACCCTGGGAGCTGGGCGCCGGCCCCAGAGCAGATGGCCTTGTCACCAACTTGAAGGGTGTGGCCCTGGCGATCCTCACCGCCGATTGCGCACCAGTGCTCCTGGCCGACGTGCAAGCCGGAGTGATCGGCGCCGCCCACGCCGGCTGGCGGGGCGCGCTCGGCGGTATCATCGAGGCCACCATCGCCCAGATGCTGGCGCTGGGCGCGCAGCCGCAACGGATCTGCGCTGCCATCGGCCCGGCCATCAGCCAGGCCCATTATGAGGTCGGCGCCGAATTCGCGGCCCGCTTCCTTGAAGCCGATCCACGGAACGCGCGCTTTTTCATTCCCGCCGAACGGGCAGAGCACCACTATTTCGCGCTGGAAGACTATGTCCGCGCGCGGCTGCGCGCCGCCGGCATAGGCCAGGTCGAGCCCCTCGGGGTCTGCACCTATGGGCGCGAAAAGGATTTCTTTTCTTATCGCCGCAACACCCATGCAGGCACCACCCTTTACGGGCGGCAGATCTCGGCGATCGCGCTCGCTGGGCCTTTCCAGGGATGACGGCCCAGCCCTTATCCAGAGCCCTTAGACCTTAGAGGCACAAAGGCGGGTTTACCGCCCACAACTTGCTTGCTAGAACGCCCCGGGCTTTACGGAAGTGTCAAACCGTATTGTCGCCATTCATCCTCTGAGGCGTGCGGTATGAGTGATGCAGGACTGACCCGCGGCATGAAATTGATCGCGGGCAATTCCAACCGCGAATTGGCGGAGAAAGTCGGCCAATACCTCAAGCTCCCCTTTACCAAGGCGGTCGTGCGGCGCTTTGCCGATATGGAGGTCTTCGTCGAGATCCAGGAAAATGTCCGGGGCGAGGATATTTTCGTGATCCAGTCGACCAGCTACCCCGCCAATGACAACCTGATGGAGCTTTTGATTGTGATCGATGCCCTGAAGCGGGCCTCGGCACGACGCATCACTGCCGTTGTCCCGTATTTCGGTTATGCCCGTCAGGATCGCAAGGTGGGGCCACGGACCCCCATTTCCGCCAAGCTGGTGGCCAATCTGATCACCCAGGCCGGCGCCAGCCGGGTGCTCACCGTCGACCTGCATGCCGGCCAGATCCAGGGCTTTTTCGACATCCCAACCGATAATCTCTATAGCGCCCCGGTCATGGTGAAGGACATCCAGGACTATCTGGGCGAAGACAACCTTATGGTGGTCTCCCCTGACGTGGGCGGCGTGGTCCGGGCACGGGCCCTGGCCAAGCGGTTGGGCGCGGACCTTGCCATCGTCGACAAGCGCCGCGAACGGGCCGGGGAGTCCGAGGTCATGAACATCATCGGTGATGTCAGCGGGCGTTCCTGCATTCTGGTCGATGACATCGTCGATTCCGGCGGCACGATCTGTAATGCCGCTGAGGCCCTGATCGCCAAAGGTGCCAAGGATGTTTGCGCCTATGCGACCCACGGCGTCCTGTCGGGAGGCGCGGTGGCCCGCATTGCGGCCTCCAAACTCAAATCCATGGTGATCACAGATTCGATCGCGGCCACCGAAGAAGTGCGAAAATGTTCGAATATTCGTCGTATCTCGATTGCACCCTTGATCGGCGAAGCGATGCGTCGCATCAATAATGAAGAAAGCGTATCGAGCCTTTTCGATTAGTCCTTAAGATTCGTGGCGGCCCGTAAACCGGCCATAAACCGGGTTGCCCTAATCCTTACCAGTTGCAATAGGCGCGGGCGGCAGGAGGCCAAGGCATGCGCTACAGACGTAGATGGCGGTTTCGCGTCCAGCTCGACACCAGAGTCCATCCCCTGGATATTCTGGCGAGACGGCCATTGGCTGCGGCGATCTTCTGGCTCCCCATCTTCGCCATCGCTGCAACTGGCTACTCCGCGGTGAGTATTGATGTGCGCACCGGGGTCTGGGCTGGCGGCTGCCTGCTCATGGCCCTGGGCAGCCTTGTTAACGCCATGCGCTGTGGCCGCCTGCAATCCTATCTGCTGACCCCGCTGTTTCTGCTTGGTGCCCTGGCAAGTCTCGCCTATGGCACCGGCTTCTGGCCCCTCGGCCCGGCCGGCTGGGGCCTGATCGGCTATGGGCTTCTGGCCGGGCTTTGCCTGGTCAGCCCGTTGCCGGAGCTCTTTCTGGGACGCTATCGCTAGAGGAGAGCCGGGCAAAAGACCCCAAGGCGTCGAACTCTGAGACTTCAGAACAGGCCGAGGCCGTAGTTGTTTTCGGCCGCAAAGCCATGGCGACGCATGCAGTGGCTGAAAATAAGATTATAGGTGTAGGTGGGATTGGCCTCGCCGATCTCGTTCTGTCTGACCGCAGCCTGTACACCGCAGTCCTTCACGATACGCGAATAGACTACGCCGGGCACATCTTGTGCTGCAAAATCACGACCGGAAAGCCGCGTGATATGGCTGCAGCCACCGACACAGAGCCCGAGCAGCAGAGAAAGAGCACCCAGAGGGCCACCACGCCATCGCAACGTTGGGCCGAACTCACCGGTTCGCAGCAACACGCCTGCTATCCTCCTGAACCTTTCGCAGCGGCGCCAACAGGAGCGTCCCAGCCGGCCTCCCGCCGCTAATGCGTCCGCCTCAGACCTGGGTGCGCATGCGAACGATGCGATCGGGCTCGCCGCGCACCGCACCGGAGCGCTCGTCACCCTGCTTGATGGCATCGACGTGCTCCATGCCGGAGGTAACCATGCCCCACACCGTATACTGACGGTCAAGCCACGAAGCCTCTTCGAAGCAGATGAAAAACTGGCTGTTGGCACTGTTCGGATCAGAGGTCCGGGCCATCGAGCAGGTCCCGCGCACATGCTTCTCGCTGGAGAATTCGGCCGCCAGATCTGGCTCCTCGGAACCACCCGAACCCGTGCCCGTCGGATCGCCCGTCTGGGCCATGAAGCCTGGAATCACGCGATGAAAGGCAACGCCGTCATAAAAGCCCTCATTGGCGAGCTTCTGAATGCGCGCGACGTGATTGGGCGCCAGGTCGGGTCGCAGGGTGATGACCACATCACCGGATTTGAGCGTGAGGACAAGCGTACGTTCCGCAGCAGCGGCCATTTAGGAATTCCTTTCGGCACAACGTTTAACAAGCAGATCCGCGACATAGGGACTGAGGAAGGCGGAGACATCGCCGTCCAGCATGGCGATTTCCTTGACGAGACGCGAGGCGATTGCCTGATGACGCGGATCGGCCATCAGAAAGACCGTCTCGATCTGCGGATTGAGGCGCTGGTTCATGCCCACCATCTGAAACTCGTATTCGAAATCGGACACCGCCCGCAGGCCACGTACGATCACACTAGCCCCCACCCGTTCGGCAAACTTGATCAGTAAGGTCTCGAATTTCTCGGCACTGATGGTGGCCCGTCCCTCGCTGGCCAATGGCGCACATTCATGGCGCAGGATTTCGAGACGTTCTTCGAGCGAAAACATCGGCATCTTGGAAGCGTTGGTCGCAACCCCGATGACCAGGTGATCGACGAGCTTGATGGCCCGTTTGATGATGTCCAAGTGACCCAATGTGAGCGGATCGAAAGTCCCCGGATAAAGTCCGATACGCTTGCCCATGGCGCTTCCCCTTCCTAGATGCTCTCGCCCTCGCCGCCCGAACTTTCGGCAATGCGCTCAACCGACACCACGCGCTCCCCGTCCTCCAGACGAAACACGGTGACCCCCTGTGCAGCCCGGCCCTGACAGGAAATCGAGCGCACGGCAACACGGATAATCTGGCCACGATCACTGATGAGCATCAGCTCGTCACTGTCCTCCACCGGGAAGGCAGCGATCAGTACGCGGTTCTTGCGTCCCATGCCCATGGCCACAATACCTGAACCACCGCGGCCGGTGACCCGGTACTCATAGGAGCTGGTGCGTTTGCCAAAGCCATTTTCCGAGACCGCAAACACGAATTGCTCGCGTGCACCAAGAGCAGCATAGCGTTCTGGCGACAGTGTCGCCTCTTCACCGCCGTCATCGGTATCCTCGGGAATCTCCTCGGCCCCCTCGCTCTCTTCGCCGGCGGCACGACGTACGACGCTGGCCTGCTTGAGATAGGCCCGCGCCTCGGCCGCGCTGGCGTCGGCATGGTGCAGAAGGCCAAGACTGACGACGTGGTCACCTTCGGCGAGACGGATACCGCGTACTCCCGTCGATTCACGGCCCTTGAACACCCGCACCTCCGTCACCGGGAAACGGATAGCCTTGCCAAAGGCCGTGGTCAGCAGCACATCGTCTTGCTCCGTACACAGATCGATACCGACAATGCGATCATCGCCGTCAAGCTTCATGGCAATCTTGCCATTGCGATTGATATTGACGAAGTCCGACAGCTCGTTGCGCCGGACATTGCCCTGGCGGGTTGCAAACACCACATGCAGCTTGCTCCAGGCGCCTTCATCTTCCGGCAAAGGTAGAATCGAAGTGATGCTCTCCCCGGCTTCCAGCGGCAGGAGATTGACCATGGCCTTGCCCCGCCCTGCGATGGCTGCCTCGGGCAGCTTCCAGACCTTGAGTTTGTAGGCCATACCGGTCGACGAGAAGAAGACCAGCCAGGCATGGGTATTGGCGACAAAGATTTTGGTAACAAGATCTTCGTCGCGCGTGGACATGCCCGAACGTCCGCGACCGCCTCGCCCCTGCACCCGGTACTCGGCCAGTGAGGTGCGCTTGATATAGCCACCATGGGTGACAGTGATCGCCATCTCCTCGCGTTCGATGAGGTCCTCATCCTCGAGTTCGAGATCTGCCTCGATCAGCTCGGTCAACCTCGGGGTCACAAACTCGGCACGGATGGCAGCGAGCTCTTCGCGGACAATGGCAAGAACGCGGGGACGCGATCGCAGAATATCCAGATAATCCTGAATCGCGACAGCCAGCTTTTGCACCTCATCGGCGATTTCGTCGCGGCCAAGACCCGTGAGCCGTTGCAGGCGCAGCTCAAGAATGGCTTTGGCCTGTTCTTCACTGAGACGGATGGTCCCTTCATCCGTGAGCCGATGGCGCGGGTCGGCAATGAGATCGACCAGCGGCCCCACGTCACGGGCCGACCAGTCACGCCCCATCAACTGCGCGCGGGCCGAGGCGGCATCAGGTGCCGCACGAATGAGACGGATGACCTCGTCGATATTGGCGACCGCAACGGCAAGACCGACGAGCGTATGACCGCGATCCCGCGCACGGGACAGCTCAAAGCGCGTACGGCGCGTAACGACATCCTCGCGAAAAATGACAAACGCCGCGATCAGATCCTTGAGATTCATCTGTTCGGGCTTGCCGCTGTTGAGCGCCAGCATATTGACGCCAAAGCTCGTCTGCAGATCGGAGTAGCGGTGAAGCTGGTTGAGTACGACATCCGCCGAGGCATCGCGCTTCAGTTCGATAACAACCCGCATGCCGTGACGATCACTTTCATCACGGATATCGGAAATGCCTTCGACTCGCTTTTCACGCACCAGCTCGGCCATACGTTCCTGAAGCTTGGCCTTGTTCACCTGGTAGGGCAGCTCGGTGACGATAATGGCAGGGCGATCCTTGCGAATCTCTTCGACATGGGTGCGCGCGCGCATGAGTACCGAACCACGGCCCCGCATCAGTGCGGCACGCGCCGCCGCCTTGCCGATAATGAGCGCCCCGGTGGGAAAATCGGGTCCCGGCACGATCTCGGTGAGCACATCCAGGCCGATCGCAGGATCCTCGATATAAGCGAGGCAGGCATCGATCACTTCACCCAGATTGTGGGGCGGAATGTTGGTGGCCATGCCGACGGCGATGCCAGAGGCGCCATTGACGAGAAGGTTGGGAAAGCGGGCCGGAAGTACCATCGGCTCCTGCTCCGACCCGTCATAATTTTCCTGGAACGGAACCGTGCCCTTTTCGATATCCTCGGTCAGCGCATGCGCAATCTTGGCCCGCCGGCACTCTGTGTAGCGCATGGCCGCAGGTGGATCGCCGTCGACGCTCCCGAAATTGCCTTGTCCGTCGATGAGGGGAACCCGCATCGAAAAGCCCTGCGCCATGCGCACCAGCGCGTCATAAATCGACTGATCGCCATGGGGGTGGTATTTGCCCATGACATCGCCAACGATCAGCGCCGACTTGCGGTAGGGCTTGTTCCAGTCACGCCCGTTTTCGTGCATCGAATAGAGAATGCGCCGATGCACCGGCTTAAGCCCGTCGCGCGCGTCCGGTAATGCCCGCGAAACAATGACGCTCATCGCATAATCGAGGTAGGAGCGTTTGAGCTCATCCTCGATGGCGATGGGGCTCACGCTGGCCCCGCCTGCCGACGGCGTGCCGGAAGCCTCGGTATCGCTCAATATCCAACCCTTCTGTTCGCCCTCAAGGCTGCTGCCTTCCCGGGGCGTTTTCTGACCCATGATCTAGCATCTTGCCCGGTGGCAGGGCCAGCGAAAGCGTGGCAGGATCTGAGCTTCTTTGCACGCCAACACGTCGCGCCAGAACCCGCGAGAGCTCGCTGAGAACCCGCTTCATGGGATAGGCGTACATCAGCCGTGCCTTGGGGTGCCGGTCATCCAGCCCGTTGCGAAAGCCAAAGGTGATACCCACAACACGCCCGGTGGCCATTGCCACCACAGGACCGCCGGAAAATCCCCGCCCACCCTCGGCGGCATAGACAAAGGCCTGCTGCACCGGACAGCTCGGGCAACGCGGCAACACCGGGGCCCTTGTATAGCGCACTGCCCCTTTGGCCTCGCGCAGGTCGGCACGGGAAAGGCCCTGGCCATAGGCGATCACCGCCTCGCCAAGATGCGGCTCAGCGAGGGGCGGCACCTTTTGGCGCG
>JAJZGY010000031.1 GCA_021804785.1 Pseudomonadota bacterium | reverse complement strand
GCCCGCTTCATTGGCGAGGTGCGCTCGCTGTCGAGCGATCCGGTGGTGGTGCGGCGCAACTGGCTCGCTGCCTATGCCACGGTAACAGGCCGGGGCGCGGCGCTGCTGTCGATCTATGCGCGACGGCACAATCCCTTTGCCCGTATCGGCGAGCGCACGGTCTCCGTCGAGGTCAAGGATGTGGTGCGGATTTCGCGGGCGTCGTTTCAGGTTCGCTGGGTCGAGGAACACTTCGCCCATGACAGCCTCACCGCACGCAGCCACTGGACGGCCATCCTCTCCATCGCGCTGAGGCCGCCCAGAACCCTCGATGTCCTGCGTAAGAACCCGCTCGGACTTTATGTCGATGATCTTCACTGGTCGCGCGATCTGGAACCGCAACCGGGCAATTCGAGGACCAGGCCATGAGCGTAAAATTCTGTATGCTGGCGCTCTGCGCGCCCCTGCTCTGCGCCTGTGCAGCGCATCCGGGCGCCGTGATTGTTCCCTTCAGCGCGTCGCGCTTTCATCGGGCGCGACGCCTTGAGGCGCCACCGCCGCAGAGGGCTTTGCCCGCGCCGGCTCCGCGCATCATTGGTCCGATCCTGAAACTTGCCCCGCCCAAGCCCCCACTGCGGTCACGCAGCGCGGTGGCCCGCGCCAATGCACGGGCACTTCTCAATCCGCGTGCCGCGTTCTTTCGTGAAGCCGAGGCGATCTATCCCTATTTGCCCAACGCCCTCTACCGGCTCTATGCGGCGCCCGGCGAAGTCAGCGATATCGCGCTTCAGCCCGGAGAAACCGTGACGGCAATTGCCGCGGGTGACACCGTGCGCTGGACCATCGGCAAGTCCACGAGTGGCAGCGCCCAAGGCCGTGAAGTCCATATCCTCATCAAACCCTTTGCTGCCGGGCTCAAAACCGATCTTGTCATCCTCACCAGCCGCCATGTCTATCATCTGCTGCTGGCCAGCACCCGTCATACCGCCATGCTGGCGCTGTCCTGGCGCTACCCGTCCGAACTTGTCGCTGCCAGAGCGCAACCGCCCTTGCCTGCTGCGGCAGTGCCCCATGTCCATCTTGGCGGGCTTCATTTTCGCTATGAAATCCACGGCCCGCACACTGCGTGGCGGCCAGAGCGCGTCTTCGATGATGGCCACAAGGTCTACATCGAGTTTTCCCGGCGTCTTGGTGACAGCGAGGCGCCGCCACTGTTCGTGCTCGGCCGCAAAAAGCATCCTCATCTGGTCAATTACCGTGTCCAGGGACGCTTCTATATCGTCGATCATCTGTTCCGTGCCGCCGAGCTGCGCTATGGCCGCGCGCCGCAGCGGATCGTGGAGATCCTGCGCCAGGATCGCCGCGCCCGCCCGCACAAGAGCTCTGAGAGCTGGTTCTGACCATGGCAGCCGAGGAACAAGACTCTGATGCGCCGGACCTTCGCCTGCGTGCAACGCCCCGCCCGGTCACCCGTCTGAAAGGCGCGCTTGTGCTCATGCTCGCAGCAATGCTTGCCTTCGGGCTAATTCTGCTCATCACCCACGGCTTCAGCCATGGCAAAGAGGAATTGACCGCGCCGGACAAACCCGGGGCCGTCGCGCCGCACACCTTGCCGTGGGTGCTCGCCGCGCTGCCCAAAAGCTATGACCAGATTCGGCACGTGCTCACCCATCTCACCCGATCTCTTGCACCGGAGGAAAAATCTCCAACGCGCGCACCAGCTCGGATGTCCTTTGCTGCGCCTCGTTCTGCAATACCCGCGCTGTCGCCAGGTGCACGCAGCAGGGCCCATGAGGCCTTGCGCGCTGCCCATGCCGGCGTCTTCTTTGACGGTATTGCCGCAGCCAAAACACCACAGGCAAGTGGGTCCGCGCCGCATCATCCTCGCTTTGGTTGGCGACGCCACGACGCCTCGCATTATGCCCTGCTTGCCGGGGCGATCATCCCGGCCAGTCTCATCACCGGACTGAAGTCGGATCTGTCCGGGCCGGTACTCGCCCAGATCAGCGAAAACGTCTATGACAGCATCACCGGGTCCCATCTTCTGCTGCCCCAGGGAGCTCGCCTCATCGGCAGCTATGACAATCACATTGCCTACGGTCAGTCGCGCGTACGCGTCGTCTTTTCCCGCATCATCCTGCCCAACGGGGCGAGCCTTGCTCTTGGCCATCTTCCCGCCAGCGATGAGGCTGGCTATGTCGGGTTGACCGGCGGCGTCGATGATCACCTCTTCATGCTGCTCAAGGGTGCAAGTGTATCGAGCCTGCTCGGTATTGCTGCCGAACAGGGTCTTGGTCTGGGCAACAGTGTTCTCGCCCAGGCGCTGCGCCAGTCCGTGATCTCGAGCGCCAATCAGGGCGGCGAGGAGCTAGTGCACAAATCGATTAATGTGGCTCCGACCATCACCGTACCACCGGGTACGCCGTTCACCGTCGTGGTCCAGAAAACCCTCATGCTGCCCGCGTTTCGTGGCGAACCCTCAAGCGCGAGCCAGATGGTGCGCGATGCCGTCTCCGCTGGCCGGCAGAGGCGGGCCAAGGCGCACACCGCGCTCTCTTTCGTGCGCCCTGAACCTAGATGAGTTCGGCGGGCAGACGAAAGGTCGCCAGATGCGACAGTCCGAGACTGCCGACAAAGCCTGTCCTGCCATCGGCACCACCAAAGGCGAGGCTGGTGGGCAGACGTAATGGCCCCTGGACTTCGGCACAGGCCACCAGGTGATCGACCTCACCGGTTCGGGTTTCGATGCCGTGCGCAAGCACCTCAAGGGCCGGCTCATTGGCATCGCGATAAAGACGATGAACATCGCCACTCCTGTCGATCACGAGAAGCCCGTTCTCGCTGATCATCGTCACCCAGATGTTGCCCTGTGCATCAAAGCTGAAGCCGTCCGGAAGGGCGCCGCGACCAAGAGTGTCGGGACCGACCGTCTCCTTGGGACCAAGGCTGCCATCAGACTTGATGGCAAAGCGGACGATGCGCGCTGCAAGGGTCTCAACCGCGTAAAGATGCCGCCCATCCGGGGAGACCTTGACCTCATTGGTGAGGTCAAGTCCGTCGGCCACGATCTGGGGCGCTTTGCCGGCGCCATCGAGGCGCAGGATGTACCCGTCCGGCCGTTCTTCGCGCAGTGCCTCTGACCAGTGCTTTTTGCGCGTCATCACCGAGACCCAGATGCGTTCAGCTCCATCGGCGCAGGCATAATTGACTGCACCCAGGCTTTGTCCCTCATAGCTGTGCAACAAGGTGTGCGTGCGCCCGTCGGGCAAGATGAGATGAACGGCACCATCGCCAATACCTGCGACCACGAAACTGCCATCCGGGCGCCGGCTGAAACCATTGGGCTCGCCAATGCTATGGCCGATCAGCTCGGGACTTCCATGTTCCCGTACACGGGCGATGCCACCGCGCAGATCCGAGGTCCAGATGCCCTCTGCATCGATGACGACGCATTCGGGGCGCTCGAGCTCCTGGCCATAGTGGCCGAAATCTTCTGCCTTGAGGGAAAAGTCGGACAGTCTCATCGCCGCCTCCGTGGAAAATATCTGCCTGTCTGCGGGCTCAAGGGCATTTGGGGTTCGGCGGCGGCAATACCGGTGCGGCAAGCCCGACATTCCAGTTCCAGGCTTGATTGCCACTGACATAGCGGCGGCACACCACCGCCTCATTGAGGCGGTACATGCCGGGCAACAGATGGGTTTTGACTGTGGGCGTGGCACCGACATCCAGATAGAAGCCGCGATTGCCATAAGCCGTCCAGTTTGGCGCGCCATCGCCGCCCGAAGGGGTTCCGGTACGCACAAAATTGGCCCAGTAATCAACCATCTGGCGCGACAGCGTTCGTTCGCTGCTGGTATTTGGCACGCGTGGCCACAAAGGTGGCGTACTCTCCAGATTGCCGAAGACAAACGGCAGTTCGCTTGCATGGAAACCATGCAGATGCGCGGCATCTTCGGCCTTGTAACCGTGATCGAAAAAATAAAGATAAGAGGGCTCGCCCTCTTTGGTCTGATCGCGCACCATCTTCTCTGCGGTCCAGCCATAGAGTGCGTCGCGGGTGGTACGCAGAATGCTCTCTTCCATGGGCTCCGCCGGGTAGAGTTTGAGGAAGGCGCCGGCAAGATCGCCATAGTGGGCACGGATGAGACTGGTGTAGAGCGCGGCACTCGCCACCGGTTTGGGTGCGAGCACCCGCAAGGAGCGGATTTCGCCGCTGTTGAAGCCGGCGAGGAGCGGAACTCTGGCGCTCTTGCCCTGGCCAAAAATGCGCGTGAGCTGAGCCGGCAGAACCTGGCCATCGACCGTGCCCAAAGGCATGAAGCCCACCGCAGTTGCGGCTACGGTCAGGGTCGAGGCCTTCATCGCCCGCAGCGCGGTGATGTTGGGGGCGTGCAGTCTCTTTGCCATGAGAAGACCCGCGGCCTCCGCTGACATCATGCCATAGCGGTTCTGCTTGAGAGCGGGTGTCGACACCATATAGGCGCTCTCGGCGATCGCCTTGGTGAAGAGGCCACGCGCCGCAGGAGAAGCCATCAGATACATGACGCTGAGGCCACCGGCGGATTCACCGGCAATGGTGACGTTGTGCGGATCGCCGCCAAAGGCACTGATGTTCCGGCGTACCCATTTGAGCGCCAGGATCTGATCGAGAAGGCCGTAATTGCCCGATACATGGCGTGGCGACCCGGCGCTCAGTTCAGGATGCGCAAGCCAGCCCAGAACACCAAGGCGGTAATTGATGGTGACGACAATGATGCCGTGCCGGGCAAGCACGGCGCCATTATAGAGAGGATCGCCGTTGAAACCGCCGATGAGGGCGCCACCATAGATCCACACCATCACTGGCATCCTGTGGGCATGGCGCGGCGCCCAGATGTTCAGGCTGAGGCAGTTCTCGCTCATATGCATGGGTGCGCTGGTGTAAACCCCGGCGGGCGCCATGGGCTGAAAACAGGCCGGCCCGAAATGATCGGCGTCGAAGACACCATGCCAGCGGGGCAGGGGCCGGGGCGCGCGCCAGCGCAGTGGCCCCACCGGAGGCACTGCATAGTTGATGCCCTTAAAAACATTGAGCGTGGTATCGCGCACGCCCATCATCTTGCCCGCGGGAGCATTGACGATGGGAGGAGAGAGGGGGCGGGCCGCCAGAGGAGAGACAAGACCAACAAGGCCGGCTGCGATGAGCGCGGACGAGCCGAAACGTGCCATCAGAATTGTCCTTTCTCGGAAAGCATGCAGGCAGGACCGAGCCGCCTTGGCGGGCAGCGCGGTGAGGGACTTTTGTGACGGCGACGCCATCAGTGCCAAGCGCGGCGGGGCATGGACGCAAACACATCCGGTGCCCCCACGCGTTCCCTGGCGTTGTGCTCTGTGAACACCTGCCCCCCTTTCGATCCTCTGTCGTGATCGCTTGGTGGGCGACTATGCGGGCTGGCCAAGGCCCATGTCAACGCTCACTAGAATATGAATGAATGAAATTCCAGGACGGATGCGCGCGCAGACGAAAAAGGCGCGTGCATCGGCAGATATGCAGGCAAAAGCGCAAGGCGCGGCCTTTGAGGGTCTGGTTCCACCCGATGGCAGGGGCGTCTTATTGCCCGAAAAACGTCCGCATGCGTGCGCCCACCTCTTCGGGCCGGTCGCGCAGAAGCCAGTGACTGCCCTCGGCGATGATCTCCAGCCTGCCGTCATCGCAGAGCCGGATACTCTCCTCGCCGAGCCGGCGCGTACCATATTTGTCGTGCTCGCCCCACAGCATCAGCATGGGCGGATGCACGCGAAACGACGATGGTGGCGCGAGAGCCTCGCGCCAGATCGCGCGATACCAGTTCAGAGCGCCGCGCAGGGCGCCTTTCTGTTTCCAGGCTGCGCGATAGCGCGTCAGGTCTTCTGCAGTGAACGCGTTTGGGGCGGCACTGTCGCATACCGCGTCGGCAAGGAGCCTGAAATCGTTCCGCCGGATCGCCAGCTCCGGCAGCCAGGGCAGCTGGAAGATGCCGACGTAGCGGCTCAGACGCCGCTGCGTGGCATCGTGGCGGATCTGCCATTTCCATACCGCGGGATGACCGGCGCTGAGCGTAACGCTCCGGGCCACGCGCGCCGGATAGGTCTGTGCCACCCACCAGGTGACAATGGCGCCCCAGTCGTGACCGGCAAGAAAGACGCGCGGGGCGTGGAAATGATCTGCAAGGCCGATGACATCGCCGGCCAGGAGGTCGAGACGATAGTCAGAAATCTGGCCGGGTTTGTCCGAACGGTTATAGCCGCGCTGGTCCGGGACCACGACGTGATAGCCGGCTGCGGCAAAGGGGCCGATCAGATGGCGCCAACCGTACCAAAATTCCGGAAAGCCGTGCAGCAGAATCAGCAAGGGGCCATCCGCCGGGCCCGCCTCGGCCACGTGCAAACGGACGCCATTGCTTGCGATCATCCGCAATCCTGGCTCATTTTCAGTAGGCATCGCAGGCCCGCTTCTTCACCGGGGCCCGCAAGAGGGGCCGCTGGACGCGCGAGCCTAGCATCACGCCAATCGGCACTGAAGACGCAGTGTCCAGTTGCCCGCCCGGCAGTGGTGATTGTGCAGGCACGTCGCTTTGGTCCGTGGGCAGGCCCCTTCAGACACGAGGCCCGGCTTGCCCGCGCTGCCGCCTGTCGCGCAGCGCCTCCAGGCTGGCTCACCTTTGACTTTGCAGGGCGCCAAGATTGACAAGTTGGCTCTGCGTGCCGAATAGGCAATGGCAGCCTAACGCAAAACTGGCGGACAGATCGAATGCTCCAGCCACGTAAAGAGGTCAGGTCATGACGCGTACGCCGAAGAAGCCCAAGCCCCCACGCGCCCAGAAGGTGACCAAGGCCGCCCGGACCAAGGCCGAACAGCGCGCCGAAACCCTCGAGCGCATGCTCGATGCCGCCGAGCTGCTCTTCTCCAAGCACGGCCTTTATGGCGTGACCTTGCGCGATGTGGCCCTCGAAGTGGGCGTCCACACCTCCCTCATGCACTATTATTTTGAAGACAAGCTCGCCCTCTTTCAGGCGGTGTTCGCGCGGCGTGCGGCCATTACCAGCGACCGGCGCATGAAAGCTCTGGATGCCTATGAAGCCCAAAGCCTGGGCAAACCCACGGTCGAGGGCGCACTCCATGTTTTCCTCGATACCGACTTTGATCTTTACATCGCAGGCGGCGAGGGCTGGCGCAATTACGCCGCCTTCTGTGCCCAGCTCGCCAATACCCTCGAAGGCGCCCCACTCTTCGACCAGTATTTTGATCCTGTGGTGCTGCGCCTGATCGAGATCCTCAAGACGGCGCTGCCCGAACTGCCCGAAGAAGACATCTTTTGGGGCTATCACTTCGTCACGGGCAGCCTCATGCATTCACTGGCGCGCAGCGGCCGCATCGACCGCCTGTCCAAGGGCCTGTGCAAGTCGGGGGATTTTCCGGCGGTACGCGCCCGCATGGCCGAGTTCATGGCGGCCGGCTTTCATGCCCTGGCAGCCCGGAAAAAGGCCGCGGCCGGGGAGCCAAAGCACCGGCGGCGCAAGGCCTCAATCTGAGACCAGGAGACCCCCGCGCGAGAATAGCGGGACGAATCAGCTGTGACAAGAATGAGACCAAGCCTGTTGGCAAGCGCCCGAAAGGGCTCAGTCACCAGGCAGTGCGTGCACATTCTGCCACCAAATCTGCAACGCTCGCGGGCAAAATGCACAGCACACACGCGGCCCTTCCGGGTGGCGCACGGGGCTCTGCGCCCGCCCTCTGCAGCACGTGGGTTGTGCCCATGAAATGGGCTTTTTACGCGTAAAAAGCTGTTTTTTGCGTCGGGCTGGCGCTGCACTGCACGCGATGCAAGAAGGAGGCGTGGATCCCGGTGCGTGAGCTTTGGGCAGGAGATCCTAACCTGTTGGTAATCCATTCGAGACTCAGGGGCTTGACAAGCGGGCTAACAAGGCAGATCTGACGTTTTGTCGCAGCGTTTCTGGCTTGCTTCTTCGCGCGTGCAAGATCATCCACCACCGGGCGACGACCTTCGTTGGCACATGTGCCCGGGGGCCAGATTCCACCAAAACAACCGTCCTGGTGTGACATGTCCAGCTGGGCCTTCCGCGCAAATCGGCTATTCGACCGTTTTTTCGTGAACCGCCAGGTTCGCGATGCCGAGATCGCCATCGGCAATGTGCTGCGATTTGGGGTTCTCACCAGTCTCGCCGTCCTGCTGATCGGGATCGTTTATTTCTACGGCTTGCGCCTGCTCGGCCTGCTGCACCATCCGGTATTCCCCGACACACTCTCGGGCGTGTTCAGTGGACTGATGCACGGAGACTCGGTCTCCATCATCATGCTCGGCCTTGTCATCCTCCTGGCCACGCCGGTCCTCAGGGTTGCTGTTTCGATCATCGCCTTCGCCATCGAGGAAGACCGTACCTACGTCATTATTACCAGTGTCGTGCTGGCCATCCTCCTGTTCAGCATTTTCGGGATCGGCGGGCTCATGGGCCAGCCGCAGCCGACGCTGGTGCAGGATGACAATCTTTTCTTCTTCTTCGCAGTCCTCGGAAGTTCGCTGTTTGCCGGATTTGTTGGCTCGCTCGTGGGGCTGGGCGGCGGGGTCTTCATCGTTCCCATCCTCACCCTCATCTTCCATGTCGACTTCACCGCAGCGATCGGTGCCTCGATCGTCTCGGTCATTGCCACCTCCTCGGGCGCGGCGGCAGCCTATGTCAAGGACCGCATGACCAATCTTCGGGTGGGCATGTTCCTTGAAGTGGCCACCACCCTCGGCGCCATCTGCGGTGCCCTGTTGACCACGATCCTCAATGCCTCGGTGCTCTTTGTCGTCTTTGGCGTCGTGCTGCTGATCTCGGCTGCGCCCCTCATCATGCGCCTGGGCGAGGAACTGCCGGTCGGCGTGGTCAATCACAAATGGGCCGAGCCGCTGCATCTGCCCTCCAGCTACCCTGATTTCCGCACCAAGCAGGATGTTGCCTACAACGTCGCCCATATTCGCTGGGGCTTCAGCATGATGTATATCGCCGGGCTGGTCTCGGGCCTGCTCGGCATCGGCAGCGGCACCTTCAAGGTGCTCGCCCTCGATACGGCAATGCGCCTGCCCATGAAGGTTTCGACCACAACCAGCAATTTCATGATCGGCGTCACCGCGGCCGCCTCGGCCGGGATCTTCTTTCAGCGCGGTGCCATCGATCCGGTCGTCGCTGCGCCCGTCGCCATTGGCGTTCTGGCCGGTGCCACCATCGGGGCCAAATCGCTGACCCGCATCTCCAATGTCTGGCTGAAAAAACTGTTCGTGCCGGTGATCGTACTCGTCGCGGTCAACATGCTGGCGCGCGGTCTTGGCTGGATCTGAAGCAGCTTACGCGCGCACGTCCCTCAGGAGCTCATCAGCAGCGGCACAAAGCTGTCCTGGATCAGGCGGCTTGAGGTTCCTGGTATCAGCCAGTTGAGGATCTCGCCACGGCGGAAGGCACCCATGACAATGCCGTCCGAGGCGGTTTTGCGGGCCTCATCCAGCAGAACGTCGGCGGTTCTGCGTCCCTCACCATCCACCCGGCGATACACCGCATGGGGGGCAATGACGTCGAGCGCACCGCGCGCGGCCTCAAGGTCCGTCTCCTCCTGATTGACCACCACCACCTCGACATGGGTGGCCGACTGGAGGAAGGGCGTGAAGGCGGTCAGCGAACGGCGCAGCGGGGCGACATCCTCCCAGCCCACCAAGAGCCGGCTGCCGAAGTCCCCGGACCATTGCGGCGGAATCATCACCACCGGATGACCCGAGCGCAGCAACGCCGCCCGCAGCACGTCGCGGTGGCCCAGAGGCTGGGTATGGGGCGAGGCCAAAACCACCAGCCGCGCCTTGCTCCGATAGCGCCGCATCACATGCCACTCATCACCTTCGAAAAGGTCAAAGGGAGCATCGATGCCGCTTCCATGGCCCCAGTCCTTGACGATTTCGCGCAAAGATTGGGTTTGCTTCTGCTCGAACTCGCCCAGATGCTCAGTCTCATATTCTGAGAGCTGCTCCTGTGAGGGCAGGACTATCGATCCAGGTCCAATCTGCACATGGGCAAGACGCAGAGGCAGGCCGAGCCGCTGAGCCACAGCCGCACCATTGTCGAGACACTGCTTGGCGCCTTCGGTCGATGCAAGAAAGATCAGTACATACTTTGGGTCCATAGGTGCGAGCTTAGGCTACGATCCGCGGCCGGGGCAAGTACCGCACCCCTGGGTGTGGCGAGCTCATGAAGTGACCGGTTTATGGAGCTCGTGAAATGTCCGGTTCTAGAACTGCTCCAAAGAGGGGGCAGACGCACAGGGCGGGCCGGGAGGCAAATTCATTTGCAGCTCAAGGCGTTGCGGAAGACCAAAGCGGGATGTGCCGCGCTGATGCAGGACAGCGGAGATTTGCGCGGTTGTGAACGATAATCCCGCTCCGGCAGGATAAAACAGGAACACAGCGGACAGATCCAAACGGTTTAAGGCCGGCCTCCTCATCGGGTAGGCCCGAAGCTCGGCCGTGGCGCTGCATTGCGGTCCCCCTCAGACGCGGTCCGCGCGCGCGATTCCACCCAGATGAACGGCACTGGGTTTGAGCGTGCGTTTGAAGCTCTCCAGGTCGACGGCAACGAGACCAAAGTGCTTCGTGTAGCCGGAGGTCCATTCAAAATTGTCGAGCAGCGACCAGTAGAGGTAGCTGTGCACGGCAATGCCCTCCTGCACACATTCCCGCAAGCTGGCCAGCGCCGCATCGATAAAGGCGATGCGCTTGCCGTCGTCATTGGTCGCAATTCCATTTTCGGTCACATAAATCGGCTTGCCGATTGTGTGGTGCGCCCAGCGGATCACATCGCCGACCGCCTGCGGATAGTACTCATAGCCCGCGTCGGTCATTTCGGTGCCCGGCGGCGGCGCGATGATGCCCGTGGCGTCGACCAGGAAGCGGGTATAGGGCTGCACACCGATGAAATCAGCATGCGTCTTGGCGACCGTGATCCAATCACCATAGAGCTTCTGACGATAGAGGTCCGCCAAAGAATTGGGACCAACCGCTTGAATGGCCTGGGTTGTCAGAGTGAGGCCGACCGGCAGGGACGGCTGCGCGGCCTTGATCGCCGCATAGGCCTGTCGGTGCGCCTCCTGCATCAGCGGGGTCGAGATGGCTGGATCCGCATAGGCCATGGTCGAGAACCGAGGTGAATCGGTAGCCTTGGCACAGGCCCTGATCATGGCCTGGGCCGCGGGGAGGAACTTCGCGTAGCCCGGCATGATCTCGACGAGAAGCTGGATGTTGGCTTCGTTGAAGGTGGTCGCCAGATGCATCAGGCTCCCGAAATGCCGGGCAGCCTTGCCGCAGAAGCGGGCAAAGAGTTGAGGCGCATCGGCGACCTCGAAGCCACCACGCCCGGCAAACCAGAGTGGCACCGTAAAGTGATTGAAGGTGACCACAGGCTTCAGGCCATGGCGCCGGCAGGCCTCCAGAACACGCGCATAATGATCGAGTTCAGCGTTCGACCAGAAGCCCTCGTTGGGTTCGATACGGGCCCACTCAATGCCAAAGCGGTAGCAGTTGAAGCCGAGGCGGGCGGCGATGGCGAAATCCTCCTCATAGCGGTGATAGGAATCGCAGGCATCCCCCGAGCGTTCGATGAACAGGGTCGGCTTTATGTTCTCCTCTAGCCAGGCATCGGCATTGATGGTGTTGCCTTCGCTCTGATAGGCCGAGATCGCAGTCCCCCACAGAAAATCCGGAGGAGCGGCCATGGTGGCCGTCCGCTCCGCACTCTGCGTGTCGCCGGACGCAGGGGGAGTGACGAGGCTGGCGGCAGCAGCCCCAAGTGCTGCGCCGGCGATGAGACTGCGGCGCGAAACGCCCAACCCGTCTTTTGGCTGCGTCACGATGCATTATCCCCTTCAGCAAGATCTCTTCGCGCAAGGCGGCCTCAGCATGACGGCGAAGAGTCATTTCTGTCAAATTCATCAGTATGTGAATGAATGTTTATCAGAGACATGTTTGACCCTCGCGCTCAAAAGCAAGGCCATCGCAATGGCGTCAAAGCTGATTGGCACTCAGAGCTGGCACCTGCAGAGAGCTTTTGACCCTGCGAGAAGATTGCGCTCAAATCCGATGTGCCACGAAGAGCTGACGCTGTGACCCTCAATTTTCGATTCGACAATAGCTATGCCCGTCTGCCCGAACAGTTTTACGTGCGCCAGACGCCCTTTGCGGCGCCGGCGCCGAGCCTGATTGCGCTCAACCATCCGCTTGCCGGCCTCCTGGGTCTTGATGGCGAGAAGCTGGCCTCTGAGGAAGGCATTGCCGCCCTCTGTGGCAAAGCCCTCCCGCCAGACGCTGAGCCGATCGCGATGGCCTATGCCGGCCACCAGTTTGGCCATTTCGTACCCCAGCTTGGTGATGGCAGGGCCCTGCTCATCGGCGAGATCATCGGTCGCGATGGCATCAGGCGCGACCTGCAGCTGAAAGGGGCAGGGCGTACCGCGTTTTCGCGCCAGGGTGACGGACGGGCGGCGCTCGGTCCGGTCCTGCGCGAATATCTCCTCAGCGAGGCGATGGCCGCCCTGGGCGTGCCCACCACGCGGGCCCTGGCCGCATTGACCACCGGCGATGAGATCTGGCGCGACGGACCGGTCAAGGGTGCACTCCTCGTCCGCGTCGCCCAAAGCCATGTGCGCATTGGAACCTTTCAGTATTTTGCCGCTCGCGGCGAGCAGACCGCGCTCACCCTGCTTGCCGACCATGTCATCGCCCGCAACTACCCAGAGCTTGCCACCGCGGAAAATCCCTATCTCGGCCTTCTCCACGCGGTGATCCGCCGGCAGGGCGAACTCGTCGCCAAATGGCTCCTACTGGGCTTCGTGCACGGCGTCATGAACACGGACAATATGAGCATCGCCGGGGAGACCATCGACTACGGTCCTTGCGCCTTTCTCGACAGCTACCATCCCTTTAAGGTCTTCAGCTCCATCGACAGTCAGGGGCGCTACGCCTATGGCCGTCAGCCCCAGATCGCCGCGTGGAATCTTGCCCGCCTGGCCGAGACACTGCTCTTTCTTCTCGGCCCGAACGAAGAGGTGCAGACGGCCGAAGCCAATGGCGCGCTTGCCAGCTTTGCCGGCATCTTCGCCACCGCCTATCAACGAGGCCTCTGCGCCAAGCTTGGACTTGACCCTGAAGAGGAGGCCGATGTGAGCCTCGCACAAGACCTCCTGGCGCGCATGGCCGAAGGCAAGGCGGATTATACCCTCGTCTTTCGCAGCCTCTGCGACGCGGCCGAAGATCCTGACTGCGACAGGCAGGTGCGGACGCTCTTCGCCGAACCCGAGCTTTATGACGAGTGGGCGCGAAACTGGCATGAGCGCTTTGAGCGGGGCAGGACGGCCACGCGTCTTGCGAGCCTGCGCGCAGCCAACCCCCGCTACATCCCGCGCAACCATCGCGTCGAGGCGGCGCTCAAGGCCGCGCAGAAAGGTGATTTCAGCGAATTTCAAAGGCTCCTCCAGGTCCTTCAGGCGCCCTACGCCGAGCAGCCGGAATTTGCCGAATTCGCTACCCCCCCGCTGGCCGACGAGGAAGTCTGCCAAACCTTTTGTGGCACCTGAGCCGGTGCCTGCCCGGGCGGAGGGAACTTTTCTGTGCGGTAATGACTTCCCCAAGGCAGCTGATCTGGGACTAAGGCGCAAGACGCCTCACACGCACCGATGAGACTAAACCTGACCGGTGCGCCTCGCCATTCCACTTTTTCCGATGACGGACTTCGGCGCTGCTTTGCGCAGGTGCGCGCGCGTACCGAATGACATGCCGCGCCCCTCAGTGCCGAAGACCAGAGCCTGCAATCCATGGCCGATGCGAGCCCGACAAAATGGCATCGCGCCCACGCCACCTGGTTCTTTGAAGAGTTCGTTTTCAGGGGCGTTGCGTCCTATCGCCCTTTTCATCCTCACTTTGGCTTTCTCTTTAACTCCCGTTACGAGGCCGTGGGCAGACACATCCAAGGAACCAGCGCGGTCTTTTGAGCCGGCCTGCGACTGCCGAGATTGCCCTTTACCGTGTCCATTTCCGTGAGGCGATGGCCCAGCGGCTGCACGCCGGCGCATTTGATGGCGAACGCCTCCAGCAGATCGAACTGGGATTGAACGATGACGAGCCGCATCACCGCGGCCTTCAACAAGAATCTCCTTGTGCGGATCAGTCGCGAGCTCGTCGGCTTCGCCCAACTGGCACGCAAGGCGGGCTGAGCCTTGCCTAGTTCAGTCCAGGTCGTGTGCTCCTGGAAGCCGACGTCTGGCTTCTTCCAGCGCGGCCATCACCATGCCAAGACCTTCGCCATTGGCACGGGCTCGCACCTCGCTTTCCCAGGTTCTGAGGATTTCCATGCGTTCGCGATGGCCAAGTCTGCGATCGCGCAAAACATCGATGGGCCGCGCATAGATACGCATCGGGTCACGCTTAGCTTCGGCAATGAATTTGGCGTGTTTCATATGTGATGCGCGCTACCTCACCATGGAACGCACATCCGAACTACACGGTTGCAAAGCGGGTGTCAAAAGCGGAATGGTGGCAGTGTGCTGATCCTGGAACGCCGAGATTCCTGCGCGTCCTGATCGGCTGCCATGGGTCACTTTTCATACCCAAATTGCGGTGGGACGGGGAGCAACCTGGATCCATGACGGGCTTGACGTCACGCCTGTCAATTCACTTTCCGGGGCGCTCCAGCAGAGCTCCGGGCTTGGCCTCAGTGCAGCGCGCATTGGCTATGCGGCAAGCAGCTATATTGCCGGTGCTGTACGTGGGGTGCTCCTGTTCGGCTGGCTCGCCGACCTCTGGGGACGCACGCGCCTCTTCACGGTGACGCTCCGCATTTATCTTAGCGCCACGGTGCGCACGGAATTGTCGTTCGATTTCCGCGCCTTCTTCTTTTTTTGCTTTATCACCGGACTTGGGATCGGGAATCGCAAGCCGATTGGAGATGATGAAGACGCGGCTCATGGCGGCCTTCCTAGAACGGCGGTGTGCTGTGGCTGAGCAAAACTCCCCAAAACGATCGTTCGATGAAGAAAATGTTGGACCATGGCAATAGTTCCCATTCCTGTCCGGTGATTATGGCTGCTTTAGACGGATTGCATGGGCCTGGCATTCCTGGCGCATCGGCATGCCGATCAGCATGCCGCAGCGCGGGTGGTGCTGTTGTGATGGGCCAGGCGGATGCCTGCGCTCACAATCCTGCCAGATCGGCGAGCCAGTGACGCACTTCTGCAGGCGTATGGACGCGATAGTCTGCGCCCTTCAGATCGCGTCCTACCCCAACCCCAATGCCCGAAAACTCCGGCAGCACCGCAAGGCAGTCCTCGTCAGTGCGGTCATCGCCAAAAAATATCGGCCTGCGCCCCTTAAAGGGAGGATAGTGTAACAGGCGGCGTACCGCTTCACCCTTGTTGACGCCTCGGGCGCGGATTTCGAGGATGGCTTTGCCCTTCAGGAGCTCAAAGCCCGGCGGTAACGCCTTCATCCTCGCCTCGAGCTCGCGGATCAGAGCCGCCTCGAGGTCTTCATGGCCGCGGTAATGAAAGGCCAGCGAATACCGCTTGTCCTCGATGCGCACATCCTCGAATTTGCGGTTGAGGTGCGCGAGTGCCTCACGCAGTTGATCCGGAAGCAGTGGCGCCTCGAAAGCCAGTGCGTCGCTGGCCGGTTGCGCCCGCAATTGTGCCCCATGGGTCCCGGATGCCGGCAGGCGCAGGGGTGCAAAGAGGCTATCGAGACTTTCAAGGGTGCGGCCACTGACCAAGGCGGTTGCGCCTTCTGAACGATCCCAAAGCTTATGCAGTGAGAGGCGCAGCTCCGCGGAAACCACCACCTCCTCGGGAGTGGAGGCAATGTCGATCAACGTACCGTCAACATCAAACAGCAGGGCATCGCGCGTCAGATCGATGCTGGGGAATCCGCCTTGCATGGCCTACCCCTCAGCGCCTTGACGCCACAGAAAGCCGCCACCCTCAAGACCGGCATCATTGGTCACGAGGCTGACATTGGCAGGCAGCTTGATGGTGATCTTCTGCGCATTGCCGCCACCAATATAGAGCCGGTCATAGTTCAGCAGCGACGCGAGAATGGCTATGACCTTCTCCACCCGCCGGTTCCAGGCCTTCCTGCCGCTGCGCTTCAGCGCCGCCTCGCCGACATAGTCATTGTAGGTCTTCGATTTGTGCACCGGGTGATGGGCAAGCTCGAGATGCGGCATCAGCGCGCCATCCCTGAAGAGCGCGGTGCCGGCACCCGTGCCAAGCGTCAGTACCAGCTCAAGACCGCTTCCTGAAATTGCCGCCAGACCCTGCATTTCCGCGTCATTGATGAGGCGTGCCGGCTTGTGGCCGAGCGCATCACTGAGCGCGCGGGCGAGCGGAAAATCATGCCACACCCCGGTGCCATAATGGGGTGCGGTCAGCACCCGGCCATCGCGCACCACCCCCGGAAAACCGATGGCAATGCGGCCATAACCTTTGAGCGGGCGGACCAGCCCGACGAGAGCCTCAACGAGGATCGTTGGCGGGCAGGGGTAGGGCGTGGCAATGCGTTTGCGTTCGCTCAGCATCTGCCCATCGAGGCTGACAAGTGCCGCCTTAAGGCCGGTGCCGCCGATGTCAATGGCAAGAATGGGGCGTGGTGCGGACTTGCGCTTCTGGGTCATGGCTTTTTCTCCACTGCGGTCGGTCTGATTGCGCGCGGCAATTCCAGCTTGCCGGACGCGTTTTTTTGCGTTTGCGCGCTGTCATCAGCGCGTAGGCCGAATTCACCAGGGCGACATGGCTGAAGGCCTGCGGAAAATTACCCAGCATGCGCTTTTTATGTGGATCATATTCCTCGACGAAAAGTCCTACGTCGTTACAAAGAGAGACCAACCGTCTAAACAGCTTCTCGCCATCCTTCATCCGGCCAAGCAGAAGGTAATTATCGACGAGCCAGAAGCTGCAGGCCAGAAACGCGCCCTCACCCCGCGTCAGTCCGTCAACACCACTGTCGGTGCGGTAGCGTAGCACAAAACCATCGTGCAGCAGGGTGTCCTCGATGCGCTTGACCGTGCGCGTGATGCGCGGATCACTGGGTGGCAGGAAGCCCACAAGGGCAAGCTGCAGGAGGCTCGCATCCACCTCCTCGGTGGCATAATGCTGCGTGAAATGACCGTCTCTCAGGCCATGGGCGCAGATGTCGTCGTGAATCTCGGCAGCGATCTTGCGCCAGATGTTCTCGAGATGGGCAAGATAGACCCGTTGCAATTCGTCCCGGCGCTGTGGCGAAGACAGCCCGCCGCGACTGGCCTGGGTAAAGACGTCGGCAAGCTCGCCATAGCTATCGAGCTGCAGTTGGTGGGCCGCCGCATTGCCCACGCGCACTGGCGCCGAGGCCTCATAACCTTTGAGCCAGGGCGCGGTCCACTCCTCCAGTCGACGCTCGCCACCGACCCCATACATGATCTGCATCTGATCGGGGCTGCCAGCCTTCGCCCGCAGCAGCCAGTGCTGCCAGCGATCGGCTTCGTCGCGATAGCCGGCATTGAGAAAGGCCAGTAGCGTGAAGGCTGCATCGCGCAGCCAGCAATAGCGATAGTCCCAGTTGCGTGCGCCACCGATCAATTCGGGCAGCGAGGTGGTCAGAGCGGCAACAATCCCCCCGGTGGGCTGAAAGGAGAGTGCTTTCAGCGTCATCAAGGAGCGCCGTACGAGATCCCCATGCTTGCCGTCAATGGTGCAGCGCGAGGACCATTCACGCCAGTAACCCTGGGTGGCGGTCAGCGTCTCCATGATGTCGAGCGCAGGTGGTGGCGGCAGGTGAGAAGGGCTGTGGGTGAGCACAAAAGCTTTCACTTCACCCTCACGCATCAGGAAATCCGCACGCGAGCGCATATCCTCGCCCTTCAGTGGCACAGGCGAGCGCAGGCAGAGCTGATCGGGTCCGGCGACGATGAGAAGCGTCTGGGCATCGTGCCGGCTGACCCAGGGCACAGCAACGCCGTAATCAAAGCGGACAGCCAGATCGGTGTGCATGCTGACTTTGCCCGAAAGGCCTTTGACGAGACGTACAATGCTCGTGTGGGGGCTATGGATGGGCATGAAATCCATGACCAGGGCCGTGCCCTCGCGGGTCTCATGCGTGGTCTCCAGGACCATGCTGCCGGGGTGATAGCGTCGTGTGGTCTTGGCCTTGGCCCGCGGTGCGATCAGCCAGCGCCCGTTCTCGGGACTCCCCAGCAGGCTGGCAAAACAGGCCGGCGCATCAAAGCGCGAGGGACAGAACCAGTCTATGGAACCGGTGCGGTCGATCAGGCAGCCGGTGCGCAGATCACCGATCATTGCGTAATCCTCAATTCTTCCTGCCATTATTCCTCGTGGATTAAGTGCCGCCGGCACAGGACCGGTCCAAAAACCAGTAGAGCTCACCATTACTGCGCACGCGCGCAGCTGGCAGGCTTGCATCGCCCTGCCGAACCCTTTTGACGATCTGCTGCTTTGCGGAACCGGTCGCAACCAGACTCACCGCCCGCGCAGAGCTCAACGCCGGATAGGTGAGGGTCAGGCGCAGCTGGGGCATGCCTGGGCAAACTGGCGCGACAAGGTGCACGCTTTCCTCAAGTACCACCGAGCGTGGCATCAGGGAGGCGGTGTGACCGTTCTCACCGACGCCGAGGAGCACGACATCGAAGAGGGCCTTGTCCTGTGTGAGTTTGGCCTGGCCATACTGTGCCATCAATAACGCCTCATAGGCCTGCGCACAGTCCCCTATCGGTCCCTTGGTGGGCATGGGATGGATCTGCTCGGCCGGAATTGGTACGTGGCGGAGCCAGAGCGCATTGGCTTCTGCGAAATTGCTGTCGGGGGCGTCGGGCGGAACAAAGCGTTCATCGCCCCAGAACACCTCGAACCTGGACCAGTCGATGCGGGCGTCATATCTGCCACTGCCCAGAAGGCGATAGAGCGGCAGGGGTGTGCTGCCACCACACAGGGCGATGCGAAATCGTCCGTCGTGGAGCGCAAGCCGGGTGATGAGCCATTCGGCGTAACGCTCGGCGAGCCGTTCAGGATCGTCGGCGACGATGATGGCAGAGGGCGTGACGGCACTGGCACTCATGCTCCTGGCCCTAGTCGCGGCTTGCCGGCCGGATCGGCCGCCATTGCCGGCCATCACGGCGCAGGAGTTCATCGGCAGCCTCAGGTCCCTCGCTGCCCGCGGCATAGTTGGGAAAATCCGTCTTGGCAGGGGTGCTCCAGGCATCAAGAAGTGGCTGCACCACCGCCCAGGCCGCCTCGATCTGATCGGCGCGCTGAAACAGCGTGCCATCACCGATGAAGCAGTCATAGAGCAGCGTCTCGTAGCCCACCGCAGGGGCCTGATTGAACCAGTCGGAATATTTGAAGTTCATCGACACGTCATCAAGCACGAGATAGGGCCCGGGACGCTTGGCATTGAAGTGCAGACGGATGGCTTCATCGGGCTGGATTTCAAGCACCAGCCAGTCGGCTTCGATGGCTTCGCCATGGGTTTCTTCAAACAGCGCGAAGGGAGCATGTTTGAAGCGGATGGCAATCTCGGTGTAGCGCCGCGGCAGCCGCTTGCCGGTGCGCAGATAAAAGGGCACGCCCGCCCAGCGCCAATTGTCGATGGTGAGCTTGAGCGCAACAAAAGTCTCGACTGCAGAGCCCGCCGCCACATCCGCTTCGTTCTGATAGGCGCAGACCGCATTGCCAGAGACGCTGCCCGCGCCATATTGGCCACGCACCGCACAGTCCGGGGAAACAGGGCGGGCCGAACCGAAGACTTCGGCCTTCTTTGCCCTCACCGCATTGGCGCTGAAGGAAACCGGCGGCTCCATCGCGGTCATCGCCACCAGCTGAAAGAGATGGTTGGGCACCATGTCGCGCAGCGCACCGGTCTTTTCATAGAAGGCGCCGCGGTGTTCGATGCCAATGTCTTCGGAGACGGTAATCTGGACATGATCGATGCGGTCACGGTTCCAGATCGGCTCGAACAGGCCATTGGCAAAGCGCACCGCCATGATGTTCTGGACCGTTTCCTTGCCGAGAAAATGGTCGATGCGAAAGATCTGCTCTTCCTTGAGCGATTTGAGGATCTGTGCGTTCAGTGCCTTGGCCGAGGCCAAATCATGACCGAACGGCTTTTCGATGACCACGCGCTGCCAGCCGCGTTCTTCGCGAACCAGGCCATGCTTGCCCAGCCGGTCGACGATGGGGCCAAAAAAGCGGTCGGGCACGGCGAGATAGAAAAGCACATTGCCGCCCAGCTGATCGCTCTCATCGAGCGTGGCCAGCTTTTGCGCAAGCGTCTCATAGAGCTCATCCTTGAGAAAATCGCCTTCCACATAATGCATGGCGTGGCCCAGTTTCTGCCAGACATCGGCGCGGATGCTCTTGGCGGCAAATTCCGAACGTCCTGAGCTGATCATCGTCTCGATAAAATCATGCAGCTGGCATTGCCAGCCAGCGCTGTCCATCGCCAGGCGATCGGCGCCGACAAGCGCAAAGCGCTCGGGCAAAAGACCCTGATCCGCAAGGTTATAGAGTGCTGGTACGACCAGACGTTTGGTGAGATCGCCGCTGCCACCAAAGATCACCATGGCACAGGCGGGCGCCGGCTGCGGGCCACGACGGAGGGACTGATCTGACATCAGGCCTTGTCTCCCGTCTTCGGTTCGACATGACCACCGAACTTGTTGCGCATGGCACTGAGCAGCTTGTCGCCGAAGGGATGGGACATGCGGCTGCGGAAGCGGGCGTAGAGTGCGGCACTGAGAACATCGGCCGGAACCGCCTCTTCGATCGCCGCTTCAATCGTCCAGCGGCCCTCACCCGAATCGGCCACATCGCCTTCAAATCCGGACAGCGCAGGATCCTCGGCCAGCGCCATCGCGGAAAGATCAAGCAGCCAGGAGGAGATCACGCTGCCGCGTCGCCATACCTCGGCGATATCGGCAAGGTCGAGCTCGAAGCGGGCCTCAGCCGGAAGTTCGCTGCCACCTTTGCCGCGCAATATGTCAAAGCCTTCGGCATAGGCCTGCATCAGTCCGTATTCGATGCCGTTATGGACCATCTTGACGAAATGCCCGGCTCCCGCAGGCCCGGCGTGGATGTAACCCATTTCCGCGCGTGGATCGCGCCCCTCCCGCTTTGGCGTGCGGTCGATGTCACCGCGTCCCGGTGCCAGCGCCGCAAAGATGGGATCGAGCCTGTCGACCGCGGCCTTGGGCCCGCCGATCATCATGCAATAACCGCGTTCAAGTCCCCAGACCCCGCCTGAGGTCCCGACATCGATATAGTGAATGGCTCTGGCGGCAAGCGCCTTGGCGCGACGGATGTCATCCTTGTAGAAGCTGTTGCCACCATCGATGATGACATCTGCAGGTGCGAGCAGAGCGGCGAGTGCGTCAATGGTGGACTCCGTGGGCGCGCCGGCCGGCAGCATCACCCAGATGGCGCGCGGTGTCGCAAGGCTGGAGACCACCTCCTGAAGGCTGTGAGCGGGACGGACGCCCTCCTTGGCGAGCGCGCGCACGGCCGCGTCATCGCGATCAAAGGCCACCACACTGTGCCCATGCTTCATCAGGCGGCGGGCTATGTTGCCTCCCATACGTCCCAGTCCAACGATCGCGATCTCCATGCCTCACCTCATGTCAAGGCAGCATCGAGCACCTCGCACAAGTGCGACAGGCCCGAGGCCACGTCTTTCAAATGGATACGTAACGCGCGCCGGCCGCGCTCGTTCAGAACTGCAAAATCACCCAGCGCCTGCGCGCGTTCGACCATGCCAAAGCTAATCTTGCGCCCCGGGATTTCGAGATCATCGACCGGTTCGCCCGTGATTTCGAGAAATACTCCGGTGTCCGGTCCGCCCTTGTAGGCCTGGCCGGTGGAATGCAAGAAGCGCGGTCCGAAGCCGACGCAGGTCGCAACCCGCTTGGCATCGCGCAAGCGGGTCCGCATGCGGGACAGCTCCTCTTCAAAGGCATCGCAATGCTCGATGAAGGCCAGCAGCGCTGCGTAGTCACCCTCCTTCAGCCGGGCAAAATGGGCATGCAGATATCCCTTCAGATCGTCATGCTGGCCGATCGCCTCGGCATTGGCACTGTCGGCATAAAGGGTGAAACCACGCTGCTCATAAATGGGCTCAGACTGCGGCAGGGCGCCAGTTTTCTGGAATGCACCGGTGAGTTCACGTGCCTTAATTTTGGCCGCTTCCACATCGGGCTGGTTGAAGGGGTTGATGGCGATGATCGAGCCAGCAATGGCGATCGCCACTTCCCACATGAAAAACAGCTGGCCCAGCTGATAGGAATCCTCGGCCACGATCTGCAACACGGGATGGCCAGCCTCCTCGAGCGCGGCAACATCGGCGCCATGGTCAACGCCGGCCAGACGCACGAGGACAAAGACGCGGTCATCGCCATAGGCGGAAAGCTCGCCCAACGCCTCACCGTCGACAGGAATGAGGCCCTTGCCCTGTTTACCAGTGGATTCTGCAATCAGCTGTTCGAGCCAGGCGCCCAGCGTGCGCAGTCCCTCACTGGCGAGAATCGTCACCTTATTGCGGCCAAACTTGGTGGCAAGCATGCCCAGCACGATGCCAAGACGTACGCCCGGATTGGCATAGGACGGGACCAGTGGACCGCACCCATTGACCATGTGCTGGGTCTCATCGAGGAAGCGTTCGAGATCAAGGCCCATGGCTGTACCGGGCACCAGACCGAATTTGGAGAGCACCGAGAAGCGGCCGCCGATCTCCGGATCACCAAGAAAGATGTGCCCGAAATTCTCGGCCCGTGCCTGCGCTTCGAGGGCAGAACCTGGATCGGTAATGGCGATGAAGGCATCGCCGGCTGCTGCGGCGCCGCGCGCCCGCACTGCCCGGTCCCAGAAATAGTCCTTGAGGATCGAGGGCTCGAGGGTGTTGCCCGACTTGGAGGCAACGATGAAGCGCGTCGCCTGCGGCACGATCTGCTTTTCGATCTCGCGGATCTGGTCAGGATCGGTGGAGTCAAGAACATGCAGGCGCGGCCAGCCCTGACGCTGACCAAAACTTTCCGCAAGAACTGCTGCACCAAGGCTGGAGCCGCCCATGCCAAGGAGCACGACATGGGACAGATGCGCCCGGTCAATTTCGTTCCGGAATGCCAGCAAGGCCTTCAGATCGGCCCGTTCACGGGCGACGATGTCGAGCCAGCCCAGCCATTTGGCTTCATCACCGTTGGTCCACAAGGTGCTGTCGCGTTGCCACAAGCGGCGGCTCAGTCCCGCGTGTGTCCAGTTGGCAATGGCAAGCTCGACGTCGACCTTGGCCTTGCCCAGATGTTCGCTGACCCGCACGAGCGTGGCATTGAGACATTTGACGCGCTTGGCGGCGAGCGCCGCATAAAGCTTGTCGGCGGCTTCGGCAAATTTTTCCACGCCTTCTTCGAGAAGTTCGCCGGTCACCCGCTCAAGTGAAATCCCATTCTCTTCGAGCTTCAGAAGCTGTTCGCGGGCATCCTCGAGACCGGTTTCAAGCGTCGCTTTGGGCGTGCCATGGTCGGCAAAGGCCGCCATGGTTTCCGGCGGGATGGTGTTGACGGTATTGGGACCGATCAGCGCATCGACATAAAGCACATCCGAATAGGCCTTATTCTTGGTGCTGGTAGAGGCCCAGAGCAGACGCTGGGGACGGGCACCGCGAGCCTTGAGAGCCTCCCAGCGCGGACCCGAGAACACCTCCTTGCAGATGCTGTAGGCCTCTTTGGCATTGGCGATGGCAATCTTGCCGCGCAGCATGGCGAGGCCCGCAAGCCGGTCGCGTTCTTCCTTGCTCGCATCCTGCAGCCTCTTATCGATCATGTCATCGATCTTGGCGTCGATGCGGCTGACGAAGAAACTTGCCACCGAGGCTATACGTGAGAGGTCCTCGTGCTTCGGCCGCGCCTCAAGACCGGCGATATAGGCGTTTGCAACCTCACGATAGACGGCGGTCGAAAACAGCAATGTGATATTCACGTTGATGGCATCGCCGATCAGGCTTTGGACCGCCGGCAGGCCTTCGCGCGTTGCCGGCACCTTGATCATGAGATTGGGCCGGTTTACCGACTGCCAGAGCTCGCGCGCTTCCTTCAGCGTTGCCGCCGTGTCATTGGCGATGTAAGGCGAAACTTCCAGCGAGATGAAGCCATCCCTGGCATCGCTCTGGCCATAGACCGCGGCGAAGGCGTCGGCCGCAAGCCGGATGTCATGCACCGATAGCGCGCGAAAAATCTCTCCAACATCAGCGCCTTGTTCCGCCAGACGCTTGATGTCGGCATCATACTCCTTGCCGCTGCCGATCGCTTTTTCAAAGATGGCCGGATTGGACGTCATTCCTGTAAGCCCGTCGCTGGCGATCTTCTTTGCGAGTTCTCCGTCTTCGATCATCTCGCGGGTTAAGAAATCGAGCCAAACCGACTGGTCGAATTCGGCGAGGGCCTTAAGCCTGCTCATGCTGCCATTCCCATCGTTAATGCCTGGCTCCGGTGTTCCGGATGCCGGGGGCGGACTATCATGAACGGGCTGGTCCTGCCAGCGCCTGTCATCGTTCATGGGGCTGCCTCTTGCTGCATGAAGGGACATCTAGGTGAAGCCGGTCAGGTTGAAAAGGCGGCCAGGAGTGGCACCGGCTCAGAAAACGCACGATCTTGCAAGGAGTTCCCAGACGCGCTTGAATGACGAACCTGTCACAAAAGGGGCCCGCATGGAAATTAACCTGTTTGCGCCGGAAAGTTTTCGGGCCGGTCATCCACATGACCAGTATCACTGGCTGCGCGAGAATGCCCCGGTGTTCTGGCAACAGACCGCCGATGGCGAGGGTTACTGGGCGCTGACCCGTTATCGTGACGTATTCGCAGTCGATCGTGACTTTTCCACATTCTCGTCCGAGCCCACGGTCATGATCGCAGATCCTGATCCAGCCGGAGATATGCTGTTCGGTGGACGCAAGATGATGCTGATGATGGATCCGCCTCAGCATACTCTCTTGCGCCGGCTGGTGCGCACAACATTCACGCGCGAAGCGGCGCTGACGCGCGCGCCGCGGCTCGATCAGCTCGCCCGCCAGATTCTCGGCAAGGTTGCGCCCAGTGGCGCTTGCGATTTTGTCGAGGACATCGCGGGGGAAATGCCGTCCTATGTGATCGCCGAACTGATGGGTTTGCCGCCCGAAGACGGGCGGCAACTCTATCGTTTGACTGAAATCCTGCACTCCGCATCGCCACCCTCGGAAATCGTGGCGGCGCTCAGTGCCATGTTCGAGTATGGCCGTGAGGTGATTAAACAAAAACGCGCCCACCCTGGCGAGGACATCGCCTCGGCCCTGCTCAGCGCAGAGCTTGATGGGCGCAAGCTCGACGACGCCGAGTTTCTGCTGTTTTTTCTGCTGCTGATCGATGCCGGCGGCGATACCACGCGTAACCTTCTGGGCGCAGGGCTGATTGCACTTCTGGAAAATCCCGACCAGATCGAGTGGCTCAAGGCCGATCTTGAGGGCCGGCTGGGCTCGGCGCGTGAGGAATTGCTGCGGTATTGTGCACCGGTCGTTTATATGCGCCGGCGGGCGACCAAAGACACCCGCATTGGCGACACCGAAATCCGCGCAGGCCAGAAGGTGGTGATGTATTTTGGCGCGGCCAACCGCGATCCTTCAGAGTTCGAAGCCCCCGATCGGCTTGATCTGTCGCGTACGCCCAATGGGCATATCGCCTTTGGAACCGGTCCACATGGCTGTCTTGGCCAGCATCTGGCGCGGCTGGAAATCGATGCAGTGCTGCGCCATCTGTTCGCAACTCTCGATGACATCGAGATCACCGCGCCGCCACAATGGTTGAGCTCGAATTTTATCGCCGGACCCAAAACCCTGCCGATCCGCTTCCGCGCGCGCTGACGGGCTCTCCGCGCAAAAAGCGGTCCGCGCTCAGTCCTCGAGGGCCTTGCTGAAGGACAGGCCGATGGTGGTACTGCTGAACTCGCTGCGGCTGATCGCAGCCAGCGCACCAGCACGGCTGCCCTGATAGAAATAATTCTGCTGGTCGGTTCCGCCACCCAGACCATTGACGCTCAAGGTCAGCGCGAAGGGGCCAGGATTATATTTGATGAACGCCCCCGCACTCGGGGCGTTGGTGATCGCGGTATCCTCGGCAACCTGATAATAATGGGCGCGGGTTCCCATCTCTCCGTCCAGACCGAAACTGACGCCGCTGCCCGGCAGGGCATCGGTCAGCTTGACGTTCGCCTTGGCGGGGATTTCGCCGGACAGGCCGCGCACACGCCCGGTGACAGGGTCCCGGATCTGCGAATGGCGGAAGGCGGCGTGCGAGGACAGTTTGGCATGGGAAAAGCCGAGCGGGGCCATGGACAGTGCCATCGCGAAATCCGCGCTCTGACGGCTGCCACCAGAGATGCTCTGCGGAATCTGCCCGCCCGGGCCCTCTGCAAGCACCGTCGTGGAGCTGAGCGCGGCAAACGTGAAGGCCGCCTTGAGTGACAATGGTCCCAGCTGATCATCAAGTCCGGCATGCATTTCATCTGCGGTATTGGGTCTGAGGCCGGATTCAAGATCGCCGGTCGCCGCATGCCAGGCGGCAAGGTCGGCGGGACCGACCGGTACCACGCTGCGGTCGATGGCGAGGCTGAGGCGGGCACCGGAAAAGGGCGTGAGTGAAAGGGCAAGCCGCGGCTCCGCTGCCTGCCAGCGCAGCTGCGCGAGGCTGCTGTTCTGCAGGCGCAGGGTGCCTTCGGCGAGGCGGGCATCCGCCTCCGCGGTCAGTTGCGGCAGGGGCTTCCAGGTCGCCATGAAGGCTTCGATGGCACGGCTGCTTGCGACCTGGCTCGTGGCGCTAGCCTGGCCGACAAAGGTCTCGCTCTGGATGGTGGCGGTGCTCGTGTTCTGGGCCGTGGCAGCCAGGGTGAGGCCACTGACGGGCTGCACGGTCAGCGTCGCAGAGGCATGGGTGCTGTCATTCTGCTGCTCGCTGTGGGCGACGTAGAGCGTCTGGGTGGTGGGACCATCATGCTGTTCGATATCGAGCTTGCGCTGCGCCTTCAGCGCCAGCGCGACAATGCCACGGTGCCAATTGCTGTCGACTTCGACCGTGGCACTGCGCGTGCCGTTTTCGCCAGCCAGCGCGGAGCTGCGGCGTGAGGCATGAGCATCGCCCTTGATCTCGGTGGCCAGGCCGGCGAGATCGACATTGAGCGCCGCAGTGCCACCCACGCCCGGTGCACCTGTCGTACTCGCAACGCTGAGATCGGCTGCAGGCACATGCAGGCTCAATAGGGTATTGCCGGCGAGGGCCACCGGCGCGGTCAGGAAAAAACTGATTGCGATCCCGCCGCCAAGCTGCCGCATTGCTCCGCTCGTCTGCCTCCTGCGCAAGTGAAAGGCTAACCGCTCATGGCGCGAAGGAAAAGTGACGTTTTTGTGCACGCGGCTTGGTGCGCGCCGTGTCTGGCAGGCCGCCTTCGGGGTATGCGCCGCAAACTTTCTGCTCAGGTGAGAATCGGATGAAAGAGGCCGCTGCCAGCAAGCCCGTCAAAGACGAACTGCATCGCCAGTGCGGCAAGCAGGATGCCGGAAATGCGCGCCAGCGCGCTGGCGCCGGTCACACCCAAAATCCGCATCAGGGAGTTTGCGCTCAACAGCGAGATGAGTGTCAGCGCCATCGTCACGAGGAGGGCGGCAAGCACGGCCATGATGTCGAAGGGGCTTTTGGCCTTACCCATCAAGAGCACGATGGCGGTCATGGCGCCAGGACCGGCAATCAGCGGGATGGCGAGCGGCACCACGGCGATATCGCTGCGCTGCCGCGCTTCGCTCTCTTCCGGTTCGGTGATGGAGGACACGCCGGAATGCTTGGCGAGCAGCAGATCCGCGGCCACCATCAGGAGCAGAATGCCGCCGGCGGTGCGGAAGGCCGGCAGGCCGACGCCCAGGAGCTTGAGCAGGTCGTTGCCCAAAAGCGCAAAGGCGAGGAGGACTGCCGCAGCGGTGGTGGTGGCAATGAGGGCGAGCTTGAGCCGGGTATGGGCTGTCTGCCCCGGTGTCAGGCCAAGAAACACAGGGGCCAGATCGAAGGGTCCTATGGCCACGGTGAGGGTGGTAACGGCGGTGAGGAAGAGTGCGAGCATCATGGCCGAGTTAGCATGGCCTTGCGCCAATTGCATCCGCCAAAGCGGTGCTGTCCGCCACAGCCAGGCAGGAGGTGAGGATCGCGGCCGGCAAAGAGAAGAGGGCGGCGCACCTGGCGCGCCGCCCCGGCTCCAAGGCGCAGTCCCGTCAGGCGTAGACTTCGAACAATCCG
>JAJZGY010000030.1 GCA_021804785.1 Pseudomonadota bacterium | reverse complement strand
CGACAACGATTGCAAGGTGGCTATTTTCAAGCGAACAATGGTGGTGCCACGCCATCGCGGTATCTGACGCTTGCCTGAGGACTATTTCTTTGGCGCCACAGTCTGGGTCAGGCAAGCCTGCATTTGAGGTTTGGTCATTTAGTGGCTCTTGGCTCACGCGTGATATCAGAATGAATATCGAGGTAGGAGTTGTACGCCGGAATTGGGTAAAAAGTCACGGAAGGCTCATTTTCGAGTGGTAGCGGGTGATGCCGCTGATCCGAAGCGCACAGACTGTTTGCGAATGAATTGCGCTGGATCAAAGTCTGCTGCGCAGATGGACAGTGTCGCGCCCCGCAGGTTCATTTGACGAACTGAGGCGATCGCACTGAGCGAAAGATATATGCATATTTTGCCACTGGAACGAGAGGCTGCATGAAATGCGCCCATGTGGCTGAATTGGTAATCCAATACGCATAAGACCTTACTTGTGAGTAACGTTACTCGTGAGTAACGTTACTCACAAGTAAGATAACATAGCCTGAAATGAGCGCATAGAAACTTGGCATCCGGTGTAGCGTTGGGTCGATGACCGCCGATATTGATAAAATATATACGAAAAAACGGGGAACTGTGGTCACGGCCCCGCTTCTTTGTCAGCACTGCCAGATTGGGCCGCTGACGGTTTATGGACCGACAGTCAAGCAGAACCCGCACTTTGTAACCGCGCGCCGGCGCTCGATCCGGGTGTTTGAGCCCTACGATCTGGTTTTCAAGGTCGGGCAGGTTCCGGATGCTATCTACATCGTCCACTCAGGCTGGGCGGCCAGCTACGTGTCACCCCGCCAGGGTGTGCGGCATATCCTGGATTTCAGCCTGCCGTCGAACGTGATCAATCCGCTAACGATGATGTGTGGACCACAGCCCTTACCCTATGCGGTGATTGCGCTGACGTCGCTAGTTCTGTGCGAATTTCCTCTGAAAGCGGCAGACGAACTGTTGTCATCCAGCGAGATACAGCGTGAGGAACTCGTAAAGGCTTACCATAAACATATTTCCGGCTTTTTCCTGAGACTGGGGGAAACAGCCCGCCTCGGTGCCGAGGCCCGCGTAGCAAGGCTTACTCTCAGCTTGAGTAACCGTGTTAAGGGGGTAGGCCTTCTTCACAACAACAGCTTTGATTTTCCAGTACGGCGTGAGGACTTTGCCGACGCGATGGGAATTACCCTCATTCATCTGAACCGAACGCTTGCTGCGCTTCATGCGAAGGGAGCTCTCTGGTTCGAACACCGCCGTATGAAAATCATTGATGAACACGTCTTGCGCGAGATCGCGAAGGGCTGAACGCAGTCGGCTCATAAACTGTGAAGATCGCAGGGGCTTTTTGCTGACAGGACGCGTCCTCATCTGTAGACCAGGGCGGCGGTTGAACTCGAGCCCCGCATATCTCAGCGATCAGGAGATCGTCGAAGTGGCGGCGTTCGGGAAGCGCGAGTGCCGGGTTTTAGAGTTGTTCACGGCTGCCGGCGCGACGCTGACGCCGGCGGCCGCTCAATCTCGCGGTGGACGTCATCCCTGGGCCCTGGGAATGTTCTTGTAATAGGGGACGATGATCTCGCTTTGGGCGGCCAGATCACCAAGAAGGGTAATCGTGACCGGATGAACCACCTTCCCGGATGTAGCAACATTAACCACGGCAGGCTTACCGGCGGCAAAGGCCCGTTCGATGGCAGGTAACAGCCCTTCAACAGTGTCTACAAATTCGCCATGACAGCCGAATCCTTCGGCCACCTTGTCATAACGCGTTGCGGCGAGGCGCGTAATGATGTCGCCACCAGGGCCATTGACCGCTTCCTGCCCGTGGATTGACATGCCCCAGCAGGCATTGTTGTAAATTACGGTGACGATCGGAAGGCCGTGACGGGCCATCGTGTCCCATTCCTGGAGGTGAAAGCCGATGGCGCCATCGCCGGCGATCTGGAGCACACGCTTTTCGGGATAAGCGAGTTGGGCGCCGATCGCGTAGCCTTGACCGACGCCCAGATGCCCGTGGTAGCCGAGGCTGAGCGAGCCGAAAATGTTCTTGTCTCCCAGCGCCCAGCTGGCCCACGCGGCAGCCTCGCCGCCATCGAAGACGAGGATCGTGCCATCTGGCGTAGCACGGTAGATTTCCTTGGAGATGCGGTGGGGATGAATGCCGTCTTCCTCCATCGCGGTCGCCCCAAACATCATCTCCGGAAAATTCCGCGCGGCGGTCGCTTGCGTACACCAGTCTGAGCGATCCGGCCAATTACGCGCGCGGGCAAGGCCGGTCAGGGCGCTGCCAACGTCGCCCACAAGGCCAATTGCAACCGGATAGATGCGGCCTATCTCCGCGGCGTCCGGATGGAGCTGGATCACCTTTGCCTCAGCAGGAACAAAGGACCCGGAGGAGCCGCCAGCGAACATGCCCTGTCGGGCTCCCGCCAGGATGACGAGGTCAGGCTTGGTCGGGCAAAGCGGCAAACTCTGCACGCCGCCACCGTTCTGGGGATGCCCGCCCGGCAATCCCGAGAGTGCAATCGTAGTTGTGAAGACCGGAATTCCTGTGGCTTCAGCAAAATCGCGCAGGGGCTCGCGCAGACTGCCACCAAGGCTTTCCTCGCCGACGATGATGATCGGTCGTTCTGCGCTCTTAAGGAGTTCTGCAGCTGCCTCCATGGCCTCGTTTACGGGGCATGCGGGCGAGGACACCACCGGCTCGCCAGGCTTCCGCATCGCTGTGTTCCTGACCGGTGTAAACGCGATGTCGATTGGCAGATCGATCACAACCGGTCCCCTCGGGTAGGCGAGGGTTTTGCGAATACCAAGTCCAAGCAGATCAGGAACGCGATGGGCAGCCAAAATTTTGTGGGACCATTTGGTCACCGGACCCAGCATCGCCACCAGATCAAGGCCGCCTTGCAGTTCGAGGGTTTCTGACTCGCCGGTTGGTGGCGAGCTTGTGATGACCAATAAGGGTCGACCGTCGGCTGCTGCATTGGTGATTCCGGCGAGGGCATTGGTGAGACCTGGCCCGGATGTGACGAGTGCAACACCGAGTTTTCCAGTGACCCGAGAATAGGCATCGGCTGCATTTACGGCAGCGGCTTCGTGGCGAAAATCGACCAGCCTTATGCCTTCGTCCCGGCATCCTTTCAGAACGGTATCGAGATGCCCGCCATGCAGACCAAAAACAATCTCGACACCCGCGCTCTTGAGCGTGCGTGCCGCCAGACGTCCACCATCCACTGCCATTGCCGGAAGCTCCGCATACGTGCGGGAAGAAGACTAGTGCTTGCGAGGCCGGAGTATCAATCATGATTCTATGGATTTGGCATGGTTGCTGCCTGTCGCGTCCTTTTGGCGCGGAGTGGAAGGCTGCACCGGCTGCCATCACCATATTCCGGGCAAACCCGGTAGTGTTCGATGTCTGAACGATGCCCTGGCGGCTGGCGTGGTGCGCTCGCGCTCCTGTTCAGGAATCAGTGCGGCCGGAATATGTTTCGCGCTTGCCACGCTTTGAAGATGCGAGGCGATTGCACGTCCAGCATCTTTCTGACAGTCGCCGTGGATGCGATGTGCGCGCGCAAGAATTCGGCGTGAGACTTCTGACGCGAGGCTGAAGACTTTGCGGCGCTGCCAGCTTGTTGCTGCTGCCGCGGCTCCCGTTCCGCGTCACGCGCGAGTGCCCGGATTGCATAATCCGTCCCCGTCGGAGCGGTTGACAGGACAAAGTATAACTATATCGTGTTATAACAATATTGGAGGAAGGTGGAATGGACTTTCAGCTGGTAGCCTCCGGGCTCCAATTTCCCGAGGGCCCGATCATTATGGCCGATGGCTCGGTCATCCTCGTTGAAATTCAGCGCCGCACCCTCAGCCGGGTGACGCCCAACGGAAAACGGGAAACCATCGCCGAGCTCGGAGGTGGGCCGAACGGGGCCGCGATTGGACCGGATGGCTGCGTCTATGTCTGCAACAATGGCGGCATGTCCTTTGTCACGCGGCCGGACGGCAGCACTGCACCTCATGGCGTTCCCGATGACTACAAAACTGGCTCCATCCAGCGGGTAAACCCAAGTTCGGGCAAGGTGGAGGTGGTCTATGACCGCTGTGATGACGTCAAGCTGAACGGACCCAACGACATCGTGTTCGACGCCCATGGCGGCTTTTGGTTTACCGACCTCGGCAAGGTGCGGGAGGACAAGATAGACCAGGGTGCGCTCTATTACGCGCGTGCCGATGGCTCCAAGATCGTTCGTGCTCCTGTTCCGCTGATCACCCCCAATGGGGTCGGCCTTTCTCCCGATGGCAAGGTGGTGTGGGTCTCGGAAACCTACACCAGCAGGGTGTGGGGCTATGACATCGCCGCGCCGGGACAGATCGCGATACAGAATGACATATGGACCCCAGGCCGAGTACTTGGCCCCCTGCCGGGATATCAGCTCCTGGACAGTCTTGCCGTCGAGGCCGGCGGAAAGGTGTGTGTCGCGACCATCGTCAATGGTGGGATCACCGCTTTCGATCCAAATGGTGGGATCGAACACTTTCCAAGCCCGGATTCCCTGACCACCAATATCTGTTTTGGGGGCGCCGACATGCGTGATGCCTGGATTACCTGCTCCGGCCGTGGCGAGCTTTACAGGGTGCGTTGGCCTCGACCTGGCCTGAGGCTGAATTATAACGGCTGACAGCCTCAGGCTGGGCGAACGCGCAAACACGCTATATTGATGGTGGGGAGATCCTCGCAGGCAGGCTGTGCGGATCTCTTCAAACGGCAACAGGTTCTGATTAAATCCGCTGCCATGAATTTAGCGTGGGTTCGTCCAGACTGGAGGACGTGTTTGGAAAAGACGATTAAAGACAGGCAGAAAGCGAAGGGCGAAGGGATCAATGGTGTCGATACCGAACCGCTGACACGCCGGGAGGCCGGCAAGGAAGACCGCCGGCAGCGCATCATAAAGGCTGCACATGATCTGATTCGCGAGAATGGCAGTGCGGGTCTGTCCATGCGCCTGCTGGCTGAGAGGGCGGGTGTCAGTCTCGCCACACCCTATAACCTGTTCGGCTCGAAGAGTGCCATCATCTGGGCCGTCCTGGGGGACGTGCGCGAATACCAGGAGCGCTTTACGAAGTCGCGGCCGGCCGATCCGATCGAACGCATATTTTCTGCCATCGATCGGGCCATCGCATTCTACAACAAGGATGCCAAGTTTTACCGCGCGGTCTGGGCCGCCACCTTCGACGTCACCAGCGATGTACGCAAGGATATCTTCAGTCGAAGGTGGAATGGCTTCTGGTTGCCGCTGTTTTCGGAAGCAATTGCCTCGGGAGCAATCAATAAAGACATTAGCGCCGAGGTGCTGATGCGTCAGTTCGTACTCATCCTGCGCTCGGCCATGTTTGAATGGGTGGTGGGAGATCTCACTCCCCGTGAACTTGGTCCTACCGTTTTCTGTGGCGTGGTTCTGATGCTTAAAGGAGCTGCCACACCTGGCTGGCAGGCGCCGCTCGAGATTCGCTTGAGAGAAAGCCTGCAGCATCTTGAGCGTTCCGGAGGACCGCGCGCGGGCGAAGCAAAAAAATCTGACGCCAGGTAGCTGTGCGCCACGGCGTCTTCCAAGCCCGCCTCCTGAAATTTCCCCAACCGCCCTTATGTTTCTTATGGTAATATGAACAGAAGTGGTTCGGACGTATTGGGACCTGGCGGAGAGATGCGAAAACCTCGCCGTGTCGGGCCTTGAGCCAGGGGCCGGACGAGCGCTCGCGCCCGTTGTTGCGATGGCCCAAAGAGTTCTCTGCTTGACGATGCAAGCCATAGCGTCGCAAGTGAAACTACCGTCAGATCGTCAGCTTGCCAGAACCCTTGATCGGCCCGTGGCTATCTTGGGTATCGAGCTTGTCATGCAGTTGCCGGGTTGGCGGGAGAGGCGCGCGCGGCCGCAGCGCGCAGCGCAGGCAGAACATTGCGCGTGTGAACCGCAGGTGACCGCAAGCCTCGTCGCCGATATGCAGCTCTGCGATGACATTTTCACGTCACGGACATGCGCATCATGGCCCGAGTGGACAGCAGGGCGAATGTCGGCAAAGCTGAGGGAACTCACGGGCCTCAGCGGTCCGGGCACCAAAGCGCTGCAGCACCACGTGGTTGCTTCCGCAATTTGGCTTGACCACATCGCATCCCTATAACATGTTACAAAGTCATGGACGTCCCAGTGATGTCCGGGTATGGGAGAAAATCTGATGAGTGACGCGCATGTGCGCTGCGAGGTTGATGGTGCGATCCTGAAACTTACGCTGGACAGGCCCGACAAGCTCAACGCCTACACCGCCCGGATGGGCCGGGAACTGGCTGAAGCTTTTGAACGTGCCGATCGCGACGATGCCATTCGCGTTGTAATTGTCAGCGGTAGTGGTCGGGCCTTTTGCGCCGGCGCCGATATCTCTTCCGGTGCCGGCAGCTTCGATACCAAGAGCGATAATTCCATCGCATTTGGTAAGAGCAGTGAACGCCAGGGACGCGCCAGCAGTTTTGTCGATGCCATCTTCAATTGCCGCAAGCCGTCCATTGCCGCGATCAATGGTCCGGCTGTTGGTGTTGGCATCACCATGACCTTGCCCATGGATATACGTATTGCTGCTGACGGCGCCAAAATCGGCTTTGTCTTCGCCCGGCGCGGTCTTGTACCGGAGGCCGGCAGCGCCTGGTTTCTGCCCCAGCTGGTAGGATTGCCCCAGGCACTTTCCTGGTGCCTCAGTGGCCGGCTGTTCGAGGCGCGTGAGGCCTGTGAAAAGGGACTGGTCAGTGAAGTGGTTCCGCCCGCTGAGTTGGAGGCAAGGGCTGAGGCGATTGCCCGGGAGATCGCCGAAAACACGTCAGCGATTTCCATTGCACTCACACGGCAGATGCTGTGGCGCTTTTCATCTGCGCCCAGCTATCATGATCTCCTGCACGTGGATGGCCCCCTTGCCATGGAACTTGGCGCGAGCCCTGAGGTCAGGGAGGGCGTCGCGGCATTTCTCGAAAAGCGCAAGCCGCAATTTCCCGGTCGGGTCTCCAAGGACATGCCGTCCCTTTATCCATGGTGGTAAGCGGTGACGACCCTGATCGATGCGAGCTCGATCGCCGAAAGCCTCGAAGCCGTTGCCCGGCGGGAATTTGAGGGCTGTGCACATATCTCGGGTCTGCGCCGTCTGGCCTCGGGGGCCAGCCAGGAAACCTGGCTGTTTGACGCCGTTGGGCCCAATCGCTGTGAGCGGCTCATCTTGCGGCGCGCGCCTGGTGGTGAACGCCAGCATGACATGGCGGTGGGGCTGGAGGGCGAGGCTGCTCTTATCGCCCTGGCGGCAGAATGCGGTGTCGTGGTGCCTCCGCTGCGCTATGTGCTCAAGCGTGAAGACGGTGTGGGCAGAGGGTTCATCACAGGTTTTGTTGCAGGTGAAACGCTTGGTCATCGCATCGTGCGTGAGGCGCGCTTTGCCAGCGCCCGTCAGCATCTTGCCTATGACTGCGGCGCCATGATGGCCCGCATTCACGCCATGCCCAAAGCGCGTTTGCCGCCGCTGCGCCACGCCGACGCCGCGATCAGAATCGATGAGCTTTACCGTCGCCACCAGGCCTTCAGCGCGCCACGGCCAGTGTTTACGCTGGCCTTTCGTTGGCTAAAGGACAACTTACCTGCTCCACAAGGGCCGGACTGTCTTGTTCACGGAGATTTTCGCACTGGCAATCTGATCGTCGCGGAAGATGGTCTGAAGGCGGTGCTCGACTGGGAGATTGCCCATCTGGGTGATCCCGCGGAGGATCTGGGCTGGTTCTGCGTGAATTCCTGGCGCTTTGGTGAGATCGACAAACCTGCTGGAGGGATTGGCAGTCGGGCGCAGCTGTGCGAGGGCTACCGTGCCGCCGGTGGCACGATTGAGCCCATGCATCTGCGCTTCTGGGAGGTTCTGGGTACGCTGAGCTGGGGCGTAAGCTGTGCCGCCATGGTTGAGACCTTCCGCAGCGGCATTGACGACAGCGTCGAACGGGCGATGATCGCGCGCCGGGCATCAGAAACCGAGCTTGACCTGCTTAACTTGCTCACGGAGGAAAGTTGATGCAGGACGAACCTAGTCCACGCGCCATTCTGGGCTCTATTTCCCGGTTGCTGCGGGACACCGCACAGCAGGATCTTCCGGAGCGTACGCGGTTTTTGTTGCGCGTTGCCGCGAATGCCGCCGATCTGGTCAGCCGGCAGCTGGACCTCGAACCCGGCTATGACGCCGCGGAGCTGGGGCGCCTGAAACTTCTGCTGGGCACTGACGGCACGCTCGTCGAGCAGAATGCGAGGCTCTGCGCGGCTATCGAGAGCGGCGAGATCTCGTTTGAAACAAAAGGACTGGTGGCACATTTACGCGCGACCGCGCTCGAAAAACTTGCCGTCGACCAGCCCAAATATTCCGCCTTTGTTGCTGCCTCAGGGCGCAATCGGGGCCAGACACCGTAACGATAATGGAGGCCCAACATGGATTTCGCACTGCCCAAAGAGCTGATTGACTATCTTGGCGAACTGGATCGCTTCATCGCGGCCGAGATCGTGCCCTTGCAGGCCCAGGATGACAATGAGCGATTTTTTGATCATCGTCGCGAACACGCGCGTACCGACTGGGATCGTGGTGGTCTGCCCCGCCATGAATGGGAGGAGCTGCTGCGGGAGGCCAGACGGCGCGCCGACAAGGCCGGGTATTTGCGCTTCGCGCTGCCCAAAGAGTTCGGAGGGAAGGATGGCTCCAATCTCTGGATGGCGGTGATCCGCGAGCATCTGGCGTCCAAAGGACTAGGCCTGCACAATGATCTGCAGAATGAGCATTCGATTGTTGGCAACAATCCGTTCGTACTGATGTTTCGTGACTTCGGTACTGAAGAGCAGAAGACGGAGTTCATTCCGGGAAGTCTTGACGGCAGCCGGCGCATCACCTTCGGTCTTACCGAACCAAGCCACGGCTCGGATGCAACCCATATGGAAACACGCGGTACGCCGGAAGTGCACAATGGTGTTTCCGGATGGCGTCTCAACGGGCAGAAGATGTGGACGACCGGCATGCATGTCGCAACCCACTGCGCGCTCTTTGCACGCACCTCGGGTGAGGATGGCGACGCCCGCGGTATCACCTGCTTCCTTGTTCCGGCCAATGCGCCGGGAGTACGCGTGGAGGAATATCTGTGGACCTTCAATATGCCCACCGATCACCCCCGGGTGAGCTTTACCGATGTCTGGGTGCCGGATAGCGCCATACTGGGTGCGAAGGATAATGGCCTGCCAATCGCCCAGCTCTTTGTGCACGAAAATCGTATCCGGCAGGCTGCGGGATCGCTGGGGGCCGCGGTCTACTGCATCGAAGAGAGCGTACGCTATGCCCGCCTGCGCCGTCCCTTTGGCAAGGAGCTGGCACAAAATCAGGCGATCCAGTGGCCCCTGGTAGAACTGGCCACGCAGGCAGAAATGCTGCGGCAGCTCATCCGCAAGACCGCCTGGGAAATGGACCAGATGAGTTCTACCGAAGTAGCAAAGCAGCTCTCCGACAAGGTCTCGATGTGCAATTACTGGGCAAACCGGCTGTGCTGTGAAGCTGCAGACCGGGCGATGCAGGTCCATGGTGGTATGGGCTATTCGCGGCACAAGCCCTTCGAACACATTTATCGCCATCACCGCCGCTATCGCATCACCGAAGGCTCCGAAGAGATACAGATGCGCAAGGTTGCAGCCTTTCTCTTCGGCTTCATGGGCCCCCGGCGTAAGCATTTCGACGAGCTCGTGGTGGAGTACAAGGCGCAGCGCGCGGCCGGAAAGAATGATCGCGAGATCAAGATCTAAAGCCTTTTGCGACAGGAGGCAGCATGGCACCATTTCGGAGCAGAAGTGGGTGCCATGCCTGTTACCTGTTCTCTCCCGTGGCTTGCTCCCGTCAGGATTGCCGGCGCTCAGGCCCGAGCATCAATTGAGGGGGCTCGCTCGCCCACCGCAGGAGGACACTCATGACACACGTTCTGGTGGCCGGCGCCTCCGGCCTTGTCGGCAATGCGGTGCTGCGCGCCTATGCGGATAACGCAGACGTTAAAGTTACAGCGCTCAGCCGCCGTCGCCCGCGGCTTTATGGCGCCGGGTTTCTTGAACTCGACCTTATGGATGCGCAGGCCTGTGCCGACGCACTGGGCCCGCTTTCTGATGTCACTCATCTTGTTTATGCGGCGCTCTATGAGAAGGATGACCTGGTCGCCGGCTGGCTCGCTGAAGACCAGATCGTCCGCAACGATGCGATGCTGCGTCATCTCTTCGAGCCATTGGTGGCGACGGCCCGTGGCCTCGAACACGTCTGTCTCCTCCAGGGTACCAAGGCCTATGGCGCACACGTACGAAGAATTCCGGTGCCGGCGCGCGAGGACCGTGATGAGCTGAAAAGCCAGGCCAATTTTTACTGGAACCAGGAAGGCTATCTGCGCAGCAAACAGAAAGACGCGCGCTGGGAGTTGACGATAATCAGGCCCCAGATCGTCTTTGGCGATACGATTGGTGCGGCAATGAATCCGATCGCAGCGATCGGGCTTTACGGTGCTCTTCTGAAGGAGGCCGGTGACCCTTTGCATTACCCGGGCAGCGGTCCGGATACCGCCTTCGAGGCTGCCGATGCGGAGCTGGTCGGGCGTGCCATCCGCTGGAGTGGCACGATTGGGCAGGGACGTGACCGGAGTTTCAATATCACCAATGGCGATGTCTTTGTCTGGCGTCAGGTGTGGCCGGCGATTGCCGATGCCCTCGGTATGAAGGTAGGGGAAGAACGTCCCCAGCAGTTGGCGCAGCTTCTGCCTCCCAGGAGCCATGATTGGGATAAGATTTGCCGCAAGTACCGTCTTGCCGCGCCCCCTTTGATGGAATTTGCCGGCAAGTCGCTCGCTTATGCAGATCTGCTGATGCATCGGGCGGACGATGCCCATGGCCTGCCTGCCGTCGTCTCGACCATCCGCCTGCGCCGCTCCGGCTTTAGCGAGGTCATGGACAGTGAGGACATGCTGCGCGCATCCATCATGCGGATGCAGGCGGAGCAGTTGCTCCCCCCACGCTGATCAGGGCTCAGCCCGGTGGCAGCTCGAACTCGCCCCGCATGAGGCGATCACGCAGTTCACGCTTCAGTACTTTGCCCGAGGCATTCTTGGGCAGCGTGTCGATGAATACGACGTGTCTTGGCTTTTTGTAGCTGGCGATCTGTTCGCGGCAGAAGCGGATCAGTTCTTCGGCGTTGGTGGTACTGCCCTCGCGCAGGACGACGAAGGCAACTACGGCTTCACCCCAGGTCTGGTCCGGCCGGCCCGCGACCGCCACTTCAGAGATCGCGGGATGTTGATAAAGCACCTCCTCGACCTCGCGGGGATAGACGTTTTCGCCACCGGTCAGGATCATGTCCTTCTTGCGATCGACGACGTAGAGGTAGCCCTCTTCGTCCCATTCGCCGATGTCGCCGCTGCGAAACCAGCCATCGGTGAAGGACTTGGCTGTCGCCTCGGGATTATTCCAGTAACCCATCAACACCTGGTCACCCTTGATAACGATTTCACCGGGAACACCGGCGGGGCAGTCCTGGTTCATGTCGTCTATCACACGCACTCTTGCGAGGGGTAGCTGCCGGCCTACCGAACGCAGGAGCTGGGGCGCATCAATAGCCGCACGGCGGTGATCTTCCGGACCCATGAACATTACGTTGCCGGCAAGTTCGGTCATGCCGAAGCCAGTGCTGAAATCGACGTTGGGCCAGCGCTCGCTGGCGCGCTTGAGTACCGTCACGGGCATGGATGACGCCCCATAGCCGATGCGGCGCAGCGAACTGAGATCATATTTTGTTGCGCGTACATCATCGAGCAGCATGGCAATCATGGTTGGGGCCATGGCTGTGCTGGTCACGCCGAACTCTTCGATACTGCGCAGCATGGTCTCTGTATCGAAATTTCTGAGGAGGACGACAGGAAGGGTCTGCAAATGGTAGACCGGCATGACATAGCCGGCGACGTGAAACAGCGGGAAGGTGAAGAGGCAGACATCGTCCTTGCTGCGTTCCCAGCCGCTGAGGCTATTCAGAACCGCGGCCATCAGATTGCGGTGGCTGAGCATGGCTCCCTTGGGCAGGCCAGTCGTTCCGCTCGTATAAAGTAGCCAGCAAAGGTCGGTTTCCTGTGGCCTCATCGCAGGAGGAGTTGACGGAGCATCTTCCACCACGGCGTCGTAGCTGAGCCACTCAGGGTCATCGCCGCCGATCAGGATACGCTCGGGCTGGCGCTCGAGCTGGGGTAGCACCTGCTTCAACGTGGGAAGGTATTTGGGTTCGGTAATCAGGACCTCCGGAGCGCTGTCGTTGAGAATGTAGACAAGCTCTCGTGCCGTAAGCCGGTAATTCAGCAGGGTCAGCGCCATGCCCGCGCCAGGGACGCCGTAATAGCAGTCAACATATTCGAGGCAGTTCTCAGAGAGGATGGCAACCCGCGTACCTGGCTTTGCAAGCCTGAGTAGAGCATTTGAAAGCCGGTTGCAGCGTCGGTGAAGCTCGCCATAGCTGATGGCTTTGTCCGCGAATTGAAGCGCAGTGACCTCAGGTGCATGATGGGCTGCAAGGGCGGGAACGTCACTCAAAAGCATGTCTTGCTCCTTGCTTGCGAACCATGCGGCCACCCGCCGTGAAGCGCCTTGACCATAAATATAACGCATTCTATATTTTTGCCTGACCATGTTCAAGGCGCGGAAACAACAGCGCTTTTCCGGAGGATCACGTCGCCTATGGCTGAAGCATCGTCGCATGCTCCGCGGCTGGAAGACCTGCTCGCGGGGTTGCCATCGAATTGGGGCAGATGGGGTGCTGACGATGAAGTTGGCAGTTTGAATTACCTCACGGCAAGTGAGGTCCTACGCGGGATTGCTGCTGTCAGGAAAGGCGCGCTCTTTACGCTTCAGGTGCCTCTGGGAGATCCCAATGGTGATCCGGTGTGGCCTGGGCGGACGCAGCCAACGCGCGTCAATCTCCTCGATAAGGGCCATTATCTCTGCGGCAAGGCTCCACACTTTCCCGGTGACTCAGAGTTCGCCGATGACATGATCATCATGTCGCTCCAGGGTTCCACGCAGTATGACGCGCTGGGACATGCCTGGCTCGGTGATGAATTGTGGAACGGCTTTGATGCCAAGACCACCTGTGGACGGATGAGCAAGGCCAGCGTGCTTCCGATCGCCGAACGTGGCATTGCCGGACGCGGTGTCCTCATCGATATGGCGCGCCATCGGGGCAAGGCGGCGCTGGATCGCGGTGAAACCTTTGACCACCACGATCTAGAGGCCGCGGCCAAGGCGCAGGGCGTAGAAATCTGCAAGCACGATATTCTTGTGGTGCGAACCGGGTGGATTGGGTCCTTTTACACCAAGCCACGTGAGGAATTTTTCCGCGACTATGTTGAACCAGGTCTTACTTTCAGTCGCGAATTGGTGGCATGGTTCCACGACAGGGAAATCCCCAACCTCGTGACCGATACGATGGCGAACGAGGTCACCGTCGATCCGGAGTCCGGCGTGGTGCTGCCGCTTCACATCGCGCTCATGCGCAATCTCGGCGTCGCCTTCACCGAGATCGCCAGTCTTGAAAAACTGGCGCAGGATTGTGCCGATGATGGGCAATGGACGTTTTTCTATGTCGCTGCACCTCTCAAGGTGGTGGGTGGAACCGGTGCGCCCGTCAATCCGCTAGCGATCAAGTGATGGTCCGCCGGCGATCATGCAGGTGAGGGTTCAGGGAGGTTTATGTGCCAAGTCGAAGTGAAATCGTGGCTGAGCTCACGCGCGAGGGCCCATTTGAGCTCGTCGAAGACACCTCTTTGGGCTACCCGATCAAGGTCTACCGTCATGCTCCAGCAAATATGCGGGCCATACTGGAGGCAACGCGGCAATTCGATGAGCGTGTTTTCCTTGTTTATAACGACGAGGCGATCACCTATCGCGAGCATTTCCGCCGCGCGGCGGCGCTGGCCAGATGGCTGGGCAAGAGCGGGGTTGGCAAGGGCGATCGTGTTGCCATCGGAATGCGCAACTATCCCGAATGGGTGATCTCGTTCTGGGCCTGTCAGGCCATTGGTGCTGTGGTGGTAGCCATCAATGCCTGGTGGACGGGAGAAGAAATCCGCTATGCCTTGAACGATTCAGGGGCATCGGTGCTGCTGATTGACGGGGAGAGGCTTACCCGCCTTCGGCCGATTATCGATCTTGGCGGGTTCCGTAGCGTGATCGTGGCGCGGCGGGGTGGCGTGGAGGGACCGGGCGTTGATTTTGCCGAGGCGACGGCAGGCGAGGGAGTGCTACCTTCGGTGGAGATCTTCCCGGATGATCCGGCGACCATTCTTTACACCTCCGGGACAACCGGAAAGCCCAAGGGTGCGGTGGCCACGCAGCGCAATCACATTACGAATTTCATGAACACGTTGCTGGCCGGGGCCGTTGGTAAAGCCCTGATGGGGGATTTCACCTCGCTGCCACCGGGCGAACTGCCACAAAACTCGGCGCTGCAAACCTTTCCGTTTTTCCACATCGGCGGACTGACCGGACTTTATGCTAGTACTGGTACAGGCTCCAAGCTCGTCGTCATGTACAAGTGGAATGCAGCTGAAGCGCTCGAGCTGGTGATGAAGCATGGTATCGCGGCGGTATCCGGTGTGCCGATTGTTGTCCGTCAGCTGTTGGAGGCGGCGGCGCAAGCGGGGATAAATCCGGCCTCGATCATGGGCATCTCGGCAGGAGGTGCGTCCGTGCCCCCGGATCTCATCCAAAGGATTGAGGGACAGTTTCAAGCCAAGGCCTCGCCAACCAATGGCTATGGCCTCACTGAGACGACGAGTGCGGTCATCGTCAATTCCGGTCAGGAATATTTCAAGCATCCCGACAGTGTCGGCCGCTCGGTCGCCACGGCGGAGGTGGAGATTGTCGACGAGCAGGGCCGGTTTCTTGCTGATAACGAGATCGGGGAACTCTGGGTGCGCGGACCAAACGTCGTTTGTGGCTATTGGGGCAATCCGGAGGCCACCGAGGCGGCGTTTGGCGGCGGTTGGTTCCGGACCGGCGATCTTGGCTATCGTGATAGTGACGGCTTCTACTATGTCGTGGATCGCAAGAAGGACGTGATTATTCGTGGTGGTGAGAATGTCTATTGCGCCGAGGTGGAGGCCCAGCTTCTCGTCCATCCCATGGTACGGGACGCGGCGGTGATTGGTCTGCCCGACCCTGTCTATGGCGAGCGCGTCGCCGCGGTGATCCAGATCGACGAGCTCTCCGCGGCCGAGGAATTGAGGGCTGCGCTGATGGACATGCTGGCCGAGCGCCTGGCACGGTTCAAGGTTCCCACCGTTTATCATTTCATGAATGCAGAGTTGCCGCGGACGGCGACAGGAAAGGTTCTGAAGCGTGAGCTGCGTGCGGTGTTCGAATGAAGGCTGAGCAGATAAGACGCGACGAACTGGAGGCGGCCTCGCGTTTGGGCGATGTCCTGGAGGCCCATCGCTTCGATGTTTCGGCGCTGCAGGCCTATCTCGAGAAGAACCTTGAGGGCTTTTCGCGTCCGCTCAGCATTCGGCAGTTTCAGGGCGGCGCCTCCAATCCGACCTTTCTTTTGCGCACAGGCGATGAGGCAAGTCCTGCGCGCCAATATGTCCTGCGCAAGCGGCCGCCGGGCACTCTTCTGGAAAGTGCGCATCAAGTTGACCGCGAATTTCTCATCATGCGCGCACTCTGGAAGAGCAAGGTTCCGGTCCCGAGAGTTCGCATCCTCTGTGAAGACAATTCCATCATCGGCACAAGTTTTTATGTGATGGATTATGTCGACGGCGAAATCGCCATGGATCCTGGGCTTGCCGACAGGGAGCCGGCGACACGGGCAAAAATGCACGGCTCCTTCCTTGAGACCCTGGTGGCGCTTCACAGTGTCGACTACCTCACGGTTGGTCTCGGTCAGCTGAAACGCAGTGGTGACTACATCGAGCGCCAGCTGTCCCGCTTTACCAAGCAGTACCGAACCTCTGAGGATAGGGCCATACCGGCCATGGAAGAGCTGATTGCACTCCTGCCCGAGGCGCTGCCGCCTGGCCGGCGCGAGGCCATCGTCCATGGCGATTACAAATTCGGTAATGTGATGTTCGATCGCAGCAGCCATCAGGTGGCAGCCGTCCTCGACTGGGAGTTGACGACCATCGGCGATCCGCTTGCCGATCTCGCCTTCAGCGCCCTCAATTGGTATGGCGGGGTCGCCGGCAGAGGCGGTCTTGATGCCAACGCGCTTCCCATAGGCGTTCCTTCGATCAACGATTATGTTGCGCAATATTGCCGTCTGACCGACCGTGATCTGATCCGGGGCTGGAACTTCTACCTCGCATTTTCTCTCTTCCGTCTTGCCTCGATCATGCAGGGTGTCTACCGGCGCGTTCTGAATGGCTCGGTCGCCAGCAGCTTCGACGCCGTCAATATGGCGCTGCCTCTTGCCGAGCAGGCATTGCTTCTCTTCAGAAATGCGCCACGGGAGATCGGTGGCTGAGCGATCAGGGAGACGGAGATGGACCATCGTAGCATCGCGGCAGAAGACTTCAGGCATACGGGTTATGTTGTGGATGGGCATGTCGCAACCATCACTCTTAATCGTCCCGAGATACGCAACGCGCTCAATTATCGGGCCTATGACGAGCTCGAATCTGCCTTTCGTCTTGTGTCGGCGGATAAGGACGTACGCTGTGTGATTGTCACCGGAGCAGACCCTGCCTTCTGTTCGGGCGATGATGTCCGTGAAATCATGTCGGAAGAAGCCAACCGGGCCCGCGCCAATCGTTCTGATGCCGCCACACCGCGCCCCACACCTGCGGCCATGGCCGCGCTGGCGTGCGATTGTCCGGTCATTGCTGCGGTCAATGGCGCGGCAGTTGGCTGGGGCATGGAGCTGGCTCTCTTTGCCGACATCCGCATCGCCTCGGAAAAGGCGAAATTCGCTGAACTCTTCATCAAGCGCGGCCTGGTCAGCGATGTGGGCGGCTTTCATCGCCTGCCTGACATCGTCGGTCCGGCGATGGCGGCGCAGCTGCTCTTTACGGGCGATGTCATCGATGCCCAGGAGGCGCTGCGGATTGGCCTTGTCAGCGAGGTGGTCCGCCATGACGCGCTGCTGCCACAGGCACGGGTTCTGGCCGCTCGCATTGCCGCCAATCCGCCTCTGGCACTGCGGGCGATGAAGGCAGGGCTGCGACAAGCCCGCGGGTTGGATGCCGAAGCCACCGGAACCTGGGCGATCAAGACCATCTACCGGCTGATGCAGACCGAGGACCACAAGGAAGGGGTTGCAAGCTTTCTTGAGCGCAGACCGCCGGTCTTCAAGGGCAGGTAGCCCCCTTACCCGCAAAAGGTAGCCATAGATATAATATGTTATATATATATCACGTCTGCCCTTTGAAAGAAGGGGCGGTCGGAGCGCTGCGGCTGCTGCGGTGGCCGGTGCGCGCGCGGTGGTGAGCCGGGGTGCAAGCAGTGATGGGGCATATAAATAGGCATTATTGGGCATGCGAAGGGCGCCGCGCTGACGGAGGGGAGCAGTGCCGGCGCAGCTTGACGTCACGAAATGCCCTAAAAGCCATTGTCAAAAAAATAAAACGCGTATTAAATTAATCCGTTCGTGCCAGGGGCAACGCCCGGGAAGCGGCGGGAATGCGGTACGCGGGCAGGCTGCTGCATTCCGTCGCCCTGGCACCAGGGGAGGAAATTATGGCTCGCACGAGATCGCTGTTCTTATACGCGTCGACCTTGATGGCTCTGGTGGGGATGGTGGCGCCGTTACGCGCCCAGGGAACCGCCACAACCTCGAACAAGGACGCCGCGGCCATCTCCGGAAAGATCGAAACGGTCACGGTGACGGCGCAGAAATTTGCCCAGAACGTCAATAACGTCGGCATGTCGATTCAGGTGCTGTCCGGGGACAAGCTCGCCCGGCTTGGCATCACTGACACCTCGGATCTCGTCAAAGTGGTTCCCGGGTTCAACTATACGCCGTCCTATTACGGCGCACCGGTCTATTCGATCCGCGGTGTGGGCTTTCTCGATACCTCATTCACGGCAAGTCCGACGGTCAGCGTCTATGTCGACCAGATGCCGTTGCCGTTTTCGATCATGACCACCGGGGCCAGTCTCGACGTCAAACGCGTCGAGGTGCTCAAGGGGCCTCAGGGTACCCTGTTTGGCGAAAATGCAACGGGTGGCGCGATCAATTACGTCGCCAACAAGCCGACGGACACCTGGCAGGCGGGCGTCGATGCAACCTATGGCCGCTTCAATACGGTTGACCTTGACGGTTATGTCAGCGGGCCACTCAGTGACACACTGGATTTCCGCCTCGCAGCCCGTCATATCGGCAGCGGTGACTGGCAGTACAGCTACACCCACCCCGCCTTTTCGGGTGCCAGACGTATCTGGGAGGGCCGGGCATCCTTCCTGTGGAAGCCGCAGCAAAACTTCAAGGCATTGCTGCAGCTTTCCGGCTTTACCGACAACAGTGACACGCAGATGCCGCAGCTCTTCGGGATCGCGGTGTTGAGCCCGGTCAGCGGTCTTGATCCGCGTCTTGGCGTCTTTCCCTTCAACCAGTTCGGCGCGATTGGCCAAGGCTATCATTATCCCTTCGCGCCGCATAATAATCGCGCCGCCGACTGGAGCCCCTGCGTCAATACCTCGCCCTTCGATCCGCCGTTCAATACGACACCGATCGGAAGCGTAAAACCCTCGACCTCCACCTCCTGCGCGCCGGCGCGCAACCGCAACGACATGTTTTCGGCGGCGTTGCGGCTCGACTACAAGCTGCCGTCAGACATCACCCTTACCTCTCTGACGCTGTTTGAACATTTTGACCGCTATTCCACCATCGAAGGGGATGGCACGATTTATCAGGATTATGAGTCGCTGCAGAGCGGCTACATCTCCACCACCTATCAGGAACTGCGCGTTTCCGGTGATTTCAGTGGCAAGGGCCACTGGATGGTGGGTGGTAATTACGAGTCGGACAGCACCTACGACCACTTCCTGCAGACCTATGGTGGCTCAACCGCAAGTCCCACGGCGTTGCCGGGGTCGGTGCTGTGCGGCGTCTTCAGCTGCGCCGGCATCAACCTCACCGGGGTGCCGCTCTATTACTTCACCTATCTGGGTCCAACTCAGCCCGTGGATCAGCAGCAGACCTCGATCTATGCGGGCTACGCCAACATGCAGTATCCCATCACCCGCACACTCACGTTCCAGGCCGGTGCGCGCTATACGCAGACCAACAAGAATTTCCATGGCTGCGGCAATGATGGTGGTGATGGCACCTGGGCGACCGTTTCGCAGCAGATCCAGAATCTTCTGGAGCTTTTGCACGGTAACATTACCCCGGCCCAATATCTGCAGCCTGGGACGTCGCCGGGCGGTAACGGCATCAATGTGGGGCCGGGTCAGTGCGCGACGACGGGGCCAGGACCGACCTACAACCCGCAATACTTCACCGACACGCTCGACCAGAACAATGTCTCCTGGCGCACCGGCCTCAACTGGGAGGCGTGGCGGGGAACGCTGCTTTATTTCAACGTGAGCCAAGGCTGGAAAGAAGGAGCCTACCCGACGGTTGCAACCTCAAGCTACACGCAATTGGCGCCCGCCAGGCAGGAAGGGCTTCTGGCCTACGAAGTGGGTTTCAAATCCACCCTGGCGCAGGATACCCTGCAGCTGAACGGGGCGGCGTTCTATTACGACTATAAGGACAAGCAGCTGCTGGGCGCCATTGTCGATCCGGTGTTCGGGCCGCTGCCAAAGCTGATCAATGTTCCACGGTCACATATCGAGGGCTTTGAGCTTTCTGCCGACTGGATGCCGATCCCCGGCCTTAGTCTCAATCCCGCTATCACTTTCGTGCAGAGCCGCATTGATGGCTGCTCGGCCGGGCCAAACTGCGTTGGCGGGCAGTTCTACAACTTTGATCCCTTCAATCAGTATTCCAATCTGACCGGGGAAGCCTTCCCCTCAACACCCAAATGGGCAGGGAATTTTGGTGCGTCCTATGAGTGGCCGCTCAAGGGTCTGCTGATGGGTTTTGTCGGAACCAACATCAACTATCAGAGTGCCACGAGTGGGTTCTTTTATGATCGCAACTCCGCATTGCTGCCCTTTAACGTGCTCAACATTCCGGCACGCACGCTCGTCGATCTACGGGCCGGGGTGGAGAACGGCAAGTGGACGCTCCAGATCTGGGCCCACAACGTGTTTGATCAGTACTACTGGACCGGCGCTGCGCACGTGAACGATGTCCTCGTGCACTACACCGGCATGCCCCGGACCTTTGGCATAACTTTCAGCTACAAGTTCTTCTGAACATAAATCTCCTGTGGTACCAACTTGCCCGTCCAGATTAGGTTCTGGACGGGCATACTGTTTGTGTGCGCCGTCAGGCTTGGCGCCATGCTGCTCTCGGCCCCATGGGGAGAGCAGCAGGCGCTGGCGCGGTCAAAGTGGTGATGCTGGCAGGGGCAGAGCAGCAGCAATGTGGCACGGATACATTCGGCAAGGCCGCCCCGTTGCCCTCACAGGCGGCATCACGCGGGAACGTTGTTGTGGCCGAAGCTTCTACCCCTCCCGCTGTCGCGTGGTGGTGAAATGCCCTCATGGGACCAGGGGAAGCCGGATCGAAGGGGAGCAGGCACGCTCTCCGGCTTTAGATCAGCAGCAAGCCCAAGGCGTACAACTGCGGACCTGCATCTGACGGCGACCGGTCATGGCCCGTCTCGGCGGCGAGCGCTGCGGGATCCTGCCCTGTGCGAATGACACGCAGAGGTGCAATTTGGTCGCACATAAATTAGTTGGACAACAAACAAAAACATCCTAGAATAATAGGTGATTTTCAACTGCATCATTGAGCTGCTGCTGGGGGATCAGGTTGGCACATCGTGGCGCATCTACTGCAGGGACTATGCCGCCTTCGTCCTTTGTGGGGCGCCGGACGCCCTCGACCCTTAAGCTGCAGCGGCGCTGCAGTCTGGCCGTCACCTCACGCCTGCCAGCCCGGGAGCCAGTATGAACACGACCCGTCCCCAAACGGACTACGACGTCATTGTAATCGGCGGCGGCGTCAACGGCCTTACCACCGCGGCCTATCTGCAGAAGTCCGGATTGCGGGTTGCATTGTTCGAGCGGCGCGACGAAACCGGCACCTTCTGTTCGACCGAAGAGGTGCTGCATCCGGGCGTCAAGTTGAATATGCACGCTTCACTGCTCATGCCCCATTATGGCCCGGCCTATCTTGATCTCGAACTCGAACGCTTCGGTCTTGAATTGCTCGCTCCACCGGGAGCGCGATTTGGCTATTTCTATCCCTTCCTCGATGGCGACGCGGTGCTGTTCTCGCGCCGCGATGCGCGGGAAACTTATGAGGCCTGGCAGCGTATTTCACCCAAGGATGCCGAAACCTATCGCCGGATCGTCAATTTCTTCGGCCCGACCACGCCCTGGAGTTTTCATCAGTCCAATGTGAGCCCCAGCACTGACGAGGGCTTTCTAGAATTCCTTGAAACCATGGGCACCGCGCCGGTGATGCCCAAGGACTGGCTGTGGATGACGGGCTTTCAGCTGGTCGACTGCCTGTTTGAAAGCGAAAAGATCAAGCTGGCGATCCTGAGCTATGCCGGCACCTCGGGCCTTGATGTGATCGGTAGCCGCCTTGCCGGGCCTCTGGCAGTTCTCAACTTCCTGACCGTTTTCAGCGCCGATGGCGGCTATACCGCCCGGGGTGGCAGCCATGATCTCACCCATTCGCTGGTGCGCTGCTTTGTCCATCATGGCGGCAAGGTATTCTACAATTGCCATGTCGAGAAGGTGATCATCGAAGCCGGCGAAGCCAGGGGCGTAGTGCTTGCATCGCATGCGACCTACCCCGATGCTGAATTCCGGGCCAAAATAGCGGTTGTCAGCGACGTTAGCGCCAAGCCTACCTTTTTTGGGCTGATCGGCGAAGAAAACCTGCCGGTCGCAGCGCGCGTGGCTCTCAAGCGCTTCGATTACCGCGGTTCCACCCTCTTCACCAATTACTATGTTCTCAATGAGCGTCCGGATTTCGCCTGCGCTGCCAAGTTTCCCGAGGTCAATAATACCTTCGTTTATAACTTCGGTGCCGAAACTATGAGCGATGCCGAAATGCTCGTCAGCTCATGTATGGTGCGCGATGCTCCGCTTGATCCTCCCATCGTCTGGGGCGCGGCGTTCAACTACTGCATCGCCGACCCAACCCAGGCCCCTCCCGGCCAGTACACGCTCCTGACCTGGGCGATCGTGCCTTACGAACTGAAGGCGATGGGCGGTCCCGCCCAGTGGGACGAATTGCGGGAATCCTACGCCGACAAGGTCGAAGAGGTGTTCTCCCGCTATCTGCCCAATCTGCAGACCGCAAAGATCGCGCGTTATGTGAACACGCCGCACGACTATGTGCGGCGTAATCCCCATAGCGGTGGCAATATGCATCCGAGCGGCTCGGTCACTGAAGGGCAGATGTGGAGCTGGAAGCCGTTTGCCGGCTGCAATGCGCCGCGCACGCCGATCGACAAGTTCTACATCTGCCAGTCCGGCGGCACGTCAAATTATACTACCCTCACCGCCGGTACCCTCGCGGCCAATGTCATCATGGATGATCTTACCCGGGCCCGGCCGGACTGGTGGTGTGCCAACGCCTTCGAAGGTTCGGGCAGGCTCTTACGGCGCGAGGGCGTGACGCAGCGTTTCACAGTGGATTGATACGAACAAGATGGTGCGCCCGGGCGCGCTGCAGGAGGATAAGATGGCCCTGAACACAAACTACGACGTCATCATCGTCGGCGGCGGCATCAACGGACTGACGGCAGCAGCCTATCTCCAAAAAGCTGGTTTCAAGACCGCCGTCTTCGAGCGGCGCGATGAATCAGGTACCTTCTGCGCGACCGAAGAAGTGCTGATGCCCGGCGCCAAGCTCAATCTGCACGCCTCACAGCTCCTGCCCCATATCAGCCCGGCCTATATCGATCTCGAACTGGAGAGATTCGGTCTTGAACTGCTGAAGCCGAAGGGGTCGCCATATGGCTATTTCTATCCTTTTCGCGACGGCAATGCGCTCCTCTTCTCCCGCCGTTCGGCTGCCGAAACCTACGAGGCCTGGAAGCGCATCTCGCCCAAGGACGCCGAGACCTATCGCAAGATCATGAATTTCTTCGGCCCGTCATTGCCGGAATACATTCACAATTCTCATTACGTCAAGCCGACCGACGAGGCGGCACTCTTCAGCATCCTGATGAATGAATCGGTTCCGGTGATGCCCAAGGACTGGATCTGGATGACAGCCTTCGAGCTCGTCGACTGCCTGTTCGAGAATGAGCAGATCAAGACCGGTGTGCTCAGCCACACTGCCTTCGGTGGCATCGAGGTTCTGGGCAGCCGGCTTGCCGGTCCGATGTCGGTGCTAGCCATCTTCCTGCATTTCAGCGTTGAGAACGGGATGACCGCGCGCGGCGGTAGCCACAATCTGACCCATTCGCTGGTGCGCTGTTTTGTCCATCATGGGGGCAAGATCTTCTACAACTGCCCGGTCGAGAAGGTGATCATCGAGAACAAGGAAGCCAAGGGCATCGTTCTGGCTCCCAATGCCACCTATCCTGATGCCGAGTTCCGCGCGGCGAAGGCCGTCATTTCCAATCTGAGTGCGCAGCCGACCTTCTTCAATCTTGTTGGTGAGGAACATCTCACGGCCTCCCAGCGTCTTTCATTGAAAAAATTCGACTATCGTGGCGCATCACTCTTCGCCAATTACTATGTCCTCAATGAGAAGCCGAACTTCGCCTGTGCGAAGCGGTTTCCGGAGGTCAATGAGACATTCATCTTCAACTTCGGCGCTGATACCATGGCCCAGGGCGCCGACTTCGTCAGCAGCATCATGCTGCGTGACCTGCCGCCGGATCCGCCGGTTGCCTGGGGAGCCTGCTTCAATTACTGCATCGCCGATCCTACCCAGGCGCCTCCCGGCCACTACACCATCCAGTCCTGGGCAAATGTGCCTTACGAATTGCGTCCGCTTGGCGGTCCCGCGGCTTGGGACGACATCCGCGAGTCCTATGCCGACAAGGTCGAGGATGTACTATCCGAGTACATCACCAATCTCAAATCGGCCAAGGTCGCCCGCTACGTCAACACGCCGCATGACTATGTGCGCCGCAATCCCCATTGTGGCGGCAACATGCATCCCTCCGGCTCGGTGCATGAGCACCAGATGGGAAGCCTGAAGCCCTTCCCCGGCTGCGGCGCACCCAAGACGCCGATCGACCGCTTCTATGTTAGCCAGTCGATCGGACCTGGCAATTACACCTATCTGGCTGCCGGCTATGTGGCGGCCAGTGAAGTCATCGCGGATCTTGGTGTGGCGCGGCCCGACTGGTGGAACGCCAAGGCGATGCAGGCGGCGCAGGAGCTGTGGCGGCGCGAGGGCTTCACGCAAAAGTTCACGGTGGACTAGAGGGACAGGAAGGCAGCGGCACGGTGCCACTTGCAGGAGATAAGAATGGCTGAAAAATCGGAATACGACGTGATCGTCGTTGGCGCTGGACATAACGGGTTGACCGCCGCTGCCTATCTGCAAAAGGCAGGGGCCAGCGTACTTGTCGTGGAGCGCCGGCACGAAACCGGGGGAGCGCTGGTGACGGAGGAATTCTCCGGCTATCGCTTCAATTTGCACGCCAATTACATGCTGATGCTCGATGTGGCGCCACCCTACCAGGATCTCGGGCTTGAGGCCGATGGTTGTGTCTATCTGCGTCCCGAAGCAGAAGTGTCGCTGCTGAAGAAGAACGGCGACGCCATTACGCTGTATTCCGATCTCGAGAAGAGTGTGGCCTCGATCCGCCGCCATTCGCCGAAGGATGCCGAACGCTTCCGGGAAATCTATCTCGACTACAAACAGATTTCTGATGAATATCTGATCCCTTCCACCTATGGCAAACCGGTTGGTTCGGCGCAGCTGGCCGCGACCTATATGGAGAGCGCGCTCGGCCAGCGTATTCTCCATGTCACCGAAATGACGCCCTATGAAATCGCGATGAGCTGGGGTTTCGAGACCAAGGAGCTCACCGCCATGCTGCTCTACATGATCTGCATGTGGGGTATTGATCCGGGAGAAACCAATTCCTCCTATCTCGTACCGCTCTACTTCAACCGCATGCTCAATGCGACGCTGGTGCGTGGCGGCTCACACCGCCTGTCTTCGACCTTGCAGAAGGCTGGCATCCTTGCCGGCATGGAGGTTATGGAAAACCACGAGGTCAAGCGCTTCATCTACGAAAATGGCGCAGTCAAGGGCGTCGAGGTGGCTCCCACCGGTACCGACAGTCCCCTCACCCGGATCATGGCCAAAGCGGTGGTGACCACCACTGATCCGGTCACCACCTTTGCCAAATTCATTCCCGAGGATGAGGTCGCCAAACAGTCCAGGCTCTGCGCCAATACGGCAAAAACCTGGGAATGGGAGCAGAGTTCGCTCTATCTCTGCCATCTGGCGCTGCGCAAGAAGCCGAAATTCCTCGCCGAAGACAAGGATCCCGGAGTCGAAAAGGCCTTCATCCGGATCTTTGGCGTTGAGACCCCAGAAGATGTGGTCCGCCATATCAAGGAGGTCATGGAAGAGGGCATTCTTCACGACATCGGCCATGTCACCTTTACGACCGATGTTGATCCGGCACAGGCCCCGCGCGAGATTGATCCGGAGGGCGCGGTATGCCGCATCGAAGCCTGCGTGCCCTACGCGCCTGCCGAGGGTGACTGGAAGACGCTGTCCAAGGCCTTTGGTGACAGGCTGATTGCCAAGCTCGCCGAATACACGAGCGGCTTTGACCAATCCACAGTGGTGCGTCGCTACGAGTACACACCGCTTTCCATCGAAGCCAAGATCCCGCAGATGAAGCGCGGCTCCTTCAAGCATGGCGCCTATGTGATGACGCAGATGGGATATTCGCGGCCCAATGTGCAGTGCTCGTCCTACAAGACACCGATCGCCAATCTCTATGTCTGTGGAGCCAGCACATTCCCCGGTGGCATGGTTACTTTTGGCGGTGGCTACAACGCGGCGAAGGTCGTGGCCGAGGCGATGAATCTCAACATCTGGTGGCAGGAGCCGCAGGCGGTTGTGGACGCGCGGCAGAAAGGTTTCCTCCTGTGATTGTGTGGTCACGCGGACTTGGGAAGCAGCGTCTTCCTCTCGAACTTGCAGATGCGACCCTTAAGGTCGAGCCGACGCAGTTAATGATGGAAGGAACCATCGATCCCGTCTGCTGGCGCTATGCCATCCGGCTTAGCCCTGATGATCTGCGGGATTTTCTCGCGCTTATGGCAAAACCCGAAGTAGCCCGCTTTCTGGCTGAACGTCCGGGTGTGCTATTGCCTTTTGTTGGGCGGCTGCTGCTGGCGCTGCCGGGTCTCGTGCTTGACATCATCTATCAGAAGACAGTTGGACGCTTTCACAGGAAGCAGGCAGCATCATGAGATTCTGGTCGGAAGGTTTGGGTGACAGGGAGCTGGTGATCGCGCTGGGTGGTTCATCGGTTGAACGCAAGGACGATTATGTGGCGCTGAAGGGCATCGTCGTGTCGCCGGCGCCGTGGGAATATGAGGTGAAGATCAAGTTCGCCGACTGGCTGGCGATCCTTAATACCGCAACCACACGCGATGCCTGCGGCTTCATCGCCCGTCGTGTCACGCTTCGTGCCATTGCCAGCATGGGTGTCTCAATCGCGAAATTCCTCGTCCTGTTGGGTTATTATCGTCTTGCGCGGCTGATGGGCCAGCATCAGGAGGAGGGGCATGGCGCAGAGGGGGTGCGCGTGCCGGAAGGCTCCTCCGGCCGCATTCCGCGGTGAAGGAGCAGGTGGGCGCGATCAGGCTGCTCGGCAGAAGAGAGGTGTGGATTTTTCAGTGCGCGTGACATTTATCGATTCGAGTGGCGTGGCGCGGACGATTGAGGCTACGGCCGGCATGTCGGTGATGGAGGCCGCGCTGGCGCACCATATTCCGGAAGTGGAATCTGATTGTGGCGGAAGCTGTACCTGCGCCATGTGTCATGTCATCGTCGATGAAGCCTGGTTTGGAAAATTTGCCACGGCATCGAAGAATGAAGCGAGCCTCTTGTCATTGCTCGAAGTACTGAAACCCAATTCGCGCCTGTCCTGTCAGCTCAAGCTCTCTGCGCAGATGGATGGGCTCATCGTCCATACCCTCGACCCGAATGCCGGCGCCTGACGGGCTACGAACGCGGCTTCCTTGAGGTAGCTCGAGGTTTTGCCTTGCCAGATGCCGGCGGCCGGTGTGCGAGCTGGTGAGCAGGACCTGTCGCAGCGAGCTGTGCGCCAGCGTGCGGACTTTGCAGGGCAGAGCGCAGGAGGGGCAGAACGCTTTCGCGCACGGCGGCGATGTCGAACTTGGGATCGAGCAGCAGCTGTACCGCAGTGCCGATCTGAAAGCAGCCGATGGAAAGAGCAGTGATTTCAGGATCGATGGTGGGGTCGATGAGACCGCGTGCCTGACCCCGGCGCACCAGTCCGGCGAGATCATTCTTGACGTCATCGTGGCGGCCCTGGAAGGCCGTCTGGATCGGCATGCGGTTGGCCACGGCGGCACTCAGCATCACGAAATATGAACGCAGCAATGGGTCGGCTTCGACGCCGGAAAGCCAGATCTCCATGTATCTGAGGATTCCTTCCAGAGGGTTGGGCGCCGATCTGATGCTGGCATCGAGTTCATCCTGGATACGCGCCGCCACGAATTCGATCACGGCGCGCACCACGCCGTCCTTCGAACCGAATTTCTGGCTGGCGAGCCCGCGGCTGTAGCCGGCAACTTCACCGATACGCTCGAAGGTCGCGGCGGCAAAGCCCTCGGCCTCCATCACGGTGGCAGCCGCAGTCAACAGACTCTGTTCGGAGGCGTCACTGCGCTCGGCCTGGGTTCGGCGCTTATGGGTTGGCTTACGGTCCATGACGCACGCTTTGCCTCGATGTTGAGTACTGATTTGCCACATATTGAGGATATTTAAAGCTGCAAGCGCATAGCAAGCCTTTTTGCCGCCACGGATCTTTCATGTCCGTGTTGCAAGGGATCGACCCTGCCTCGCACCGCCAGGCGCTGCGATGACAGAATTGGTGTCTCCTAGTCCTTGCGCTGTGCGGCCCTGACGTTGCTCATGTCTCTCTCTGTGCATGCGTTGTAACGGGGTGTGGTGAATTGCACGCGTCATTGCGCGGTTGCGTGTCTGTCGATGTCATCGCG
>JAJZGY010000095.1 GCA_021804785.1 Pseudomonadota bacterium | reverse complement strand
GTCGCAGCCTTCGCGCAAGCCTTCGCTATGAATCAAATGGTACCGAGCCCCCGGGCGGCAATGACAGGCGTGCCCACTTAGGTCGGATTTGCGACGTGGCCAGAAAAACGACGTTGCCGTTGCCTTCGCGCGCGTTACTGCGTCCAAGGTATGCTCCATTGCATCTTCCGCTGCGAACAGAAGCCGACCCGATTTCATGCTTCATCTCCACCCACTTTTGTCCCGGCCCTGACCCATGCGGCTGCGCCCCCGCTTATTTCCGAGCGTATCCAATATCGAAATTTTTCGTGGAAATCTGACCCAAAATTGCATTTACGGATCGCGGGCTCTGGCGATATTGACGGACATTCCATTATGCTCAACAGTCGATATGCAATTTTTTAACAGTTTGCGGGATCGGTACCGATTATCGAAGGAACAAAATTTTCCTTGCGCGCCGAAGGCTTCAGCCACGAAGCGAGGTTGTGGGCAGCGTACGTTTTGGACGCCATCCTTGCGCTTGCGCGGGGCACCCTCAGCCCTGCAGGGTTCAGGATGGTGTCCGGCACCATGCAATGTGCTGTGTTTGCCGCCAGAAATCTAGTGTCGAACCGGCGCCGCTTTCTGATTGCGGTGACTGGAACGGCTATGCCGATCCTTCTTTTATTTTTACAAATGGCGCTTCTCGACGGAGTTCGCACGGATGTCACCAGACTCTACAACGATTTCAATTTCGATATCGCCATCATACCCTCGACCTACGAGTTTCTGTATTCGGCGTCTACCTTCAATGTCATACGGATGGAAGAAGCGCGTGCGGCGCCAGGAGTGGCCAAGACGACCGTCCTCAACATCGCCGGTGGCAGCTGGAGGAACGAGAAAACCAAACACTCATCTCCTGTGATTTTGATAGGCGTGGACGAAAATCCTTCGTTTGTGAGCAACGATGCCATACGCTCCGGTATCTCTAGTCTTCGCGCAAGCAACGACGTACTGATCGACGCTTATTCGAACCCGAAGATCGGATCAACGGAAAATGGAACCAGCGGCGTGCTGGACGGCCATCGTGTCACGGTCCAGGGACAGTTTCGACTTGGACTGTTCTTCTATGCCGACGGCGCGGTTTTGGTTGGAAATCCGTATTTTCCGCTCCTTGCACGAAGGAATTCTCACAGTGCCAGCATTGGACTGGTGCGCGTGACTGCCGGCGCGAACATACGCTCCGTGAGAAGTGAGCTTTCGAAGATGCTTCCGTCCGACGTTCAGGTTTTGACGCGCTCGGAATTTCTGTCCAACGAACGGGCCTACTTCATATCGAACAAGCCGTTTGGTCTGATCGTGGCGGTCGGGGTGATGATCGCCATTGTCGCCGGATCGGTCGTATTGTGGCAGGTGCTCTCCGCGGAGATTATTCGCAGGATCAAGGAGTTCGCGACTTTGGGCGCGATGGGATTTTCCCCTGCGTTCGTTTTCGGCGCCGGCATGTGCGAAACGGTATTCATGGGACTAGCCGCCTATTGCCCTGCCCTTGTTATCGCTATGCTGCTGTTGGGAGCCGTTGAATGGGAAACCCATTTGCCCGCACAGGTGTCCCTGTGGCTAGCTGCCAAGGTTCTCTTCATTGTGGTCCTGATGAGTGTTCTTTGCTCTCTGTCCGTCGTTCGCCGCATCCGCCGCGCGCAACCGGCAAGCCTGTTCTAGGCTGACATGACAACTGGGCCGTCGACAGATCGTATCGTGGTTACCGCCGCCGACAAGAGGTTTTGGCGTAGCCTCTATCAATTCCTTCGCAGCGCCGAACGCAAAGGGATCGAACGGGACACTCCGTTTCTTTGTTACGATCTCGGACTCGGAGAGACCGCCCGGTCGCTGATCGAAAGGCGCTTTCCCTGGTGCAAATTCAGAAGCTTTGCATTCGAGCGTTATCCGTCGCATGTAGCGCTGCGCCGCAAATCGTATGCCTGGAAGCCTATTATTTTGTACGACATCTGCGCGGGATTTAATGGTCTGGTACTGTGGCTGGACTGCGCTACACTTTTTCGCGCGCGGTCTCTTGGAGATATATGGGATATTGTCGAGAGTAATGGCGTCTATGCCTTGGCGGGTCAGTCGACCATTGCGGAACACTGCGATCCGCTTGTTCTGGAGGCGCTTAACGTTCCATTTGAAACCCGCCGCAGGCGGGAAATCGTGTCGGGCGTGCTGGGCTTCAACACATCGCTGCCGGTCATACAGAGGATTATCGCGACATGGCGTGAACACGCTCTGCTTGAGGGACACATTGCTCCGCGCCCGATCCCTTCAACCCGCTACAAAAATGAACAGGATTTATTGAGTATCCTTCTTTACGGAAGCCTCGACGCTGGTGAAATAGAAGTACCACACGGCGAGATCGATATCAGCTTTCATGCGCCAGTTCGCTGGATGACATCCCGCAACAAGGTGGCCCCATGGATTCCGCTATGGGCCGATCCGCTAGTGCGCGCCTATTATCGGCTCTACAAGGCGGTGGATCAGACTCTTTGGAAATTCTATCATTTTCGTATTACACGTCTCCATGGCTATCATCGGTCGCGGAAGGAGCATTTCTCTGTATTCGTAAAGCGCGCTTCTGACGGGAAAGTCGTCGGGATTCCCGCGCCGTCGTGGGCTTATTATGCCGATCCGTTTCTTTATTCGGTTAGGCATACGACATGGCTGTTCGTTGAACGGTTCAGTTACCGCAGCTGCTACGGTGATCTTTGCGCAATCGCGCTTGATGATGATATTCGTCCGGCGCCACCGATCACCATTCTTCCGGAGCGCCGGCATTGCTCTTTTCCCATGGTCTTCTATCATGACGGAGGGCACTACATGGTACCCGAAACATCCGCGGACAGGACCGTCGAGATCCATGAAAGTGTAAGTTTTCCATCGCGGTGGAGACTGGTGTCATTGGCGCTGACCGACATCGACGCTGCCGACAGTGTCATATTCGAGCACGCTGGTCTTTGGTGGTTGGTGACATCGGTGAGGAATCAGGCAGAAGGAAGTGGGAGGTTTCTCGCCATTTTCTTCAGTGATGATTTTCGAAGGGGCAATTGGCAACCCCATCCCGTCAACGCCATGCGGCTTTACCAGGGACTTCCGTACTCGTCGGGGCGTAACGCCGGCAGTGTTCTAAGGCGCAATAGCAGGCTTTTCCGGGCCGCTCAGGCGAACCGGAATTTCTATGGCGAAGGTCTGCAGATCATGGAAATCGAGGTGTTGACGCCAACGGAGTTTCGGGAGCGTCCCTTGGTGGCCGACGACCCCGCGAGCGTGCTGGCACGCGATTTTTCGCCGCATCATTATTGCGAGGCCGCAGACCTCGTGGCGTTCGACGTGCGTGATCGAATCAGCTGGTTCGATGGCATGTGGCCGGTCAAACGTGTGCCACCAGCGCTCCGGAAAGCCCTGCACTCTGTATAGACTTAGGCGTGACTGCATTGCATTGCGTGGGCCCGGCCCCGCCGTACGAACGCGCCAATGATCTGATGCCCGCTCGGTGTTCACTTCGGTTTTTGGTTACTAATTTTGTGTGCTTTGGGATTTGGGAAGTTTGGTGACGCAGTCAGATGAACCCTGTCAGAGTGCCAAGAGTGGATGTCTGCGGACGGCGAGGTTTCGAGGAGATTATCCGAGGAGGAGGAGAGCAAGAAGCTGATAATGGAGAACAGAGTTCAGAGGAACTAGGCCCATGAACTGTTGCTGGGGCAGGCAAAGCTAGCAATCGTGCTCGACACCGCCGGGCACGGTGTGTAGGGGCGAAGGAGAACGGATTCTGGGTCGCGAGGACAGCGGACGGGCTGTGCTTGCCGAGGCCAAAGCTGTGTTCGAGTTTGTAGCCGCCAGTGTTGCGTACTTTGAAGGTCTAGTTGTTGATTTCCATATAATCCGATGGGCCAGGGGGAAGTTAGACGGCGCTTTTTTAATTGCTCGGCGGATTGGTGATGAAGCTGTTGCGGTCGGCGGCCTTTTCAACGCCAGTGAGGAGTTCGGTTTCGTAAGAGCTTAAGGCAATGGTCCGCTTGCCGTCGCGCGAGGGAATCTGGTTGAGCCAGTGGTAGCGATGCCCGCCGAGCTCGTGTCCGTGGGGGAAGGACAGACTTATGGCGCTGCAGCTCGGCGCATGAGTCTAGCGACTTAATATTGTTGCGTCTCGGTCGACAGCCTTGTTATTCATTGGTTCATTATGCTCCTGGTGCGTGCGCTGTCTTTTGGACGCTCGCAAATTAAGGCGAGATTGCTTCTCTAGAGCCCATGCATTTTCGCAAATGCAACCGACGTGAGGTGCCCACTTTTTTGAGGTGTACGCGGGATTTAGGACCGGAGGGACAGTTGCTAGCCCCCTGGCGGGTCGTCTGCCTGCCGCGCGGCCGACAGTGCTACGACCTCATCGTACTGGTCGAGGAAGATGCGCTGACACAGGAGAACCGGAAATTGGCATCCCAATATGGGCGTTACGGCTATCGTCGGACCGCCAGGTCACCAATGCCATGGGGGCCTTGAACCGGTGTTTTGGGCAAGATTATTCAAAACTGCGGCAGCTCCCCCCACCACAAAGTGGTACTAAGGCTCGTTTACCTTGCCATCAAGATAGGCCGTTTGCGTTGGCGGCGGGCATGCGCCAATCCGGCAGCGACTTGAGATGTGGTCCGGAAATGCAACTGATTCTCCGCGAGCCCCTAATCTGCCGTCACCACGTCGACCGCACGTCTCCACCAATTGAACCAGTGGAGTACCCTCGATCCAGCACGTCCTCCGAAGTTCATGGACTTTTCCCCAATTGTCCTGTGGTCCGATCCATGGGGCTTGATTCTCAGAAGCCCAACCATGTTATGGTTGTGAAAGTACTGGGCATTTGCGCCTTTCGGTGAGCTAGGGTTCCACACTTGATTCCATGAGCCAGCTGTCGCGTAAGGGCTTGGCGCGGAATTTTAGCAATGGAAATATCCCAATGCGATTGTTATCTCGATTTGTAACTTTGGCGCCAGGGTGTTGGAGGCAGAGTGGTGCAGGCCGCGTCCGGGCGGTGGGGAGCATAATTTTGAGCCATAGTGCGCAGGTGGCGCGGGTTCTCGTTGCCACGGCATGCATTGCTGGTCCCGCCACCGCTCATGACGCGCGTGGTTTAGCTATCGGGGCCATCGGACAAATTGTCCCCGAGAGTGGCGTCGTGGATGTCATCGGCTCGCCTGGTTCGCGCGTAGTCGCCGTCTATGTTCATGTTGGTGAAGTCGTCAAGGCTGGGACGCTACTGATGAGCACGCAAGGGGTGACACCTGAAAGCGATGTTGCAACGGCAAGGAACCAGCTCATTGCCGCCAAAAGGCTCGCCATTGAGAAAGTGGCGGCACAAACTACAGCTGTCCGTCTCGCGAAGTCTGTCGCCGCGCAGGCAAACGCGTCGGTACGTATCTACCGGGCGATGGGAAGTTCTCTTGTTTCGAAAAGGAAACTCGATCACCTTGAGGCCGCGGCGACCCAAGCGCGCCTTTCTCTGGATGTTGAGCGGGACAAATTGCGAGTTACCAGGACGCAGGTGCAAAGTGCGCTGGCATCTGCGCAGCGACTTTACGATTTGGCAATACAGGGTGCCGATTTACGCGCGCCAATTGATGGGTCAATTTTGCGGATCAATCAGGCGGTGGGAACACAGCTAGGAAGTGGCGCTGCGGTGGAGATGGGCAATCTCGATGCAATGGCTGTACTTTGCCAGGTCTACGAAGGCGATATTCTGCACCTACGTCCCGGCATGCGGGCGACAATCCAGTCTCGCGCGTTAGCGGCTCCCCTTCAAGGCCGCGTCGTGGAAATTGGCCGCATGATAGACCCACACACCGAGATAGGTAATGTGCGCATCAAGCTCGATCATGCTGATCCGGCGAACCGTCTCGTTGGTATGGAGGTCAACGTCACCATTGACCGATAGGCTTCGTTCGTTTCTCGAAAGCCGACAAGCGTCCTTTCTTCTGGGCGTAAGGCTGGCAGCATCCGATTCTATCGCGTTTGGCGCGGCAGTGGCAGGCCTCGCAGTTGGCGTGCTGGTGATGTTCGTGGAGATCGGCTTCCTTTTGTCTATTCTGCAGGCCCAGGCACGCATCGCCACCCGCGTGCGCGGCGACCTCATCATCATGAGTGCGGCCCGGACGAGCCTGCACGACTGGAGGCGGTTTGATCGCGTGAGGCTTGCACAGGCTTTGGGCTACAGTAGGGTCGAACAAGCAATCCCTATCTACGAAAGCGGAATGCTACTAAGAAATCCCCCAGCCCGCTCTGTGCACCGCGTGATCGCCTTTGCCTTTCCGGCCGACGCCGTGCCGCTCGATATCGGCAGCCCGAGCGAGGTTAAAGAGGCGCTGCAAAAGCCGAACACCATTTTATTCGACCGACTGTCGCGGCCTTTATTTGGAACAATTTCACCCGGACACCAAATTGAACTCAACGGTCGAGCCTACAACGTCGCCGGCCTTGTCAATTTCGGGCCTGACATGATTATGGATGGGGCAGTCTTCATGAGCGACGGGACATGGCTTTCGTCGGATCCCAACGCGCGACCTATCATGGGCGTCATTCGTCTTAAGCCCGGCACGAACATAACAGTCGCCAAACACAAACTGCGCGCGCTACTTCCTGGTGACGTTACCGTGATGACACCGCGCGATGCCTATGATCGCGAGATTAACTTCACGCTGCGCACCGCTCCAATCGGCTTCATCTTTGGACTGGGGGCGGTGGCGGGTTTGGTGATAGGTGCAATCATATGTTATCAGACCCTTTATAATCAAATTATCGACTGCGCCAAAGAATATGCAACATTGCGTGCTATGGGCTTTTCAAACTCCTTCTTTCGGCGGGTCATGATCGAGCAGGGCACCCTGCTGGCGCTGGCCAGTCTTATCATGGGAGCGATCGGGGGCATGGCAGCGTACTGGCTGTTAGGCGAAGCGACAGGCATGCGCGTTACGCTTGGCTGCAGCATTCTACTTGTGGTTGGCATGCCAACTTTGGGTGTGTCGGCGTTCGCAGCGGACAGGGCTTGCCGTCGCATTATCGGTCCTGAACTCACCGAACTTTACTGACGGGTATAATGGACAGTATCCAGAGAGATCTCAAATCGGCGGAACAGGCTCCGGTGGTGGTCGTGCGAGCTGTCAGTTACGCATATGGCGATGGTGCCTATAGAAAAACTGTTTTGGCAAACGTCGACCTGGTTCTAGAGCCTGGAAAATTTGTCGTCCTTACCGGCCATTCCGGCGCCGGCAAGACCACCTTACTCACCCTGATTGGGGCGATCAGAAGCCTTCAGCATGGTTGCATTGATGTGCTGGGAATGCGATTGACCGCCGGTTCCGACCGGCAGTCCCGCGATGTGCGCCGAAGAATTGGATTCATTTTCCAGGATCACAATCTTTTTTCGGCGATTAGCGTGTTTCGCACCCTTTGGCTTGCAACTGAGCTGCAGGACAGACCGCTATCGCGATCTGAGGCGACGGGAAAGGCCCTCCAAATACTGACTCTGCTGAACATGGCCGAACAGCTTCACGCCCTTCCTGGCGAGTTGTCGACCGGACAGAAGCAGCGCGTTGCGGTTGCCCGTGCGCTCATGAACGACCCAAAGCTGATTCTCGGCGATGAACCGACAGCGTCGCTCGATCACGCCTCATCCTTGCTTGTTGTCAACCTGATCAAGGAGCACGTCCTACGCAATGGCGCCAGCGCATTAATCGTCACTCATGATGAGCGGATTTTCGAATTTGCAGATCATGTTATGCGGTTGGAAGACGGTAAGATGGTTCTACAAAAATGACTTTCTGGCATGCGGGAACGCTACTTTTGGC
>JAJZGY010000094.1 GCA_021804785.1 Pseudomonadota bacterium | reverse complement strand
GATTGCTGCGGCGTCGCGGTGCCCTGATCGTTGGCTATGTCACGTTGGGCGCCGGCCAGATCGAGCGGGCAACCCTGCAAAAATCTGGTCGGCGCAACAAACCTGATCCGTTGCCGGCTGCGCTCCTTGGTCAGCTTGCGGTACATAGGGACCGTCAGGGACGGGGCTATGCGCGCTCGCTGCTGTTGTTTGCCCTTGGTACAGCGCTCAGGGCCTCTCGGGATGTGGCTAGCTGGACATCATTACTCATCCTGTCGATGACACCGTGCGCCCGTTCTATGTCCGGCATGGGTTTCAGGACCTGCCATATGATCCTCGGCGGTCTATGGTCGTGCGCATGTCGGATCTGGAAAAAAGCTGGTTTGCGTCCGCCTGACTTCTGGCGCGCCCGTAAGGTGGCTGATGTTGTCCGCAAGAAATACCGTTGCCCGTACTCGTCCCAAGGCACAAGGTGCGGGATTGACGACGCGGCGCGGCTAGACAATGCCGTTTGTAACCAATTGATCAAATATATAGCGGTTAGACACTTACTTGGCCGCCAAGTCTCTGAAAAGTCGAAATGCTTTCCTAACTTTCAGTCTTGCAAGAGGGGTTCGGTTCCGCTAATGCGCGCCAAGAAATTTCATAAGGCACTGATATCACTTTCGAAATTCCGTCGCATTGCCCCATACGCAATTTTTAGAGTCGCATTCTCTCATTAGCGTCGTGCTTGTACGCTGTCAGACGCCAGCTTTTGAGTTTACCGCGATCACACGGGGAATGTCTGCTTTGCGCCAAAAGCAGACCTTCAGCGCCGGCTGCACTTACCACCTAGCCTGACGGACATATTTTACCTCCGTAAGATGGAGACTGCTGAACAGGTGCTGCGCTATCTACTTGTGGCGCGCCTTACGGGCGGCATAGCGCGCGTCGCGCGCGGCCCTCTGATCCGCGAGCAGCTTGGCCAGCTTTTCCATTTCAGCGCGCTTGGCGACTGCCTTCTCTTCTTCTTCGCGGGCGAGGGCTTCGACTGCGGCCTGTTCGGCGGCATGCGCCTCGGCCACGCGCGCTTCAATGGCAGCTCGCTTCTCGGCTTCGCGTGCAATCTGACGCTGAGTGCGGGCGGCGGCGATTTCAGCGCGTTCGGCACGACGGCGAGCGACTTCAGGATCGTTTTGCGGCAGCCGTTCGCGAGCGCGGGCCAACATCGCCTCGCGCGCCTTGGCCGCTGTGGAAAGGCGGTCGTCAAACTTCGGGTCTCTCAAGCGTCGCATTAGATTTCCTTGCTGGGGTGAGGGGCGGCTGCGTACATGTCAGCCGAGACGTTCTTAGAAGACACTACGAACCCAAAGTCCAGATGCCGAAGCCCCCGGACCATCAATTTTCAGACAATCTATTGGATGCAGACAGCGGTAATGTCCGCTTTTGGGGCATGAGTGGACATTCGGCATGCCGCGGGGCAATTGCGTAGAAAGCATTGGAATGTATTGGAAAAATCAATTGCCCTACGTTCCGCTAAGCCCTGTGAGCTTCTGAATTGCTCCACGACCCTAGGGCGCGCCAATTCAGAACAGAACTGCAGACGTTATGGGCCGCTGATGTCGACCTCAGAGTCCCACTGCACTTTCGGTGACAATGGTTACGCTGCAGTATCGAACGGAGTTGCGCGCTCAAACCGCTCGCGAGGACTATTCAACGCCTCCAAAGGATCGCAGCTCCGCTGCACGCCCATTGCCTCGGTGAGCGCGCCCTGGGTCAGCCCCACCGGCTGCATGAATTCTTCCACTAGGACCTCGCCGACCGTGATCGGTTTGTACCTGCTCATTGGCATGGATCGCCTCACCTGTAGCTGTGGTCGTCGAGATGGACGCCATCTGCGTCGCCTCGGCTGCCGTTCCAGTGAAAGACCAGCCGCCACTGTGGCGGCTTGGGTTTTGGAAGGCACTTGGCGCCGCAGTGGAGTCTCCTGAGCACGGCGGGTGAACCGGCAGATGCATTCGTCCCGTCGAGCTAAGCTTGTCACATGCGGGTCCTGCATGTTCAAATGGGTATTGGCATCATCTTGGTGAAAGGAAGCGGGGGTAATTTGTGCGTGTTATTATCCCGGATCGCGCGTCCGGCGAAACCACACTGCTGCAGCAAGGAACGCAACCGTCGCGGCCAGGCCGAGCCAGAGGCCCGGCGATAGGAAGAAGCGTTCTGGCGTAATGTCGTTCAACGGATTGATGACCGGTATCAGCTTGATATTTGCATGTTGGGGAAAGTGCGGAAAATTGAAATCGAGATGTAGGACTCCATAAAGCCGGTAATCTATCAACGAGCCAATGTAATCGGTGCCCAATGCCAGTTTTTCGATGATGAAGAGACCAAACCATGGCAGCACGGCCCAAAGGAACACAGCACGCCGTGCCCAGCTCGAAACCATCAGACACCAGGCGTAAATCGGCGCATACCACAGAACGCCTGTAATCATGAGATAAAGCAGGGTTAGTTCGAATTGCGCAATCGGCCAGCCCATCCATAATGTCGGTACGCCGGTTCCGACGACGAATAGGGCCACGGTTCCGATTAGCAGCATAGCCAGCTGGGTAACAATGAGGGTGCCCAGAACAATCAGAGGCACGACAAGAAGCGGCACAAGTGCTTTGGCGAGCACGACCTGTGTGTCGGAAACGGGTAGAGATTTCCAGAAAAGAATGCTGCGGTCGCGGCGCTCATTGCTGAGTGCGCTAAGGCAGAAGAAAATGCTCAGTACGACACCGGTGGCCATGATCGGCAATGCGGCGAAAGTGAAGGGAGCGGCAATGGTCGCGGCCCGCGACATCGGAGGCAGTTTGGTTGCGACATTCAGAAGCGTTTGAAGCCGAATTATGCCGAGCAAGAAGCCGGCAAGTACAACGCAAGCGGTTGAGATCGGCGCGATCCAGGTCATGCGGTGCTCCCAGATCTCACGCCGTACTGACCACAGTAATGGATGCGTCGACTTCGGTGACGCTGAATTTTTGCTGACATCAGCCGATAGACTAGTCATGCCGCATCTCCTGTGGTCGGCTCGCTCATTATGGCTACAAAAACGTCTGCAATGCTGGGCGTGCGCACCTCGCCAAGCGCGGCAAGTGTATCGCGGTTCATCGAATCAAAGGTCAAGACCAAGCGTCCCAGTGCCTGCCGCTCGTGGATAGGGTTCAGTGTCCGCGCGTGGACAAGGTGCTCAGGTCGTGGCCGCAGCTCGACATAACGGGTCTCGAAGTCATCCATTGCGCAATCGAGAACGATCCGCCCTTGGTTTATAAACATCACATCTGTAAGTATCTGTTCGACCTCTTCTACCTGGTGCGTTGTCACCACGATGGTGCGTCGGTGATCGAAGTAGTCATTAAGCAAAGTGTCGTAGAATTGTTTGCGGAAGAGCACGTCGAGGCCGAGCGTTGGTTCATCTAAAACCAATAGCTTCGCGTCAATCGCCATAACAAGTGCAAGATGTAACTGCGTGACCATACCCTTGGACAGCTCGCTTATTTTGCTGGACTTTTTAATCTGTGTTTTAGCCAATAGCTGTTCGGCACGTTCGCGATCGAATTTTGGATGAACTCCGGCAACATAATCGATTGCATTCTGTACCCGCATCCAGCGCGGGAGCACTGCTACGTCGGCGATGAAGCAAACGTCGCGCATGAGAGCGCCCCGCGAACTCCAGGGATTGAGTCCAAGAACGCTGAGTTGACCTTCGTAAGGGATGAGCCCGAGTACGGTATTGAGCAGCGTGCTCTTGCCTGCACCATTTGGGCCGATGAGGCCAACAATTTTACCCTCTTCGATTTTGAAATCGATGCCAGCTAAAGCAGTGGTCGTACCGAATGTCTTTTTGAGACCGCGAGCTTCAATGCATGCCATGGCGCTTACTGCTCCTCCGCGGATGTAAGAAGATCCTGTGGCGATAAACCGAGACGTTGGATGGTGGCAGCGATGATTGGCCACTCTTCCGAAAGAAAGCGTTGGCGTTCAGCGGCTAGTAGATTTGCGTGGGCTCCACTGTTGATGAACGTGCCAACCCCTCGTCGCTTCTCGACGAGGTTTTCGTCGGCTAGCTGCTGATATGCTTTGAGTACTGTCAGCGGATTGACCCGATACTCCGCGGCCACACTACGCACCGAAGGCAGCGGATCACCTTCATTCAGTACCCGGTCTAGAATCATGGCAATGATCCTGTCGTGCAGTTGCCGGTAAATTGGCTGGTTGGCGTTCCACTCTTGATCCATTCGAGCAAATCCTATGGGAGCCTCAACGCCTACGGGCGCGACCCTGGTGAACCACGATTAAAGTGGCGGAAGATGGTGCAACACATGTTGGTTCGAAGGTGGCCACGGAAACCCCAATGCCTGCTGGCTGAACCTGACCACGCTTGCGGCGCGATCAGCGCTGCAGCCAGCAGCATTCCCAGCAAAAGATGTTTCAAAGTATTCAAGTTCGTATCGCCCCGCCCTGCTGGCCCTGTACGGGCCTAAGTTCACTGTGTCAGTGTTATATATAGATAAATCACCAACACAGGCAAGGGGCAGCCCGGAAGTTTTTTTGGCTCAGAGAATTATAGGGATAAAAAAGTACGGAAAGTCAGTAGCTTATGTCTGACGCAATCCGTGACGCAGGTATTCGAGGGGGTTCGTCCAAAGGCTCTCTGGGCTGGTTGGAGGACTTAGGGGCCTAAGCACGTAGCGACGAACTGAAAGCGCGGATCGTGCACTTGTCTTTAGTTTTTTGGCTGTGTCGCCTCGCGGTTTGCTCAACAGGGGGTGCAGGAAAGTTCGGAGCCCCCCGACAGTGCCGCGTTGCCGCAGATAGGCGGGACGACCACATTTTGCCGGTTGCTTCCCTGCAAAACAGATGGCTGGGTCGCCCCCGGGGCTACCCCTTGACTGTACCGAACAGAGGGCGAGCCCTGGTTAATTCAAGATGGTTGCGATTGCTGTCCCAGCAATTTTCATGTCCAGGATCATCCCAGTGCAAACTGTGCCATCGTGGTACGCGCGTTGGCTCTGGAATCGCCATTTCAATGTGAGCCCGTACCCCCTTGGATGTAGGAGCAGGAGGTACCATGCCTGGTGCCTCATTTTGACGAATGCAGTTCTTTGGCGGTGCAGGTCAAATGTCTCAGGTTCCAAGCTAGGTCGCACGAGCGTCTCAAATGCGAACATGATTCCTCGCATGATTTCGGCCAGCGTCGTCGCCCGACGTTCTTCTCCACACGTTGACCGGGGCCGCCTTTATTCAAATCTCTGGCCTTTTCGTCCGGAAATTTTGCTAGACTTAGCTTTTAAAAGGATGGGGAGGCTACGCGTGAGCTTGCTATGGACGAGGAACTTTCTGGGCGGACTGACGATCTTAGGGGCACTGGCGGTGATGCCTGTACGTGCGGCGGTGCCACCAGATCTGGCACCAGTTCCAGCCTTGGAACAACCTTCTCCAGCCGACAAGAGGGCCATTCTGAACATGGTGAAGGCCAGGCAGGACGCATGGAACCGTGGCGATTTCCGAGGTTATATGGCGGGATTTGAAAATCCCGGCATCATCTTTGTTTCCAATGGTAAAATTCAGTCGAGTTGGCAGGCGACGCTCGATCACTACATCAAGGGCTACCCAACCAGAGAGGCCCGAGGGCATGTTCGCTTCTACGATGCCACTATCCGCATGCTGGGACCGAATGCGGCACTGTTGATCTGCCATCTGCACATGACGCGCCCGAAACAGCCTCTGGAGGGCGTTTTCACCGACATAGTGCAACGTATCCATGGCAAGTGGATCATTACCATGAACCACGTTTCAGCCTACGACGCGTCACCGAAATGAGGTTTTGAGAACCTCGCCTCATCCATGTCGACGGATCATTGTCTTTTGCAGGTTGGTTACCTGCTTCGCGACATCGTCTGGCGTTACGCCTGGTCAACGCAAGTCAGCGCGACCTTGGCTGCATTCTTGGGTTACCGACGTTTGGGAGCGGTAACTCATTGGATTGCCATCGTAGTCTTTGATGTCCAGTCCTGGTGTTAAGTCGCATTAAAGGTGCTCCTGCCAAGGTAAAAAGGGCTGGAACACCGATAACTAGCGGCGTACCAGCTCCGTTTTGCACTCCGGTCGGGATAACATTCCGTACATAATCTGCGCTCAATTTGAATGCGGGTTGACAACCACGACGTCAAGGTGCTGGCGTTCTTTCGAGTTTTGGGTCCGGGGCAGGCATTGCAAACAATCCCATGGCAATCGGATACACGCAGTCATCTGCACTCTGTGGTCCGTGTCGAGTGTGTCTGCTTCCATGCCCAGATCGGGGTAGAAGATGCCGGCCGGGCACCGGCAAGCTCAGCTGACTAGATTGGAGAAAAGGGGCGTAATGGCATGATGCGACAGCTCATCAGAAACAGATGTCAGGGCGGCTTGCGTTTGCTAGCCGCAGTATTGGGTGTGGCGTTTGCTTTTGGTTTGCCCGCTTGGGCACTGGGAGATGGGGCGCATTTTGTTCCAGCTCCGGTGACCGTCACGACCGCCAACCAGACGCAGTATAGCTCCGTGCTGCCGACATGGCGCCGCGTAAGTCCTGTAGGGCGGATCATCAGCACTCCCAATTTCCCCACGAAGGTGCTCGTTACCGACAGGCACGTGCTTGTGCTAGCAAATGGCGCAACCCCCTACAGGACGATCACCTGGTACAGCCGAGACCTGCAACGTCAAGCCCGCCTGGGGACGCTCCTTCAACAGTCACCCCCGAAGACTTTCGTCACGACCTTCGGCGGCACCACCGCCGTCGCCCTCGATCCACAACACGCTGGTGCCCCGGGCATGGTGTATACGACGGATCAACCGGCGAAGCAGCGCGCGCTAGAAGCACTCGCGGTACAGAAGGCCGAGCGTAATTCTAAGGCCATTCCTACCAAAATTGTCTCCCATGGTGATCTATTTCAGGGAATGACTGTTGGCCAAAACGGCACTGTTTACGCAACGGGAGGTGACACCGACACGGTTCTGGCGTTGCGGATGCAAGACAATGCTGTGCATGTCGTACGGCAATATTCTCTGCACTGGCAGGCATTTCCGCGGAGCCAGTATCCCTACACATATCAGGGCAGCCACGAGAGCAAGCCCTATAAGTTTTATCCGGATTCAGTGGTTGTAGGTCCGCATGGCCGGCATCTGTTTGTAACGGGTATGCTTTCCAATAGTCTCGCGCGTATAAATATCCGTACGGGAAACACCAAGTACGTCAATGTTGGTCCATATCCGTTTGCCGTTGTAATTACAGATGGTGGTCAACGGTTGGCGGTAAGTGATTGGGCCGGAAGCGGTGTTACAATACTCGAGCGACGTAGTCTGAAGGTGCTCGGTGTGGTTGCTACGGGTCCGGCACTCGGTCCACACTCGGTGGCCGCGGGCGTTCATCCAACTGCTATGGTCGCAGTAAAGGGCGGCGCTGATCTTTGGGTTGCCAATGCGAATAACGACCGGCTGGTGGAACTTGACACGCAAACGCTCAAAGTCGAGCGTAGCATTGAAGACAGCCCCTATACTCATGCGCCGCCCGGCAGCTATCCAGATGCGCTGGCGCTTTCTCATGGTAAGCTGTTTGTTGCCAACGCCGGAAATGATGACGTAGCGGTTTACGATGCTGCGTCAGGTAGACTAATGGGATTGATTCCGACGGGTTGGTATCCAAGTGCACTCGCGCTTGACCATGACAATCTCTATGTGGTGGATGCGAAAGGCCTGGGTACCGGACCCAATCTGCAATGGCAGTATATCGGTGACATGATGCACGGATTGCTGCAGCAGATACCCTTGCGTGGCCTTGAGGCTAAGTTGCCAAATTGGACACGGGTGGCCCTTGGCGCT
>JAJZGY010000029.1 GCA_021804785.1 Pseudomonadota bacterium | reverse complement strand
TGAGCGCCCGGCTGTTGCACGGGCTCGACTATGAAGCGGTTCGCCACCGGCTCCATGACCTCGGTGTGGGTGGTGGCGACGCCTTTTGGCTGGCGGTTAGGGCCAATCTGAGCCGTTTCAGCGAAGTGGTCGATCTGTGGCGGATTGTAGCAGGACCGGTAGAGCCGTGCATTGAGGATCCCGATCTGGCGCAGCTGGCCATCCAGTGTCTCCCTCCGGGCGACGTCGACGAAAACACCTGGAGTCACTGGACCGGCGAGATCTCCGTGCGCTCTGGCCGAAAGGGACGGCAGCTCTTTCGTCCGCTGCGCCTCGCGTTGACTGGCCTCGAGCATGGACCCGAGCTCAAAAAGCTGCTACCTCTTATCGGACGCGACAAGGTGCTCGCGCGCCTGGAAGGAAAGAGTGTCTGATCCGATGCGCCATCTCCGGCGAATTTGTGTGATCGCGATTTGCGGCTGACGCCGCAGCCATTCTCTTGTCTCATCCAAACCTCACATATGTCTTGTCCTTCGGGGAACCTGCCCGGCGCAGGCTGATGGGCATAAGCGACCACGGCAGGTGTTCTGTCCCAAGGCCGCGAGCAAGCGGAATAAGATCATGACGAGCCTTTATCTTTACAACACACTGACCCGGACCAAGGACCTGTTTGAACCCTTGGACGTCAGAAATGTCCGGCTTTATGTGTGCGGGCCGACTGTCTACGACTTTGCCCATATAGGAAATGCACGCCCCGCGATCGTGTTCGATGTTCTCTACCGCGTCCTTCGCCATATTTATGGCGAAGAGCATGTCACTTACGTGCGCAACATCACGGACATTGACGACAAGATTAACGCCAGGGCCCGGGAACGATTGTCTCTCAGCAATCGCGCGATACTCGAGGAAGTCAGGGCTCTGACCCAGCAAACTGCTGCGCTCTATGAAGCGGACATGGCGGCGGTAGGAACTCTTCCGCCCAATTTTGCGCCGCGCGCCACCGACCATATTGCCGAAATGATCGCAATGATCCGTACGCTGATCGATACCGAGCACGCCTATGTGGCAGAAGGGCATGTACTTTATGATGTGGCAACAAAGACCGATTACGGAAAATTGGCGCGCCGCAGTGTCGAGGACATGGTTGCAGGTGCTCGGGTTGAAGTAGCTCCCTATAAGCGAAATCCCACGGATTTTGTATTGTGGAAGCCCTCCGATGCCGGACTGCCGGGATGGGAATCGCCCTGGGGGTATGGACGGCCTGGCTGGCACCTTGAGTGTTCGGCGATGTCAGCGGCCTATCTCGGGGAGACTTTCGACATTCATGGCGGCGGTATCGATCTCGTTTTCCCCCATCATGAGAACGAGATCGCCCAGTCCGAGGGGGCCCATCACGGCCATGCCCTGGCTCGCTATTGGCTGCACAATGGCCATCTCAATGTTGAGGGCGCAAAAATGAGCAAAAGCCTGGGCAACTTCGTCACCGTTCATGAATTGCTGGAAACCTGGCCAGGTGAAGTGCTGCGTCTCAACATGCTGCGAACCCACTATCGCCAGCCCATGGACTGGACGGCGAGCGGATTGAAGGAAAGCTGGTCCATGCTCGAGCGCTGGTATGCAGCTGCAGAAGGCGCTGGGGGAGGAACCTGCGATCGCGTGCTTGGAGCACTTAGTGACGATCTCAACACGCCTCAGGCTATTGCCGAACTGCATCAGGCGGAGCCGGGCGCACTTGCCGCCGGGCTCGCGCTACTGGGCTTCTCAGGAAACCGCACGGCGATTGCGCGCAAGGCTGCAATTGATGATGCCGAAATTGACGCGGCGATAGTGGCCCGCGCCAATGCCCGCAAGGCAAGGGACTTCGCAGAAGCTGACCGAATTAGAAGGGAGCTCGAGGCGAAGGGAATTGTCCTAAAGGATGGTCCACAGGGTACGAGTTGGGATTTCAAGCGGTGATGGGCTCGGCCGATCCTGTCAGCAGCGCGTCTGCGATAACGCTGTAGAAGTGAGGAAATCTTGATGTCAGGCAAACTAGCGGTCACGTTGCGCCCGATGCTTCCCTCCGATGGCCCGGAACTCGCGGCCATCTTCCGAGCTGCAATTACCGACACGGCATCCGAGGATTATTCTCCGGCACAATGTGATGCCTGGCTCAGTGCCGCTGACGATGAATCTGCATTCAGCAAAAGACTGCTGGACGAGCTTACTTTGCTTGCGACTTTGAACCGGAAGACAGTCGGGTTTGCGAGCCTGCGTGACAACGCACATCTGGACATGCTGTACATCCATCCGGGCGTGGGGCGCCGTGGTGTTGCTACGGCTCTGCTTGACGCATTGGAGATCCTTGCGGCGTCACGGGGAACGACATTGATGACTACGGACGCGTCTGATACAGCACGTGATTTTTTCGCTCACCGGGGCTATGTGGCGATGCGGCGCAATACTGTGGAGATGGCTGGAGAATGGCTCGGAAATACCTCTATGGAAAAGAAGCTCGTTCGCCCGCAACGTGGAGCTCTGCAATGAGATCGGACCGCAATTCCGTGACAAAATCTGTTACCGCACGCTGCTATTGCAAGAACTTCGGAGGCCACAATGCGTGAACGCCTCTTCCTGTTCGACACGACATTGCGTGATGGTGCGCAGACCCAGGGGGTTGATTTCTCCATAGAGGATAAATCTCAGATTGCTCGCGCACTTGATCTTCTTGGTATCGATTACATTGAGGGCGGATTTCCCGGGGCAAATCCTACCGACACTGAATTCTTCGCGCACCCTCCACAGCTTACGCATGCGCGGTTGACCGCCTTTGGCATGACAAAGCGAGCTGGCCGCAGTGCTGCCAATGATCCGGCCCTGTCAGCGGTGATGGATGCACGCACTGAATGTGCCTGTCTTGTTGGGAAAGCAAGCCGCTATCAGGTCGAGGTTGCACTAGAAATATCGCTTAATGACAATCTCGACAATATTTCCCAGTCTATTGCTGCTGTGGTTGCCAAGGGGCGTGAGGCACTGTTTGACGCCGAGCACTTCTTTGATGGTTACCGCCAGGATCCCGAATACGCTCTGGACTGTCTGCGTGCGGCCCACGAAGCCGGCGCACGCTGGCTGGTTCTCTGTGATACCAATGGCGGGACGATGCCGGAGCAGGTTGAGCGCATTGTCGGGCAAGTACGTTCAAAGCTCACAGAGGCAGGGCTTGGGATCCATGCCCATAATGATACGGGGCAGGCGGTGGCGGTTTCGCTTGCTGCTGTGCGCGCCGGGGCACGCCAGATTCAGGGCACGCTGAACGGGCTTGGCGAGCGGTGTGGTAACGCAAATCTGCTTACCCTGATTGCCAATCTGATGCTCAAGGAAGACTATGCCCACGCATATGAGCTCGGCATCGGCATGACTGAGCTCGCCCAGCTGACGCATGTCTCGCGGCTGCTTGACGAAATCCTTAATCGCGCACCGGATCGCCATGCTCCCTACGTTGGCACCTCGGCTTTTGCCCACAAGGGTGGATTGCACTCCGCCGCGGTGCTCAAGGATCCTGGTACCTATGAACATGTCCCGCCGCATGTGGTGGGCAATGCGCGCAAGATTCTCGTCTCTGATCAGGCCGGGCGTTCAACGGTGCTGGCTCGCTTGGCCCAGTATGGCATCGACCTTGATGCCAAGGACGAGCGGATCACCCGTTTGCTGGAAGAAGTTAAGCGTCGGGAGTTTCTGGGCTATGCCTATGACGGTGCGGAAGCATCGTTCGAACTTCTGGCCCGCCGAGCGCTCGGTCAGGTTCCGGATTATTTTGACGTCGAAAGCTTCCGCGTCATTGTGGAACGCCGTCACAATGCACGTGCAGAGCTGATGACCGTGTCAGAAGCAGTGGTCAAGCTCAAGGTGTCCGGTGAAATCCTGCACAATGTAGCCACGGGCAATGGACCGGTTAATGCTCTCGATGCAGCATTGCGCAAGGATCTTGGTGTTTATTCCTCGTTTCTCGCGGATCTCAGTCTGGTGGATTATAAGGTCCGTATCCTGACCAGCGGCACGGAAGCGGTTACCCGCGTCATGGTCGAGAGCGCGGATGGTCAGGGACGGCGCTGGTCGACAGTTGGAGTTTCGGCCAATATTGTCGATGCTTCTTTTGAGGCGCTCTCAGAGTCGATCTGCTACAAGCTCTTTCGCGACGGGGCTGGGGCGTGATGCATGGCAGCTGAGCGCCTGTAACTGACTGAATGTCCCAGCGGGTGCCTGGATTGCGACCCTCCATGCTGGTATCGCCACGTTGCCATGGCTCCGTCTGATACCAACGAACGCATCGGAAATCTTTTTTGCAGCTGCAGCCTGTGCCGTATGGGGACTGCTGCAGTATCTGTCGCCCACGATCTCGCTTGTGATCGCGGTGGTGGTATTCGCAGAACCGTTTCCCATGGCAGACATTATAAGCTTCAGCTGCGTATGGCTTGGTCTTGCTCTGGTCGCTGGCGAGCAGCAGCTGGCGCGGGCTCGGATCTGGGCTATCAGCCGGCTCTAGCCCGTACTGGCATGGTCAGCCGTCGTGAACTTGTCGCCCCTGTCCCGCGCCTTCGTCCGGGTAACAGGCCTGAAGGCGCCCTTCCCACATCACCTCGGTGATCAGGTCCGTCTCGGTGGCGGGCTTTGCAGTCTAAAGCTGCCTCAGCGCGTTGGAACGGGCTGATCCCCGCGATAATCATAAAAGCCCCGACCGGTCTTTTGACCAAGCCATCCCGCTTCGACATATTTCACGAGCAGTGGGCAGGGACGATATTTGGAATCAGCGAGCCCTTCATAAAGCACCTGCATGACTGAAAGGCAGGTGTCCAGGCCAATAAAGTCGGCGAGCTGCAATGGTCCCATGCGGTGATTGGCACCCAGTCTCATTGCGGTGTCGATGGCATCGACGTTGCCCACGCCTTCATAGAGCGTATAGACCGCTTCATTGATCATCGGCATGAGGATGCGATTGACAATGAATGCCGGAAAATCTTCGGCGTAGGCTGCGGTTTTCCCGACACGCTTGACGATTTCGAGTGCGGCCTGATAGGTCGCATCATCTGTGGCGATACCGCGAATCACCTCGACGAGCTGCATCACCGGCGCGGGATTCATGAAATGCAGGCCGATGAACTTCTCGGGCCGATCGGTGGAGGCCGCGAGTCGCGTTACCGATATGGACGAGGTGTTGGTCGCAAGCATTGTCGTGGCGGGTAGACGCGGACAAAGATCCTGGTAGATCCTGCGCTTTACCGCCTCTTCCTCGGTGGCAGCCTCGATAACGATGTCCCGGTCAGCCATGTCATCGAGGTTCTGGCTGGTACGGATTCTCGCCAAGGCAGCGCTGACCGAATCGGCAGCAATGATGTTACGGGCCGCTTGACGGTTCAGGTTGTTCTCAATCGTCGTTTTTGCCCTCTTGAGCGCCTCTGCGTTCAGGTCTTCAAGAATGACGTCGTAGCCTGCCAGCGCACAGACATGGGCTATTCCGTTTCCCATTTGGCCTGCGCCGATCACGCCCACTCGCTCAATGCTCATGGCTTTTGCCACCTGTCTGGTTAAAGGCCGGGCGCTCAGTAGCCGGCCTTGGTGAGGGCCTCTTCGAACTCCGGAACGGCCTTGAAGAGGTCGGCAACAAGTCCGTAATCGGCCACCTGGAAGATGGGGGCTTCTTCGTCCTTGTTGATCGCTGCGATGACTTTCGAGTCCTTCATGCCCGCCAGATGCTGGATCGCCCCGGAGATACCCACCGCGATGTAAAGTTCGGGCGCTACCACCTTGCCGGTCTGGCCGACCTGATAGTCATTGGGCACGAAACCGGCATCGACTGCGGCGCGTGATGCGCCCACTGCGGCATGCAGCTTGTCTGCGATGCGGTCGAGGAGCTGGAAGTTGTCCCCCGACTGCATGCCACGGCCACCTGAAATAATGATCTTGGCAGCTGTGAGCTCGGGGCGATCGGACTTTGAGAGTTCCTCGGAGACGAAACTGGAGAGCCCGGGATCTGCGGCCGCAGGAACCTGATGCAGCGCTGCGGACCCGGCCGTTTCGGCAGCCTTGAAAGCGGTGGTACGCACCGTGATGACCTTCTTGCCCGACGGCGCCTCGATCGTCTGGATCGCATTGCCCGCATAAATCGGACGACGGAAGGTGCTCGGTCCCTCTACGCCGAGAATTTCGGAGATCTGCGGCACGTCTAGCTTGGCTGCCACCCGTGGCATGTAGTTTTTGCCGTTGGTGGTGGCTGGTGCCAGGAGCGCGTCATAGCTGTCCGCCAACGAAAGCAGCAGGGCTTCCATCGGTTCGGCTAGCATTTTGGCGTAGAGGGGTGAATCGGCGATGAGGACCGTTTCCACGCCGGAAAGTTTACGGGCCTCCTCGGCGGCCGCGGCGCAGTTGTGACCGGCCACCAAAACGTGCACCGGTCCGCCAATCTGGGTTGCAGCGGTGACTGTCTTGGCCGTCGCGTCCTTAAGCGCGTTGTTCGTGTGTTCGGCAATGACGAGCGCGGCCATCAGATTACTCCCGCTTCATTTTTGAGTTTTTCGACCAGTTCGGCCGCAGTTTTGACCTTGACGCCGGCCTGCCGCTTGGGCGGTTCGGTGACCTTCAGCACCTTAAGGCGCGGTGTTGTGTCCACGCCGTAATCGGCGGCGGTTTTTTCGTCGATCGGCTTCTTCTTCGCCTTCATAATGTTGGGAAGGGAGGCATAACGCGGTTCGTTAAGCCTCAGATCCGTCGTCATGACGGCGGGAAGCTTGACCTTGACGGTCTGCAGTCCGCCATCGATCTCCCGCTCGATCGTGGCCGAGCTGTCGTCGAGTTCAAGATTGTGGGCAAATGTCCCCTGCGCCCAGCCAAGCAGGGCGGCAAGCATTTGTCCGGTCTGATTGGAATCGTCGTCGATGGCCTGCTTGCCGAGGATGGCAAGCCCGGGCTTTTCCGCCTCGCAGATGGCCTTGAGGATTTTGGCCACCGCCAGTGGCTCCAACTCACCCTCGACTTTAACCAGGATGCCCCGGTCGGCCCCCATGGCAAGTGCGGTCCGGATGGTTTCGCTTGCCTGGGCCGGGCCGATGGATACGACCACCACCTCGGTGGCCTTGCCCTTTTCCTTAAGCCGGACCGCCTCTTCGACGCTGATCTCGTCGAACGGGTTCATGCTCATCTTTACATTGGCAAGATCGACGCCGGATGAATCGGCTTTGACCCGGACCTTAACATTATAGTCGATAACCCGCTTGACCGGGACCAAGACTTTCATGCGCTCGAACTTCCCCGAATTGAGGCGGCTTCTGCGGAAGGTTTGGCCCCCACGCCCGCCCGCCGGTTTCTTGTGCGGCGCAAAAACTAGGCGCGAGCTTGCCTTGCTGTCAACGAAAGCCGTGGTATCCGCTGGGCAGGACGTCGGCGCCCAGCCGGGGCCTGATAAGGCAAAGGGCCCGCGTCGTGATGACGCAGGCCCCTCGAATCCAGGTCAGTTGGTGCTTTCTGGCGATTATTTCAGGGTTGCCAAATAGGCAGCCACATTTTCAGCCTTCTGCATATTCTGCGTGCCGGCATAGGGCATGCGGTTACCCGGCACCACCTTCTGCGGATTGTCGATGTAGGCGGCGAGCTTCTCCTCGGTCCAAACGAAGCCTGCCTTCTTCATTGCCGGCGAGTAGGCAAACCCGGCAACGCTTCCAGCCTTGCGGCCAACAACTCCGTAAAGATCGGGGCCAATTTTGGCGCCGCCGCCCTTAACGTCATTGTGGCACATGGCACAGACGCCAGTGAAAACCGTCTTGCCTTGGGCAGCATCGCCGGCGGCAAAGGCCTGGCTTGCGACAAAAAGGCTGGCGCCCATTGCCACAGCAGTCATCATCCCAATTCGCTTCATCATTATTCCTCGCGCGATGGGCCGAAACCTTTTCGGCCTTCCATCAGTCCGGTACATAGCAATTGCGTAGGTAATATGGCTAGGCGACGGATTGTTCCGGCTGCCCTAAAGAGTGCGACTTTAAGGCCGCAACAGGTGCGACTTTATAGCCGCAGGGGGCGGTTTATTGATCTCGCGCAACTTTATTTGTGGCCTGCTAACTAGAGCTTGCGCCGGGTTTCTAACACTCGTGTAAGGAACTTCTGGTCACAGGAGAGGGGATAGTATCATGACATCTATGTCGCGTCGCGCGCCTGGCAAGGCGGCATTGCTCATAGGCCTAGGGGCCATGAGCCTCTGGGCTGCCTCGGGCGGACCGGCGGCCGCGGTACCCAGCTATGCGCGGCAGACCGGGCTTGCGTGCGAGGCCTGCCACACCGTGTTTCCCGAACTGACGCCCTTTGGGCGCCGCTTCAAGCTGAATGGTTACGTCATCAACAATCGCAAGCAGGTCCAGGACACGACGGCACGGCATCGCAGTCTCGAGCTCAGCTTTTTCTCACCGGTTTCGGCGATGTTCGTCGCCTCCTACCTGCATACATCGGCGTCGCAGCCTGACAGCAATGGTCTGGGGCACGCTCAAAACAACACCACGTCATTTCCGCAGCAGCTCAGCCTGTTCTATGCTGGCGAGATCACGCCCCATATCGGCAGCTTCATCCAGCTGACCTATGATCCTACCAGCGGCTCAGTGGGAATGGATAACACCGACATCCGCTATGCCAACAACATGATGTGGCAGGGCAACAAGTTCAATTGGGGCATCAGCCTCAACAACAACCCGACGGTACAGGATCTGTGGAACACGGTTCCTGCCTGGTACAACCCCTATATGACAGGGTCTGCAGCCGCGACGCCGGAGGCCGCGACGCTCATCGACCAATCTCTGGCCGGCAACGTTGCCGGTGTTACCGCGTATGCCATGCTCAATGATATCTGGTACGGAGAGTTCGGCGTTTATACCTCTGCGCCTCAGGGTGTCGGCCAACCTTACGATACGGCTGCCCAGACGCTGATCAGTGGTGGCGCTCCCTACTGGCGCTTCGCTGGTGAGTGGGACTGGGGTGTCAACTCCTTTGAGGTGGGAACCTATGGCATGGCAGCCCAGACGCGCGTTGCAGGTGCCTGCAATGTACTCACCCAGTTGACCAACGCGGCCGGCAATCCCGTGGATGTCTACACGACCTCCTCGGGCCCCTGTCAGACGTTGTCCGCAGGTCCGACGGACAGCTACGTTGATGTGGCCCTCGATACCCAGTACCAGTACATTGCAACGCATAACATCTTTGCGGTTGAGGCGACCTGGATCCATGAAAACCGGACCCTCAACAGCACCATCAATTCTTATAATCTTGCCAACAGCACGAACTTCAAGGCGTCCGGCGATACCCTGAACACCGCCCGGGCGAGCTTCTCATACTTTTATGACCGCATGATTGGTGGCAGCATCGATCTCTTCGATACCTATGGTAATCCCGAACCGCTTGTCTTTACGTCAGCAAACGGGAAACCTGACAGTAACGGTATTATCCTGGAAGCCGACTACCTCCCCTACCTCAATACCAAACTCGGTTTAGCCTACACCATTTATGGCAAGTTCGACGGTGCCACCCATAACTACAATGGCCTTGGAGCCAATGCTTCGGACAATAATACGCTCTATGCCTATCTCTGGCTGGCGTTCTGAGTGGAGACTCTGACTATGAAGAAGATCGCAGTTGCTCTGCTTGCGGGCACAGCCATCCTGGGCGCCCAGGCTGTCGCGGCACCAAAGACGAAGGTGCCGCCGGAGCCACAGACTGTCTCCCAGGTCTGCAGCCAGTGCCATGGTGACCGTGGGATCTCCACCTCACCCATTTTCCCCAACCTCGCTGCACAGAATGAACAGTATCTCGTCCGGGAGTTGCATAATTTCCGGGACCGCAAACGCGATGACCCGCATGCGCAGGCTTATATGTGGGGCATGGCCAACCGGCTGACCGATGAAGTGATTGACAAGGTCGCCAATTACTTCTCGGCGCTGCCACCACCACCTCCCGACCTCGGTCAGAATCCCAAGGAAATTGCTGCCGGTAAGGAGATCTTCGAGAAGGGTATTGCCTCGGAGCAGGTTCCGGCCTGTCAGCTCTGTCATGGTCCAACGGGTGCAGGTAGCGCGACGATACCGCGTCTCGCCGGCCAGCACCGTGAGTATCTTGCTACACAGCTACTCGCGTTCCGTGACAACGAGCGGCAGAACATGATCATGCATAGTAACGTCGCGCACATGACCGACCAGCAGGTGCGGGATATTTCTGCCTATCTGTCCTCATTGTGAGGCTGGATAACCTTAAGCAAACGCGATAGGAGGCAGGAAGACGGTTTTGCCCTTGAAGGTCCAGCGCGCAGTTCGTGACAGGCCATTGGGCACGTCTTCCTCCTCCATCCGTTCAGGCGGGCGCGCCCATTTCGTCCGCATCTGATCAAGCCGCTCCTGCCTGGCATCGCGGTGATCATCCTCTGCCGGCCCGAGTGCGACGCACGCATCCTCCCTTAGCCATCGGCGTCGGCGCTGCTGCTGCGCCCAGCTGCGCGGCAGCAAGGTGAAGAAATATCCGGATGCGGACCTGGTTCCGGCCCGGGTCATCGGTAATCCCGGTTGGGATTTGCGGGCCAGTACCCGTGGTGGGGGCAGGTGACGAAAACGGGCTTAATTGGGGTGATCAGGAAGAAGCACTTCACGCTGGCCCTTGTGGTTGGGCTTTGAGATCACGCCTTCCTCTTCCATCCGCTCGATCAGCCGCGCCGCGCGGTTGTAGCCGATGGTGAGGCGCCGCTGGATATAGGATGTAGATACCTTGCGGTCGCGCGCGACGATGGCAAGCGCCTTGTCATACAGTTCGTCTCCGGCGTCACCATTGCCGCCGCCAAACACGCCATAAGGATCGTCGCCAGTATCGCCGTCCGGCTCCTCGGTAACAGCATCAAGATAGTTTGGTGTGCCCTGAGACTTGAGGAAACGCACGACGTCTTCGACCTCATGGTCGGAGACGAATGGTCCATGCACGCGGCAGATGCGTCCTCCAGCCATCATGTAGAGCATGTCACCCTGTCCTAGCAGCTGCTCGGCTCCCTGCTCGCCAAGGATGGTGCGGCTGTCGATTTTGCTCGTAACCTGAAATGAGATTCGGGTCGGGAAATTGGCCTTGATCGTTCCGGTAATAACATCGACCGAGGGCCGCTGCGTGGCTGCGATCAGATGTAGTCCAGCGGCGCGTGCCATTTGTGCGAGCCGCTGCACGGCACCCTCGATCTCTTTGCCGCTGACCATCATGAGATCTGCCATCTCATCAACAACGATCACAATGTAAGGCATGGGCTCAAGTTCGAGAATTTCGTCCTCGTAAACCGGCCTTCCGGTTTCCCGGTCGAAGCCGGTCTGCACCGTGCGTTTGAGGACTTCTCCCTTGTCTTTGGCCTTGCGCACCCGATCGTTAAACGCCTCAATGCCGCGCACACCCAGCTTGGACATCTTGCGATAACGTTCTTCCATCTCGCGCACTGCCCATTTGAGCGCGACCACCGCTTTTTTGGGATCGGTGACGACCGGTGACAGAAGATGCGGAATGCCTTCATAGACGGACAATTCCAGCATTTTGGGATCGATCATGATCAGTCGGCACAACTCCGGCGGCATGCGGTAGAGGAGCGAGAGGATCATGGTGTTGATAGCGACTGATTTTCCCGAACCGGTAGTGCCTGCAATCAGAAGGTGAGGCATCTTGGCAAGATCGGCCATGACCGGTTCGCCACCTATGGTCTTGCCAAGCGCCAGAACCAAAGGTGCTCGAGCCTTTTCATATTCCCCGGCCGACAACAGCTCGCGCAAAAACACTGTCTCACGGTCCTGGTTGGGAAGCTCAATGCCGATCACGTTGCGCCCTGGAATGCCGGCGATACGCGCTGCGACAGCGCTCATGGAGCGGGCGACGTCGTCGGAAAGGCTGATAACGCGCGAGGACTTCACCCCGGCAGCAGGCTCGAATTCATAGAGTGTGACCACCGGGCCTGGACGAACCGCCACGATGCGTCCGCGCACCCCGAAATCCCCCAATACAGCCTCGAGCATGCGGGCATTTTCTTCCAGGGCCTCGTCGGAGAGCATACGGTGATCGGCATGCTGCACTGGCTCGGCGAGAAGACCGAGAGGAGGCATCTGGTATTCACCGGCGGACAATGCGAGTGCTGGCTGACGGGTTGGCTTCTGCTTTTCACGGCGAGCGGCATCGCGCTTGATGCGATTATCACGGCGCTCAGCAAGTCTGTCGGCAGCGATCGGCTCGGGACGAAGATCCAAGCCGAGATCCTCTGTGTCCTCGGTCTCTTCCTCCCCGTCGTCAGCCGGCCCTCCATCGGCGAGGTCTTGCGCTGCCGGGCTCTCATCCGTGGCAGTGCCGAAACCCGGAAGCTTCAGTTTGGGTAGTCGCGATGGGCTCAGATGCGTTACCAGCCAGAATACGCCGACGGCCAGCTCCGAGGTGCCTCGCAGCAGCGTCCTGACGCGCAGGCCTGTAGCAACGAAGCTCAAGGGCAGGCCTATGAGCAAAAGCAGCAATGGCAGTGCGATGCTGACCCAGGGCTGAAGATAGACGGCACCGACATGACCGGCGAGACCGGCCGCGGCAATGCCGATCAGTCCACCGGCTCCGGCGGGAAGTGCTTGGGGTGCCGGCAGGATTCCCAGACCGGCGGCAATCAGTATCGCCCCAATGGGCCACGACAGCGCACGCCAGGTTGCTTCGGGGGGCGGCTTGCCAGCCAGGGCCTTTACGCCCCACACCGCCGGCGGCGTCAAGAGAGCAAGTGCGGCAATGCCGAACGTCTGCAGCATCAGGTCGGCGGCCACGGCGCCGAAGCTGCCTAGCAGATTGGTAGGCGCAGCTCCGGTGGCATTGTCGAGGCTTGCATCAGCCGAATTGTAGGTAACAAGGGCCAGAAGCGCCGCGCTCGTGCCGGCGAACAGTAGCAGGCCGGTCAGACGCATGGTGAGAGACCGCAGGAACCGAGCCATCGCCAGCCTGGCTTCAGCGAGCTGGTCCGCGAGGGCATTCTTGCGCGATCGCGGTTGATAGACGCCAAGGCTGCGACGGGCTGGCATGCTCACGCTCCCGGGGTGAAAAGAAGTTCACCCAATGTTTCAATAGCTGCCTTAATGGTTGACAAATCACTAACGAGCGCAACGCGGATGTAAGGAATGCCTGGATTGGAAGAGGGATCGGTGGCCACCGCCGGCCGGCCCATATAGGCGCCAGGGACCACCCGTATGCCCGCCTCCCGCCACAGCTTAACGGTTGCCGCCTCGCCATCACCCGTCTTGAGCCACAGAAAGAATCCGGCGTCGGGTATGCGCGCGCGATTGCCAAGAATACGCCGCGCCGCAGCGAATCGCTCCGCATAAAGCGCCCGATTCTCCGCAACGTGAGCCTCATCGCTCCAGGCCGCGGCGCTGGCCATCTGCAAGGGTATGGGAACCTGAGGACCTGCATAGTTCCGCCAGGCCGTGAAGGCCGCAATCAGCTTCGCGTCTCCGGCGACGATACCCGACCGCAGTCCCGGAAGCGCAGAGCGCTTGGATAAGGAGTGGAAAGTAAGCAGGCGCGCGAAACTTCCGCTCAAGAGATGACGAACCGAGAGCGCGCCCTGGGGGCGGGTGCCCCAATAGATGTCCGCATAACACTCATCCGCGAAAACCGTGAAGTCGTAGCGGTCAGCCAGGGCGAACAGGTTCTGCCAATACAGGTGGTTCGCGACCGCTCCCTCCGGATTGGACGGAGAGCAGATGTAGCAGCCAACCGTGCGGTGCAAAACTGATTCGGGCAGCTGATCGAACGCAGGCAGAAACCCGGTCTGCTCGTCTGCGGTCACAAATATGGGTTCTGCGCCGACAGCGAGGATCGCGGCGGCGTAAGCCTGATAAAACGGGTTGGGCAACAGGATCGCCGGTCGGGCCCCATTCTTGCTCTCAGGGGTGACGATGAAGGGTACAAGAAACAGACCCTCGCGGGTACCGTTCAAGGGCAGCAGATGCTGCATGCCGATGGCCCCCGGGGGCAGCTCGAAGCGTCGCTGCAGCCAGCCAAGCGCAGCTTCCCGCCATTCGTCGGCACCCTGGATAGGAGGATACTCCCCAAAGCGGTGCGCGTTCTGGGAGATGATCTCGCGCACAAAATCCGGAACCTGTCCTCTGGGATCGCCGACCGAAAGGTTGATTGGCCCCGCCCCGGGCGCGATTGGCTTGAGCAAATCGGCAAGCCGGGCGAACGGGGATGATGGCAGGAGCGAGAGTCGACCGGGGAAGAGGGGCGTGTTCATGCAGGACGTAGATCTGGTTCGCAGTACACATTACCGCGTGCCGGACTCGCCCGTCCAATGCCCACCGTATTTTGGCCGCCCGCGTGCGGCAGGTGGGGGCAACCTGCCGCACGGCAAGGCGGCCGCTTTGCCGACTTACTGCGGCAAATAGTGGACCTCGCGGACCTCGGGCGCGTGATGCGTGGCCGCGGGCCCAAGGGGGATCAGATGCCCGTCGCCATTGCGGGGCAGGAACGCCGTCGCCGACATGCCTTCTTTTTTGCCACAGTCGCCCGCCACGTGTTCGACGACATGAGGTGCGGCATTGCCGATCCGGGATACCTCGACCGATTGCATGCACAGGCCGGGCCCTGCAGAAGCCTGTTCGATCATTGGCCATCCGCCAGGCCCCATGGGATGCAGGAGCGCTGCGTTATAGAAGGGGCCCATGGCAAGCGTGGGAGAGGACAGCATGTCCGCCTGCTGCATCAGGACATCCATTTCACGGTTCATGGCGGCTGATATGCGGGCGATATTGGCAAAAGGCCATGCCGGAGCTGCCGCAGTCGCCATCTGCGGCGTGTGCACGAAGTGCACAACCGGGGCGATATCGCCGCGATAGGAGATCCGTGCGATGCTCCCATCTGGAGCTGTGACCGTAAGCGTGTGCATGGGCGGGGAAGGATCGGTGGAACGGACCGCTGCCATGCCAGCCGATGTTGCCAGGGCTACGGCTGCAATGGTTGCCAGAAGCGTAGTTTTTGCGAGTCTCATGGGCACCTCCATCGACAGTACCGAGGTCCGAGAATATAGCGGTTCTCCAAGGACTTGCATGAAGTGGTGCTAACTTCGAGCTGAAATCTCGGTAAGCTCGACCAAAAGAAAAGGCGCCCCAGGGCTGGGGCGCCTTTTGCGCTGTGCAAGGAACAGCGGCTAGCCGTGAACGATCTCTCCATGGAGGTTGATGTCGAGACCCTCGATTTCGACCTCGCGACTGACGCGCAGTCCGATGGTGACGTCAATCAGCTTGAGGATGATGAAGGTCACGATCGCACAATAGATGAAGGTCGCCGCGACATCGTAGAACTGTACCAGCATCTGGTGTGCATTGCCGTCGAAGAGCCAGCCGCTACCGCTCGCATTTATGGCGTGTTTGGCCAGGGCCCCGGTCAGCATCGCGCCCAGCGCACCGCCGACCCCATGCACGCCCCAGGCGTCCAGGGCGTCGTCGTACCCGAGCCACTTCTTCATATGGACGGCGGACAGGTAACAGACGAAGCCGGCAAGGGCGCCGATAATCAAAGCTCCCTGTGCGTCGACAAAACCCGAAGCAGGGGTGATGGCAACGAGCCCCGCCACGGCACCGGAGATCATGCCAAGGACTGAAGGCTTCTTGAGGACAACCCATTCGCATGCAGTCCAGGCCATGGCTGCGGCTGCTGTGGCAATCTGAGTTGCTGCGGCTGCCATCCCGGCATTGGCATTGGCCGCCACCGCGGAGCCTGCGTTAAAGCCGAACCAGCCTACCCACAGCAAAGAGGCACCAATCACGCTCAACACCAGATTGTGCGGGGCCATGTTTTCTGTGCCATAGCCAACACGGCGTCCCAGTACCAGACAGGTCACGAGCGCTGCGGTGCCGGCATTCAGATGGACGACCGTGCCGCCGGCATAGTCGAGAGCTCCCATGCTGCCCAACCAGCCGCCGCCCCACACCCAATGGGCAATCGGGCAATAGACGAATATGAGCCACAGCGACATGAACCACATGAAAGCGGAAAACTTCATGCGGTCCGCGAGGGCGCCTGCGATAAGAGCTGGAGTAATGATCGCAAACGTCATCTGGAAGAACATGTATACCGATTCCGGGATTGTCGGCGCCAGAGGGCTTACGGAGTTTAAGGCGAGCTTGCCGAGAAGAAGTTCATTGACGCCGCCGATGAGCTGATTGAGACCGGCATGTGCATTCGGCGTAAAGGCCAGCGAATAGCCGATTACCATCCAAAGGACGGTGATGATGCAGGTCGCGCCGAAACTTTGCGCCAATGTAGCCAGTACGTTCTTCTTGCGCACCATGCCGCCATAAAAAAGGGCAAGCCCCGGTATCGTCATCATCAGTACCAGGGCGCTCGACGTCAGCATCCAGGCCGTGTCACCGCTGTCGAATTTAGGGGTTGCAGCCAAAGCAGGTGTGATGGTGCTCATCACAAGCCCTGCTGCCACCGCCAGCCATCTACAGGCTCTCTTCCATGTGGTCATTATGTCCTCGCTAAGATTGCACGATTGGGATGAATGAGCGCGATCAGAGCGCGTCTCGATCGGTCTCGCCGGTGCGGATACGCACCGTATGCTCGATGCCAGTGACGAAGATCTTGCCGTCACCAATCTGTCCGGTGCGCGCCGCCAAGGTCATCGCCTCGACCACGCTTTGAGCGAGGTCTGCAGTCACCGCCACCTCGATCTTGACCTTGGGAAGAAAATTGACCGCGTATTCTGCGCCGCGATAAATTTCGCGATGGCCCTTTTGCCGACCAAAACCCTTCACTTCGGTCACGGTCATGCCTTCGATGCCCAGGGCCGTAAGTTTTTCGCGTACTGCATCAAGCTTGAAAGGCTTGATGATTGCCGTGATGAGCTTCATGCCAGGTTCCCTTTTGACCTAGCATCATTGTGGGCGGGGCCAACCGGGCGCCAAGATCTGCAGGAACACCGAGGGAGTAGAAAATGCCCTGCTCACTCACGAATATGGATAATTGTTGTCCACAGGCCGGGTAGCGCTGCCCAAAATCTGGGCAATGGCTGGATTTTGCGCAGTGCTTGGGCGATATCGCCACTGGTCTTCCCTGACCGACTGGGTAAGGTGCCGGCATGGACAAGCTCTACCAGTATGACGTGGTGATCGGCGGCGGAGGGATGGCCGGCCTGTGCCTGGGCGTTGCGCTGGCGCATGGCGGGCTGAGGATTGCTGTGGTCGAGCCGGTCGCGCGGGCGGCAAGTCTGGATGCCAGTTTTGATGGCCGCGTGACCGCATTGTCCTACGCTTCGGTGCGTATGCTGCGGGCACTCTCGATCTGGCCTCAGCTGCAAGACGAAGCCCAGCCGATCCTTGACATTCTTGTGACCGATGCCCCAGCAGGGCGCCCGCCCTCTCCTTTATCCTTGCACTTTGACGCCGACGAGATCGGCGAGCCCATGGGCTATATCGTCGAGAACCGTCATCTGCGCAGAGCCCTGTTTGCGGCCGTGGATGCGACGACCGGGCTTGAACTGCTGTCACCCTTGGCCGTGGAGCGGGCCACCTGCGTCCCCGAGCATGTCGATGTCCAGCTTTCAGATGGCAGATCCCTAGCCACCCGCCTTCTGGTTGCGGCGGATGGACGGACCTCGCGCCTGCGCGAAGAGTTCGGGATCGGCATCATCGGCTGGTCCTATCCCCAATGCGGAATTGTCGCAACGGTAACCCATGAGCTTCCCCATAACGGCACGGCTTACGAACATTTTCTGCCTGCCGGGCCTTTTGCCATTCTGCCTCTGACCGGCAATCGCAGTTCACTTGTATGGACGGAACGGGCTGATCTGGCACCGCTTTACATGAGCCTTGCCGCCGATGCGTTCGATGCGGAAATAGCCCGTCGCTTTGGGGCGCATCTTGGCGCCACTTCGGTCAGTGGGCCACGCTGGTCCTATCCGCTCAAATTCCACCTGGCGCGTTCATATGTGAAACCCCGCTTTGCCTTGATTGGCGATGCCGCCCACGGCATCCATCCTATTGCCGGTCAGGGCTTTAATCTCGGGCTTAAGGATATCGCAGCGCTTGCGGAGTGTGTACTCGATGCCGCCCGGCTCGGGCTCGATTTCGGACGCATGGACACTCTGCGTCGCTATGAGCGCTGGCGCCGCTTCGAGTCCACTCTCATGGGATTTTCCATGGATGCCTTCAACCGTATCTTCTCCAATGACATACCGCCTTTGCGTCTGAGCCGGGACCTTGGTATGGGCCTGGTTGATCAGATTGGGCCGTTGCGCCGGTTCTTGATGCGCAATGCAGGCGGTGCTGTTGGAAAACTTCCGCGACTGATGCGTGGTGAAGCGGCCTGAGCCCCTTGCCGCGGCATCGCCACTAGCTTCTGAGTTTTTCCTCGTCGCGGACGTAAAGAGCGCGTGGCAGTTCGCGGTAATATTCCATGGTAATCGCGCGGATTTTCTCGGCGCGGGCGCGTTCGGCCTCAGACCGAAGGATGAATTGTTCGCCAAGGAAGAGAAAGCGTGTCACACCGGTTCCCAGCCGCTCGTCGTGAACCCGGATCTCGCTGATGGCCTCGACCTGGTCCTCCGCGATTGCCAAGGCATGGCGGAAATGAGCTACCGGATCATCGCTTTCGCGCTCCTGCTGCGCGATGCGAACGCGATTTTCATGATCGAAACGCCTGAGCCTGTCGATGATCGGGGCGCGGAAGCGGTAAAGCACGATGGCTGCAACAATGATGCAGAAAGTCGTGACCAGATCCTCGATCATGGTCGCATTCTCCTAGCCGACACTCTCGGCAAACGGACGAGGGTTGTAAGCGTCACTCTGCATTTCAACCAATCTGGAGGCGGTTCGGCGGAACGCATCTGCGCCGTCGCCTTCAGGGTAGAGGCTGTCTGCAGGTGCGGCCGCAGAGCAGACGAGGCGTACCTTCTCATCGTAAAATGTGTCGATCAGAAGAACGAAACGTCGTGCCTGATTGCGCATTACCGGGCTCATAACCGGAATATCGTCAAGTAAAACGGTGTGGAAATCACGGGCAATTGCTAGATAATCATTCGCGGCAAGAGGTGCATTGCACAGGTCATCAAAATGAAATCGGGCCACGCCGTCACTGGCGGCCGGCACCCGTATGGTGCGCCCCAGCACCGAAAGCTGCGCAGGCAAGCAGGCTGCACCGCCAGTCAGCCGCTGCCATGCCAGATCCATTTTCCGCCTGGCCAGAGGGCCGAGTGGATAGATATAGAGATCATCATCACCGGATTGGCGGCGACGATAATCCTCCTTGCCGTTCAGTTCGACGATGTCGAGTGTTTGCTCAATCAAGGCGATGAAAGGCTGAAAGAGCTGGCGATTGAGGCCACCTTCATATAGCCGAACCGGAGACGTATTGGAGGTCGCCACCACTACAACACCAAGCGCGAACAGCTGTTCAAACAGCCGGCCCAGGATCATGGCGTCCGCGACATCGGTAACTTGAAACTCATCGAAGCACAGAACTGTTGCGCGCGCTGCAAGCAGGCCGGCTACAGGAGGGATTGGATCCTTGGTTCCTTCTTTTTGCCGTTCGGCATGGATCAAGCCATGCACCTCGCCCATAAACGCGTTGAAGTGGACGCGCCTTTTCCTGGGCAGTGGAACGGCACTGAAAAACAGGTCCATGAGCATGGACTTGCCACGCCCGACATCGCCCCAGATGTAAAGGCCGCGCGGTGGTGGCTCGGCACGGGTGAAGAACCCCCGCCGCCCCGGCCGATAGCGTGCCAGCTGGCGCGCCAGCTGGGCCAGCCGCTCGGCGGCCCGCTCCTGCAACGGATCGCGTGCAAGCTCTCCGGTGAAGACCCGTGCGCGGTAAGTTTCGATCAGATCCGTCATCCAGCTCGCCGCGGCATCAGCGCCCAGTAATCAAAGTCCAGTACAACTTCAGGCGCATAGGTGCCGTCTGAACGTTGGTAGGGGAAGGTGCGGCATGGCACGTTTTTGGTCGCAATCAGGCGCAAGCGAAGGGCGGCGCAATCACTGCGTCCGGCGATAGCGGCCTTGTCGAGGACCTGACTCCAGCAGTAGAGCGTGTCGCCCGCAAACACCCCGGAAACGTGCTGTCCACTGTTGACCGCCAGTAGACTGAAGGCATTCGCCAGACCGTTAAAAGACATTGCGCGACCGATGCTGATGGTGTGGCCGCCATACGCCAAACGCCTTCCGACATGCCCCTGGCCCTGCGCATACTGATCAAAATGCACGCGTGCGGTGTTCTGATAAAGCCGTGTGGCGAGCATGTGCTCGGCTTCTTCCACGGTCATGCCGTCGACATGATCAATCTTGTCACCTTGCGTGTAATCATTCCAGCAAAGTTCAGAGCCGGAATCGCGGGGCTCAAACTTGGAGAAATCAACGCCCTCCGGTGCCCTCAGCGCATCGGCCGAAACGGCACCCTGTAGCTGCGGGATCACTCCTTCGCGTACGCAGGGCTTGTCAGGATCACGCTTATTGACCATGACCCAACGCACATAGCTGAGTACCTCATCGCCATGATCATCAGTCCCGGTCGTTCTGACCCAGACTATGCCGGTCTTGCCGTTGGAGTTCTCCTTCAATCCCAAAACGCGCGAATGTGCCCGCAGCGTGGTGCCTGCAAAAACAGGCTTGAGAAAGCGGCCTTCCGCATAACCGAGGTTGGCGACCGCGTTGCGGGAGATATCGGGAACAGACTTGCCGAAGATCGTGTGGAACACGAGCAGATCATCCAGGGGAGCCTGTGGGTAGCCAAGCGCGCGGGCGCTACTATCCGCCTGGAGGGCAAAGCGCGAGCCGTACAGTGCCATGTAAAGGGCGGCATCACCCAGATTGAGCGTGCGCGGTGTTGGATGTACGATGTCTTCTCCGATGGAAAAATCCTCGAAATAGCGACCCCGGTCCGTTTGCATGTCATTCCCCCTTGTGTGCAGCGATGGCGTCAGCAAGCGCCACGGTCTGGCGCGCGATGTCGGCATGCAGACGTTCGACCATGCGACCGTCCAGAGCGATGGCTCCCTTGCCCAGGTTTTCCGGCGCATCGAAGGCCGCGATGATCTTGCGCGCGGCGGCGACCTCGGCGGCATCCGGAGCGAATATCTGATTACACGGATCAATCTGGCTTGGGTGGATCAAGGTCTTGCCATCGAAACCGAAGGCTTGCCCCTGGCGGCAGGCGCCCTCGAAGCCTGGGAGGTTGTTGATATCGTTATAGACCCCGTCGAGGACAGCCAGATGATTGGCGCGTGCCGCTGCGACCGCGAGGGTGAGCGCGGCTGCAATGCCGGCCCGGTCCTCGGTGTGTCGGCCGTGCAGTTCTTTGACGAGGTCGTTGGTGCCCATCACAAAGCAGCTCAGGCGGCCGCCCGCAGCGGCAAGCGATTCTAGACGCAGTATGGCTTGCGGGGTCTCGATCATGGCCCACAGACGACAATTGCTGTCTCCAAGGCGAGACTCTAACGCGGCAAGTTCGGCGGTGGCACTGATCTTTGGGACCAGGACGGCATCTGGCGCAGCCGCCTTGGCCGCGGCGAGGTCAGCGGCACCCCAAGGGGTTGCGAGCGCATTGATGCGGATGATGACCTCGCGCTTGCCGAAGCCCTTCTGGCGGACCATGTCCGTGACCTGAACGCGGGCCAGCTCCTTTTGATCAGGTGCGACCGCGTCTTCAAGATCCAGGATCACTGCATCGCATGGCAGCGTCCGGGCTTTCTGCATCGCCCGCAGGTTGGAACCGGGCATATAGAGGACCGAGCGACGAGGCGTGATGGGCTTGAGCATGATAGGCTCCGGGACAGCATATGCGACACCTAGCGCATGGCTCCCGCTTCGCCAAGTTTGGCGCTAGCATCAGCTCATGAACATTCTCTCGATACAGTCTGAAGTCGTCTACGGCCATGTCGGTCAGGGAGCGGCCCGACCTGCGCTGCAATATCTCGGCCACGAAGTGTGGGCCATTCCGAGCGTGAACCTGTCCGGCCACGCCGGGCGCAAGGCGGTCACTGGCGAACCGGTCAGCGCTGAGCTCATGGCCCGATTGCTGGATGGTATGGCCAGGTCCGGCTGGCTTGAGCACTGCGACGCCGTACTGTCCGGTTACCTTGGCTCCGCCGAGCAGGCCGCGGTGGTGGCCGCAGCGGTGCGGGCAGTCCGCAAGGCCAATCCACACGCTCTGTACTGCCTCGACCCGGTATTTGGAGACGAGGGCCGGGCCTATGCCAAACATGGGGTTGCCGAGGCGATGGCGTCCCAGCTGCTGCCCCTGGCCGACATCGTTACCCCCAATGCCTTTGAACTGGCGAGCCTTGCCTCCATGTCGGTGCGGGATTCTGCTGAGGCGCGCGATGCCGCCCGCAGGCTTGGCCGTCCCTTGGTGCTGGCCACCTCGGTCCCGGATGGCCCCCGAATCGGTACGCTGGCAGTGACGGCAGACCAGATCGCCTATGCTACGACACCGCGACTTGATGGGGTTCCGCATGGCGCAGGAGACCTCGTCGCAGCCCTGTTTCTGGCGCAGCGCCTTCAGGGCGCAGACCTGGCGGCTGCCCTGGTTGGGTCGGTGGGGCCGGTTTATGGGCTTTTGCGCCAAAGCCTGAGCGAAGGGGCCGATGAAATGCCCCTGGTCACTGCCCGCAGCCTGCTGAACGGACCGGTGCCGGCTGATCTCGAGGTAGCAGGGTTTTAGCCCCCTGCGGCGAAGTGTCGGAATTGTTTACTTGAGGGATTGGTGCGGGCTAGCATACATGGGGTAGTAGGGAATCCATCGCAAGGATTGCGGCAGTGAGCGATCATTCGGTATCAGCGGGCGAGATCAAGCGGCGAGACTTTCTTTATGTCGCTACGGGCGCTTTCGCTGCGGTAGGCGGGGCCATCGCCCTTTGGCCGTTTATCCAGCAAATGGAACCCAGCAGTGACGTTCTGGCTGCTGGCGGACCTCTGGCGGTCGATGTTTCCAAGATCGAGCCGGGCCAGCAGATCCTGGTCATGTGGCGTTCCAAGCCGATTTTTGTGGTCAACCGCACTTCACCGATGCTGGCAACGCTGAAGGAACCCGCTCTGCTGGCCAAGCTGAGCGACCCTAATTCCAAGGCCAAGCAGCAGCCGGCCTACGCGGAGAACTGGTCGCGCTCTCTCCAACCCGAATATCTCGTGCTCGTGGCAATCTGCACCCATCTGGGTTGTATCCCTGGCTTCAAGCCAAATAAGGGCCAGGTTGATGCGTCCTGGCAGGGGGGGTATCTCTGCCCCTGCCATGGCTCGCGCTATGATTTGGCCGGGCGTGTGCACATGGCCCAGCCCGCCCCGCTCAATCTTCCGGTTCCGCCCTATCACTTCACCGATGCAAAGACCCTTGTCATCGGCGAGAACCCCAAGGGCTCGGCCTACTCACTGTCTGAAGTCGAGACGCTTTGAGCCAGTGAAGGACACCAGGCGGCGTTAGGCTGCCCGGCGCAACAGCTTGCGATTGATCAGGCATTCTGCAATCTGCACCGCATTGGTCGCCGCGCCTTTGCGCAGATTGTCGGCGACCACCCACAGCGCGAGGCCATGCTCGACTGTCGGGTCCTTGCGGATGCGGCTGACATAGACTGCGTCCTCTCCCGCACAGTCGATTGGTGTCGCGTAGCCGCCATCTTCCCGCTTGTCGACAAGCAGCACGCCAGGGGCTTCACGCAACAGACTGCGGGCTTTGGCCGCAGTAATGGGCCGCTCGAATTCGATATGCACGGCTTCGCTGTGGCCAATAAAGACCGGCACGCGTACGACGGTGCAGGTGGTCTGAATGTCGGGATCGAGGATTTTCTGCACCTCGACCATCATCTTCCATTCCTCGGTGGTGTAACCGGAGTCGAGGAAACTGCCACCTTGGGGGATGACGTTAAATGCGATCCTTTTGGGATAGATCTTGGGCTCCATAGGATCGGCAACGAACACGGCACGGGTTTGCGTAAAAAGCTCATCCATCGCAGCCTTGCCGGTGCCTGATACCGATTGATAGGTCGCCACCACCAACCGCTTGATCTTGGCTTCGTCGTGCAAGGGCTTGAGTGCCACAACGAGTTGGGCGGTCGAGCAATTGGGATTGGCTATAATACCCTTGGGAAAGCCCTGCTTCAGCACATCGACGTTGACTTCGGGAACGATGAGCGGCACCTGCCGGTCCATACGCCACTGCGAGGAATTGTCGATGACGATGGCGCCTGCCGCGGCGATTTTGGGGGACCATTCCTTGGATATGGCGCCGCCCGCGCTCATCAATACGATGTCGGTACCCTTGAAATCATAATAGTCGAGGGCTTTGACCTTGAGCGTCCGATCGCCAAACGAGACATCGATGCCGACCGACCGCGTTGAGGCCAGCGCGACCACTTCGGTGGCGGGGAACGCGCGCTCGGCAAGCACATTCAGCATCTCGCGTCCGACATTGCCGGTGGCGCCGACGATGGCGACCTTATAGGACATGGCCATTTCCTTCAGTTGTGGCGAGGCGCGCCACGTGGCGCACGCTTGCCGTGCTTTACGGCATTGTCGGGTTGCGGAAAAGAGCCGGCCTCTGTCTCTGGCGGTCAAACATCTCCGAACGCAGCAACAAAGTGCCACTTTTCCCCGATACAACAGCTGGCTGGGCTTGGCTCGGTGCGCGGGGTGTTCAGATGATGCCCTGTCTGCGCAAGGCATGGATCTGGTCCGCATCGAGACTCAGTTCCCCTTGCAGAACCTCAATGGTGTGCTCGCCGAGGAGGGGTGGGGCACGGCGATAGCTGGGGGGAGACTTGGCGAGCCTGAGTGGGCTTGCCACCAGGGAAATCGGGCCGGCCGCGCTATGGCTCATGGTTATGCGGTGGCCACGCGCCAGCGATTGAGGATCCGCGAAGAGCTGATCGAGCCTGTTGATCGGCCCGCAGGGAACATTCGCCGCCTCCAACAGGCTGATCCACTGCGCTGTCGTGCGGCCTGCCAGCACGGGTTGCAGGCAATCGATCAGCGCCTTGCGGTGTTCTACCCGCCTCGGATTGTCGACAAAGCGCGGATCATTGGCGAGACCTGCGAGTCCGGCAGCGGTGCAGAATCTGCGAAACTGGCCGTCATTGGGGATGGCGAGGATCATGTGGCCATCGGCGGTCGCAAATACCTGATAGGGCACGATATTGGGATGGCTGTTGCCTTGACGTCCGGGTGGCTCGCCGCTGACGAGGTAATTCATCGCCTGGTTGGCGAGGGCGGCGGTCTGGCAGTCGAACAAGGCCATATCGATCCACTGGCCCTCACCGGTGCGCCCCTGGTGGATCAGAGCCGCCTGAATGGCAATCGTGGAGTAAAGACCGGTAAAAAGGTCGGACACTGCAACGCCCACCCGCATGGGTTCGTCGCCGGGTGTGCCATCGGCCTGGCCTGTGATTGACATCAGTCCCGCCATGCCCTGGATCAGGTAATCATAGCCGGACTTGTTCTTATAAGGGCCATCCTGACCAAACCCGGTCAGCGAACAATAGACCAGTGCCGGATTTTCGGCCGAGAGGCTCGCATAGTCGAGGCCGTACCTGGCCAACGCGCCGGTCTTGAAGTTCTCGATCACGACGTGGCTGCGCCGGGCCAGTCTTCGGATGAGGGCGGCGCCCTCAGGGTGGGCGAAGTCGATGGTTACCGAACGTTTGTTGCGGTTGGCAGACAGAAAGTAGGCAGCATCGCCGCGTCCGTCCTCGGTCGAAAGAAATGGTGGGCCGTATCGGCGGGTCTCATCACCCTCCACCGGCTTTTCAATCTTGATCACGTCCGCGCCAAGGTCGCCAAGGATTTGGGCAGCGAACGGTCCCGCCAGTACGCGGCTGAGATCGAGCACTTTAACGTGTGACAGGGCGCCCATCAGATTTCCGTCCTAACTTCCCAGAGTTCCGGGTAAAAGCGCAGCTCCAGGGCCTTTTGCAGATAGGCAACGCCCGATGTCCCCCCCGTCCCGACCCTGGCGCCGATGATGCGCTCAACCGTCTTCATGTGACTGAAACGCCAGAGATGAAAGCGGTATTCAAGATCGACAAGCTTCTCTGCCAACTCATAAAGATCCCAATGCGTCTGTGCATCACGATAGACTTGGCGCCAGGCATCGGTCACCTGTGGGTGGGGGACATAGGGCGCGCTGAAGTCGCGCTCGAGCCTGTCGGCTGGAATGACAAAACCCCGACGGGCCAGAAGCCTCAACGTCTCATCATAGATGCTGGGACTTTTCAGCGCGCTTTGCACCAAGGCTGCAGTGGCGGCATCGGCGCTGAAGACTTCCGCCATTTTCGCATTTTTGTTGCCAAGGTAAAATTCCAGCATCCGGTACTGGAATGACTGAAAGCCGCTGGCTTTGCCAAGGGCGCTGCGAAAGCTCGCGTAGTCGAAGGGCGTCATGGTGGAAAGTACTTCCCAGCTCTGGATGAGCTGGGCCTGGACGCGTCCGATGCGCGCCATCATTTTGAAGGCCGGACCCAGATCATCATCACAGATGCAACGGATCGCTCCGGAAAGCTCGTGCAAGCAGAGCTTGATCCAAAGCTCGCTGGACTGATGGATGATGACGAACAGCATCTCATCATGTGCGCCTGACAGCGGATGCTGACAGTCCAGCAGCTGTGACAAATATAGGTAGTCGCCATAGGACATCGCATCGTGAAGATCCCAGTGAACGGCTTCATCGCTCAGATCTACGGCATGGCCTTTAGCCGGTGTCATGGTCATGGAGAGACTCATTTGTTAAGACCCAGGACGAAATTTGGCGCTCCACCCCTTTAGGAGAATAGCCAGCTGCACCGGGACGGTGTTATCGTCAGCCTGTAGCGATCCTGAGTGATGGTTTCAATGGTGCGGAGATTGGGAGCAGGCATGCTCGCTGTCGTCGTCTCAGTAGGCATGGGTTCAGCAGCCTGGGCGCGTCAGATGCCCGGGAAATGTGCACGACCCTCCGAAGAATTATCGGTCCAGGTTGCTGCGGTGCAGCAGCGGCTGATGGTGGCGGCACTGACCTGCAATGACGTCGCCGACTTCAATAGGTTTCAGCGGGGGTACCTGCAGCGTCTGCGGCAATCGGATTTGCGCCTGCAGATATTCTTCCGTCGCATCTACGGGGCAAGGGGCGAAAGTCGCTATTACAGCTTCAAGACGCGCCTTGCCAACGATGACTCGATGCGCAGCATCCACAACAACCCCGCATACTGCAAAGCCGCCAACCAGGCTTTCGCAGAGATGCAGGTGCAAACCCGCCCGAGCCTCTCCGAGTTTGTGGAATCCCTGCCGATCCATGACCCTGGACCTGTTCCCAGCTGCTCCTCACAGAGTGCAGCGCGCGAAGCCATCCCGAGCATAGTTCCAACGCCTAATCCGTTGCGTATGGCCAAACTCGATGGAGCTGGTAGCGGTACTTCGACGCAATCCCGACAATAATTTCTCACTGTTGTGCGAGGCCAGGTACCGTAGCCGTGTGGTCATGACGGGCCCGTTCATCGCCAAGAGCTAACACGCAAAGAAAAAGGGCGGGCTCAAGAGCCCGCCCTTTTCCGTTCGGCGAGGAGCCGGCAACTTACATGCCGCTACCAGCACCCAGTTCTATGACTGCGCGACGGTTCTGCGGCTCACGCACACCAGGACCGGTCGGAACAAGCGGGTCATCGTAGCTCTTGCCCTCGGTGGTGATGTCGGTAGCGTTCATGCCTTCCTTCACCATCTCAGCCTTGACCGCATCCGCGCGACGCACGGACAGGGCCTGGTTGTAGCTATGTGAACCGACCGTATCGGTGTGACCGGTGATCAGCACTTTGACGATACCATGTTCCTTGGCGGTCTTGACCGCTTCGGTCACAACCGACCGCGCCTCGGTTGTCAGGTTCGACTTATTGAAGTTGAAGAACACAATATACGTCTTAACCGGCGGCGGCGGCGGCGGCGGGGGTGGAGGCGGAGGAGGAGGCGGCGGCGGCGGCGGTGGGGGCGGCGGCGGAGCTGCTTCCTCGTGACCGAAGAAGTAGCGGACGCCGATCAGGACCGCCTGCTCGTTCAGGTCGCCGGGGCCAACATAATAATTCGTATAGGAAGTGCCATATGCGCCGTGGATGCCCACATTGCGGTAGCGCCAGTCAAGATAAACGTCGACGTTCGGGTTTACCGAGTAGGTAAAGCCGGCCATCGCCTGCCACATCCAGCCAGTGCGGGTGCCCTTCATGTCGATCAGGCCCGCAGTTACATTCCGTTCCTTGATGTCAACCTGGCCAATGCCGGCACCAGCGCCAAGGCTGAAGGCCCATTTCTTCGACAACGGAATATCGTAGGCGGCGTTGAACATCGTCGACAGAATGTTCAGATGTCCGTCGGTCGAGTTGCCGAGCAAGGTGCCGCTGATGTTATGCGGGGCATAGCCGATCTCGGTTTCCAGGCGAATATTATTCTTAAATTTGTAGCCTGCCGAAAGCGTCAGGAGCGCCGAATTATCCGTGCGGGCTTTGCCTTGCAGACTGGTCGTGGTCGAGCTGACGCCCGAAAAGCTCGTCTTGAAGTTGCCCATATGGTCGAGGCCGGCACCGAGGCCAAGATACCATCCTTGACCGGCAGAAGCTGTGCCACTCAGGGCCAGCACCGCCACGCCCGTTAGGGCTATCATACGAATCTTCATATTTTTCCCTCATAATGTACCGACGGGCGGGATATCCCCCACCGACGCGTCTGGGATCGCGGATATCCTATAAAAGATATCGCCCCCGATGTGGAGCTATAATGGCTGTCCTGGCCGAATGTTTCCTACGGAACAGTCGGGAATTCCAGGGGCTGTGTCGCGTCTGCAACATCGGGCAAAATCTGTGACAAAAAACCGGCGGTGCCTTCGAAAATAAAGGCATAGCGACCACGTAAAATCTCCAGTTTGCCTTCCAATGCTGCTTCTTTACTGTCGAAAACCATCTCGAGGTGATTGAGTATTGCTAGCCGGGGCTCGACGTGGAAGAGGCTGAGCCAGGCGTACATCAAGGCCTGTCCA
>JAJZGY010000093.1 GCA_021804785.1 Pseudomonadota bacterium | reverse complement strand
TTCTTGGTCCCGAGGGCCCTTGCCTAAACCTAACTCGCCGCGTGAACCTTGGCCCTGAGGTATCCGTGAACATCTCTGTACTTGCGCCGCTGTTATTAAAGCCACCTTGCGGGCGAATCGGGCAATTTCCCTCATCATGTAAGCGCTCATCCTGACAAGACCTGCCGATCACCAAGACGGCTTCGACACTGCAGATTGGGACCGCGAACGCCTAGGGGACTCAGAAGGCCTTGTGGCGCCATGCGGGTATGTGTAAAATACACAGTGCATGAAGATCGAATTTGACACGGCCAAAGACGCCGCGAACAGGGAAAGCATGGTCTTTCCCTGGCCTTCGGGGCACGGGTGTTCGATGACCCTGAAGTACTGATCATACCGACGATCCGAATAGGGGATGAGGAAGAACGGCATAAAGCCGTCGGCGTGGTTGACGGCAAGCTGTACACGGCCGTGCACGTTTGGCGTGAGGAAGTGGTTCGGTTTATTTCGGTGAGACGGAGCAACGACAGTGAAGAAAAAGTCTATCATTGCGATTGAAGCCGACCCTTCCGACCCAGAGGATCGGTCGGTGAGCGACGAAGGGCTTGAAAAAGCCCTGCAGGGTCGGCGCATCAGAAAGCTGCGGCAGCGTTTGAGCCTGAGCCAATCGGAATTTGCCGATACCTACGGCATTCCGCTGGCCAATCTCCGCCAATATGAAATCGGCCGCACCATGCCGCCGCCTGCCGTGCGCGCCTATCTGGCCGTTATTGAACAGGAACCCGAGAGAACTGCGGCGGCTTTCAGGAAGTCACGGGCAGCGTAACCAAAACGAGCGCCACGGTTTCCTCAGTGGCAGGCCGGAAGTTCCGTTGAGGGCCACCAGCCGGCCTCGATTCCATCGGATTGCTGTTTCGCTGGATTCAACAGATGGCTGGGACAGAGGACGCAAGAATTTGTCCCGCCAGGGAGAGCGGCCCAGCCGGAAGAGCAACCGTTCAATGGCGTAACGCCGCAGGATGGGCTGTGGGTCAGCCTGCCTTTCGCGCGCGACATCGCGCAGCCGAGCGAGGATCGAGGCAGGAAAATCGTTCTCCTACGCATCTTTGGAAGGAGCCGGCTCAGGCGCCGGACGCGACGGCCCAGACACGCCCGGTTGAACTAGACGAGCGTGGATTCTTCGATGCGATCGCGGCTGCAGCAGACGTTCTCTTCGTCGTTGCAGCGGGAAACGGCGGAATTGATGTCGCCGAGACGGGACTCTATCCGGCCTCGTTCCGCCTGCCCAATATGCTAACAGTAGGAGCGATCGATGCTGTCGGCGACGACGCATGCTTCACAAATTTCGGCGAAGCCGTTGTCATATATGCGAACGGATGCGGCATAGAAAGCGATAATCCTGGGGGCGGCGAATTGCGCTTTCAGACACATCCGTGGCCGCAGCGCAAGCATCTAATCTCGCGGTCAAACTTCTTTCTGTCGATCCGGCCATGGACCTGCCCTCGGTTATCAGCCTGATTACCACGAATGCAGATATAAGCGAGTTCAGTGGTCGCCGGATACTCAATCCGGTCCGCAGCTTGGACAGCCTGCGTGCTATGTGATGGGGCAGGGATGAGCCGCGGTAGGCGGGACGCCTGCAGGCGTGGTCGTTGATGCTCGCCTGAATGGTCCGGAAGTACGCTTCCCGCGCCTTCGCCGCGACTATCGACAATGCCATGCAGTTTGTGGTGTCGGCTCTTATGGGACACGACGAGATTGGAGCGCGGGTCGACGATCAGATCCCAGACGTGCTCCTGCGGCATCGCCCGCGTTACCATGCGCTGATGATCGTCATTCGCTGGCGCGAAGAGCGGTTGAAGGGCCTCGCCAACGAGATGGCGATCCTGTCCGCCTGTGGGAGCGCAGGCCGCGCTGTGGCCTTGAGTGGTTTGACCGCGGCGGTCGGCCTTCTGTCGCTCATTGTCCTGCCGGTTCCGTTTCTCAAGAGTGTCGGCTATGGTAGCATGCTAATACCCTTTGTCGCCGTGTGCGTGGCGCTTACCCTGCTTCCCGTGTGTCTTGCGGTGGTGGGTCCTGCGCTCGACCGTTTCTGAATCTGGCGAGAATCCTCGACGACCTACAGCCGCACCTGGGAGTGCTGGGGAAAATCCATATTGCGGTTTCGATGGCTGGCTGCGATTGCCGGTGTTGCCCTTATTGCCGTAACTACGGTACCCGCCTTCTGGCTGAAGACCGGAGAGCCGCTGATCGAATCCCTGGTACAGACTGGCCCTGCGGCCAGAAGCTTTCACCAGCTGGAGGCCCATGGAATACCAAGCGCCATCGATTTCCCCATTTATGTGATGACCCACGGCGGCGCCGACGCGGTGCGTCAGGCCAAAGCGGTCGCCGCCGCCACCCCTGGCGTCTATCATGTCTTCGCACCCGATACCCCCGCGTTCCGCAAGGGCGCCGATGCGCTACTGACGGTCATCCCTAAGGCCGAGGGAAGTCTGAAGGAGGGCAAGGCGATCGTCACGGCCTTGCGCCATCGCCTGTCCGCATTGCCCGGGGGGGCTGCCGAGGTGGGTGGATCCACGGCCGCGGACATGTCCTTCACCAATGCGGTTTACGGAAATTTCCCATTATTACTGGCCGTGGTTAGCCTCGTGACGCTGATCATCCTGGTACTTTCGCTGCGTTCCATCGTCCTAGCGGTCAAGGCGGTCGTCCTTAACGTCGCATCATTGGGATCGGCGTTCGGCTTCATGGTATGGTTCTGGCAGCTGGGGCATGGCTCATCGCTTATCTATGGCATACCGGCCACCAACGCGATCCGGGCTTGGATTCCCTCGATCGTATTTGCGTCGCTGTTCGGCCTTTCGATGGATTACGAGGTGTTTGTGCTGTCCCGGATCCGGGAGGAGTATGACCAGACAGGCTCGACACACCAGGCGATCGTGTCTGGTCTCGCACGGACTGGCCGGCTCGTGACCTGCGCGGCTCTGATCTTGATGGTGACGTTTCTGTCGCTCAGCATCGATCCCAACCAGATCGTCAAGATTGAAGCGTCGACGCTGGCCGTTGGCATCATTATTGACGCAGTGATTATCCGGACCCTCCTGGTGCCGGCCCTTGTCTCGCTGATGGGGCGCTGGAATTGGTGGCTGCCCGGCTCGGTCGGTCGTATGGTGTCGCGTAACGGGCCGTCCACGTCAGGGGAAGGCTGATCGCGCAGTTCGCTTCCCGTCTTGACGCATGCGCGCTGGGCTGTTTGACCAGGTCCGGCTCTCCTGTGGTTCGGCGCACGCTTTATAGCCGCTCGGCACCCTCCTTTGATCAGAGGATCAATCCTTTGGCTTCCGCCTGAATAAGTATGGCTGATGTGACATTTCTGAGGGATTGCGGAGCAACAGGCGTTGGAAGCGCGGTCAATAGCTACCAAGGAATCAGAAACACGACTGAGCGTATCGCGTCGGGAGGATCCATAGGTCCTGAAATTATTAGGAAAAGTCCCGCCCCTACCGTCAATAGCACCGTCAGAGTTTTCCAAAAATATTATGGATTGGGCTCTAAGCTGAGGTGGCAGAGGCAAGCGCGCCGAGGTCGGCTGTGGTGAATGCTATCATACGCGGCGGTCAGCAGAGGCCGCTCCGGCCCGCATCGGCAGGCGTGCAATGTCGCGCCCCGTCGTTTCTTCCGCAATGCGGATTTCGTAGGCGCTCTGCAGGTTCAACCAAAACTGCGGCTCCGTCCCAAACCAATGCCCAAAACGTAGCGCGGTGTCGCCAGTCACTGCGCGCTTCCCGGCGATGATCTGGCTGATACGGTTCGGCGGCACGTCGATCTGCCGCGCGAACTCAGTTGCCGTAATGCCCAGCTCGTCCAGTTCGTCCTTCAGGATTTCGCCGGGATGAACGGCTCTCATAAACATAGTCGGATTTTCCTTTGTCAGTGATAGTCCACGATTTCAACGTTACTCGGACCGCTCTGACCTGGCGGCCACTGGAAACAGATGCGCCATTGCTGATTAATGCGAATGGAGTATTGCCCCGCACGATCTCCTTTGAGCGCTTCGAGCCGGTTTCCCGGCAGTGCACGAATTGTTTCCAGCGACACCGCCGCATTCAGTATGGAAAGCTGTCGAGCGGCCTGTTCGCTAAACGCCTGGAAGGCTCTGACGAACTCCCCGCTCGCAAATTGCTCGGACTTCTTGTCCCGATAGCTCAATATCATGCAGACAAACCATAGCCATATTGACGTTGTACGTCAAGCGTAATGGTTGTCTCCAACACTCTCGGTCTCGATCAGCATCAACATGGTGGGCTTTCGATTGGGCTCGGTATTCGCTGGCATGCTCATAGGTCATTCGCTGGCGCAGGACTTCGTCTTGGCCGGGCTGTAGTCGCTCGTGGTCGCAGTCGCCGTTGCAGTCATTCCCGGTGAGCAAGAGCAGCGAGAGCATGCATTGGCACCTTAGAGCGTGATTGGCATATTATGAATGCCCTGGTTGAGGAGCTCATATTAGGCGTGTGCTTCGGGCGATTCGCGCAGCCCAACGCGCAGGCGCTAGCGGGCGGCCGGTAAGGACCGGATAAAATTGGCTGGGGCGGGAGGATTCGAACCTCCGAATGCCGGAATCAAAATCCGGTGCCTTACCACTTGGCGACGCCCCAAAAAGCCTGTTGTCACACCCGGCAGAGCCGAGGGCCGCGGACCATACTAAGCCCCGACCTGCCTTTCAACGGTTGCCTTCAGGACAATGGCGCTGGCGCCTTGGCAGGTTGATGGCGCCGCAGCGTCGCTGTTCCGCCTGGGACAGGAGCCGAATGGCAGCTCGCCTAAGAGGCGATGAATCCCTGTTGCGGCACAAGGGGGGGGCCGTTATAAGAGCCCTCCCCGCAGCGGCGCGGGCTGGCCTGTGGCCATCGGAGAGTAGCTCAGCCTGGTAGAGCACTACGTTCGGGACGTAGGGGCCGGAGGTTCGAATCCTCTCTCTCCGACCAACATCAACTTGTGCGGGATTGAGATTCTCTCAGTTTTTTCAGCGGCCAGGCTTGTTCACCTCAGTCGAGAATTCCCGGTTAAAGTTGCCTCCCCGAGTCGTTTTGAACGCTATCTGGAATCCCGGCTCAGCCCTTCAAGCCTTTCAGCAAAAGGTGGGCGAATTCGCTGAGGGTGTCGTCCCGCGCTCCCATGACCACGATGCGATCGCCCGGTTTGGCAAGCTCAATCAGGCGCTGCCCGCATTCTTCTCGGGTGACAAACGATTCAGCACGCCGTCCGGCCGCAACCACGCCTGTCACAATATCAATTGAGGAAATGGAGCGATCTGTGGTTCCGCCAAAATAGACGGGTTCCGGCATGATCAGCACATCCACTGGGGCCAGATGTTTGGCGAAGCCGCGAATAAATTCATCCTTCATAAGTTTGAGCGGACCAAATCCATGTGGCTGAAAGAAGATGAGTAGACGACCATCAAAATCATGGAGCGTGGACAGGGTCGCAGCAATCTTGTCGGGGTTATGGGCAAAATCATCGATGATGGTTACGCCACTTACAGTGCCGATTGTCTCCAGACGACGACGTATTCCCTTGAAATCTGCAAGCGCACGCGAGGATGTTGACAAGGGGACGTCTGCTGCGAGACAGGCACCGATGGCGGCCAGGGCATTGGCGACATTGTGGCGCCCCGGTACCGAAAGCCTGACGTACTCCCTCCCGCTATCGCGGTATCCTAAGCTGAAGGATATGCCGTCCGGCGCTGGCACGATAGCGCTGGCGAGCAGGTCAGCACTTCGCTTCTTCAGTGAGTAGGCGATCGTGCGGTCTGGTGGGAGGTTCGCGACCAGCCTCGTCGTCTCAATATTATCGAGATTGAGGATGGCTTTGCCCGCTCTATTGGCAAAATCGCCAAAGAGGCTACGCAGTTCCTCAAGACTTTTATGATCAAGGGAAATATTGTTCACCACCGCAATGGAGGGTGTGTAGCGGATGATCGAGCCATCGCTTTCGTCGACTTCGCTGACAAAGAGGTCAGATTGACCGACGCGGGCGCTGGCGAACGGGGTGTCGGCAGATGCGAGGTTCATCATCACCGCCCCGTTCATGATGGTTGGGTCTTTACCAGCTACGGTCAGAATGTGCCCAATCATGCCGGTGACCGTTGACTTTCCGGAGGTGCCAGCAACTCCAATGCGCATGCTGCTTTGGTTGAAAAGCTCGGCAAGAAGCTCTGCCCGTGGCATTATACGCACGGATTTAGCCTGGGCGGTGGCGATGTCGGGAACACTGGCCTCTACTGCGCCGGAGACTATGACGATACTGTCGGCGCTGACACCACTGCCATCCTGCGGAAATAACTTGATTCCCTGGCTATCAAGAAACGCAAATTTCTGCTGCAAACGCCCTTGGTCCAAGGCGCGGTCCGAACCCGCTACCCTGGCCCCTTTGGCTTTCAGTATCAGGGCAAGCGGAAGCATGCCACTGCCACCGATGCCGCAGAAAAAATATGGCCTATTGAGATAGTCTTGGGTCATGGGTGGACGCTAGTGGCGACGGGGCGCACTGGCAAGCGGAGCGACAGGGCCATGCAGAGGAAGTTTCAGATCGGTATTGTGGCACCGGCGCGAAGGCTTGAGGAAGCGACGGCGGAGCTCCTCAATCTTGCGGTGGCGCGCCTTGAGCCTTCGGTTGAGCTCAGGTTCCACCCACATTGTTTTCTTGCTCATGGACACTTTGCGGGAACGGATACACAGCGGGCTGATGCTGTTGTCGAATATGCCAATGATTCGACCCTCGATGCGCTATGGTTCGCGCGGGGTGGTTACGGCACAGGGCGCATTGCTCCTGATGTTATCAGCCGCCTGGGCCCGCCAGCGAGGCGCAAAACCTACCTGGGCTATAGTGATTGTGGCTATCTGCTCGCCGGCCTTTATCGCCAGCGGATTGGTCGAAGTGCCCACGGTCCCATGGCCAATGACATTTTACGTGAAGGGGGAGAGACGGCGGTGGCACGCGGGCTGGCTTTTCTCGTCCGCGGTGACACCTTCACACTGGAGCCAGCTTTACAGACCTGTGGGCGGGCCGCTGCCTTCAATTTGACAGTGCTCTGCCATCTGCTTGATACGCCTCTCATGCCCGACCTGTCTGGACATGTACTGGCCCTCGAAGAGGTTTCAGAGCCGCTGTACAGGATCGACCGGGCCCTCGGTCAGCTAGCACAGGCCACAAGCCTGCATCAGCTGGCAGGGATACGCCTCGGGCACGTCAGTGACATCGTTGCCAATGATGTCGACTTTGGCCAGACTGCTGAAGACTGCATAAAGTTCTGGTGCGGGAAAGCTGGGATCCCATACTTAGGAGCGGCCGACATCGGTCATGATGTTGGCAACAAGATTGTCGTCTTCGGCGGATCTGGCCCTTAAAGCCGGACCGCCATCAGATCGAACTTTCGATCCATTCCTTGATCTTGGATTTCGGCAGCGCGCCGACCTTGGTGGCAGCTAGTTGCCCATTCTGGAAGATCATCAGCGTCGGAATGCCGCGCACCCCGTAACGTGTGGGAATGCCGGGATTTTCGTCTATGTTGACCTTCGCGACAGTGATCTTGTCCTTCATTTCCTCGGCAAGCTCATCAAGCGCGGGGGCAATCATGCGGCAGGGCCCGCACCATTCCGCCCAAAAGTCTACCACCACTGGTTTTTTGGCGCCTAAGACGTCCGTGGGAAATGAAGAATCTGAAACCTTAATCGGGGCCATGGCGAATTCCTTGTCAAAGTGGTCTCTCTTGAGGCTGAATCTAGGAAGCGGTCCCCCGATGGTCAAGGGATAGCGGCTTCGCTCAGGCGCCGGCCTAGGCGTGCCACCTCTGCGTCAAGCAACGATTCCGGCAGCCGCATCAGCAGGGGCCCCGTGGTCCATACCAGTGCCGTCTTTACCCGCTTTCGTGGGAAAACCTTTCGCAAGGCGGTTCGGTACAGGGCCATCTGCGCCACATAGGGGGCCGGAATATCCTCGACGGTCGTGGGCAAATGCTGCTCGGTCTTGAAATCGACCGCCAACACCTCATCTTCGCCCACGAATAACCGGTCAATG
>JAJZGY010000092.1 GCA_021804785.1 Pseudomonadota bacterium | reverse complement strand
CCTCCTTCGCGCGATCTCTGCCAAAACGGATAAGGCGCTCACGATCCAAGTCGCGAATCCGCAGCGCGCCCCACCTCCGCTGCAGCATTTCCAATGTCGCGCTCTTGGACCGGCCGGGCGCCTTGCCGACTTCCTTCATGTCGTCGATGTGCAAGTCAAAAAACACCGAAGGTTTTGGCGCTACGGGCACGGCGGCCGGAAGGCGCGTGGCCGCGATCGACTTTGGCTTCTGTTTCCGTTGCCCACGCGCGGGCATGGTCGTGCCGAAGAAAGGTCTCCGTCGCCTTGTGGCCCTTAAAGCGAATTTGGACGTGCCAGTGTCCAGATGGTAGCTGTCTAATCGTGGCCATGACCGATACACTTTCATGCACAAATCCAGCACACTCAGGCGTCGAAACGTGGCGAAAAGGGTCGTATTATCGGATACAAAAAGTGTGCACGTCGCCGTCTAAGCCTTTGGAATATAGCAAAATAATGCTTACAAATCAAGCACATAGATTTTCAATTGCACCGATGATGGAGTGGACCGACAGGCATTGTCGAATGCTCCACCGGCTGCTTTCTCGCCGAAGCCGTCTCTACACCGAGATGGTTACCAGCGAAGCGGTAATCCGCGGCGATCGCACGCGCTTGCTTGGTTTCGATGAACGCGAGCATCCCGTAGCGCTTCAGCTCGGCGGCAGCGAACCGGCGCGGTTGGCGGAAGCAGCGCGCATTGGCGCTGACTTCGGGTATGACGAGATCAACCTCAACGTTGGCTGCCCCTCCGACCGCGTTCAATCTGGCCGCTTCGGCGCCTGTCTGATGGCCGAGCCGGAACTGGTCGGCGACTGCATCGCGTCGATACGCGCCGCCATATCCCTTCCGGTGACCATCAAATGCCGTCTCGGCATTGACGATCAGGATCCCCAGCAGGCTTTGCGCGCGCTCATCGCGGCCGGCAAAAGGGCGGGGGCGAGGATTTTCATCATCCATGCCCGAAAGGCCTGGCTCAAGGGGCTTTCGCCCAAGGAAAATCGCGAGGTCCCGCCCCTCGACTATGCACTCGTGCATGCCGTCAAGGCTGAAAACCCCGAGCTTACGATCGTATTGAACGGCGGGCTTACGGATCTCGACCAGGCCGAGGCTCAGCTTGCCCATGTCGATGGCGTGATGTTTGGCCGTGCCGCCTATCAAAATCCTGAACTTCTTGCCACGGTCGATGCACGGTTCTTCGGCGAGCCATCAAGCGATCTTGAGACTGCGCTGGAGCAATGGTGCAGTTATGTCGCCAGTCAGCTCAGCACGGGAGTACCTCTGCAGGCGATGACCCGCCACATGCTTGGCCTTTTTGCAGGCCAGCCAGGCGCACGTCTGTTCCGTCGGCAGCTTTCAGAACAAGCGCCCAAAGCTGGCGCCGGTCTCGAGGTGCTCCGTACAGCTCTCGCCTTCGTTCACTCTCCCCACAGGGCGGTTGCCTGATGCTGCACCACTTTGCCACCTCTGAAGCCCAACTGGGCATGCTTGCGCTGGGCCTCATGATCGCAGGAACGGCCGGGGGATTGATTGCCGGCATGCTGGGCGTTGGAGGCGGCATCGTCATCGTGCCGATTCTCTACCACGTGCTGGCGGGCCTCGGTTTCGACGATCAGCTGCGTATGCATCTGGCGGCCGGGACCTCTCTTGCGACGATCATTCCGACCTCGATTTCCTCGCTGCGGGCGCATGCAAGGCGCGGTAATGTCGACTGGGCCTTGCTGCGCAAATGGGTGCTTCCCATGATCGGCGGCGTTGCGCTTGGTACCTCGCTGTCGGGACTGATAAGTGGCAGCACGCTCGCCTTCATCTTCGCGTGCGTTGCCCTCCCGATCGCGGCTAACATGGCGCTTGGCAAGGACAGCTGGCGTCTGGCGAACGAACTCCCCAAGGGCCTCGGCGGTAGTGCCATCGCCGCAAGCATCGGCTGGCTGTCATCGATGATGGGACTGGGTGGCGGGACCCTCGGCGTGCCCATCATGAGCCATTGCAACTATCCCATTCACCGCGCCGTTGGCACCGCATCGGCCTTCGGCGTCATCATTTCGATTCCGGCGACTGTCGGCATGGCGCTCGCAGGCTGGAATGCCCCGGGATTGCCTGTGGGTTCACTTGGCTATGTAAGCCTCCTGGGCTTCATTCTGATCGCGCCCGCGTCCGTTCTGATGGCACCGGTTGGCGCGCAGCTCGCCCACAAAATGGACCACAAGCGTCTGCGCACAATTTTTGCACTCTTCATTGCGGTTACCGCCCTGCGCATGCTGTGGAATGCTGTGAGCTGAGGCCCTTTGGGGACATGGCGCGGTGCTTGCGCTTCGACTTGCAGATGAGAGGGCCTCATCTAGATCTTCTGATCGTATGCGCCAACCTCGGGATGGCGCGACAGCCGCTGGTCGAGATCCTGGAACATGGCGCGCATCTTTGCCTCGGATGTCGGGCTTTCTACCACCACGACGAGTGACGGCTTGTTGGACGATGCCCGTACCAGTCCCCAGGTCCCGTCTTGCAACGTGACACGCACCCCATTGACGGTCACCAGCCGAACGATTTTCTGGCCAAGCACGGTTTGACCGCTTCGCATCAGTTCCTGATATTCCTCGGTGAGTGCTGCGACGACGTCATATTTTTTTTCGTCAGGACAGTAGGGCGCCATGGTGGGAGAACCCCAGGTCTTGGGCAGCTCGGACACCAGCTGGCTCATGGAGCGCCCACCAGCTCGATCAAGCATCTCAAGGATTGCGATCGCCGCAACAATGCCGTCGTCATAGCCACGACCAATCGGAGCGCGGAAGAAGTAGTGCCCCGACTTTTCGAAACCGGCGGTGGCATCCATATCATGGGTGTGACGCTTCATGTAGGAATGTCCGGTTTTCCAGTATTCCGTCTTGGCCCCGTTGCGCTGCAGGACGGGATCGATCTCGAATATGCCGGTTGACTTCACGTCGGCAACGAATTTGGCATTGGGTATCCGGCTCGACAGATCACGGGCGATAAGTACGCCCACCTTGTCAGCAAAAATTTCCTCGCCCGTGTCGTCGACGACGCCGCAGCGGTCACAGTCGCCATCAAAGCCCAGCGCGATTTCGGCACCATGCTCCTTCAGCGTTGCCGCCATGGCATGCAGCATCTTCATATCCTCGGTATTGGGATTGTATTTGGGAAAGGTGTGATCGAGTTCGCCATCCATGACCACGACGTCTGCGCCGATGCGCTCCAGAGCCTCAGGCGCAAATGCTCCTGCCGTGCCATTGCCACAGGCGGCCACCACCTTGATGGGTCGGGAGAGCCGATGGCCTTTGGTCAGATCGTCAAGATAGCGCGCCCGCATGCCCTCAATGTGTCGATATTGGCCTCCCGCCCGGCGCAGGAATGAGCCCGCAAGGACGATGGCTTTGAGCCGTGCCATCTCATCAGGACCAAATGTAAGAGGTCGGTTCGCGCCCATCTTGACGCCGGTCCAGCCATTTTCGTTATGGCTCGCCGTCACCATCGCCACGCAGGGGCAATCGAGCGCAAACTGCGCGAAATAGCTCATCGGGGTCGTCGCCAGCCCGATATCGAGGACCTCGCAGCCCGCCTCTAGCAGACCAAGGGTGAGCGCCTGTTTGATCGAGAGCGAATAGGCGCGGTAGTCATGGCCAGTCACCACTTGCGGCCGCACGCCCAACTCGTGAATGAGGGTGCCAAGCCCAAGGCCAACCGCCTCTACCCCCAAGAGGTTGAGCTCTTTGCCGAATAGCCAGCGCGCGTCGTACTCGCGAAAGCCGTTCGGGCTCACCAGAGGCTCGGTTTCGTAGGCGTAGCTGTTGGGCTTGAGGTCGGCGCGGGGAGTGAAACGCATGATGTCCATCTGAATCAGGTGACGGCTTTCTATAGCGCCGGAACCGTCAGCTGCCCATTTCCTAACCCGGCCTCAGTTGAGATATTTCACCAAGTAATTTTATGTGATACAATAAATATAACATTAATAGGAATGTGTAATGGCCATACCCTTGAGAGCTGCTGAACGTCACGCAATCACTCGCCTCGCCGAGGGTCTCAAACTGCCGACATTCACAAGAGGCTCGGTATGGTTGGCGGGCGCTGGCCCCGGTGATCCCGGGCTGATCACGGCCCTTGGCCTTTTTGCCCTGGCTGGGGCCGACGTCGTGCTCTATGACGCGCTCGTCAATCCCCTCTTGCTGGAACTGGTGCGACCTGGAGCCGAACTCATTTTCGCGGGCAAACGCCGCGGCCAGCCCAGCTGCAAACAGTCAGAAATCTCGGCAACGCTGATCCGCCTTGCCCATGCCAAAAAACGCGTGTTGCGGCTCAAGGGTGGAGATCCCTTCGTCTTTGGCCGTGGCGCGGAAGAAGCTCTCGCTCTTGCCCGGGCAGGCATCAGTTTCCGCATCGTCCCTGGCGTCACCGCCGGCATCGGCGGCCTTGCCTATGCCGGAATTCCCCTGACCATGCGTGACACCAATCACAGCGTCACCTTTATCACCGGCCACGACGCCAATGGTCAGCTGGCAAAGTTTGACTGGGACGCCTTGGCCCGTGCCACCCCCCTGCTTGTTGCCTACATGGCACTCGCTCATGCCGACGAAATCGCCGCCCGTCTGCTTGCCGCAGGCCGCGCGCCCCAAACCCCGGCTGCGATTATCAGCGCTGCCACGACCGGCCAGCAAATCCGGCAACTCACAAGCCTCGCAGATCTTGGCGAAGCGGCCCGGCGCGCCGAGCCTCCAGCGATCCTCGTCATCGGTGAAAATGTCGCTCTGGCCCAAGAACTTGACTGGCTCAGCTCGGATCTCGGCCAGCAATCGCCACCACAACGGCGCAGCTCCATGCTATGAACGCTGCCGATTGGGGAGTGGCCATGTTCCATCTCATCGCCAAACTGTTCTGGCTCATCTGTGCGCCCGCCAATCTCATCGTCTGGCTCGTTCTAGGTGCAGCCCTCCTTTTTGTCCTGCGCCGTCAGCGCATGGCAGGCAGGGTTCTCCTCAGCGCTGCCTTACTGGCCCTATTGTTCGCCGTATTGCCCATCGGGAACATGCTGCTGCGCCCGCTCGAAAATGAATATCCCCGCCGCCCTCTGCCGGCCCGGATCGACGGCATTGTGGTCCTCGGAGGCGGCCTCAAATCCTCAATCCTGCAAAGTCGCGGCACTCTGGGAGAAGACGAAAGCATCGAGCGTCTCCTGGCTGCCTTCGACCTCGCACGCCGACATCCCTCGGCGCAGGTCATCTTCTCTGGAGGCCGCGGAGGCCTTACGACTGAACTCCCGGAAGCCGTCATGGCAGGCTATGTCTGGCGAGACATGGGGCTTGATCCCCGCCGCATCGTATTGGAATCGCGCGCCCGCGACACTTGGGAAAATCTTCTTTTTGCGCGTGCGCTAGCCCATCCAAAGCGCGGTGGCATCTGGGTCCTCGCAACCTCGGCCTATCACTTGCCACGGGCTATGGGCATCGCGCGTCGACTAGGCTGGAGAATGCTCCCGTGGCCGACAAACTACGTAACCCGTGCGCACGGCGAACAATGGTGGCCGAATCCGGTGCGCAATCTCCACGCCACCGATCTGGCCTTGCATGAATGGATCGGGCTGCTCGTCTACCGCCTCACCGGCCGCTGGGCGGCACAGCTACGGCCGGCTCCGGCGCACAGAACCCAGCCGCACTCCGGCGTCCGGGCAATTGGGCCATAACCTGCGAGCGCTCCGCCGGGCTCATCGCCCCCCATCCGCCGATCTCGCGCAATGTACGTCCGCAGCCGCGGCACAGCTGACTGCGCGGATCCATCTGGCACACGGAAATACAGGGCGTCTCAATCGGAACGGACGGCATGACCGTGACCTAAGCCGCTCGCGACGCCCCGTCAATGCATCACTCAGCCCATTTTGAAGACGCAGAGCTTGTTGCCGTCGGCATCGCGGAAATAAGCCCCGTAGAAGGTGGGAAGTCGCTGACCGGGCGCGCCCTCATCGACCGCACCCAGCGACAGCGCCTTGGCATGCACCTTGTCGACGATTTCCTTGCTGGGGGCGCTGAGCGCCACCATGGTGCCATTACCGCTTGTGCTCGCCTTGCCATCATAGGGCTTGCAGATCGCCAGCATGGCGCTCTGGCCATTGCCGTAAAACTGGATGCGGTCACTGTTGAACAGTCGCTTGCCGCCCAATTCGGCGAGCAAGCCGTCATAAAATGCAAGCGCTTTATCATAGTTGTTAGTGCCAAGCGTGACATACCCCAGCATGAAGCTCTCCTGTTTTGGTCCGGAGCCGGCCGTCAGTTCCGGAAGTTCATCTCTATCATGATACCGTTTGGATCGCGCACGAACAGTTGCTGCAACCCGATTTCAGCGATGCGGTTTTCTCGGTAGGCGATGTTGTGCGCCTGCAGGCGGCATATCACCTCCGAGGCATCACGACCATGAAATGCGACATGATCGAGTGCCGCCCCTCCCGTAGAAAATGCCTCCCGCCGGTTCTCGGCCAGTCGTCCGTCATGGCTGATCAAGTGAACGACCGCGCGCCCATCGCAATAAAGCCAGTAACCGGGAAAGCCGAGATCGGGCCGGCCGCCCTCGGTCAATCCCAGTACATTGCAATAAAAGGCACGCGTCGTCTCAAGATCCTCACTCAGGATTGTGACATGGTCGAGCCCACTGAGTGGCATGTCACCGTCCTGAGGGCATTTTGTTGAACGGCACATCCTTGTCGACACGAATGTCCTGCGGCAACCCGAGCACACGCTCGGCGATGATGTTGCGCAGGATTTCGTCGGTCCCGCCGGCGATGCGCAGGCCTGGCGCGCTCAACCAGCCCATCTGGAACATGCCACCTAGAGGGGCATCCTCGCCCTTGAGGCTTCCCAGTTCGCCTTCCAGCTCGGTGGCATAGGCTGTCAGATCCTGCAGCTTGGCCGCGACGACGATCTTGGCGATCGAGGCTTCGGGTCCAGGCTGCTGACCGCGTGAGAGGGCCGTCATCGTGCGATAGGTTGTATATTTAAGGCCAGCCGAACGCACATACCAGTCGGCAATCTTCTCGCGTACCGCCGCATTGCGCAGCGCCGGACCGTCCTCCAGCTCCAGATCGCGGGCCAGTTGCAGCAACTGCGGAACATCGAGGCCGCCACCTTGCCCGCCGCCAACGGCAAGACGCTCATGCATCAACGTCGTCAGCGCCACCCGCCAGCCGTCCCCGATATCGCCCACACGCATGCTGTCCTTCACCTTGAGGTCGGTAAAGAACACCTCGTTGAAGCCGGAAGCGCCAGAGGCCTGCTTGATCGGACGCACGTCTACCGCCGGGTCGTGCATGTCCACGATGAACATGGTCAGCCCCTTGTGCTTGGGCACGTTGGGATCCGTGCGGGTCAGCAAAATCCCGAAGTCAGAGATCTGTGCACCAGTGGTCCAGATTTTCTGACCGTTGATCAGCCACTCATCCCCCCTGCGTTCTGCCCGCGTGCGCAAACCCGCAACATCAGAGCCTCCCGCCGGTTCGGAAAACAGCTGGCACCAAATCTCCCGGCCATGAAGGGCAGGCTTGACATAGCGCGCAAGTACCTCCTTGCCGCAATAGGTCATGACGGTGGGAATGCACATTCCCAAACCGATTGCGAAAGGCCCCCCGAGCCCGTCGAGCGCTTTTATTTTTCCCTCTTCCTGATTGAAAATCACCTGGTGGATCGGGGTACCGCCAAAGCCTCCCACCTCCTTGGGCCAGGTGATCCGCGCATAACCGGCTTCGGCCTTACGCGCTTGCCAGGCTTTGGCTGCGGTCAGAAACGCCGTGTCGGTACGATCGGCGAGCTCGTCGCCAGCAACGCTTTCGCCGCGACGCGGGGCATTGGCGGCCAGCCATTCGCGGACCTGTTTGCGAAACGCGGCTTCTTCTGGAGTATCTTCGAAATCCATGTCCGGTATCCTTCCCTTATGCCGCGTTTGACTGTTCGAGAGCAGTCACGAGCTTGTCCTTCCAGCTGCGCTGCGCACCCAGATTGAGCGCCAATTCGCGCGCCCGCTTGTAATAAAGATGGCAGTCGAACTCCCAGGTGAAGCCGACACCGCCATGGGTCTGGATGTTCTCCTTTGCGGCATAGTCAAAAGCCTGGGTCGCTGACACCCGCGCCGCGGCAGCCGCAAGGGCAAGCTCTGGAGCATCCGTTGCCAACGCCCATGCGCCATAATAGGCATTGGAACGCGCCAGCTCGTTGTTGACATACATGTCAGCGAGCTTGTGTTTGATTGCCTGATAGGATGCGATCGGACGACCAAAAGCATAGCGTTCCATGGCGTAGGCCTTAGCCATAGCAAGGCACATGTCCGCACCGCCCACCTGTTCAAACGCTGTCAATATGGCGGCGCGGTCAAGCACCGCCCGAGTGACCGCCCAGCCTTCGCCCACCTGCCCGACGGCTTCGGCC
>JAJZGY010000091.1 GCA_021804785.1 Pseudomonadota bacterium | reverse complement strand
CGCCGACGCGGCTGCCACCGAGCAAAAGCTGCTCGCCGATGCGGCGGAGATCGGGCCAAAGCTTGCCGATCTGAAGGGCGAGGTGCGGCAGGATCAACAGCAGGTCGCGCTGCAGGTGCAGCAGATCACAATCGCACGCGAGGATCTGGCGCGGTTCAAGCGCCTGGCCGTTGGCGGTGACATGGGAGTACCCTCAAATGCATGTGCAGCATCCCCCCTCCGTCACACGCCCCTGCTCATCAACTTCCACTGGCTTGACCGGCCTAAGCTCGATGTTGGCGCGATAGCGTGCGTAACGCCGCTCGCCGCTGCGGATCAGCGCCCCTTTCTCCACTAGATCGGCAAGATCACGTGTTGCCGTTGGTGCCGATGCACCAGTGATGGTAGCGTAGTTTCCTGCGCTCAAACCTCCCATAAAGCCCTCCGGCCCTTCGCGCAGCACGCGCAGTAATGCCTTCTCCTGGCGCGCGTTCAACTCACCCTTGAGCCGATCCAGAAGGCGCACTTTGTCGAGCAGGAATTCGATCATGACGGTCGTATGCCGCTGCGCCTCGATGGTGATGCCGGCGAACCAACGCAGCCAATCGCTCAACTCGATCTCGGTGTTGTTGCGCTCCAAAGCCTCATAGTACGCCTTGCGCCTTGCAAGCATTGTCAGCGCCAGCGCCGTCAGGGGTGGATGGCGAAGGCCTTGCGCCAGTGCTTTCTCGGCGATGGCGCGCCCGATGCGTCCGTTTCCATCTTCAAAGGGATGGATGCATTCGAAATAGAAGTGCGCGATCCCCGCCCGGGTCAGGGCCGGTAGTGGCGATGCCCCGTCCGGATCAGTGCGGTTGAACCAGGCGATGAAGCGCGCCATCTCATCTGGCACCGCGGACGATGGTGGCGCTTCATAGTGTATCTTAGGGTCGTATATAGCGCCGGAAACGATCTGCATCGGTTCCGTGTGGGTGCGATAGCTGCCGATGTTGCGGAGGTCGTGGCGCCCATTGGTGACCATACGGTGCCACGCGAACAGCATAGCATGGGATAAGGGCGCAGCGAATGAGCGATAGAGGTCGACGGTCATTTCGGCGATGCCCTGCTCGGCGGGCTTCACGCGCCGCAGATCGTCAGCCAAGCCGAGCTGCCGCCGGATAGACGACTGCACGCTGCTCCGATCAAGCAATTCACCCTCGATCTCGGAGGTGGTGAGCGCCTCGGTACTGAGCGCCTCGATAACGAGCTGTGTTTTGTCCGCCGGCCCCAGATGGGCAAAGGTGCCGGCAAAGATGCCGCCACCCAAAAGAAATTGCTCCTCTGCCCGCCGCAGCAGGTCGGGATTCCAGGTAAAGTCGGGCCATTCCAGCCGCTGCCAGTTCCAGTTCATGATCGATAGACAGCTCTTCTATCGATCATAATATGAAAATTTATGATCGATAGCAAGAGTTCTATCGATCGAACCATGCTTAGACGAGGCTCTAACCGACTGGTTTCCCATGAACTTTCCCCGTGCCAAGGACACGCCGTTTAGGGCTAATCCGTGGGCACTTCGATGACGCAGCGCTCTGACCGCTTGCGCGCTCGACGCTTGCATCGTTCCAGCGCCTTGCGATTGGCGATGACGATGCGGTCGCCGAGGACCAGATCGTTCCAGAGCTTCGGTGAGGCGCTTTGGAAGGGATGCTCACCGGCCTTCTTTCGGTTATCCTAAGGATCGCGGCGGTCTGCTGTCCGCGTGCCCCGCGAGGAGGCGCCGCGGCGAATACCAGCCATCCAGCGACAACCCCAAGAGGCAACCAGCGACGAGACCGACAGAGCCTGTCACCTTGAGCCAGGTGTCCTGACGGCCGGAGAGATCGAAATTCACGTCCGCCATATCTTTGGTCCCCGGCCGGCATTGCTCAAGTTTCGGCCGGACCAATGAGAGGACGCGTTCACAGCAGCGGATTTGGAGCAATTCGGCGGGAAAGACGCCCCACCTTGATATGCAATCAATGCTTAATATATAGTCATTGATGATTGGAGGAATCTGTGGCCAGCATGACAATTCGCAACCTGGACGACCGGGTGAAAACGCGCCTGCGGGTGCGCGCGGCGGAACATGGCCGGTCCATGGAGGATGAGGCCCGCGAAATCCTCGCCGCAGCCCTAGCGGAAGAGCGTCCCCGTCCAAGTAACCTGTACGAGGCCATCCGGGCCCGATTTGCCGCCGCCGGCGGGGTGGACTTGCCCGAGATCGAGCGGGAACCGATCCGGCCGGTCGATCTCGGCTGATGTTGGTCCTCGACACCAACGTCCTTTCGGAAGTACTCAAGCCTGAGCCCAATGCAAAGGTCCAAGCTTGGCTGCAGGCCCAGCCTCCGGCCAGCGTGTTCACCACGGCGATCACTCAGGCCGAAATTCTCTATGGCATCGCCTTGCTGCCCAAGGGCCGTCGGCAGGGAGCACTTCTGACCGCGGCCGTCTTGATGTTTGAGGAAGAGTTTCGCGGGCGGGTGCTGCCTTTCGATGCCGAGCCAGCAATCATTTACGCCACCTTGGCGGCCAGGCGCCGCCAAGGCGGTCAACCGGTCTCGTTTGCCGACGCCCAAATTGCGGCGATCACGCAATCACGCGGCGGACGTTTGGCAACGCGCAATGTTCGCGATTTTGCCGACTGCGGTGTCGAGATCATAAACCCCTGGGATGCGTGATCGGCGCATGGCCGAAGGTCCTCCTGGCAAAATCCTGCGCGTCCCAGTCAACCGTGCTAACGCCGGGACGGTTTATTGCCTGCCATTCAAGCTGTACTTCCCGCGCGTGTACCGGGCGGTTCCAGACCTCTGAGCAGAGGGTGACAATCTGGTCGTATGACTTGAAGATCCGGTTAGATAACCAGTTGTCCCGCATGAACTGCCAGATGTTTTCTACCGGGTTCAGTTCAGGCGACTTGGCCGGCAACGGCAGGATCGTGATGTTGTCCGGAAGGTTGAGCTTTGCCGTGGTGTGCCATCCAGCCTGATCGAGCAGAAGAACCGCATGAGCACCAGGCTCGACAGCAGCGCTGATTTCGGCCAGATGGGCATTCATCGCTGCGGTGTTGCACCAAGGCAGGATGAGACCGATGGCTTCGCCCCGTTGCGGGCAGACTGCGCCGAAGATATAGGCCGATCTGGTACGCTGATCGCGTGGAGCGACTGGACGTGTGCCGCACAGGGCCCAGCGTCAGGTAATCTTGTTTTTCGGACCTACGCGCGCGTTCGACGGGCCAATGATCCACTGGATCACTGGCTTTTCCGTCTCACTCTTGAAACCAAAGTTCTATGCTTACGCCCTTCCCGATGCGCGCGCGGATTGCCTCCAGCTCGGCAGAGATTTTTTTTAAATTCTTCTACGGCATACTCATTCCGAGCGTGGTGACGGAGACGAGCTGAAAGCTTGCAATAGCCCATAGCCTTGAGTTCGCGGCCCACCGTGGTCTCGTCGAGCGAGATACCGAATTCGTCGTATATCCATTGCACCAGATCGATCAGCCGCCAGCGCACCACGCCATGAACCGCCGGGATCGGGCCCTGTTCCACGATCTCCTTGAGTGCCTGGCGCCGGGCATCATTGAGCTTGGGGCTGGGCCCTGATGCCTTCAGGCCGATCAGCCCTTCTGGCCCCTGGGCATTGAACCGCAACACCCAGTCCCGAATACTCTGCAGCGTCACCCCTCCAATCCGCGCCGCCTCCGAGCGCGGGCTGCCATCGTACACTTCCGCCAGGGACAGAAGGCGGCGCGCCTGGGCGCTGTCTTTCGCGCGCCGGGCAAGGCGGCGCAGCTCCAGCCCATTGAAATTGGAGCGAAGACCAACCGCTTTGGCCATGGCAAACCCCTCTGTTTGCCATCATGAATCATCGGTCGCGGCTCTGGGAAAGCCCAGAGAGTCAAAAACCACGCAGGTTGGTATAAGTCCTTTCTCGGTTTTATTGAGCAACAGTCATCAAATACTTATTCTCAGAACATCGTGTTGCCGTTGACCTTTTTCTCGGGTGAGATTTGCGCGACATCCCAATGCTCAACGATTTTGCCGTTATCGACGCGGAAGATGTCCACGATCGCCCGGCCACGATCCTTTTCATCCGTTTTTTTGAATTCAGGTGAAGAACCACAAGGTCGCCCTCGGCGACGATATGCGAGAAGACCACGCGTGCTTTTAGGTGGTCCCTGAAGTAGCCATCGAAGTATTCGACAAGGGGCGCCACGCCGTTAGGAACGAATAGATTGTGCTGAATATTTTGATTGCCGATGCACAGCGCTGCGGCTTCGCCCGGCGTATGCTGGCTGAACGCCGGATCATAAAATCATGAACGATCTTTTCATTCTGGTCTGTCACGACCTCCTCCAACCGTTGTTTGTTGGTACTTGCCATAGAGCCGCGAGCCGACAGCGACGGCGTTGTTGACCGCGGCTGGCGCGGGGCGCTTTATCCAACTTGCACTGACAGCATCGAAATCGAGCCGCCATCGACGCCCTCGACTGGAAACCGGATGCTCTCATTGTTTTGCCGCGTGGCGAGAACGTAGAGAAGCGGCAAATAGTGGTCCGGTGCCGGAATCGATAGCGCCGCGTCCTTGTCAAGAATCTCGTAGTTGATGAGCGGCTTGTATTCGCTGGCAAGCATGATGTCCCGGACGGCCTTTTCAAGGCGCCCCGCCCAATCGTAGGGCTCGCGCGGATGGCGGCCCCAAGCGTAGGTGTACAGAGTGTGCACGAGGTTGCCGCTACCGACGATCAGCACGCCCTCTTCGCGGAGCGGCGCCAGTTTCTGGCCGATCTCAAAAGAACCGATGCGGGCTTGGTCTCGTCGATGCTGAGCTGGATGACGGGGATATCCGCGGCAGGATCGACATGCCGCAGCACGGACCATGTGCCGTGATCGAGACCCCATGAATTATCGAGTTTCACATCCAGTGGCGCCAGTAATTTTTGCACCCGGCGCGCGAGGGCGGGATCGCCTGGAGCCGGATACTGTACGTGAAGGAGTTCCTGCGGAAAGCCGCCGACGTCATGGATGGTGCGCGGCGCGGTCGTTACGGTGACGCCTGTTTCCGGGACGTGCCAGTGCGCGGAGATCGATAGAATCGCTTTTGGTTTTGTTGTCTCTTCGCCGATCCGTCGCCACGCCTCGGTGTAGTTATTATGGGAGACGGCATTCATGGGATTGCCGTCGCCGAAAAACACTGCGGGCATCAAATTGGCCATCGGATTTCCTTCCTTTTATCTTCGTAGGATGAACGCTCCCGAGTGAGGCCCGTTGTCGAATGCTCAAGCCGCGAGGCCGATCTGCTTCATGAATGTCTGGTTTTCCCAGAACGGATATTCTTCGTCCATGAGACCGTACTTCCGGTGCCCGACCGTGCACATCACCAGCTTGAACGCCTTGCCGGTGGGCAGAATCGACTTGCCGTCGCCCGTGTGCATCGGCTTCGTAAACGTTCCTTCCATGACCCCGATCACGCTCGGCCATTCGCCTGTGCCGATTTTGACCTGGTGTTCCTTGATGCGGGTGTCCGGCGCATAAGCGAACATTGCCTTCAGGTCTTCGGTGTGCTTCTCAATGCCCCTTTGTCTGGTACCCGTCCAGCCAATGGACAGCAATGTCCTTGGCGTGGCTTTCTTTGAGCCGATCCCACTTCTGGTTTGTGAACACGTCAAATTCCCGTTGTCGAATTTTGCGATGCGCTCAGAGGCCATGCTTTCAGCGAGTTGTATCTGTCCAGTTCCGCTTGCGTGGTTGCCGGCGTTGCGTTCTGCATGGGATTCATTCTTTTTCGAGCTGTTGAGCGGAAAGTATTCCCGTTGCGGGCATTTTCGTCCGCGCTATTAATCGTCTAAGTTCGTGCGTAAGGTTTCGGCAGATCAGCGGCCTGTCGCCCGTGACCTCTGCCTGATGAGACCATTTGTTTGTCTCTGTGTGTGTCGTGAGGGTACTCAAATTTGCGGTCATCCGCAAGCGATGCCAGCGTTAAATCTAGCTTTCCGTAATGATTCCACCGTGTTTGCGATTACTCCCGGCCCATAAACGGAGTACGATCTCGCGATGACAGATCCTTCGAACTCACTCCTCGCGAACCTTCCTGGGCTGCTGCCAAAGCTTGAGGCACTCTACAAGGATGTGCACGCCCATCCGGAGCTGTCGATGCAGGAGAACCGCACGGCGGATATCGCGGCAAAGCATCTACGCGGCAACGGCTATGAGGTGACGACGGGCCTCGGCAAAACCGGTGTCGTCGGCCTCCTGCGCAACGGCGAAGGCTCCACTGTGATGCTGCGCGCCGACATGGACGCGCTGCCTGTCAAGGAGGCCAGCGGCGTCGGCTATGCGAGCACTGTCACGGCCACGGATGCCGAAGGAAACACGACGCCGGTAGCGCATGCCTGCGGCCATGACATGCACGTGGCATGGCTGATAGGTGTGGCCGCACTGTTCGCCCAACAGCGCGAGAGCTGGCGCGGCACGCTGATGGTTGTTTTCCAGCCGGGCGAAGAGACGGCGCAGGGCGCGCAGGCTATGATTGATGACGGCCTGTTCAAACGCTTTCCAAAGCCTGACGTCGTGCTCGGTCAGCATGTCATGGTCGGACCGTCTGGGACGGTCGCGGGCAGCGCCGGGCCGATCACGTCCGCCGCCGACAGCCTGCAAATCCGCCTGTTCGGGCGCGGCGCGCATGGTTCAATGCCTCAAGCGAGCATCGACCCGGTCGTGATGGCTGCAGCCGTCGTCTTGCGGCTGCAAACCATTGTTTCACGCGAAGTTGCCGCCACCGATGCGGCTGTCGTTACTGTGGGCGTTCTGCAAGCAGGCACTAAGGAAAACGTGATCCCTGATGAAGCCATTATCAAGCTCAACGTCCGGACGTTCGATGAGGGCGTGCGCAGGCACGTGCTTGCCGCGATTGAGCGGATTGTCAATGCCGAGGCGCAGGCTTCCGGCGCCCCGCGAGTGCCGGAGATCACACAGTTGGACCGCTATCCCCTCAACATAAACGACAAGCAGGCAAGCGACCGCGTTGCTGAGGCCCTGCGCCGCCATTTTCCGGCAGACCGCGTCCGGCATACCGGACCGGCGCCGGCGAGCGAGGATTTCGGCTGCTTCGGAAGTGAATGGAACGCGCCATCGGTCTACTGGTTTGTTGGCGGTACCGATCCCGAGATTTATGCCAAAGCCAAGGCAGCGGGTCAGATCAACGACCTGCCGGTCAATCACAGCCCGTTATTCGCCCCTGTCATACATCCAACCCTGCAGACCGGCATTGAGGCCATGGTCGCGGGCGCGATGGCGTGGTTAGCCAAATGAGAAACCGATCAAACGCTTTATTGTCGGAGTGCCTTTGCTAATCCCCGCTCTTGAACAGAAGACAATCCACGATCTTCTGCTGGTCTACGACTTGACCGGCACCTTCGTCTTCGCGATCAGCGGCGCGATGCTGGGCGCACGCCGCAAACTCGATATCTTCGGAATTCTGGTCCTGTCGTTCGCAGCCTCCAGCGCGGGCGGTATTACACGCGATCTACTGATCGGCGCCGTCCCGCCTGCCGCGATCAGTGACTGGCGTTATCTCGCGGTTTCACTCGCCGCCGGATTGCTGAGCTTTTTCTGCTATTCACTGATCGCGCGCCTGCGCACCGCAATATTGGTATTCGACGCGGCAGGGCTCGCGCTTTTCGCCGTCGCCGGTACTCAGAAGGCTCTGGCCTATGGCTTAAACCCACTGATGGCAGCGCTGCTGGGCATGCTGACCGGCATCGGCGGAGGCATTGCCCGCGATCTGCTCGTCGCCCGGACGCCCGTCGTCCTCCAAAGCGATCTCTACGCGCTTGCCGCCCTTGCCGGCGCCGCGATCGTCGTCGGCGGCCATGAATTGAATTGGCCGGTCGTCCCGACCGCTATCGCGGGCGCTATTGTCTGTTTCGGGCTTCGTCTGCTGGCGATGCGATATGGCTGGCATCTACCGGTCGCCCGGCCGGTCGAAAGCGGAGACGCTGACGGCAAAAGTGAATGATAAGAGCGGCAGGTGCGCCTGCGCGTAACCCTTAGCTTTACCGCCCTCACCGCACGGTAACGCTTCTCCTCGCGGCCTGGCGCTTTCGCCGACGAAACACAAGCCGTGGGGACAAGCTCACCCTGCTGCGACAGGACACGTGCCTCCCTGTCCGGCATGGTTCGGCGATAGGCCGAATGCGCCAATAGCCGGATAACCTTTTCCTTTTCCGGCATTTCGATTTCAAGGCTTTGGTCTCGCGTCCAAATGCGATGGCCCCGGATCGCGCGTATGCTCGTGGCGGGGTCGGTATAGGTCTCCGAAATTCGTTCCTAATGAACTATCGTCGGTCGAGCCCTTTCGCATACAGTTGAGTGCCCGCCTCGCCTAAATCACTTTTCTCCCGTCTTTTCACCAACACCGATTGCTGTGCTCATCCAGCCTTTCCCT
>JAJZGY010000090.1 GCA_021804785.1 Pseudomonadota bacterium | reverse complement strand
GCTGCGACCACTTCGCGACCGAGGACACAGCCACCTCGAACCGTTTGGCTACCGATCGGCAGCTCTCGCCGGCCTGGATTGCGGCCACAACACGCTCACGCAGATCGATTGAAAGGGGACGGGTCATGGGATGCCGGCCTCCCTCTCCAGCCAGCATCTTGAATCCGATTCGCCCCCCCTTTTGGGAATCCCTACTCCGATTCACTCAAGCCCGGAAACGATCTAGCCCGGAAAGGGGGGAGCCAAGGGCATACCAGTCCTAATTGAGCGGGCGGCAAATGTGCCGTCCATTTCCAATTAATACATTGATATATAAAGAAATATCCAAAATTCGCCTTAATACTTGAAAAATGTCAGAAAACACGCTATTCATCTGACACGGAGAGCCACCATGAGCACGCTGACGAAGAAAGTTTTGGAGTTTGTAGAAACTCAGCCTGAGGGCGCGCCTATCGCTGCCCGAGGCTTACTGCATCTATCCAATCGAGCGGCCTTGGATCAAACGCTTTCGCGCCTAACGCGCCGTGGAGAACTTATGCGGGTTGGGCGAGGGGTTTATGTACGTCCCATCAAGACCAAATATGGAGTTAGGTCGCCGCTGCCAGAGAAGGTCGTGAGCGAGCTGATCGCCCGTGGCGAAACCATTATTTCCAACGGTGCTGCGGCTGCCAATGCTCTGGGACTTACTCAGCAGGTGCCAGTAAAGACTATTTACCTGACCTCTGGTCCTAGCCGGAATCTAACTTTGGGTAAGCAGTCTATTGAACTGCGGCATGCAAAGCCTTGGCAGCTTGCCAGGGCGAACGAGCGGTCCGGGCAGGTGGCGCGTGCCTTGGGCTGGCTTGGTCCCGAGCAGGCAGATCGCGCTCTGGCCACTATTCAGCTTCGGCTCACGCAGAAAGAGCTTTCTGAGTTACAGCAATTGCGTTCTGTTTTGCCAGGTTGGATGGCTCAAAAGGTAAGCAATACGCTACACGCGAATGGCTGACTATTTCTCGCTGTCAGCGGAAGAGAAGCGCGAAGCCCTTGGGGTTGCCAGCACGCAGTCCGGGCGGCCCATCCACCTGCTTGAGAAAGATGTTTGGGTAGTTTGGGCTCTCAAACAGCTTTACCAATCGCCGTTTGCCGAGCACCTAACCTTCAAAGGCGGCACATCCCTTTCAAAGGCTTATAATGCCATCCAGAGGTTCTCCGAAGACATCGATGTCACTTACGACATTCGGGTTATCGCGGGTGATTTGGTTTCCCAAACCGCTGATGGGCTGCCGGCTACGCGAAGCCAACAGAAAAAGTGGACAGATGATATTCGCGAAAGGTTGCGTCAGTGGGTAGCGACGCAAATGTTGCCACTCATTCAGCAGAAGCTCGCTGAGACCGACAGAGCCGTGTCCGCCAGGGCGGAAGGCGAAACGATACTGATCGAATACCCGCTACTAGCAGAAGGGACTGGGTATATCGGTCCGCGCATAAAAATTGAGTTTGGTGCTCGCTCGACGGGCGAACCATTTGAAATGCTTCCTATCAAAGCCGACGCCGCCACTTACCTGGAAGGAGTGACCTTCCCGGAATGCACGGCGCGCGTGATGCGTGCTGAGCGTACATTTTGGGAAAAAGCCACTGCGATTCATGTGTTTTGTTATCAAAGTAAGCTAAATGGCGAACTATACGCGAGACATTGGTATGACGTTGCTCAGCTCGACAAAGCTGGGATTGTCACAAAGGCGCTAGCCGAACGCGACATCGCCAAGGCAGTCGCCGCGCACAAGGCAGTGTTCTTTCGCGAAAACGATATCAAGGGAACAGAGATCGATTATGCGGCCGCCGTAACCGGAGCGCTGCAACTGGTCCCCGACGGGGAGGCCCGAGATCTGTTGGCCACAGATTATCGAAAGATGCTGGACGATGGTCTTTTGCCGACCGGGGCAGAATCCTTTGAAGAAATTATGGCTAGCTGCGGCGAAATCCAGGAGCGCGCGAACGCGGTTCCGGCGCCGAACCTTGAGAGCACATCGAAGGACAAGAAATAGGTATCCCGGCAACAGCGCACACCCCTCGCAGCACCCCGTGCCCTTGACGCCTGGGCGGGCTTCCATAGATCATAATTCAGCACTGAACGCGCTTGTTCGCACTCAAACTCTTTTGCGGTTTGTATACGGTTGGTACAAAGGACTTTCCCCAATGCCCGATGCATGCAATTTCAGGGGGTGCGAAAGAAAATCGAATTATCTTCTGGCACCAGCTCCTCGCGTCAGATCATCCCCGCTGATCGACAAAATACCGGAAATCAGCTATTATTGGGCTTCAATGATCCCGTGAGATGCCAAGCAGCTTCATGCGATCTGGTGCCATAAGGTGCCGCCGTTGGGGCCATAGTGGAACCAGAGGAGATCCGATGGCACCACTCCAATCAAGGCGGGATTCACGGAGTTCTTTGACCACGGCTCGGGCAGCTGGGGACCCTCACCATGGTGCTCACGGACCTTTAGGTTCCTGCCCTTCGCACAAGGAGCCGGGTTTATCAATCTCCTGCTGAACGGATTCTATGCATCGAGGCTCGCCTGCAGGGTACAAAAGCGGAATTGCCGGAATAAGGACACGCGATCTAATGCCGAAATCGAGCCGCTTGGGTTGCTCATCTATCACGCAATCAAGTTGGGAGATGTTGGTATTCAGAGACTGGATTGGAAAAGCTCGAGTTCGACCGCGATCTGTGAGGCAAGCGAGACAGCGTTGGAGGGATGGTAGATTGTGTTTGTTGACAGAACACTGGCACCGCTGCGCAAGAGTTCATCATAGGCATTCGCCGCGAATACGCCATGAACGGCAACACATATGGGCGCAACTGAGCTTCTCCGGCCGAGAGCCTTGATCGCTGACAGCATCGTCTGACCGCTGGAGATGATATCATCGACAAGCACCGGCGTGCGTCCAGTGAGCTTGTGTTCATCGACAAATTCGACATCAACGGTGCGATCACCACGACGAACCTTGCGCATCACCGTGTAGGGCGCTGCGCAGTCGTTGGCGACTTCACTCACCCACTGCGCACTCTCACCGTCCGGACCGATCAGAACCGGGGTGGGGACGTTGGCACTAATCCATCGTGCCAATGCCGGTGCTGCATGTACCACTCGGGTTCGGATGGAATAGATTTCACAAAGTGATTTATAACGGTGCAGGTGAGGATCTACGGTCAGAATCCAGTCGAAGGTTTGCGATAGAAGACGCGCAAATGGACGCGAACTGATGGCTTCACCCGGATTAAAGCGAATGTCCTGGCGCATGTAGGCCAGATAAGGTGCAATCAGACCGACACGTCTTGCCCCCAGCTCCCGTGCCAGTTCCGCAATAAAGACAATGGGCAGCATTTTATCATCAGGCCGGTCAAGACTGCACAGGACCTGAACATCGCATCCGGCAAAATCACCAAGCAGTGTCACCCGCACTTCATCGTCCGGAAATCGATGCAGCTGGGGCGTTACGATTCGACAGGGAAAGCACGACCGAAGTTCCTCGGCCAGTGATGAATTTCCGGGCATCGGGATCAGGAGAGTGCTCATGCGGTGATTCCGAATATGTCCTTCTGGGCTTCAGCATAGTTCAAGGCATAGTCAAGCTCGCCCGGAGCTTCGGCATAGAGGGTACACAGAGGTTCGCCGGCGTGCACCTGATCCACAAGCCGGTGGTGGAGTTCGAGACCTGCCGCCTTTGCTTCCGGGGCTCCCGCAAGCTTGGCGAGTTTTGCGAGTTTGCGGTTATCGATGCTGGTCAGCTGACCACTTGCATGGGCGAGGATCTCCTTGCGGTAGCTGGCAATTTTCGGCTCACGCATGCCTCCCTGGGCAAGGCAGATCCGCTGAAATTTGTTCCAGGCACTACCATCAGCAATTGTTGCCGTGGCGAGCGCAAGCCCTTGGCCAACGCCTGCACGGCCCGAGAGCTCAAGCAGTACTCCCGCGAGCTCCGCCGCACGATGGCACAGGTCGGCAGGTGCGTCCGGCTTGTTCTGGAGTACGGCGAGGATGTCGCGGGCTTCAAGCACCGGACCAATACCACGCCCAATCGGCTGGCTCCCGTCGCCGAGGAGCACATGAGCCTTGATACCGAAAGCCTCCGCAACATGGATGAGGCCGCGGGATAGAGCGTCCGCGGCTGCCTGCGAACGTACCTTGGCTGTTGGTCCAACCGGCATGTCGAGGACCAGATGAGTGGCGCCCGCGGCAATTTTCTTTGATAGCACTGAGGCTATCATCTGGCCCTCTGTGTCAATATCGAGCGCGCGCTCGATACGGATCAGAATGTCGTCGGCAGGGCTGAGGCGTACTGCGCCACCCCACGCGATGCAGCCACCTTCCTGCTCCACCACACGGTGTATGGTTTGCGGATCGAGCGCGACCGGCGCCAGCACTTCCATGGTATCGGCAGTGCCAGCAGGAGAGGTAATGGCCCGCGAAGAGGTCTTGGGCATGGTCAGCCCCAGTGCGGTCACGATGCTGACCACAAGCGGGGTGGTACGATTGCCCGGAAGGCCCCCGACCGAATGCTTGTCGACGACGATATCACGATCCCAGGCGAGCCGGTCTCCCGCGTCAACCATGGCCCGGGTCAAGGACAGAACTTCGTCACTGGAAAGTGGCCTGGCGGCGCATGCGGTGAGAAAAGCCGCGATCTCGAGGTTCGAATAACGCCCCTCGGCGATATCGCGGACAATGGCGTCGAAAGAGTTGCCCGCCAGTGCGTGTCCATACACCCGGGCCCGCACAAGGCTCATGGACGCCAACGGATCGGGATGGGAGATCTCCACCTCAGCGCCGTCATGCAGCGCGAGACGCTGCCAGGCGGCTTCGGACAGGGCTGCCTCGCCTGCAGCTACCAGCCCGCCAATAGTTTTGTACAGCGTAGCAATGACGAATCGATCACCCGCTGTCAGCAAAACCCGGCCATGGGCCGCAAATCCTTCCGCGCGGCACACTGGGCTGTCACGGTCGAGAAGGATCACGGCTTCCGCGTGAGTATCGAGGCCGAGCCTGCGGGCCTTGAGGCGATGTCTGCCTGCAGTGGTATTCATGTCAGCTCCACGGTATTTCGTTCTTCAGCGACAGTGCAGGTCCAGCCCAGGTCTTCTTCGATGCGATGGCGAAGCCCATCAGCAGCACTGGGCTCGCCGTGAACGATATAGGTCTGACGCGGGGCCGCCTTCATTGCCTTTAGCCAGCGCATCAGCTCATTCTGGTCGGCATGGGCCGAAAAGCTATACATATTATGGACGTCAGCGCGGACCGGCACATAGTCGCCAAATATCTTGATCTCGCGTCGCCCGGCGATCAGCGCTGCGCCGCGGGTGCCGGCGGCCTGAAATCCGGCAAAGAGGATGGCATTGCGCGGATCCGGCGCGTAGTGCTTGATATGGTGCAGGACGCGCCCACCGCTTGCCATGCCGCTCGCCGAAAGAATGATTTTGGGTGAGGTGTCCGCGGTAAGTGCCTTGGACTTCTCCGGTTCGCGGACATAGTGCGCAAGCGCGAACACAGCACGGGTGTCCGCCTCGCTGAGTTTGTGATCCTGGGGATGGGCGCGGAAAATGTCACTTGCATCGATAGCCATCGGACTGTCCATGTATATCGGCAGCTCGCGTGCAACCCGGCCAGAGCTCTTCAGGCGCCACAGGTGGTAGAGTAGAAGCTGGGCGCGACCAACCGCAAAAGCCGGTATGATCAGTGTGCCACCGCGTGCCATGGTTCGTCCGATGATCGCGGCAAACTCAGCTCCAATGTCTTCACTGCCATGGAGTCGGTCACCATATGTGGACTCGATCAGTAGCGTATCGGTGCTTTCCGGTGTTTGAGGGTCGGGCAGAAGCGGGTCATCATAGCGTCCGATGTCACCGGAAAATACGATACGGTGGTCGTACCAGGATAGCTCCAGCGATGCGGCGCCCAGGATGTGACCTGCGCGTCGATACCGTGCACGTGCGCCGCCGGTGACCTGCCATGGCAAATCAAAAGCGACTGGCTTCAGGAGCGTCAGCGTATGCAGGGCATCGTCAACTGTATAAAGCGGCAAGGCGGGCTTATGCTTTGAGAAGCCGCGATGGTTGGCAAACTCGGCATCTTTCTCCTGTAGATGGGCGGCATCTGGAAGCATGACGCCACATAAATCTGCCGTTGCCTCAGTGCAGAAGATTGGTCCTCTGAATCCGTGGCGTACAAGTAATGGCAGATAACCGGAATGATCGATGTGGGCATGGGTTATCAGCACAGCAGCGATATCGGAAGGCGGTATGGGGAAACGTGCCCAATTCTTCAGTCGCAATTGCTTGAGGCCCTGAAACAGGCCGCAGTCGACGAGAAGATTAGTGTGTGTATCGCGCAGCAGATATTTGGAACCGGTAACCGTTCCAGCTCCACCGAGGAAGGTGAGTTCGAGTGACATGATGTGCCTCACAGGCTGATGTGAACCTGACACTGCACCCGACGCGAGTGCATCGGGTGTTCGTGGGTGCAATTTCACTGAGTTGGGTAACCATCGGGAGTTTCCAAGCATGGTGCCGCCGTGCTTGCGACCAGGAATCCGCCGCAGGCCTGGTCCACCGAACGGATGGGCCTGGTGTGTCTGATGCGAGGTGGACTCTCCAGGAGAAGAGACATCACATGCTCGCGATCTGGGCGAGAGTTAACAGCTGTGTCATGTCTTGATGTGCCCCGTGGAATTTGTACTCTCCTCGTTCCACAGGGTCCAACTTCGCGTATTGATGGAGGTCAAGCTTTTGGACCGTGGCTGATTCAGGTCAATTGCCGGGGGGAGAGGCACCGCTATCCTGACATGGGAGCGGCCGGCATTCAGACATGAAACGTACAATCGTAGTTGTCCTCGTCGCGGCACTTTGCGTGGCTGCCTGGTTTGGCTGGCAGCACCTTCTCAAGCCTACTCCTCGCGACGCGTTAACGCTTTATGGCAATGTCGACCTGCGCGAGGTCGATCTCGCCTTCAATAACAGCCAGCGTATAGAAGCGATCACCGTCCAGGAAGGTGATCATGTCCATCAGGGTGAGGTTCTCGCCAGGTTGGATACGAATCGTCTCGTCCCGCAGGTCCAGGTTGCGGCAGCCACGCTGGAGCTCGACAGGGCCAATGCTGCCAATGTCGCGATCCAACTGCGTCGCGCGGTGAGTTTGTGGAGGGCCTCCCATGGCAATGCCATCAGTGCACAAGATCTCGATAATGCCAGGGCCGCAGAGGCAGTCGCCAAAGCGCGGGTGGATGCCGATGCAGCGCAATTGAAGCTGCTCAAGGCGCAGCTTGCAGACGCCGTACTCGTGGCGCCGACAGCAGCGATTGTGCGTACACGTCTGCTGGAGCCGGGTGATATGGCCTCGCCACAGACCCCGGTACTGTCGCTTGCAATTACCAATCCCAAATGGGTGCGGGTCTATGCCGATGAGGTAGACCTGCCTCTGCTCCACCCCGGGCAAAAGGCGTGGATCGAAGTGGATGGACTGCCCGGGCATCGCTTCGCCGGCTGGGTAGGCTTCATTTCCCCGCAAGCCGAGTTCACACCAAAATCGGTGGAGACTGCTCAGTTGCGCACCAGCCTCGTCTACGAAGTACGGGTGTTTGTAAAGGACCCGCAGGATGATTTGCGACTGGGCATGCCGGCGACCGTGATCGTGCCCCTGGCACGGGCACCGCGGTGAGTGCGACGCAGGCAGTGATACAGGCGCAAGGTCTGACCAAGCGCCTGCGCCAGGGGCGCGCCCCGCCAGTTTTGGCTTTGGATGACATTTCCCTCAGCGTACCTCAGGGAACGCTTGCGGCCCTGGTTGGCCCGGACGGAGCTGGCAAAACCACACTGATTCGACTTCTGGCCGGCTTGCTCCCCCCGGACGACGGTGAGCTTTTCGTGCTTGGCATCAACGTAGCTCGTGATCCCCAGGGGGTTCAGGACGTCGTCGCCTACATGCCGCAGCGCTTTGGATTGTATGAAGACCTTACCGTAAGGGAAAACCTCGATCTTTATGCGGATCTGCATGGCGTGACCGCAAGCCTGCGTGAGCAGCGCTATCAGTCACTCCTGGAAATGACGGCTCTCGGGCCCTTTCTGCAGCGTCTTGCCGGGCAGCTTTCCGGAGGAATGAAACAGAAGCTGGGGTTGGCCTGTGCGCTCATTCAGTCGCCTCAGTTGCTGTTACTTGACGAACCTACGGCTGGCGTCGATCCACTTTCGCGCCACGAGCTCTGGCAGATCATCGCGAGACTTGCAGAGCAGGGTACCTCCGCGCTCATCGCGACGTCATATCTGGAGGAAGCAGAGCGCTGCCAGCAGGTTGTTGTGCTGCGCGCCGGCAAGGTTTTGGCACAGAGTGCGCCTCAGAATATTGCGGATCGTGCAAAAAATCTGGTTGTTATGCGAGATCCCTCGCCAGGGCAAACCGCGCGCGATCTGCAGGCAGGACTGCTCGATATGGATGAGGTCGTTGACGCCGTGCCACAGGGTGGCCG